>JBBIRQ010000030.1:0-8813 GCA_037441665.1 Anaerolineaceae bacterium | reverse complement strand
GGCGCGAGCCATTTATTGTTAATAGCTTCTAGCGTGCCATCGGCCGCCATGCTCTCCAACGCGAGGTTGAACGGCTCGACCAAGTCCGAACCCTTCGGGAAGATGAAGCCCAATTGCTCGCTCGTCAACGCTTCCTCGAACAACTTCACCTTGTCCGCGTTCACCCCCACGTAGCCTTGTCCCGCCACGTCGTCCATGATCACCGCGTCCACATCCCCAGCTATCAACGCCTGCACCGCCACCGGGAACGTCTCGTACGGCACGATGCGCTCTTCGCCCACCAACTCCGCCGCCGTAAAGTAGTTCGTCGTGCCCGGTTGCGAACCCACCAAGTAATCCCCAGCCGCTAGCTCCTCCGCGTTGCTGAACCGCTCCTCGTCTATCCGTACCATTATCCTCTGCGCTAAATCCACATACCCTATCGAAAAGTCTACTATCTCCGCCCGTTCCTCCGTTATCGTGATGCCGTCCGCCGCCATGTCGTACTCCCCGTTCGACACCGCTACTATCATGCCATCCCACCCCACTTCGATGAACTCCGGCACGCAGTTCAGACGCGCGCAAATCTCCGCTAACGCATCGTAATCCCAACCTACCGCCTCTCCCGTCTCCTCGTCTATGTAGTTGAACGGAATATAAGCGTTCTCTACCGCTACCGTTATCACACGACCGCCCAAATCCGGCAGTTCGATTTCCACTTTCGGCGCGAGCCATTTATTGTTAATAGCTTCTAGCGTGCCATCGGCCGCCATGCTCTCCAACGCGAGGTTGAACGGCTCGACCAAGTCCGA
Source organism: Anaerolineaceae bacterium (assembly GCA_037441665.1). GTDB lineage: Bacteria > Chloroflexota > Anaerolineae > Aggregatilineales > Phototrophicaceae > JBBIRQ01. Next base: position 8,022 of record JBBIRQ010000030.1, on the reverse strand, counting down.
ACCCTTCGGGAAGATGAAGCCCAATTGCTCGCTCGTCAACGCTTCCTCGAACAACTTCACCTTGTCCGCGTTCACCCCCACGTAGCCTTGTCCCGCCACGTCGTCCATGATCACCGCGTCCACATCCCCAGCTATCAACGCCTGCACCGCCACCGGGAACGTCTCGTACGGCACGATGCGCTCTTCGCCCACCAACTCCGCCGCCGTAAAGTAGTTCGTCGTGCCCGGTTGCGAACCCACCAAGTAATCCCCAGCCGCTAGCTCCTCCGCGTTGCTGAACCGCTCCTCGTCTATCCGTACCATTATCCTCTGCGCTAAATCCACATACCCTATCGAAAAGTCTACTATCTCCGCCCGTTCCTCCGTTATCGTGATGCCGTCCGCCGCCATGTCGTACTCCCCGTTCGACACCGCTACTATCATGCCATCCCACCCCACTTCGATGAACTCCGGCACGCAGTTCAGACGCGCGCAAATCTCCGCTAACGCATCGTAATCCCAACCTACCGCCTCTCCCGTCTCCTCGTCTATGTAGTTGAACGGAATATAAGCGTTCTCTACCGCTACCGTTATCACACGACCGCCCAAATCCGGCAATTCTTGGGCGGCTGTCCCTACCACAAGGGCTAACAATAACAATGCCAACCCCATAAAGCTTAACTTGCTCATAGTAACAATCCTCCATGTGTGTTTTTAATTTTGCAAAACAAACCACTTAGCGATTTTAACACGCGATTAAACTCAAGCCAAAATTCCGATAGGGTTTTTTGCGCCCATATGCCCATAGCATCGGCGCGCATTTCTGCTACAATCGCGCCGACGAAACCATACCGCCCAATGGACAAACCATGCGTCATTCAACGTTCACCCTCAAGCCTATAGTTCGGTCCGTAGATGGGGGACTCATCCTCACACTGGCTTTAGCGCTCTTTTCCGCCATCCCCCTTGTGCTCAACCCGCGCGGGTTGCCGAACGGCTCGGATGTGCTATACCACACCTTCCGCGTGGCAGAGATGGATAGGAGCTGGTCGCACGGCGTGTTGTGGCCGCGGTGGGCGGAGGGGATGTATTATGGCTATGGTTCGCCCTTGTTTCACTATTACGCCAGCCTCACCTATATCTTGACTTCGGTGGCCATGCGCCTATTCGCCCTCGCGCCGCTAGAGGTTTTGCGGGCGTTCATCGTCGCCTGCAATCTGCTTGGGGCGGGCGGGATGTACGCTTTCGTGCGGGGCTACAGCGGCAAAACGGGCGGCATCATCGCGGGCTTGGCTTATGTCTACACGCCCTACTTGCTCTATACCGAGCCTTACGCCCGCGGGGCGTATCCGGAATTGCTGGCATTCGCCTTGTTCCCGCTCATCTTGTGGCGCTTTGACGCGCTATGGCGCGCGCCCCATGGCCGCAACGTCCTTCTGGCCGCGCTGGCGCTCGGCGCGCTCATCCTCGCCCATAACCTGATGGCCTTGGCGCTAACGGCGTTGTTGGCGCTCTGGTTGCTGTGGCGAACGGCGCTCTCTTGGGCCGCTCAGCGCGCTTTGCCCGCTCCCGCCGTGCCCGCCTTTTTAGCGCTGGGGTGCGGCATTGGGCTAACCGCCTTTTTCTGGCTACCCGTCATCCTAGAAGGCGCGGCCGTCAACTTGCAGAACCTCACCGGGGTGGCCTTATTGGATTATCGTAACTTCTTCGTGCCGCTGGCCGATTTGCTGGCGCTCCCGCCGCGGGCCGACGCGGGCGCTATCAACGGGCTGGCCAACGTCTATCAACTGGGCTGGCCGCAATGGTTGCTAGCGCTAGGGGGCGCGCTAACCGCCATCCGCCAACGCGCATGGGTCCCGCTCTTTTTCGCCGCGGTGGCCGCGCTCATGCTAGCGCTCATCGCCCCCGTCAGCGCCCCCCTGTGGGAAGCGTTGGGCGTCTTGGCTTATCTGCAATTCCCGTGGCGCTTTTTGGGGCCCGTCGCCGTTTGTCTCGCTATTCTGGCGGGCTTCAATGCCCTCTGGCTGGAGCGCCTATCGCCGCGTGTCGGCTATACAGCTCTGACCATCATCACCGCCGCTATCATCATCGGCGCAACGCCCCTCTTTTATGTCCCCGAATGGCGCAATACAGACGTGGATACCAGCATCAGCGGCTACCATGCAGAAGAAGTAGCCGGCCGCCAACTGGGCACGACCTTCACCGACGAATACCGCCCGCGCGCCGTCTATAGCCTCGCCGACCCCACGCCCGCGCTCCTCGCCGATTACGCCGATGGCTACCCCGTAGATAAATTGCACCGCGCCGCCCTGCCGCCACAGGTCAACGCCGTATTGCTGGATAACGGCCCCCAACATAACCGCTGGCGCGTCTCCGCTCCTCAGGCTTTCCGCATGGAGGTATTGACCTTCTATTGGGATGGCTGGGTCGCTACGGTGGATGGCCAACCGCTCCCCATCACCCCTTCCCCCAATCACGGCTTCATCACCTTTGATGTGCCCGCGGGCGAACACGAGGTGCGCGTCTTTTTGGGGAGCACCCCCGCGCGCGACTGGGGCAATCTCCTTTCGATGGCCGCCCTTATCTTTAGCGCGCTCCTCTTTTGGCGCTTAGGCGGGTCGCCCCGCCCGCAGGAGCTAGCGCCCCTATCGGCGGGGCAACGCGCCGCCCTAATCGCGGGCGGGTTGGGCGCGCTGGTATGGTTGGCGTTGGCCTTGCGCCCCGGCATTGCGTGGTACGCTTCCCCCCCCGGCACAGCGCTACCCGCCGCCGAACCGGCCGCTTTCCAACTGGGGGACGACTTCGGCATCATCGGCTACACGCTCAATAGCCGCGTCTTCCGCCCCGGCGACCGCCTCGCGCTGGATGTGTACTGGTATCCCCTGCGAACCAGCGACATCAACTTCAACAGTTTCTTACACATCTCGGCGGGGGGGCCGCCCATCGCCCAAGCCGATAAATTGCACCCCGGCGGGCGCGCCATCCGCGAATGGTGGACGCCCGACGGCTACATCTTAGATGAATATCGCCTCACCCTGCCGCCCGATATGCCCGCGGGGGAATACGCCCTGTATATCGGGCTGTATACCTACGAGCCATCGCTAGCGGGCGATAACCCCAATGGCTACCGCCCGCCCGTGACCAGCGCCGATGGCCAGCCTTTGGGCGATGCCGTGCCTTTGGGCACAATTCGGGTACAATAAGCTGGAGATTTTATCGCTTTGTACGAGGTCGTAATATCATGCGTTTGGGAATTTGCGCCGTCATCATCGCGCTAGGATGCGCCGCCTGCGATACGCTATCCACACCGCCCGCGACGGCCGTTGTGGCTATCGTCAAGCCCTTAGCCACCGTGTATCTATCGCCCACCCCCAACGCCGAGCAACTACAAGCGACGCGCTTTGCCATCACCCCCACGCGCGCCCCGGCCACCGCCACCCCCACGCCCCAGCCAACCGCTTATGTGGGCGTTTTCCTCGGCGAAGCCCAGCTCCCAAACGACTTGCCGCGCATCCGCGAGCCGCTCGTAGGCGGCCCCACCCCCCTACCCACCTCCGACCCCCGTTTCTGCCCCATCGGCATTGACCCGCGTTATTTGGGCATTTGGCTTCAAAATACGCGCATCAGTAGCCAGCTCGGTTGCCCTATCCAACAATCTTTCGGCTTCTTCGGGGAAATCCAAATTTTCGAGGGCGGCTTGATGTACCGCCGTCCCGAAACGGACGAAGTGTGGGCCTTCTTGACGAGCGTCAACGATGAGATAGGGCGTTACGTCTATGTGGAGCGCCCCGCGCCGCTAGACAACGCGGCCGGCCAAGCGCCAGCGAGATTAGTAGCGCCTACGGGGTCTTTTGGCAGTGTGTGGGGTAGCGTACCCAACCTGCGCGACACCCTCGGTTGGGCGCGCGTCAATCCCCAAGAGGTGGCCATCGGGTTACAGCGCTTCGTCGGCGGCACGTTCTTCTTAGATGCCACTTCCGAACAAGCTTACGCGCTCATCGTCGATGGCACGCTCTACGGCCCCTTCTCGGCGCCGTCGCTAGAGGGCGGCGTCACCACCCCGTAGCCCATCACGATAAGGCTAAGCCGCGCAAATAATCCAGATTTCGCAACAGCCAATCGCGCAGTTGGGTTGTTTTGATGTTGATAGCGCTCAGCGCTTCCGCATCAAGGGGGATTTCGTCGAGGATGTATTGCCCGCGCGTCGGGTCGTCGAATTCCGGCCCGTTCCGCAAGCTCAGATCATAGTCTAGCAAGCGGCAGATGAAAAAATATTCCCGCAACTCTTTGCCTGCCATGCGATGCTCCAACACAAAAGCCAAGCGCAGGAATTGCGCGCTGGCCCCTAGCTCCTCGCGCAGTTCGCGTTCCAACGTATCCAATAGGTTAGCGTCGTCATCTTCCACGCCGCCGCCGGGCGCCACCCAATACGGCTCTGCGCCGTTGGGCTTCACCCGTTTGATGAGCAGAAGCGATTCATTTTCGGTCAGCAAGATGGCCCGCACGCGGACAATAGCGGTTGTGGCTAGCGGTAGCCGTAAAGGGTTGGTCATGGTCTAATATCAACTCTGTAAGCAAGCCCAGTATATAACAGATACCCCCCCTAACACTATACGGAAAAAAAGGGATTTTGTCTGTTAAGTTAGGCTTAAGGCTGGTTTCGCCTTGTGTTAAGGGGGGACGCCGGGGCGGATATACCCAACCCGCCCCAACGCTCAGCCATCACCACGCATAGGCTTCGGGGGCGGGGCCGCCGGGGCCGGGCCAAATTTCGTCAAGCCGTTTAAGCTGGTTCGCCGTCAGGTGGATTTCTAAGGCGCGTAGACTGCCCGTGAGTTGCTCCATCGTGCGCGGCCCGATGATGGGCGCGGTGACAACGGGGTTATGCAATAACCACGCGAGGGCGACATCGGCCGGCGTTTCATCAATGCGCTTACAAAAGGCCTCGTAGCGTTCGAGTTGTCTACGGTGCTTTTCGATAGCTTTCTGCTGGCGCTCGTCGGCGCGGCGGCCCGCTTGGGCTTTTTCCAGCGCGCCGCCTAATATCCCCCCGGCCAGCGGCGACCACGGGATGAGGCCCAACCCGTAAGCTTCGCAAGCGGGGATAACCTCTAGCTCGACCATGCGATCGCGCAAGTTATACAAGCTCTGTTCCGATACCAAGCCCATGAAGTGGCGGTTACGCGCGATTTCGTTCGCTTGGGCGATATGCCAACCGGCGAAATTACTGCTCCCGACATATAACACCTTGCCCTCGCGCACCAATTGTTCCATCGCCTGCCACACCTCTTCCCATGGCGTTTCGCGGTCTATATGATGCATCTGGTACAGGTCTATATAATCGGTCTGCAAGCGGCGTAGGCTGGCTTCGCAGGCGCGTTTAATATGCAAGGCCGATAGCCGCCCCTCGTTGGGCCAGTCGCCCATGCGCCCGTATACTTTGGTGGCGATGACCACCTTCTCGCGACGCCCGCCGCCTTGCGCCCACCAACGCCCGATAATCTGTTCGGTGATGCCTTCCCCCAACTTCCAACCATAAACGTTAGCGGTATCAAAAAAGTTGATGCCCAAATCGAGCGCTTTATCCATGATGGCGTAACTATCCGCCTCCGATGTATGCGGGCCGAAGTTCATCGTGCCCAAACACAAACGGCTCACCCTTAGACCGGTACGCCCCAATCGTGTATATTGCATCTAAAAAACTCCTCTATACTATCTACAAGCGTCCAGTAAACGCATTTTGAACGCTGGGTATTGTAGCCTGTTTTCCCCCAAGCCCAAACCCCGCGCGGCCTTTAGCCCCCATAATGCCCTTCTTAATTGGATTGAGTAAAAGATGACAAGTCGCTAAAATCACGTTAATATTGTCCGATAGTTTGCGACTTTTACTCTTTTTCACGTCGGGAGTGGAGCCTTGAACAAACGCCTCGCCCTCATCATCAGCATTATTGCCTTATGCGTGTTGGGCACGTCGGCCATCGCCAAGATGCAAGACACGCCCACGGCGCGCGTCGAAATCGCCGGGGTGAACGCCACACAACTACCAACCGTGGTCATCACTGCCAACGTCTTCGATAGCCTCAGCCAACCCATCGCCGGCCTAACGGCGGATAATTTCGCCTTAACGGGCCCGCTTGCCGAACTCGGTGGCTCTATCGTCAGCGTCGAGAATATCAAAGATGACGCCCTGCCTTTCGCCACGGTCTTAGTCATTGATACCAGTAGCAGTATGGATGGCCTGCCCATCACCCGCGCCCAAGCGGCCGCGCGCCTCTTCGTCAACAGCGTGACCGAAAATGACCCCATCGCCATCGTCACTTTCGATACCCGCGTGCGCCTTCTCCAAGATTTTACCACCGACAAAAATACGCTCATCTCCGCCATCAACAACCTCTCGTATGGCGGACAAACCGCGCTCTACGCCGCCGGCCTCGATGGCGTGCGCCGCGCCGCTGATGGACCGCTCCCACGGCGTGCGGTCATCCTGCTCAGCGATGGCGCCGAGTTCGGCAACGTCAGCAACACCAGCCGCGATGCCGCCCTCAGAGAAGCCCGTATTCGCGGCGTCCCCGTCTATACCATCGGACTTGGCTATGGCGTAGACCGCTCCTACCTACAAGAACTCGCCGCGGGCACCAACGCCCGTTTTTATGAATCGCCCACCCCCGACGAACTCAGCGCTATCTATGGGCAATTGGCCGACTTGTTCCGTAGCCAATATATCATCACCATGAATATAGACGTGCCGCCCGATGGCACAGAATACGATTTGACGCTGACCGCAACCCTGCCCGAAGGGACAGCGGAAGCCACCACCACCCTACGCGCACCCATCTTGCGCCCCATCATCGAAACGCCGCTTCTGCCCGCAGAACCCATTGCAGAAACCACTGACATCACCTTCACCGTCCGCAACGACGACCCCCTAACCGCCGTGAACGTCGCTTTGGATGGCGTGGATACTGGCGCAACCTTCGACGACCTCGCTAGCGGGCGCTTCCCAGTGACCATCGTCCCGCTCTCGCTGGCCCCCGGCGAACATACCCTTAGCTTTACCGCCACCGACGATAGCGGCGATACGACAACGCTTGACGTGCCGTTCACCGTCGCGGCCCTGCCTTCTGATGTGACGTTCGTCTTGCCGGAAGGCGCTATTAGCGATTTGACCACCGTCACGCTCGATACCAGCGGCCAAACGCCAGTGACCTCCGCGACCTATAGCATTGACGGCGTGGATGCCAGCACGGTCACCGTCGCCCCCTTCGCCTTCACCATAGACCCCTTCGCCTTATCCGCCGGTGAACACACCCTCGGCGTCAGCGCTACCAATAGCGGCGGCGTGACCACCACCGCGGAAGCCACCATCACCATCAGCCCGCTTGCGCCCACTTTCACCTTAGATGGTCTGCCGCTCGATGATAGCGCCCTAGACGTCCCCACCGATTTCACTATCACCGCAGAAGGCCAAGGCGGCGGGGCCATCAGCAACATCAGCGCCACGCTCGGCGGCACATCCTTGGGCGCTTTCGCCGATGTCTCATCCGCCACCTTCACCATTGACCCCATGGATTATGCCCCCGGCCCCCAAGAGCTGAGCTTATCGGTCACCGGCGTAGACGGGCTGACGTCCAGCGGCGCTATCACCGTGCAAATCGCCGCGCTACCGCCCATCGTCACGTTGGATAATCTCCCTGCGGGCGCGATATTGAACCAAGATAGGGACGTCACCATCTCCACACAATCGCAAACGCCCATCACGGGCATCACCTATCAAATAGACGGCGGCCCATCGCAAGATGCCGTTGGCCCCATCGCGCTAGATGTCGCGGCTTTGGGCGATGGCGAACATACCCTATCTATCACCGTGACCAACGAGGGCGGCCAATCCACCACCCTAGATACCAGCTTCACCGCCGCACTGCCCACCCCCACGCCGACCGAAACGCCCATCCCGCCGACGGCGACGCTGACCAATACGCCCGCGCCAACCGACACGCCCGCGCCCACCGACACGCTCGAACCGCCAACCGACACGCCCGCGCC
>JBBIRQ010000029.1:0-11164 GCA_037441665.1 Anaerolineaceae bacterium | reverse complement strand
GCGACGGGCGGCACATTCACGCGGGTGACGGTGACGGTGATAGTGGCGACGTTGGAGGTCGCGCCGTCGGCATCGGTCACGGTGTAGCTAGCTGTGGCGTCGCCCACGAAAGCCACATCGGGTGTGAAGGTGAGGGTGTCGGTGGTGGCATCGTAGCTGAAGACGCCCTGACCGCTGACCGTGAAGCTGGTTTGTTGGCCGGCTGTGGCGGGGTCTAGGTCTATCGTATCGGGATTGACGCTTCCATCTTCAACATCGGTATCATTGACGATGAAATTGATGGTTACAGGCGTATTTTGCTGTGAGGTCGCCGTGTCATTGTTAGCGACGGGCGAGGCGTTCGCCAAAACATCTACCGTGATATTCGCCGCATTAGAGACTTTTCCGCCGCTGTCGGTAACCGTATAGAGGATGACAATTTGCCCGATGAAACCCGCTTCTGGCGTAAAGGTGAGGGTGTCGGTGGTGGCATCATAGTTGAACGAACCCTCGGTTGGTATGGCGAAGCTTAGCTGTTGGCCGGCTGTGGCGGGGTCTAGGTCTATTGTGTCGGGATTGATTGTGGCATCTTCTGTGTCGCTATCATTGGCGGCAAAATCAATGCCCACAGCTATACCCTGCGAGGTTGTGGCGCTATCGTCGTTGGCTGTCGGCGGGTAGTTGGCCGCGGTGACCGTGACGGTAATGGTCGCCACATTGGAACTCAAACCGCCGCTATCTAAGATGATGTAATTGAGAATGACGTCGCCCGCGTAAGTTACTTCTGGCGTGAAGGTGAGGGTATCTGTGCCCGCGTCGTAACTGAATGTGCCTTGGCCGCTGATGACGAAAGTCAACTGTTGGCCCGCTGTAGCGGGGTCTAAGTCTACGCCGTCGGGGTTGAGCGTTGTATCTTCGGCATCTGTATCGTTAGCGATGAAATCTATCGTGACAGGCACTAGCGCCTCGGTTGTCGCGGTGTCGTTGTTCGCCACAGGGGCGGTATTAACGGCGTTGACCGTGACAGTGATGGTCGCCACATTGGAGAAGAAGCCGCCGCTATCAGATACCACATAGTTGATAGTGGTGACACCATCAAAATTGGGAACAGGCGTGAAAGTGAGCGTATCGTTGACGCTGTCATAGTTGAACGTACCCACTCCGGGGATAGTCGCCGTCGTTTGTTGTCCCGCTAAAGCAGGGTTCAAATCTATTGTGTCTGGATTGATAGCGCCATCTTCGGCGTCGCTATCATTAGCGGCGAAATTAATCGTCACTGGCACATTTTCATCTGTCGAGACAGCATCATTGACCGCAACCGGCGCGGTATTGCCGCCAGTAATTTGTACGGTGATGGTCGCTACGTTCGACTGTACGCCAGCGCTATCACGGATGATGTATTCGGCTACGACAGTTCCGCCGTAATTGGGTTCTGGTGTGAAAGTGAGCGTATCGCTCCCCGCATCATAATTGAAGACGCCTTGACCACTGACGGCGAAGTTGGTTTGTTGTCCCGCCAAGGCTGGGTTCAAATCTATTGTGTCTGGGTTGATAGCGCCATCTTGGGCGTCGCTATCATTAGCGGCGAAGTTAATTGTCACTGGCGTATTGATTGTAGTTGTAGCCGTGTCATCGTTAGCGACAGGGGGGTTATTGCTGATGCACACTGCGGGCCGTACCTCGATAGCTGTCACAAATGGGTTTTCTATGACATGTTGGAAATCAATATCGAGATTGTTATCTACGTTGACGGTGAAGGTTTTCATCACGCCAGTTGCCCAGCCCACATCCGCGACGACATCGTAATTTTGCAGGACGGTTACGCCTTCAATCAAGACATTGAAGACACGGCGTCCGGGTTGGTTTGTGCCGGTGTAGTGGTCGTGGAAGAATAAGTTAACGATGTACTGCCCTGATGTGACAGGTATATTCCACTGCATTTCAGGATTCGACGCCGGGTCATAGCGGTTGGTGCGGAAGAGCTGTGGCGGCACGTAGGCGGGCACCGAACTGTGAAGGGTGATAGTCACACTACCAGCGGCGGTTGACGTGTTACCAGTATTCACGTAACCCTGCGCGCCATTGCCGGTATTAGCTATCCAATTGCCATAAGGCGCATCTAGCGCGGCAATTTGCCCGCCGCCTGCATTCACGCGGTATATCGGTGTGCAGACGTTCGTGCCATCGTTCACGATAACTTCAATCCGCGCCGGGTTGGAAAGCGCGCCATCGTTATCGGTGATGGTGTATTGGATGCCGGATACACCGACAAAGCCGGCCTCTGGCGTGAAAGTGACAGCGCCTGTGGCATTGGAGTAAGTGAAAGTGCCTTCGCCTGTCACCGTGCGGCTTGTTTGAATGCCGCTGGTGGCGAGGTCTAAATCTACGCTGTTGTTGTTCACCGTGCCATCGGCGTCGGTATCATTAGCCACGATATTAAAGGTAACAGGGGTATTGGCTAACGTTGTCGCGTTATCGTCATTGGCGACGGGCGACACATTAATACGCACTGTGATAGTGGCTTCGTTAGATAGCCGCGCGGTGTTATCTTGGATGGTATATCGCGCTGATGAAGTGCCTGTAAATCCGGCCACAGGCGTAAAGGTTACTAGGCCTGTAGATGGATTGTAGACGTAGGTCCCTTGGTCAACGATAGTGAAAGCGAGTTGTTGCCCGCTCGCAGATGGGTTCAGGTCAACGCTGTTCACATCTAAAGAGCCATCAGGGTCTACGTCGTTAAAGAGAATGTTGATGTCTACAGGCGTATCGACGCTAGTCACAGCGCTATCATTGGTCGCGATGGGGGCCGAGTTGATGCTGACGTTGATAGTAGCTTCGTTAGAAACAGCGCCCAAATCATCTGTGACGGTATAACGCACACTGGCCAGACCGCTAAAACCAGCCACAGGCGTAAAGGTTACCTGTTGTGTGACCGAGTCGTAAGTGAATGTCCCTTGTCCGCCGACCGTGCGTGTAGTTTGTTGCCCCGCGGCAACTGTATCTAAATCTATGGTATTGGGGTCAACAGCCGGACCATCCGGGTTCACATCGTTGGCGATGAAGTTGATAGTGACGGGCGTATCCTGCGCTGTGGTGACGTTATCGTTGCCAGCTACAGGCGGCAGGTTCACGGTCGGTTGGATGCAGAAATCATCGAACGCGAAGGGGATTACGCCACCAGTGTAATTGCGCGCGCTGGCGAACAAACCGCCAAAGCTGACCGGCCCGCTCGTCCCATCGGGCAAGATTTGCCCACTGAAGAAAGCGCTCGGTATGGTCTTCGTGCCCACATTCACCACAGTTGTTCCGCCGTCGAGGCTATAACGCCCAATTGCTTGACCTGTAGATGGGTTCAAATCGAGGATGAGCGTAATCCGCTGGCTGGACAAATTGGCGATAGGTCCGACAGTCGTTGGGTCTACCAAGCCATTTACAGGGTCGGTTGTATAGTCTTCTTTTAAGATTTGGATATTGCCTGTATTGGCTGAAGTCCCGCGCAAGACGACCAATTTAACATAATTGTCTTCGTCAAGCCCGAACCAGATGCCCGCTTGTTGGCTATTATTGCCGCCGGGGATATTGGGGTTGACGATGGTTGTTGTGATGCGTATTGGGTAGGATGCGGCATTGAAACCCACCCCCAAAGCGTTCACTTGGGTGTTGTTATTGGTGCTCTTGGGCGGACGTTCATATTGCAGACCGCGCGTCGCGTTGATTACCAATTGGCCGCCGCTGATGCTCAGGTAGCTCGGCTCGAAGCCCGGAACAGCGGGGTTACTCGGTGTTGGCGGGTCAAAATGTACCGATGGCGGGTCAACCATGGTGAAGCCCGTCCCAGCGAGTCCGCCGGCCGGGCCGCTATCCCACGTCAAGCAATAGTTGGGTGTGATATTGACGGGAATGGTTGAACACAGTTCTGTTGTGTAGGGCGAGCAGACGGTTGGAATAACGGTTACGGTGATGTTGGCAAAGTTGGAAAGGTTATTGTCGTTATCGCGCACCGTATAACGAATGGTTGATATGCCCGTGAAATTGCTATCACGGGTGAAGGTTACTTCACCGGTAGCAGGGTTATAGGTATATGTGCCCTGACCTGCGACTGTGAAGCTGGTTTGGTCGCCAGCTGTATCTGGGTCGAGGTCTACGCTATTGGGATTCACTGTGCCATCAATATCGCTATCATTCGCCAAGATATTGAAGGTAACAGTGGTGTTGGTATCCGCCATAGAGGCGCTATCATCCATCGCCGTTGGCGGCGCATCATCAGCAGTATTGCGGAATGTGCAGGTGACGCTTTGTCCGAGCGATAAGTTCACGCTGACGCCGTTTGGAATGGTGCTAAAGCTACCACCCACACAACTGGCGTTAGTTAGCGTCCAGCCGGGCGGGACGATTTCGCTAAAGTTGTAGGTGCCAGGCGTCAAGTTATCGAACAGGCGTTGGTTGGGGACGATGTCTACACCGTCAATGACGACATAATTAATTTTCGTGTTTGTCCCGCCGATAGCATCGAGCGTCAGGCGACCATCGGTTACATCAACCGTTACTGTCCCTTCTGCAAAACGCGGGCCGGTTGTAGATGGCGCGAAGTTCACGACAAGTTGCCCCTCGGCACGTATGACATGGGTGCTATCTATCGCGTTAGCATCGCCCACGCCTACAGTCACACGATAGCGACCGTTGGGCAAGGCATGTTCCCAATACAGATACGCTTGTACGCCATTGGTTTGCCCTGTGCAACAATCCGGGTATTGCATCAGGATGAACGTGTTTTGTTGTGGCGTGCCGCCCGTAAAGCGATTGCGAGTGTTCAGGCTTGCGTCAATGGGTTGGTCATCGGCTTCATTGAGCCAGCCATAAGTCTGGCCATTGGCGCGCGTGCCATAAGCGCCGCCACTATCTTTAATCCAGCCACTGGGCGTCGTGTCTATCGGGCGCTCGAAGTTGATTTGCGCGAAGAAGTTATTCGGTTGTGTGGAGCCATCATCCGTTAAGGTGAAGTTGCCCAAAGACCCTGTGAAATCAAAGCCTTGCGCGCCTTCGGGCGTGGCTTGCTTGACGATGGTAATAGAACCCGGTGTAGTCAGACGGACTAGGGTATTCAGGGTGACGGTATTGTTCGCGGGCGAAATTTCGTTGCTCGTTGTGGTTACGGTCCCGACTGCTGTAATCGTCCCACTGGTGTTAGGTACGATGGTGATTGTGACCGTTTCGGTTTCGCCGCCATTCACAATCCCTAAGTCGCATGTGATGGGTCCGGTGCCTGTGCAGGTGCCCTGAGTGCTTACGGCGGAAATAATCGTCGCCCCAGATGGAAGGGTCGCTGTGAAGTTGGTGTTAGATGCCGAGAAGATAGAGTTATTGAATATCGAGAACGTATAGGTCAGTTGCGCCCCGGTATCCACAGGGTCGGGCGTATCTGTGCCGCTCAGTTGAAGGTTGACGTTAGCGCTCACTGGCTCGACATTGGTAATGATATACATATTGTCTTGATAGTCGTAGTTCGCGCCACCGCCCACATAATCATGAGCGATGAGGAAGACGCCGGGGATGATTTGGCCATTCGGCCCTCTTACTGGCCATGTGCGGATAGCGTGCCCGCTGGGGCATGCACCGTCGCAACTCACATAATTATTGCCAACACGGAAGGAGAACTGCCCGCCAGTGCTGAAGGTGATTTCCGCTGGCGAAGAATTGTTTGTGCTCAACAACGGGAAGATGGCATTGCCGGTTGGCCCGCTATGGCGGAATTCGCGATTGATAGACCCTTCTACGCGGAAGCGTTCTTGCTGGGTGCAACAACCGTGATAAGCCGCTAATTGGCGCACATAGACGGGTTTATTGGGGTCGAGTTGCCGCCAGAATTTAGAGATAACTTCTTCCCCTACAGGGCTATTGGGGTTCGCCGCGCCGCCTACACCGCCATCTATTGCCCCCATATTTTGGGTCATACCGAAGACATCACGGAATTGGGTGGGTTCGGGTTCGTTGACCGTTTCTGGGAAATATTGGTAGATGCCGGCCAGCGTGATGTTGCTCACGGGATTGGCGGGGTCGTCCGAATATACCACCAATTGGGCTTGGCGTGGAATAACATAGTTAGCGCCGTTGGCATCAATGAATTTCACTTGCAAATCATAGAAGCCATTAGGCCCGATGGTGAGCGATGTTTCGCCGTTGGGCAGAGTGAACCACGGCCCGCCTTGGTTGATGACCAAATTGCTGATGGTCAATGGATTGGTGTTAGAACGGTTATGGATGCGTAACGTTACCGTGTCGTGGTCTACAATGCTCCCCCATTGGGCCAGTTGGGTAGCGTTAAAGCCCTTAATGTGGATGCGCGACATACTCAGCCAGCGATTGACGTATTCCATGCCGGGCACGCCGATACCATTTAGGGTAATCCAATCGCGATTCTCGAAGTCAATACCGCCGCCACCGCCACCTGTTGCGCCCGGTAGCTTGACGTTATTCACCACCACGACAATATCATTGAAGTCCCAACCTGATGTGAATTCCTCCCAACCAATGATGTAAGAATTAGGGATAATCGAACCATCCGAACGGCGGTTGGGATACACGCGCGCATGATGTGGTTGCGACGGTTGGAAGGTGTTCAGCGTGTCTTCTGTATAGACAAGGCGATTGCCGCCGAAGGTGGGATGTTGCCACCATGTGTAGAAGCCAAAGATGTCGTTTGGCGCTGGGTTGAAAATCGTCGTGCCCGTGATGAGCGGGTTCAGCGTTTGGTGATTGAGTGGGTTGGACGGTGTGCTTTGGTTGACCGTGAAAAGCGGCACGCGCGAATTGGCATTGCCCGCTGTGTAAGTGCCGAAGGTGACAACCGGGTTGAAATCTAAACCGTAAGCCGCTAATACTTGTATCGTTACCGGACCAGAGGAAGCTTTCTGGAAGCGCGGTATCAACACTTCTTCCCCAAGGATGAGGTTCGTGGGTACTGAGCTATGAATAGTTGTTGTGGTGACGTCGTCATCGCCGACGTTAACAGGGATATTATGAGCGTTCAAAATCGCTTGTAGCGATGGTTCATTGTTGCCACCGGTCCCATTGGTGGCTTGGCCACTGAGCGGCACGTCTACTATGGTGCGGTTGGGGTCGTTGCTGTTGATGCGTAAAATGGCTTGTTTGGTGCCGACTGTAGAGGGGTCGAAGGCGACGCTGATAGCCCGTGTTTCTGACGGATTGAGCGTGAAGGGCAATGTCGGAGGCATCCCCGGGCCCCATACAAAATCGGCGGCGTCTGCGCCAACAATGCTCAAGCCGCTGATGCTCAAGGGCTGAGTGCCGCTGTTGCTTATCGTGACGGATTGGGCGGGGGATGCGCCGCCGCCAATCGTTTGACCAAAAGCTAATTGGGTGGGGGTCACGCTAATTTCTGGCGTACCCAATTGAGCGGGTTTGAGCAAGGTGATGCGGCTTTGGGTGTGGCTCAGCAATTCGATGACGTAGATATTCCCGTTGCGGGTATCTTCGGTCAAATCGAGCGGATTGGTGAAGCCGGTGAAGCCGGGAATGCCGAATTGTTCGCTGACAATATCGCCATTAGCGCCGGGTGTTAACACCAAAATATCGTCTTTTTCGCTATAACGCACGACCAGCAATTTGCCGCGCAGTGCGCCGCCAAACGTATTGCTCCGATATTCAATCACGCCATTGGGAGATTTTTTAGAGCCAAAATCAAATGTGAAGCCGCGGAAGTTGCGGTCAACCTGTACGCCAACAGGGTAAGCGTTGACTTGGCCGGGGTCTGCGCCAGCGGTGGGGTTGCCGCCATTTAGCACCCATTCGCACCGTGTGGGGTTGGGGTGTCCGTAATAGCCGCCTTCTTCGATTTTGTATAGATAATCCATCTGCGTTTCGATATTGACGGCGGCGGGCACTGTCGGTCCGGTATAAGGGCCGTTTATGGCGGAGTCAATCCGCGTTTGGCAAGCCGGTGGCAAGGTAGATGGGGTGGCCGGGGCGCGCCCGCCGGCGGCTGTGCCGTTCGTCGGTGCGTAGAGCCAGCCGTTGCTATGCCAAACAATATCATAAGCATTACGCACGCCTGTAGCATAAAGCGTTATTGGCGCATTAGGCGCCATCGGGTCGTACATAGCGGCTAGTTCAGGGGTGTTCAAGCCGTAGTTATTGGGCGCATTCAAACGCCCATCTGCCGAGGGGATGCCTGTTGCGACGTTGAGCGGCAAGGCGCTACCCAGCGCCTCTAATTTGGCGGTATCTATACGCAGGATAGCGGCACTGAGAACCGTCTCCGGCTGTTGACCCCACGCATTATCAAGGTCTCCGGCCGCAGAAATACTACCTTGTACTAAGTAAAGCGCGCCATCGGGGCCAAAGGCGAGGCTATTGGTCATGTGGTCGCGCACCGAGCGCGGAAAACCAACGGCGTAATCGCGATTCACCCATGTTGAACCATTGAAGGTCAATTTGCTGAGCGCGCCGGTGAAATGTTTGAAAGATGCGCCTAAATTGCCATCATTATGCGTCAGCCAAAGGATGGGATTGCTAGGTGTAGATGCGGGGTCAAAAGCCAGACCGATGATAGCGCGTGCTGGATTAAAAGTATAAAGGGTTGTTTCGTTGGTTAAAGTTCCATCGGGCTGAATATCCCAACGCGCGACGCGACCCGACAAACTCACAGCGTAAAGCCGATTATCAGGGCCAATGTCGAGGGTGGCCCAACTGGCATTGCTCGCGCCGCCTTGGGCTGTTTTGGTGAATTCAATTGTAGTTGGGGGAGGGGTGCCGCCTGTACCCGTGGTAAAAGACATGGTGAAGGGTTCAAAGGGGTTGCCCGCTACGTCTGTTACCCCGCTGGTCAGGACGAAGGTATAGTTCGTATTGGCATCTAAGAGAACCGCTGGGACTAGGCTAATGGTGTCGCCGCCACCGCTAGTATTGATGGATGAGGTGGGTACTTTTACGCTGGGGCCGTCGGCAGTGCGATAAAGATAAACAGTGTTGCTATTGAGACTATCGCTATCCACGCCTAAGCCCGGCCCCGCGAGCACCACGTTTAAGGAGATAGATACATCTCTAAAAACGTTTGTTGCTCCGTTTGCTGGCGATGAGCCAGAAACGTTTGGTGGCGCGGCAAAGACACTCGTTATATTGATAAACAAAAAGATGAACAAAATGCTGAGACCAACAGAGCGCCAATAACGATGGTTCATTTGAGCTAATCCCCCTCTGAGCGTTGACGGAGTGGTGTAATAAGTCATAAAACCCGATGAAATGTGTTATAAAAAAGTTGTTCTCAACTAAATCATTTTATGACACGATTTGATGAGAACTTTTGTTACCAAGCCAGAATTTACCTATTTCATAGAAATGATAGGCTGACTTGCATCCTTTCTATAATATGCCACAAACGCCTTACATACCGATAAAAGCGCCTCCTGAGAGGCGCTTTATAATCGTTAGAGTTTCTTTACAATACGTCTGTTTGACGCTGACCATCAAATCTGCGTTGGATGAGCCACCAACCAATAGACATCATCAAGGCGATGAGCGTTAATAATGGGACGCGCCACCATGGCGTTTCACCGGTTTTGGGCAAGGTCGTTACCCCTAACACTTGGGCAGAATCGCATGCTTCTGCTCCTCCTGCATCGCGTACACACGCTGTGAAGATGTTGATGGTCGCGCTAGCCGTATCTTTGACGCGGGCGCGTATGAGGATGGTCACTGTTTGCCCCGGTTGTAACAAATCTAGTGTGAACATAATGCCCTGCCCATTGATGCTCACAGCGCCAGCTGTCGCCGTAGCGGATACGATTGTGAAGTCAGGCGGTAACAAATCGTCTATCACCAGATTGTTCAGCACTCCGCTACCTGTATTCGTGACATTAATTGTGAAATTGAGGTCGCTACCGGCTGGCGCAACGGCTGGGTCGGCGCTAACGCTGATATTGGCGGGCGGTGTGATAACTGGCGCGCTAGGGGCGGTCGGCGCATTATCCGTGTTATCTTCATCAGGCGCAGTTTGTCCGCGCTCCCATTGACGTTGAACGGTCGTTGAGAAGGGCGCACCGCCGAAGTTGGGAATATCCATCTGCCCAACGTTTGTAGCTCGACTTGTGTTATCTCCTATCCGAACCCTGAAGCTAATTTCAACGCGATTATCGCGGAAGTCGCCCCCTACAGGTGTTCCCGCAATAGACCCTTCCCAACGGATGGTATTGGTCGCGCTATCGAAAGCGCAAATAGTGGTGACAGAAGCGCCACGCGCATTGCACACTGGGCCGCTATCATAAGCCATTCCTGCAGGGATTGTGTCGGTAATCACGACATTTGTCGCAGTTAATGGCGTTGGGTTAAACCAAACCATCGTCCATTCTAAAACGGGTGTACCATCATCATTGAAAGATTTACGCCCAAACGGTGGGTCAAAAATAGCCGGCGCGGCGAAGGTCGCGTAATCATCTTCAGTGGCGATGCCGTTATTTGGCGTTGAGTCGGGGTCGTTTTGGTCTACAGCTGTAATTTCCGCTATGTTGACGATAGCATTTCCGCTATTGCTGGGTAGGGAAGTCACCGTTGTGCTGTACAGGATGGTCGCTTGGGTTGTCGCCGCCAAATTAGCAATGACGCAAACGAGTTCGCCGCCGCTTCCATCGCTATTGGCGTTACTGTGGATGCAATCGGTGGGCACAGCGTTGAGCGTGACGTGGTCTGATAAGGTGTCACGTAAGGTGATATTGGTCGCATCGGCTGGCCCGTCGTTCGTCACGGTCAAGCGATAATCAATCGTATCTCCTGTGCCCACCTGTGTGGGGTTAGTAATCGCCATATCGCCGAATTTTGTCAGCGATAAATCAGCTTCGGTTGTTGTGGCGATGGTGATAGTGATCGTCGCACGGTTAGAGGTCGCGCCGAAACCATCATTCACCGTATATTCAATCGCCACTGCCCCCGTGAAATTATTCTCTGGTGTAAAGGTGAGCGTATCCGTAGCCGCGTCATAGTCGAATGTGCCTTGACCCGCGATGATGCGATTGAGTTGTTGCCCAGCTGTATCTGGGTCTATATCAACGGTAGTAGCGTTCGGCGCATCGCCTGCGTCAGGGTCGCTGTCGTTGCCAACGATGCTCAGCGTGACGGGTGTATTTATTGTCGTGCTAGCGCTATCGTCATCGCCGCCCGGGTGTGGGCAGCGCAT
>JBBIRQ010000028.1:0-15019 GCA_037441665.1 Anaerolineaceae bacterium | reverse complement strand
GTGCATGGGCGTGTCGGTAGGGCTGGGCGTGTGGGTGTGCGTGGGCGCGTCGGTAGGGCTAGGCGTGTGGGTATCGTTGGCGCTGGCGAGCGCCGTAGCCGGCGCTTCGGTGCTCGCGTTGGGCGTTGGTTCGGGCGTGTTGCTTTGACTGCTGAACAACAATAGGACAGCGGCGATGACGATGGCCAGCACCGCTCCCCCAATGAGCCACTTCTCGCGGTCTTTCGGCGGCGGGGTGGGCCGCACTTGTCCCCGTGTGAGCGTTTCTTCGCGGCGTTTGATGGTGTTGATGAGCCGTTGCATATCGCTGCGGAAGTCCGGGTCATTGCGGATGTTGGCGGCGTTCAGAACGTTCAAGCGTTCTAGTTCTTGGGGTAAGTCTTTCTTATCAGGGATTTTAGCGCCTTGCACGAGAACGGGGATGATGAGCAGTTCTTCGCCCCGAAGCAATCCCGTTTCGACCTCGATACGCACGGGGTCATCTTTAGCATCGAGTCGTCTATTGCCGTTTTCATCTTGGATGGTGGCCCATTGGGGGCCAATAATCACTAAGAGCACATCGCTACGGCCGATTTCGCGTTGGACAACGCGGCGGAAATCTTCGCCGTAGTCGATGTCATTAACATCTTTGAAGATATTTTCAGCGCCGAATTCCCCTTCTAGATAATCATAGATGCGCTCCGTGATAATCTGGCTATCGGCCCTGCGATAACTGAGGAAAATGCGTACCATTTATTCCCCCCTGATGTTTTTTTTAACAACATTATAATAATGATGTCGAGCGATTATAGCTTATCTCAATTGTTTTTCATATTTTTTTAGGTATCCTTTTGGGCTTCGTTGAGCAAGGCCTCCATACGGATGAGGGCATTTTGTAATTGCTGTTGGCGCAGGCTTTGGGTTAGGTCGCCGCGGGTGCGCTCTAGCACGCCGCGCACGACGTCGGTTTGTCGCCGTAGCCCGTTGGTGATGGCGTCGGGGAAGTCGAAAGTGACGAGTTGGTCATAAATGGCATCCATCCAATCGAGGAGGGCTTCGGCGGAGGCGCTATGGGCTTCTTCGCGTCGCATGATGTCGAGGATGAAGCGGCGCAGTTCGGTAGCGGCTTCGGCCAGCCCGTTGAGATAGGTGGCGGCCGGGACGTTGAGTTCGGCGGGGGTGGGCAGGGGATGGCCGCGGATGATGGCGTAGGTGGCGTGGGCTTCGACCACTTCTTTAAGCGCGTCTTGGGTGTAGCCAGTGTGGTACAAATCGGGGTGGCTGGCCACGCCCGCGCGCAAGTCATCGGCGGCTTGGCGGATGATGCGGAATTTATGTTCGGCGGTATCCCATTCGCGGCGGTGGATGGCGCGGATGCATTCGGCGCAATGGCGGATGAGTTCGCGGGAGCGGTTGAGCGTCTCGTCGCGGGCGTTATTTTTGGCGCTGAGTTCAGCGCGCAGGCTTTCGGCGATGTCGGCGAGGTTGTTCATGATTCGTCGTCCTCGTTGGGGCGGACGCTACGGAAAAGTTGGTCGGCTAGCGATTCGGGGCGGGGCGGGATTTTGATTTCGCCATTTTTGCTCTCGTAGATGGCGATATTTTCTTGCATAGCTTGCAGGAACATTTTGGCGTGGGCCGGCGTCATGACGATGCGTTGCTGGACGCGGGCGCGGGGGTCGTTGGGCAAAATCTGGATGAAGTCGAAAAAGATTTCGTTAGGAGTGTGGCTAATCATCACCATATTGGCGAAGGTTGCGTTGAGGTTGGGCGGGATTTCTAGGCGTAGCTGGCGTTTTTGGGGTTGCTGTTCTTGCATGGGGGGTCTCCTTATATCTAAATCGGCATACCGCCCACTATTCTAACGCGGATTGGCGCGAATGTTGGCAAATCCAACCTTTTGTTATGGTCGCGCGCGGGGAGTTAGGGGGGAAAACGCCTATTCTCACAGCGCTCTTTTTCTGCTATAGTAGGGTTGTATAGCACCGCTTGATTTTTCCCCTCGATATTGTGTGACCGAAGGCGCGAGGCTGAAAAGCCTATCAACTAGGGATGATTCGGTTGCGCGCGATGTGGGCCGGAACACAGCGGCTTTACAACAATGACCGACATCAGACCATAGGTAAACTATCATATGACAACATTTGAAGCATTTGGCCTGCGCGAGCCTATCTTGCGCGCTGTCGCCGAGCTGGGCTATGCCGCGCCGACGCCGATTCAGTCGGCCGCCATCCCCGCTTTGCTGGCGGGGCGCGATGTGCTGGGCCAAGCCCAAACGGGCACCGGCAAGACCGCCGCTTTCGCTCTGCCGCTCTTGCACCATTTGGATACGAGCGCGAACGCTGTTCAAGCGCTCATCCTGACGCCGACGCGCGAGCTGGCCTTACAAGTGGCCGACGCGATTCATCAATACGGGGCGCACTTGGGGGCGCGGGTCTTGCCCATCTACGGCGGCCAATCCTATACCCGCCAAAAAGCGCGCTTGGAAAAAGGCGCTCATGTCATCGTGGGCACGCCGGGGCGCACGCTAGACCTCATCAACCTAGGCGTCTTAGATTTGAGCGCGGTATGGTACGCCGTTCTGGACGAAGCGGACGAGATGTTGAAGATGGGCTTCATCGAGGATGTGCAGACCATCTTGGCCTACGTGCCACACGACCGCCAGACTGCGCTATTTTCCGCTACCTTGGCTAAGCCCATCCGCGACTTGGCGGAACATTATATGCGCTCCCCCGAATTCATCAGCGTGCGGCGCGAAGAAGTGACCGTCGCCGAGATTGAGCAGAGATATTATCTGGTGCATCCCGATACCAAGATACAAGCCTTGTCGCGCTTACTAGAGACGGAAGACTTGCAGAGCGCGCTCATCTTCACGCGGACGCGGGCGGCATCGGGCGATTTGGCGGCCGCCTTGCTGGAGCGCGGCTATGTGGCCGATGCGCTGAATGGGGAGTTATCGCAAGCGGCGCGCGAGGCCGTTTTACGGCGCTTCCGCAATGGGCAGTTGCCTATCCTCGTCGCTACCGATGTGGTGGCGCGGGGTGTGGACATCAGCGGCGTATCGCACGTTTTCAATTTTGATATGCCGTATGACCCTGAAGATTATGTGCATCGCATCGGGCGCACGGGGCGCGCGGGACGGTCGGGGATAGCGATTACATTAGTGACCCCGCGCGAAAAAGCGCGCCTAAGCCGTATCGAACAGTTCATCAAAGGGCGTATCCCGCTCGTAGAGCTACCCAAGCTAGAGGCAGTGCGCGCCAAACGGGACCAACGCTTTGGCATGGCGCTAGCCCAAGAGGCGCAAGCTATCACTGCGGAGGATGAGCAACTGGTGGCGGATTTGCTGGCGCAGGGCTGGACAGCGGAGCAATTGGCCGCGGCCGCCATACGCCTAGCCCGCGCCGATGAGCGGCAACGGCCGGTAGACCATGTGAAAAGCGTGAAAGAAGCCCCCCCGCGCGAGCGGGAAAGCGCCAAAGCGCCCCAACATCGCAAAGCGTCGCGCGCGATGAATGGGCATCAGGAAGCGGGCATGGTGCGCTTGTGGATTAACGCCGGCGAAAGCGACGGCCTGCGCCCGCGCGATGTGGTGGGCACTATCGCCAATATGGCCGGCATCCCCGGCAAGGCTATCGGCGCTATCACTATCGAACCCAACCGCACTTATGTAGATGTCAAAGATAGCCACGTGGAACAAGCGCTAAAAGGCATGAAGCGTTGGCGTTTGCGCGGGCGGGCTGTGCAGTTGGCGCGGCTGAACTGAAGCAGAAAAAATAGAATAAAAATGAAGGGCGCTATAGAGCGCCTTTTTTATTTTTCGCCTAATATTGAGGCTGAAAATAGGGATTGATAAGCGCATAACCAACAGGAAGGCAAAAAAGGTATGAGCGATGTTTACCCGATTGAATATCACTTCGGACGTCGTTTGCGTGTGCCACAGGCGTTGCGGGCCGCGCTAGTCGTGGTCGTGGGGGGCGTATCCCTCTTTTTCAGCGCGCATATCGATCTTTACGTGGACTTCGCCAAGGCGGGGCCATGGCGCAATATCGCGATATTCATCAGCGGCTTCATCCTCTTTAGCGGCATGGTGGGGCTGTGTTTCGTCTTGTTCGCTACGGTTTTCCACAAGCCCCAAACAATAGAAGTGACCCAAGAAGGGCTGAAGGTGACGCGCCTAGACAAAAACGGCAAACCCTATAGCCGCTCGCTTCGCTGGGACACGGTCACTTCTTATAGCAAGGATGCGGGGGGATTCATTGAGCTGTGGGATTTTACGCCGTCCACGTATAGGCGGACGAATAGCGTTGATGATTTATGGGGATGCGCGTTCGGCGTTGTGGTGAACCTCTATTTGGTCTTGCTGGAATTTTTCATCACGGGTTTTTCGTGGCAGTTGACCTTTCATCAAGAGGGTAAGCGCGCTTTCACCATTAGCGGTTTCGGCAAGCCGATGAATGAACTGGTATTCGATGTGTTGCCGCGTTTTTTGGCGGGCAAAGAGATTATACCGGGCGCCCAACCTGCCCCCCCAAGCGCGGATGGCTAGGGTGTGGTGAAAGCGCGCCCGAAAAGCCTTAAATCTCCTGTTTGGGCGGGTGGCGCGTTAGCCCTAAACCTAGCGTAAAAAGCCCCCGCCTCTAACCATCAACCGTCCTCACATCCTGAATACGCCGTAGCGCGTTTCGTCGAGCGGTTTATTGAGGCAGGCGGAAAGGGCCAGCCCTAGCACGCGGCGCGTTTCGACAGGGTCTAGGATGCCATCGTCCCACAGGCGGGCGGTGGAATAATAGGGGTTGCCCTCGCGTTCGTATTTATCGAGGATGGGTTGCATGAAGGCGTTTTGTTCCTCTGGGGTCATATCGGGTTCGTTGGCGCGGGCGAGCTGGTCGCGCTTGACGGTGAGCAAGACGTTAGCGGCTTGTTCCCCGCCCATGACGCTAATTCTGCTATTGGGCCACATCCACAAGAAGCGGGGGCCATAGGCGCGCCCGCACATGCCGTAATTGCCCGCGCCAAAACTGCCGCCGATGATGACGGTGAGCTTGGGCACTTTGGCGTTGGCGACGGCGTGCACCATCTTCGCGCCGTCTTTGGCGATGCCGCGTTGTTCATAGTCGCGCCCCACCATGAAGCCGGTGATATTCTGCAAAAAGAGGAGCGGTATACCGCGGGCGGTGCACAATTCGATGAAGTGCGTCCCTTTAAGGGCGCTCTCGCTGAATAGCACGCCATTATTGGCGATGATGCCGACGGGGTAGCCTTCGATACGGGCAAAGCCGGTGACAAGGGTTGTGCCGTAATTGGCTTTGAACTCGCGCAGTCTGCTACCATCCACCAAGCGCGCGATGACTTCGCGCACGTCGTAACTTTCGCGGAAGGTGGCGGGGATGATGCCGTAGAGGTCTTCCGCGGGGTAGAGCGGGGCTTCTGGGGGGGCAATATCGAGGGCGACGCGCTTACGGATGTTGAGCGTGGCGACGATGTCGCGGACGATTTGCAAGGCGTGCTCGTCGTCTTCGGCGTAATGGTCGGCGACGCCAGAGATGCGGGTATGGACATCTGCGCCGCCCAGCTCTTCGGCCGTGACTTCTTCGCCGGTGGCGGCTTTGACCAGCGGCGGCCCGCCCAGAAAGATAGTGCCCGTCCCTCTGACGATGACGGTTTCATCGCTCATGGCGGGCACATAAGCGCCGCCGGCGGTGCAACTGCCCATGACGGCCGCGATTTGCGGGATGCCGAGGGCGCTCATGGTGGCTTGGTTGTAGAAGATGCGCCCGAAATCATCCACATCAGGGAAGACTTCGTCTTGCATGGGCAAAAAAGCGCCGCCGCTATCCACCAGGTAGATGCAAGGCAGGTTATTTTCCAGCGCGATTTGTTGGGCGCGCAGGTGTTTTTTGACCGTCAGGGGGTAGTAAGTGCCGCCTTTTACGGTGGCGTCGTTGGCGACGATGAGGCATTCCACGCCGCAGACGCGGCCAATGCCAGTGATGATGCCCGCGGAGGGGGTATCTTCCTCGTAGGCTTGCCACGCGGCCAGCGGCGATAGTTCTAAGAAGGGAGAAGCGGGGTCTAGCAGTTTATCAATACGGTCACGGACGAAGAGCTTGCCTTGTTGGCGGTGGCGCTCTTGGTAGCGGGGGCCGCCCCCCTGCCGCACGAGCGCCAGCCGTTCGCGCAGTTCGGCCGCTAAGGCGCGGTTGTGGGCTTGGTTGGCTTGGTAGTGGGGGTCATTGGGCTGGATATGGGTTTCTAAGATGTCCATGGCGTGCTTTCTCTTTTCTTGTTTGCGCTATAGCTTACATGATGTGGCCGGTAAGTCACAAAAGAATCATTCGTTTAACTTGTATGAACAGGTCATCTGCTCTTAAAATAACGCCCAAAAGGATTTTTTAATCTTTACAGATGGCCCACTTCCCAACGATTGCGTGGTATGTCGAAAAATATATCTTACTCGTCACCTATCCATCTGACTTTGTCGAAGATGATCTTGAAGCGATAGTGAGCGCGAAGCCGATAGTCAAGATGATGGATGAGGGCCAAGGGGCGCTCGTCCATATCGTGCAGGACTTTCGGCTAGCGACGAACTTCCAACTGACGCGGTTGGCGCGCTTGGTAGAAGTGAATCAGCATCCTAAGCGCGCTCTATTATACCAGCATCCGAAACTGGGCTGGATTGTAGATGTGGCCGAGCCGAACCATTCTATCCGCTATTTCGATTCGGTAGTCACCCAAATGTACGGCGCGCGCTATCGTTTTTTTTCCACCTTAGAAGATGCTGTGTCCTTTTTACGCCACGTAGATAGCACAATACCCGACTAATCGGGGCGCGTTAAGAATTCGTGTACCAAGCGTTGGAAGTGATGCACGCCATTTTCCCGCAGGACCGAAAAGCGCCCCTGATGATATGAGCGCGATTGTAAGCCTTGTTGCACCATCTCGCACAGGGCGATGTCCTCCTGCTGGATTTGGTCGCTGAAGGCGATGCCCTGTTGCATGCTCTCCCAGCCCGCGCCCGTCCCCGGTTCGACGAAATACCATTCAAAGATGGTCAGGGTTTTATCGTGCCCAAGGGGCAAGATGATATTGAGCTGTAGATTGTCGGGGTAGATGTTGAGCATGACGTTGGGGAACATCCAAAAGTAAAGGGCTTGGGCTTCGGCTTCGGTGCGGATGTAGCGGCGGTCGCGGCCGGGGAGGTCGGCGGCGTCGGCGGGGCGTATGGGCGCGTATTGGGCGGAGTGATAGCGGTAGGTATCTACCCGATATTGGTCATAGTCCAGTTCGCGGAAGAGGCCGGGATGGGCAATAGGCACGTGGTAGCCTTCGAGATAGTTATCTATGTAGACTTTCCAATTGCAGTTGATGTAGTAGTCGCGCCGTTCGACCATCCGCATCGGTTGGATTTCAAAGCCTTTGCGGGCGATTTCGGCTATCATATCGCCGTAGACCTCTTGAAAAGAGGGGGCGTCGTCGTCGAGGTTGACGAAGATGAAAGGTCCCCATTCTTCGACGCGCACCTGCGGCAAGCAGACATCGTCTTTGCGCCAGTTTTGCACACCATCGAATTCCGGGGCGGCCAATAGTCGCCCATCCAGCCCATAGGTCCAGCCGTGATAGCCGCATTGTAGGCTTTTGCGATTGCCTTTGCCGATGGCCACTTGGGCCCCGCGATGGCGGCAGACGTTGTAGAAGGCGCGCAAGCGCTCATCTTTGCCGCGCGTGACGGCCAGCGGCTCGCCGACGATGTCGCAAGCGAAAAAATCGCCGACGCGGGCCACGAGTTCCGCGCGCCCCACCGGTTGCCACGTTTTCCAGAAGATTTTGCGCTTTTCTAGCTCTAAAAAGCGCGGGTCGGTGTACCAACGGGCGGGCAGGGTCTGGGCATAGGCGAGGTCATCGGTGGGGGTGTAGTCGCTGAGGTCGAGCGTGATAGGCTCTAGGGGTTTGTATGTCAACATCGTTTGGTCACCTTTTCTATTATGATACGGGGGAGATTATAGCGAGTGGGGGTTTGGGGATGCCAACAAGTGACCATGCTCCCATTGGCGTTTGGGCGCAAGAGCGAGTATGCTTGATTGCGGCTATCGCATCAAAAAAAGGAGCGTAACGATGCAAATTGATTTTGGGCAATTGGTCGTGTGGCTCATCACCGGGGCTTTGGCGGGTTATATCGCCGGGCAATTATTCCGCCGTCGCGGGTTTGGCGCTTTTGGCAATATCCTTGTGGGCCTCGTGGGGGCGGTCATCGGCGGCCTGCTGTTCAATCTGCTCAATATCCAAATTACGGGTTTGCCGGAGTTCCGTTTTTCGGTGGCCGATTTGGTGACGGCGATTATCGGCGCGGTTTTGTTGCTCTTTGTGGCGCAGTTGACGCGACGCTAGGGCTGTCACTTAACAGGCGCGCGCTTTTGCGGTATGATACGCCCGTTTTTAGGGCTTACTGCATTGGAGCATAGCGCATGAGCGACATGAATAAACGATTGAGCGTGTTAATTGGCGTGGTGATGGTTGTCGCCATGTTCGGTAGCACGCTCATACCCCTCTTTTCTACAACGCCCCAAGTTATCCAGCCGACGGCGATGCCTGAACCCACCTTGCCGCCGCCCATCACCGACTTGAGCACTATCACCTTTGAGACCCGTTATTTACACCCATCGGGCTTGTTCTCGGTGGGTGTGCCCAGCGGTTGGCAGACCACTACCACCGTGAAAAACGCCAATGAAGCAGTCGTGAATATGATTAATTCCAGCGTGTTCAGCGTGGTGGTGGCTAGCGTCATCCGCCCGACCGAACCCGTGGCGACGGTGGAGGAGGTGAGCGCGTTTTTTAACGCGGAATGGCTAGGGCCCAGTTGGCGGGAATATGCATCTTGGGAAGAGACCGCCCGCCGCACCGAAGGCGACCAACTGCTCATTGATTTCAACGTGCGCCAAGGCGGGCGTAATTATATCGTCCGCCAGCGGTCATGGACGGATGGCGATTGGATTTATTTTGTGCGGGTGTTGACGCTGGAAAATGGCGCGGAGATGCTGAAATATTTGGTAGATACCTTGCCGTCTACGCTCCAGCCGAATAAGCAACTGGCCGACCAGCCTTTCGACTGGACGGGTTACTTTGATACAGTAGACCGCCACTTGATACGCTATCCGCAGACGTGGACGCTCGAAGATGCGGCCCCCGGCCGGCCGGCGAGCATCAGCGGGGATGGCGTGGTTTTGCGCGTGGAAACGGTCGTCGGCCCTATCGCTGACGAGGCGGCCGCGCGCGCATGGGTGCAGGTATCGCGCCCCAACGCGACCATCCTTTCGGTAGCGCCTATCGAAGAGGGCGCGGGCGGTTGGCGCGTGGCCTACCAATTCACCAATGTAGATGGCGACCTGCAAAGCGGCCTGAGCGTCCTGCTCAATAGCGCGGATGATAAGGTGCATGTGGCTAATGTGCGCGTGCCCGGCGATTATGACCTCAGCAGCGACCTCGCCAATACGCCTTATGCGGTGGTGCAGGATGTGCTAGCGAGCTTTACGCTATTGCCGGACCTGAACATCACGCTAACCGATGTATGAGGTGAAGAAGACGATTTGCGGCACGGCAAAACGGGCAAGTTGCAATTTGCCCGTTTTTCTATTTCATGGCTTGAGTTAATAGAATATTTGTTCTATTATGGAGAAGTTCGCTTTTCTGCTATGCTGGAAGCAACCGAGATAACGAAGGCACAGCGATGATTACTTACATCTACGGCGATTTGTTCCTGAGTCCGGCGCGGGCGCTGGTGAACCCGGTGAACACGGCGGGCATCATGGGACAAGGGCTTGGGCAGGAATTCAAGCGTTTTTATCCCGATATGTTCGCCCATTACCAAAGCCTATGCCAACAGGATAAGCTGGAGATTGGCCAGATCTTTTTGTATCGTACCCCGCATAAGTGGATAGTGAACCTCCCCGTGAAGAAGCATTGGCGGGCCAAAGCGCAACTGGACTATTTGGAAGCGGGGTTGCGTAAGTTTGTGGAATGCTATGGGGAGGAAGGGATAACGAGCGTCTCGTTCCCGTTATTGGGCGCAGGCGAATTAGATGGCGATGTGGCAGTACGCCCGCTGATGGAATCGTATTTGAACCCTCTGCCTATATCGGTTTATATCCACCCTGACCCGCCGCCAGACGCGCCGCAAGCGTCGGAGCGCCGCCATGTGCGGGCTATCCGTAGTTGGCTGGATGGGCGGCCGGTCGCGCGCAGTTTTGATATATTTTGGCGCGATTTGTCGCGGTTGATGGGCGAAGACCGCGTCCACCACGCATTGGACGCGGAGGGGACGCCTTTTCGCATTTTCGCCGATACCCGCAAGCGCAATCGCCGCCGTAATCTCATCATCCGCGGGGCTAGCCCACAGCCGATCTTCATCGCGGAGACGACGCTAATAGAGTTATGGGATTATATCCAACGGGCGGGTTATGTGTTGCCGCAGAACTTGCCGTCGGGTTTAGACCAATACGCGCCCTATATCTTTGGGTTATTGACGCATCTAGAAGAAATCCGCGCGGTCTATTTGTCGAGCGTGGGGCAGGATCGGGTGATGGGTCTGCATTATGTGCCGCCGTCCACGCGCGAGGCCGCCCCCGTCATCCGAATAGGTGAGGTGTAATGGCGATTTTGCCGGATGTCTTGCCCCCTCATCTTAAAGTGGTGTTTTGCGGCACGGCGGCGGGGCGCGCTTCCGCCCGCGTGGGGGCTTACTACGCAGGGCCGGGGAATCGCTTTTGGGAGACTTTGCATCGCATCGGCCTGACGCCATACCAACTCCAGCCCGCTGAGTACCTGACCGTGGCGCGTTATGGCATCGGCTTGACCGATATTGTCAAGACGGCATACGGCGCGGATGCCGATTTGCCCGCGGCCGCCTTTGACGCGGCCGGTCTATGGGCGCGGTTGGTGGCGGCGCGCCCGTTGGCGGTCGCTTTTAATGGCAAGCGGGCGGCGGTAGGGGCTTTGGGGCGGGCGGTGGCGGCTTATGGCCGGCAAGCGCCCTATGCAGGGATAGCGGTATTCGTCTTGCCGTCCACATCGGGGGCGGCGCGACGCTTTTGGGACATCCGCCATTGGCGAGAGTTAGCGCATTGGGTGATGACACATGAATAATATCTTCATCTCTTATGGGCGAGAAGATGCCCGCGAGCTGGCTATCCGCCTGCGCGATGATTTGCGGGCGGTGGGGTATGATGTCTGGCTGGATTTGTCGCAGATTGGGGGCGGCGCCAATTGGTCGGAGACTATCGAACAAGGCATCGAAAAGTGCCAGATATTGCTAGCGCTGATGAGCCGCGCTTCTTATCAATCGGCGTGGTGCCGCGCGGAGCAGTTGCGGGCCGTGCGGAAGGGAAAGCGCATCATCCCGTTGTTGTTGCATGCCGACGCCGAACGCCCCTTGCATCTGGAACATCTCAATTATATTGATTTCACGGATTTGGCGCGTTACGATGCGCTATTCCGCGATTTGTTGAGCGACATCAATTCTGGGGGCGCGTTCGCCTTTCCGCGCTGGCGAGGGACCGAACACGCCGATGGCGGCCCTTTCCAACCCAAGCGCCGCACGACGGCCGGGCGCACCTACACCGACGAGAAGCGCAACGCGGCGGCTTTCCGCAGGCATATCGCCCAATTGCGCGCGGAAGATTGGCTAGGGGCGCGCTACTGGTGGCCCTATTTTTTGTTTCATTTGACCGATATACACAGCGTCGCCGCGGTATTGACCGCTGATGAATTGCTCGCGCCATCGGGCCGCGGCGGGCGGGTGGCGACGCGCTGGGATAAATACGTTCGCTTTTATTTCCGTCCGCGCACGCCCGACTTGTACCGCACCGAAGGATTCCGCCCCGCCCCGCAGGAGGGCGAGTACCGGCCCATACCTGCGTATTTACTCTTCGATATGGACGCGCTCATCTGCCATCCGCAATCCTGCTTTAGCGATGGCGACCCCTCCAAAACGGGCAAGACCTATAAGACGCCGTCGCACTTCGCCGAATTGCCCTTCGAGCAGATCTATCATGATTCGTGGTTTATGCCGGACGAGCGCGAGGAAATCATGCGTTGCCGCGAAGCGCAAGTGCTCGTGCCCGATAGGCTGGGCTTGGAGGCGTTACAACGCATTTGGTTGCGTTCCGCGGCCGAATACGATACCTTGCGCGCGTTATTGCCGTCGGAGGTGTGGCGGCGCTGGCGCGATAAAGTGACGCATCGCGCCGATTATCAGCTATTCAACCGCAAATGGGTATATGTGGAGACGGTAGATTATGTGGGGTCAACGGCGCTGATTCGCTTTAACCCGTGCGCCGCTCCGGCGGATTGCGGCCCTTTCATCCTGACGGCGCGCATCACGGGGGAATCGGGGCAGGTGGTGATGGTGGAACAGCGCGAGTTCATGGCGAAGGGCGATTATCGCTTGGAATTGCCCGCTGGTTTTGGCCCTTATCAGCTCGAAATCCGATTAGATGGCGACCTCGCTTATCGCGGGAGCTATCGGGAGGATAAGGCGCTTTTATGAGCGTTCGGCGAGGGGCGGTAAGTGGGGTTTTTGGCACTCGACAAGCGCCGCTGAATGGGTTACACTTAGTCTTGAGCATTTAAATTATTTCAAATAGTCGCTAGAGCGCATAAATGAGCATGAAGACCGAGAAAATCACCCAGCCTATATCCCCCGAAGCGCGAAGACCTTTTGAGCAAGCTGAAGAATTGGTCATCACCAATCTAGAGCAACTGAAGGTAGTGGCGGACCCATTACGGTTGCGGATTATGGAGCTAATGTCCTCCCCCTGCACAGTGAAGCAAGTGGCCGCAGAACTAGACATCCCGCCCACCAAGCTTTACTATCATATCAACCTGTTGGAAAAGCACGGGTTAATTGTGGTGGTGGATACGCGCATCGTCTCTGGTATCATCGAAAAGCAATACCAGCTGGCGGCCAAGAGCGTGCGGGTAGATAATAACTTGCTATCGCCTTCTAGCGGTGATAGTGATGAATCGGTGGAATTGGCGATGGATTCGCTATTCAGCGATACCAAAGCGGATTTGTTGCAGAGCCTGCACGACGGCGTCATAGATGTGGCGGAAGATGCGCTGGATCATCATAACGCGGTGATTTCCGCCATCCGTTTACACCTGACGGAGGAGCAAGCGCGGGATTTATATCAGCGATTTTCGGCATTGGTAGATGAATTCATCGCCATGTCGGAATCGCAAAAGTGGCGCGAAGACATCCCCTATTATAAATTCCTGTATGTGTTGTTCCCCAGCAGTCGCAAGCGCTTGCCTCGCGCGGAATAAGCGGCGCTGATGTGGTCAAAGCAGAACGAACGCCCCTCACGAAGAGGGGCGTTATTCATTTCGCCGATGGTTTTTAAGCGCGCGCGCCGATTCAACCGCCGTCGCCGGCTTCGGGCGGGGCGGGTAGCGTGGGCGCGGTGTCGAGGCTGGTTTGCGGCGTCAGCAAAGCGCTAGCGGGGTTGTTGGCCGCGCCGGAGCTGGTGTTGGTGGTTTGGGCGGAGGCGGCGCACCGAAAGCCTATCCACGGCGTGGGTTCGGTGGGCGGCCACGATTGGCGATGCACACTGCGCGAGAAGAAGGGGACATCGGGCCAAGAGCCGCCGCGCACGACTTTTTCTGTGCCGCTGATGGGGCCGGTGGGGTTGGTGGAGAGGGCGGGGTTAGCGGCTTGTTCAGAATAATAGGTCGCGCCGTACCAATCGTTCACCCATTCGGCGACGTTGCCGGCCATATCTAATAAGCCATAGGGGCTACGGCCGAGCGGGTAACTGCCCACCGGGACAGAACTTTGGGCTTCGCCGACGGGGCGGCTAGTCTTGGCTAGCGCGGTGCTCCATTCGTTGCCCCATGGGTAGATGCGGCCGTCTTCGCCACGGGCGGCGCGTTCCCATTCGGCTTCGGTGGGCAGGCGGCGGCCTAAGGTTTCGCAGTATTTTTTCGCGCCGTACCATGTGACCAAGTACATCGGATAGTTGGCGGCGACATCGGGGATGTCGTAATTGGCGGCGTCGAAGGTGATGCTAGAGCGTTGGTCATCGTTGACGATGGCCGCGCAGGGGAAGCCATCGCACCCGTTGATGTGGCTGTTGGGCCCTAAATAGTTGAGGAAGGCCACGTATTGGGATAGGGTGACTTCGGTAGTTTCGATTTGATAAGCGTCTAGCGTCACTTGGTGGGCGGGGTAGGAATCTTCGCCATAGGCGGCTTGGCACTGCCCGACATCGCGGTTGAGGCATTGGGTGACCGCTTGGGCGACCTCGTTAGGGGTTGTGCCCATGGTGAAAGTGCCGGCCGGTATGGTGACCATGGGGCTAGCGATGCTGGCGAGGAAATCGGGCACTTGCACCGCGGGCGCGCCGCCGCTGGTGGTTGGCGCGCCGAGCGCGCCGCTCGTCGTGGCGGGGACGGTGGCGGCTAGCTCGGTGGTCGGCGTGGGCGAGGCCGCGATGAGCGGTTGGTCTGGGGTGGGGGTGGGCGGTTCGGGCGTCGCCGTGACCACGACCACCTCGGTGACGATTTGCGTTTGTATCACGGGGTCGGAGGTGATGACCAGCGGCGTACTGGCCGCGGCCACCTCCTCGCCGTCGAGCTGGAAGATGCCGGCGGCCACCAAAGCGAAGATAGCCAGCACCCAACATAAGGAGGCCAAAACAGCGCCTAATAACGTCCATTGCCAGCCGCCACCGCGACGGCGTCCTAATTGCCCATAATTGGCTCTTGTCATATCTTTACTCCTAGGGCTGGTTTTACGATAACCAGTCTATTGGGATGGATGCGATTTGCGGTATAGTTCTAAAACAGAATTGTCAAGAGTTCAAGGCAAGGTCGTAGATACGTCGGGTTCTCGTGGGGTTAGAAACCGCGTTAGATAACAAAAATCCCCTGTGTGGGGATTCTGGGTGGCACTGCGCTAGTTGGTCGCAAAGTCAATACTGCTGATGATGTTGCTATACATGTTGCCGATGCCCGGTCCGAGCAGTGCGGCGACTACGATAGCGAC
>JBBIRQ010000027.1:0-15133 GCA_037441665.1 Anaerolineaceae bacterium | reverse complement strand
CGCCAGACCTACCGCGCTTTTGAAACGGCCGTAAAGCCCATCTGGTTGAACGAGACGGGGGTATCGGTATGGGATGATTACCCCGGGCCGGTGTGGGCGCAAGACCCGTCGCAGAGGGTGCGGCTGGCCACAGCCGAACAACAAGCGTGGTATTTCATCCAGAGCGCGGCTTATGCGTGGTCGGAGGGGGTGGACAAGGTCTTTTTTCACCAGCTGTACGACGATTGCGGCAACCAGCCGGCCGGCACCAACTTTCCGCCGCACAATGGCGAGTTATGCGTTGGGGGGGGCAATTGCTTCGGCGATGCCTTCGGCATTTATCGCAATCCGCCGACCTCCGTTTGTTTTAGCCAGCATCCCTTGCCCAATACGCCGCGGCCCGTGGCGGCGGCCTATCGCCTGCTGGCGGAGCATTTCGGGCGCGAGCCATTCGTAGCGGATGGGCGCGAGACGGTGGATAATAGCGCGGTCGTCATCCGTTTTCGCCGCCCGCAGACGGGGGAGCGGTTGGTGGTGATGTGGAATAAAACCCTTGAGGAGTACACGTTATCGTTGCCATCCACGGCCGATAAAGCGCGCCTGTATACGTTGGGGGAAAGCTACGATATTTTGCCGGGGGCGGATGGGGCCTATGGTTTGCGGTTGCCGCCGGCCGTGCCCGATAATTACCCCAATTTGAACGCGGGCGACGTGACGGCGATAGGGGGCGCGCCGTTCATCTTGGTGGAAAGCGAAGCGCCGCCCGCGCTATTGCCAGACCTCGGCATCCAAGGCGCGAGCGGCACTTTAGCCCGCACGCCGGGGCCGGTCATCCCGCCGCCGTCCCGCCCGACCGTAGACCCCAGCGCCGATACCACCCCGCCTTTAGCCCAAGTAGAAGCGTTGCCCGCGCTCAGCCCTAGCACCTTTACCGTGCGTTGGCGCGGCGAGGACAATAGCGGCATCGCGCGCTATCTCATCTGGGTGCAGGTGGACGGCGGGGATTGGTCGCCATGGTTAGAGACCACGCGCACATCTGCCGAATACACCGGGGAAGCGGGGCGTAGCTATGCTTTTGCGGCGTGGGCGGTGGATTTGGCGGGGAATTGGTCGGCTAATACCGATTTACAGCCCCAAGCCACGACGCGCGTTGAATGAGGGTGGTTGCAGGCGATAGACCACGAAGCGCGCATTCATCCATTCTAGGCGGACGCCAAAGCCCTCCGCGCGCAGGGGGGCTAGCCACGGCTCGGCATCTATGGTGCGGGGGGCGACCCAGTAGCGCGGCCCCTGTTCCGCTAGCGCCAAAGCGCCCGCCCGCAGGGCCACAGGCGTCGGGTAGTGGACGCGGCGTTTATCGTGCCATTGGCCCATGTAATAGCCCAATTCCCAGCCCAACCATGTATCGTAAACTACCGTAGCTACCGGCTTGGCGT
Organism: Anaerolineaceae bacterium; assembly: GCA_037441665.1. GTDB lineage: Bacteria > Chloroflexota > Anaerolineae > Aggregatilineales > Phototrophicaceae > JBBIRQ01. Next base: position 13,718 of record JBBIRQ010000027.1, on the reverse strand, counting down.
TGAGATGGGCGGCGAGCTGGTCTATGCCGTCGTGTTGGCCGCGGTCGCCGCCGACGCCAATCGGGCCAACACTGATGATGAGCCACAGGGCCAGCGCGGAGCGCGCGCGGGCGTCCCGTATCAGTGGCGTCATCGCCAAAGCGCCGACGAGGGCCAAAAGGGGGGCTAGAGGGAGTAGGTAACGGTCGTAGATGTTGACGGTGACGCCGATATGAAACAGGGTATAAGCTAACATCCATAAGGTAATCATCCTAGCGGATATGTTAGCGCTATGGCGCGCCGCCCTGCGCCACAATAGGGGGGTGAGCGCGATGAGTAGGGCAGTGGCGGGGGCATTGGCCATCAGGAATTCCAAATATCCCAACCACGCGGCCAGCCGCTCTTGCGCTTCTGCGGGGGTAGCTAAGCCGGGCGTGATGTAGTGGGCGCGGGCTAAGGTCCAGACATCCACGCCGCCGCGGGCGGTCTGCCAGAGCGCCAACAGGAGCGCCCCGCCGATGAGGGGGGCGGCCCAACGGGTGAGGTCCCGCCACCCCCAAGCGCCCCGCGCCCACAGCAGGGCGACGGTCAAGGGGGCGTAAAAGAGGCCTTGGGGTTTGCTGGCGATGGCCAGCGCCAGCGCTAGGCCGCTCCATGCGGGGCGGCGGCGATGCGCGCCCCACAGCGCGGCCGTGCCCCAAAGGGTCATTTGCATATCGGTGAAGGCCGTCGCGCTGAAAGCGATGATATAGGGGGATAGGGCGCTGAGGACGCCAGCCAAGAAGGCGGCGCGATGCGTCCCGCCCATATCGCGGGCCAAGCGCATGACCAGCGCCACCAGCAAGAGGGCGGCCCAGACGTTGGGCAGTCGGCCGGCGAATTCTCCACGGTAGGGGTTGAGGTCTAGGACGCCGTCGGGCAGGGTGTGGACGCCCCAAGCGCTGAGCGAAAGGGCGTTGACGTAGATAGTGAGCGGCGGTTTATCCAATTCGCCCGCCAATAACCAATTGCCGCCGACGGCCGCATCGCGGGCGAAAGTCATATAGAGCGCTTCGTCCGGATGGAAGCGCCCCTGCCCGACCAGCCGCGGCACGAAGGCTAAAGTCGCCAGCAGGAGCACCGCCACCAGCGCCCAGAGCGGTTCAGATTTTGGAGCCAAAGCGTTTCCGCAAATAATTGAGCGCGACACGGTCTATCTTATGGGTATCGCCTTCTAAGTTCCAGCGTTCTTCTAGATTTTCGTTGCCGACGAAAGCCCAAAAGGCTTGCTTGGACATTTCGTCCCAGCGCCCGTTAATTTCGCCGCCCCAATAGCCGAGGGCTAACATCATGCTTTGCAATTCACGGGCGATGTCTTCGGTGATGGGCACGGCATCTTCGGGGCGTGGCGCGCCGAAGAAGAGGTGATGGGCGCTGACGAGGGTGGCCAATTTTTTGATGGGTTCTTCGTCGTCATCTACGCGCAAATCGAGGTAGCGGTCGTTATCGCCGCCGTAGCCGCCCCCGGCGCGCACGACGAGTAGGGCCGCGGATTGTTTGCCGCGTTTATCCCCGCCCGCGCCGTCGCCAGCTTGCAGGGCGGCCAAGAGGCGGTCGGCCAGTTCGCCTTTGCTGGTGCGGTAGGTTTGGGCCATGGCGTCTACCACGCTAGCGCCGGCCAGCAAGTTGCCCTGACAAGCGAAGGCTTCGCCCACTTTGTGGCCGGCCCACGGGTGGCAAGCGGAGCCGGTATGGGCCGCGGCGCCGCCTTGCGCGTCCACGATGCCCACTTGGCGTTGTTGGGGGTTGGTATCGCCTTGGAGTAAGGTTTTGAGCGTTTCGGCGGCGCTTTTGCCTTGCGCCAGCAGGGCCAAGCCATCCGGACCGAAGCTCACCTTGGCATAGGATTGGGTGGCGATGGCCCCCACCCCCGCCCGCGCCCAACTGACTAGCGCGCCGGCCGCGAGGAATTTACTGGCCACGGCGACCCCCCACGCGCCTTCTTCGGCAGAATAGGCCACAATAGAAAAGGTGTTGAGTTGCATTGGATTCTTCCCCTTATGCGATAGACAGCCTGATTGTAGCGATAATCGCCTTCTACGCCTATATCTTAAGCGAATCAGGGGGCGATGTGCCTTTACACTGTAAGCATAGGTAAAGATAAAACATGAAAGCGGGTTCAAGCATGGATACTACCCCACAACGTATCGCCCAATGGATCGGCCAGTTGGCGCACGAGCAACACGATATTCACGAGGCGGCCGCCATCCACTTAATTGAGCTGGGCGCGGCGGCCGTCGAGCCGTTGATGGTTGCGCTCCGCGAGGGTTCTGAGCAGGTGCGCTTTTTGGCGGCGTGGGCCTTGGGCGAAATCGGCGATACGCGGGCGGTCGAGCCGCTGTTGGTGGCCCTGCGCGATGGCGACGGCAACGTACAAGATTGGGCGGCGAAGGCCTTGGGTGAAATCGGCGATGTGCGGGCGGTGCAACCCCTGTGCGCGGCGCTAAAAGATAAAGACGCCAGCACCCGCCGCAACGCCGCCTTGGCTTTGGGGTGGTTGGGCGATGCCCGCGCCGTCATCGCGCTCATCAGCGCCTTGCACGACCCCGACGGCACGGTGCGTAGCGCGGTGGCCACCGCCTTGGGGCAGATTGGGGATGCGCGCGCCTTGCAACCCTTGCTATTGGCTTTGGATGATGACGATGAATGGGTGCGAATTCCCGTTGTGCGCGCCTTGGGCATGTTGCGCCAACCGCAAGCGCTGGAATCGCTATTGGCCGCGATGGGCGACCCGCACGAATGGGTGCGCTATAATGCGGCGCGCGCCTTGGGCGAATTGGGGGACGAGCGCGGGATAGACGCCTTGGCGCACTGTTTGACCCATGACCCTAGCCCCAACGCGCGGCGTGGCGCGGCCGAAGGGTTAGGGCTTATCGGCGAGGCGGCCAGACCCTACCTTGAAATCGCCCTGCGCGACCCTGACGAGCGCGTGATAGAAGCGGCTGATAGCGCCCTCAAGCGCTTATATCCGCATGAGCGCGGCTGAAGGCTTCGCCCGATACCAGCGGGAAAGCGGGCGCTAGCGCCCAGAGCGCAAGAATACCGTGGCGATTGCGGCGGACTTTGGTAAAGTATAAAGGCATATTCGTAGTAGATGAGGATGCCCATGGAGCTAAATACTGCCGACTTAAGCCACCGCGACCTCTATAAGTTATTGACGGCCAGCGTCATCCCGCGGCCGATTGCGTGGGTCAGCACGATTAACCCCGCTGGCCAACCCAATCTTGCGCCGTTTAGCTTCTTCAACGCGGTCTGTTCCAACCCGCCGACGGTGCTTTTTTGTACGAGCGTCCGCAATAGCGATGGCGGGCAAAAAGATACTTACCACAACATCCGCGCTATCGGGGAATTCGTCATCAACTTTGTGACCGAGCCTTTGGCAGAGGCGATGAATATTTCTGCTACGGAAGTCCCGCCAGAAGTGAACGAATTCGAGCGGGCCGGGGTGATGGCCGCGCCTGCGGTGGCGGTGCGTCCGCCGCGGGTGGCAGAAAGCCCCATCCACTTTGAATGCCGTCTTCAGCAAATCGTCACCATCAACGACCAGCCGGGCGGCGGGCATATCATCATTGGCACGGTGGTTCATATGCATTTTGACGAGACGGTCTACCGCGAGGGGCATTATATAGACCAGACGGTCTATACGGCCATCGGGCGCACCACCGGCGCCGGTTACGTCCGCACCCGCGATCGCTTCGATTTGCCGCGCTATCCGTCGGAAATTCGCCCTAAGGAGTCCTCATGAGCATCACACTAGAGCCTATAGGCAGAGTGCACAACGCGGTTAGGTCGGCTGTAGACGAAGCGTGGGGGGATGTGGTATCGGACATTGTGTTATCGCCGCCCTACGTGGCGGGTCTACAAGGGATTGAAGATTGGTCGCATGTGGTGGTGCTCTTTTTGATGCACGAGGCCGTGTACGAGCCATCGCAACATTTGGTGCGCCGCCCGCGGGAACGGGCCGATATGCCGCTGTTAGGGGTTTTTGCCCAGCGCGCCCGCCACCGCCCCAACCCTATTGGCATCTCGGCGGTGAAGATTGTGGAAGTCGCGCCGCCCACCCTGCGCGTGCGCGGACTCGACGCCATAGATGGCACGCCGATATTGGACATCAAGCCCTATGCGCCGATATACGATGGCGCCCACGACCCCCAAGTGCCGACGTGGTTCATCCGCTTGATGCAGGGGTATTTTTAAGGTTAGCCGTTCCCGAAAGGTTACAACGAAAGCTTAAAGATTTATTGGAGGCGTATAATTGAGTATAAATAGTTCTTTGCCGCTAGATGCTTTGTTTTGTTTGTAGTTATTCATCCCATATTGCAAAGTCCATTCAATGATCGTTGCCCAGTTAAATAATTCTCGGATATACGATGAATCATCATACGTGATCAACCAACTATGGCGACACAATTTCATCGCTTGTGCAAAACGTTCATGGTCAAAATGAGTATGTAAGTCGCCTTTTTTACCATATAATTTTGAATGAGTAGCGCTATAGTAGGGAGGGTCTAGGAAAATAAACCCACCCTCACCTTTTAGAAGTTCTGCATAATCCAGATTCGTTATTTTGACGCCTCGCATCATGTGATAGATGTCTCTCAAGCGTTGAATGGACGAATCGGTAAAACGCCCTTTGAAAGCCCCTTGAGAGTAACCGCCAGAATCTACAGTCCCCGAAAAAGTGATACGATTCATGATGAAAAAGCGAACAGCTCTATCAAAATCGCTAAGAATATTGGTCTCATCCAGCCAATAACGATGAAGTTTTCGTCCATCATCATATTGATTTTTGTATTCCCCAATGCAACGGACTAAATCTTCATTAGCGTCACGGGCATAACGCCAAAAACAGTACAAGTCTTTATTGACATCATTAATCCAATAACTTTGAATGTGCTCAGCGAAAACACTTTTCATTGCCAAAAACACGGACCCCCCACCAACGAATGGCTCTCGGAATTCTGTTATGTTAGCTGGAATGAGAGGGAGAATCTGCGGAATGGCGCGCGATTTACCACCGGGATAACGAAGCGGGGATTTTATGATTTTTTTCATTTTACAATTTAGCTTTTGATGAAATAGCCCCGTTATTTTAGCTGTAAACATAATAACTTTCTCTGTAAAATTCAGAAAGGTGGCAACAAACTACAAGACTTCTATTTCTGATTAGTACTAAAATGTTATTTTTAACTTGATTGTTATCGCGTAAGGAAAAGATGATGTTCATCCCGCGTAGCCGCATTTTTTGGGCCGTCAGCCTTGGCCACTTCGTCAACGATACGTTCATGTCGTCGCGGTCGGTGTTATTGGCGTTTTTGGCGGCGGGTCTGTTGCCGATGAGCAACGCCGAAATTGGGCTGGTGGCCAGCATGGGGGCGATGCTCGGCGCGCTGACCCAGCCATTCTTTGGCTATTGGGCCGATAGGACGGGCGGGCGCTATTTGGCGGGATTGGGGCAAGCGTGGCTGGTGGCGCTATTTTTGTTGGCGGCGCTGGCCGCCCAAAGCACGGGGCAATACGCCCTGATGGCCCTACCGATGATAGCGATGTCGCTAGGTAGCGGCATGATTCATCCGGTGGGGTCGCTCCATGCGGCGGAAAGCGACCCGACACGGGTAGCAACGCACATGTCATACTTCTTTTTGGCGGGGCAGTTGGGTTTGGGGCTGGGGCCAGCGTTGGCGGGTCTGTTGCTGGATGCGGCCAACAACGGCGGCCCCCCGACGGTCGCGCCATTGGCGTTTTTGGCGGCGCTGAGCATCCCGTCTATCTTGTTGATGTTGGTGAGCATCCCCCCCGCGGGGCAACGGCGGGCGCAACGGGCGGCGGCAAACGCGCCGAGTAAGCCTTTGGCGCTGGCGGATTTGCCATGGGCGGCCTTTGCGGTGCTGGTCGTCATGGTGATGTTGCGGGGGCTAGCTCAGCCCGGTTCTGCCGACTTTTTGCCGGTGCTGTTCCAACAAAAAGGCTGGAGCGCGGGCCAATACGGCATCGTGACAAGCACCTTCTGGATAGCGGCGGGGATAGCGGGGGTCTTCTTCGGCAGTTTGGCAGACCGCTACGATAGGCGACAAGTGATGATGTGGAGCATGGTCTTATCGGCGCCGGCCTTCTTCCTGTTGCCTTCTGCCGATGGCATCGCGGCGATTGCGCTAGCCGTTGCGGCGGGCGGTTTTTCCGGCGGTTCGCATAGCTTGATTGTGGTGATGGCGCAGGAGCTTATCCCGACGAGCAAGGGCTTGGCCTCTGGGGCGATTTTGGGGCTTATCTTCGGCACGGGGGCGCTGGGTAGCCTCATCATTGGGCGGGTATCGGATAGTATCGGTCTGGGGACGACGTTTCAGTTGGTAGCTATCGCGGTGGTGCTGGCGGGCTTGCTGGCGCTGGCCTTGCCGGGGAGGCGCAAACGCAAATGGGGCGCATTGCCCCTCGCGGAGACAGCGAGCGACTGAGGGGGGGAAAAACCGAACAAAAATCCGAACAAATGGCCAACAAATAGTAGAACGTATGTGCTATGCTTGGGTTATGAGAGCGCAGATAGGGGCGCAGACGGCAACTGCCCCCCCGGCCGTGACTGTTCGTAACCGTGATGGCGAGTCCCCTATCTGCGGCTATCTATAAGACGCCCGCGCGATAGTGGGGAGAGGCCATGTCTCGTTATCGTTTGTCCGATAAGATGCGCGCGCTTGACCTGCTGGATGAGTGCGATGGCGATACCGCCCAAGCCAGCGCCCGAAGTGGTATCCCCGCCGACCGTTTGCGCCGTTGGGCGCGTGATAGCGCTCGCATCCGTCGCCAAGCGGCGGAGCGGCAACAGGCGACCGAAGCGCGCCTGATGAGCCAAGCGCGTTTAGAAATCGCCCGTAAGACCCTGCAATTGCTCGGCGCGTTATCCGACGCGCAACTGGCCAAAGCGCCGCTTCATCAGTTGGTGGGCGCATTGGGTACGCTGATAGACCGCTATCTAAAGCTGGCCCAGCAATCGCCCGACGACCCTACGGAGAAAGTCATCCGCATTGAATACCAACACCCCGACGGCAAAATTTATCCCTACCCATATTGGGCAAGACATCATCCTGACATCGCCCGCGCGTTTCAAAGTGGTGGCGTGTGGCCGCCGCTTTGGCAAGACCGAAGTGGGGAAGCTGACGCTGATAGAGCTAGCGCTCCGCGGCAAGCAAACGTGGGGGCTAGCGCCGACTTACCAGATGGCTGGGCAGGTATGGCGCGATTTGAAGGCGATGACCAAACAGATGAGCGTTATGGGCATCGGGATTAGCGAGAGCGAGCGGCGTTTAGACGTTTCGGCGGGCGGTTTTATCGCGGTGCGGAGCGCGCATCAGCCGCATTATTTGCGCGGCGCGGGGCTGGATTATGTGGTGCTGGACGAAGCGGCCTTTATGGAGCCGAGCGTATGGCCGGAGGTGGTGCGCCCGATGTTGGCCGAACGGGGCGGCGGCGCGCTGTTCCTCAGCACGCCTTTTGGGCGCAATTGGTTTTGGGAGTTGTACAAGATAGGGCTTGACCCTGACGAACCCGAATGGGCGAGTTTTCATTTTACGTCTATGGATAACCCGCTCATCCCGCGGGGGGAATTCGAGTCTATCCGCCGTGTGACGCCAGAGCGGGTCTGGCGCGAGGAATACCTCGCCGAGTTCATCGAGGATGCCGGCCAAGTTTTCCGCGGTTTAGAAGCGGCCGCCAAAGCCCCGCCCGACGCTCGCCCGCGGGTTGGGGCGCGCTATGTGGCCGGCGTGGATTGGGGGCGCGAGGGCGATTATACGGTCATTGTGGTGCTCGATGCCGACGCGCGGCGCATGGTGGCTTATGACCGCTTCAACGCTATTGGCTGGGCTTTCCAACGCGGGCGGCTGAAGGCGATATGCGATTACTGGCAACCCCATATCATCTGGGCAGAGGCGAACAGTGTAGGGAGCGTGAACATTGAGGCGCTCCAGCAAGACGGATTGCCGATACGCGCTTTTACCACTACGGCGCGCACCAAGCCGATGCTGATTGAGCAATTGGCGCTGGCGCTGGAGCGCGGCGAGCTGGGCATCCTGCGCGATAGGGTGCTCTTGGATGAATTAGCCGCCTATACCTTGGAGCGCCTGCCGAGCGGCGGTTACCGTTATGGCGCGCTGCCCGGCCAACATGATGACTGCGTGATAGCGCTGGCGCTGGCGTGGTATGGGGCGCAAAATAGCGGCGCCCGCTTCGACTTTGTATAGCGCGTGGGCGCTCATGGGCGGCGTGGCGCGCTCTTGTTCTCGATGGCCACGATGTCGCCGTTATGTGCATTTACCTTGACGACCGCGCGGGCATTATCTGCGCCGTTTTGCAGATGCACATGCCATGTGGCGCTATCTTGGGCGCGCGGGCCGCTATCGTGGTAGCTCACCTCGCTGAGGAAGGATGCCCCGTAAGCGCTCAGCGCGCGATTGACGGCCTCTTGGTAAGAGATGGTGGGGGCGATGAAGGCACTGGGCGTTTTGCGGGGCTGTTCGAGCTTGACCGTCTCCCCTGTGGATGCGTCTAAATACAAATGCCTGTTTTGGCCGTCAGCGTCGCGGATGTGCACTTCCCATAATAGCACGTCATTTTCGCCCGGGGCGTCCTCTTCTAATTCCAACTTAGTGATAATAGCGTTGGGGTACTGGTCGAGGACTTTTGAAGCGGCTTGCTCAAAGGAGAGCGCGCCACCGTTGGCGCTCAGCGCTAGGGTTTGCGGTTGACCGCCGAAGCTATTGCGCAGGAGATGAAAGCCGCTTGCGAGCAATATAGCGAGGAGCGCCAACCCGACGATACGGCGGCGGGTGAGCAAAGGCGCGCGCGGCGAAAGCCAATCATTCTTACGTTTTTTCATCCGTTTCGCTCCTTTGTGTGACGTCGAGATACTTCTTATACGTAAAATCGCTGTAAAAGTTTTAGGTTTCGGGCGGGTCGCCGCTTCGGGGGAATTGCGTTACAATGCCTTGTGTCGCTTTAGCCGTTGTGGAGGGCCCGATGTACGACCGACCTAGCGCTGTCGAGCTGATAGATGCCGTGCGAAGCCACCTTGAACAAGCGGTGTTGCCGCTGGCCAAAGCCACTAACCATAAGCTCTACTTCCAAACTTTAGTGGCGGTGAATGTGTTGAAGATAGTGGAGCGAGAATGGCAGTTGGGCGATGGCCACGGTCGCGCGGAATGGGCGCGTTTGAACGAGCTGGAGGGCGTGGCAACACCCGCGCCGATTGAACCTGCCGCATTGGCGGCCGCGCTAGGCCAGCGCAACGCGGCCCTATGCGCCGCCATCCGCCGCGGTGACTACGACGCTGACCCGCGACTTCTGCGCCATGTCATGGCCACCGCTACGGAAGCGCTCCAAGTGGCTAACCCTAAATTTTTGGCGGCGTTGGCGGAAGAAGAAAGCGCCCGCGGCTAATCGGGGTAGCCGTGCGGGTGGTTTTTGTGCCAATGCCAAGCGGTTTCGATGATGCGTTGTAGGTCATCGTAAAGCGGCTCCCAGCCTAGCTCACGCTTGATGCGCGCGCTATCCGCGATGAGGGCCGGCAAATCGCCCGCGCGGCGCGGCGCGTATTCCGCCGGGATGGGGTGCCCGGTGACCTTGCGCGCCGTTTCTAGCACCTCTAGCACCGAATAACCGCTACCGCTACCCAAGTTATAGACCCGACTACGGCCATCGCCCAACGCTTCTAGAGCGAGGATGTGGGCGCTGGCCAAATCCATCACGTGTACGTAGTCGCGGATGCAAGTACCGTCGGGCGTGGGGTAATCCGAGCCGTTAATCAGCAACTTTTCCCGCTGACCCAACGCGACTTGTAAGATGATGGGGATGAGATGCGATTCTGGGCGGTGGTCTTCGCCGATGTGGCCATCGGGGTGCGCGCCGCAAGCGTTAAAATAGCGCAGGCAACAGTACTTCAAGCCGTAGATTTGGTCTGTCCAATACAGCAGGCGCTCCGCGAAATATTTCGTCTCCCCGTATACGCTCCCCGGCCGCAACGCCACGTCTTCATCAATGGGGATGCGCGATGGGTTATCGAACAGGGCCGCCGTAGAGGATAAGATGAAGCGTTTGATGCCCCGCGGCGCGGCTTGTTCTAGCACATTGTTGACGGCGTCGTAGTTATCGCGAAAGTATTTGAAGGGCTTTTGCATGCTTTCGCCCACGAGGATATGAGAGGCGAAATGCATAATGCCGTCGAAATGATGGGCGTCAAAAAGGGCCGCCAATTGCGCGACATCCAATAAATCGCCCTCCACGAAAGTTGCCTTGGGATGGACGGCGGCGCGATGCCCGGCCACCAGATTATCATAGACCACGACCTCGTGGCCGCGCTCTATCAGCATGTGTACCACATGGCTACCGATATAACCGGCGCCACCCGTGACCAGAACTTTCATAAGCATTTCTTCCCTTTTGGTATGATGTTGGTCAACGGGAATTATACACGGACGCCGCCGCGATGCATCACCCTTTTTGCCCCTCTTCGCTTGTCAGGGGGTGGATTGCGCCTTACAATGAGAGATAGGGCGTCGCTAAGTGGGAGGCAGATAAGATGACCGCGCGTCCGAAGCTGACGACGGCGGATTTTGACGATTTTCTCGCCGAGCGGAGGGATAGCAACCGCCGTTGGGAATTGGTAGATGGGGAAATCATCGAGAAGATGCCCACACAACTACACGCTTACATCATCGGGATGTTGGCCCATTTCATCATCAGCTTTTTACAGAAGCACCCCATCGGCTATGCGTTGATAGAAGCGCGCTACCGTGCGCCGAACGACCCCGATAACGACCTCATCCCGGATTTATCGTTCGTCAGGCGGGAGCGTGGGCCGCTGTTGAGTAGCGGTCCAGCGCCATACATGCCGGATTTGGCGGTAGAAGCGCAGTCCGAGGGGCAGAGCGACAAGTTCATGAGCGACACAGCGCGCTTGTATTTGTCGCGTGGTGGGCGGATGGTGTGGATTATCTACCCGACGCGGCGGATTGTGGAGACGCTGACGGCGAACGAGCGGCACTTGTTGACGATAGAAGATATGCTCGATGGTGGCGATGTCCTGCCCGATTTCCGAATCCCCATCCGCGAGCTGTTCCCTAAGGATGTGCGCTAAGCCTCACTTAGCGAAGCGTTGGGCCGCCCGCGCCCGCGCTTTAGCCGCCACTTCCTCGCGATTTTTGGGCGGGGCGCTGGTCTCTAGTTGGCTCAGTAGATGAGATGCTACTAACGCTATCGCTTCTACAGCGGCGTTGAAAGCGGCTTCGTTGGCTTTGGATGGGGTGTGAAAGCCGCTGATTTTCCGCACGAATTGAACGGCGGCGGCGTGGATTTCTTCGGAACTGGCGGGCGGGTCGAAGTTGAAAAGCGGCTTGATATTGCGGCACATGAACCTTGCCTCCTCCAATAAGCGATAAACGTAGTATACCCTTTATGGTCACAAAATCGAGAACATATATTCTATTGGGCGGCGTGGCGATATGTTGGCCTTGCGCGGTACAATAAGGTTCTGCCATACGTGCTAATAGAGGAGTAGTGTTATGCCTTCGTTTGAACATCAGGTGACCATCCAGCGGTCGTCATTCGATGTGTTCCGCTATGTCGGCGACTTCAACAACGCGCCCAAATGGCAAACGCACACCTTAGCGGTCACCCTGACGGCGGCCGACCCGGTGCGGGTGGGGACGATGATAGCCCTGCGGCGGGCGTTTATGGGGCGCAATATTTCTGTGAATTTGGATGTGCTGGATTACCAAATGAATAAAGTGATAGAGCTAAAAGGGGTGTTCAACGTTTTTCCTTTTCATCGCATCATCAGCTTCACGTCTAGCGGCGGGGGCGCTACCCACATTCACGACCGCGTGAATATCCGCACGGGGTGGCTGTATTTTTGGTATAACCCTTTTCTGAGTAGCGCTTTGGGCGGGCAAATCCGCCAAGAGTGGGATAACCTGAAGCGCTTGATGGAAGCGCGCGCGGAATAAGGGCTAGGATGCGGAGGAGGGTAATTGGCTGGCGGCGGCTTTATCCACCAACCACCACACTTGCCCGCCGCCGCTAGGGCGGATGATTTGGGCGGGGTAAGTATCGGGGTCGTAGGGGCCGCGCAGGACGCGCTCTAGGGCGGCGGCCTTATTATCTCCCGTGGCCAAAAAGAGCAGGCCTTCCGCATCGTTGACTGCGGGCGGGGTGAGGGTGATGCGCCACATGTCGCGGTCGGCGATGTGTTGGGCCGTCACCCAGCGGGTCGTTTCGTGGATGGCGGGGGTTTTGGGGAAAAGGGAGAGCGTATGCCCGTCGTGCCCCATCCCCAACAAGACGAGGTCGAAGCGGGCGCGCCCCTGGGGGAAGTAGGCGCGCAAGACGGCTTCGTAGGCGTCGGCCGCTTCGGTGGGGGGCCATTCCCCGCGGATGCGATAGACGTTTTCTGCGGGGATGGCGACGCGATTCAGTAGCGCTTCGGTCGCCATCTTATAATTGCTATCGGCGTGGTCGGGGGGTACGCACCGCTCATCGCCGAAAAAAATATCTACCGCAGACCAATCAATCCCATCTGTTTGTGCCAATTGCTCGTAAATGGGTTTGGGCGTGCCACCACCCGCCAGCGAGATAGCGCACCGCCCGCGGATGGCGATGCGCGCTTGGATGGCGTGGCGGATGTGTTGGGTCGCGCCCTGTAGCCACGCGGTCAAATCGTCGTAAATGTAGATGGCGGGGGTGGTCATACCCAATCCTTTATAGGTCTTGGCGATAGGTGATGACGGTTCGTTTGAATTTGGGTTTGTATTTATCGTCTTCTTTCAAGAAGACGCCTTCTAAAATCATGCCGATGATGCCCATGATGAGGCCGCCGAGGATGGCCCAGCCGATGCCGTCCACAGTCAGGCGGTCGCCGGCCAGCCACGCCGTCAATTGCAAGAGTAAGCCGTTAATCACCAATAGGAATAACCCGAAGGTGACCAAAACGAAAGGGCAGGTCAAGAAGATGAGCAGTGGCTTGATGAAGGCGTTGACCAAACCGAAGATGAAGCCGACGACAAGCAAAGTGCCAATATCGTTATTGGCTACGTGTATGCCGGGCAGTAGGGTAGCGGTGATGGCGATAGCAACGGCGTTGATGACAACACGAATGACGAAATTCCGCATGAGACGCTCCTTTGCTCGAAAATAGGGGCGGCGAAGTGCGCGCCCCTATTCTATTACGCAGGCGATGCGCCTTTAGTTGCCGGGGTTATTCCCGCGGCGTCCCAAGGCGAACCACACGATGAGGAAGAGCACCACCAGCACCAGACACAAGCCCGCCAATAAAAGCACGTTTTGGTCTAGGCCCAACGTTTGCGCTTCAGCTTCTACGGGCACTTCGGTGATTTCTACTGGCGTCAGGGTTGGGTTCGGCGTCGGTTCGTCGGCGACCTCTTCGGTCGGTTCGCCAGTGGGCGCTTGGGCGGCTAAGGTCGGTTCTTCGGTGGCTTCTGCCGCGTCCAGCGTGGCTTGTGCGTCCAGCGTGGCTTGTGCGTCCAGCGTAGCTTGTGCGTCCAGCGTGGCTTGCGCGTCCAGCGTGGCTTGTGCGTCCAGCGTAGCTTGCGCGTCCAGCGTGGCTTGTTCATCTTGGCTCGATAGCGCGCTAGTATCCATCGTTGGTTCGGGCGTATCGGTCGGCGGTTCGAGCGTATCGGTGGGCGCGGGCGTATCGG
>JBBIRQ010000026.1:0-17472 GCA_037441665.1 Anaerolineaceae bacterium | reverse complement strand
GATCCCTTCGCTGCGACTGTGATGTCGAGTGGCGCGCGGGTGATGAGTTCGGGTTGGTAGAGCTGGTACATGATGACACCTTTGGTATGTCTATAATGAGCAGGTGATGATGACCTCACTATAGACCCCGCGCCTAAAAGGGTACTATCGTACTACCTTACAGTTTTCCCTAAGATTTATGAATTTGCGTTATAACGCTCTTAAAAACGTAAACAAATCATAAACTAAACCATGCGACCATCCCTTACAAATCGCGAAACATCAAGACAAGCTCAACATTCCTTAACGGACAGCCTAACAGCCGGCCTTACAACGGCTTTATAATACTCAACCAACGATTCTTTAACTTTTTTTTGTAAGGTATAGCGCACTCTTAACCTTAACTGGACAACCCGCGCCCTTTCTGCCAGAATGAGCTTAAAGCTCATGAAGATACCCAACCCGACCGTGAAACCAACCCGCTCCATCCCGCCCTATAGCGCCCGCACAGCCGAAAAGCACCTGCACAAAGCGCGCCTCTACGCAGATAATGGCGCATGGGCCGACGCGCTGGCAGAGTTGGGGCGCGCCTTGGATATAGCCCCCGCCTTGCAACACGACCCTACCGCGCTCGATTTGGCCGCCCGCCTAACCGCGCACGACCAACCGCGCCGCGCTATAGCGCTCATCGCCCAGCCCGCCTACCGCGTCGCGCTCATCCGCCAACTCGCACCCCCCTATAAACGCTTCTACATCCCCTTTTCGCGCGGGGTGGCCTTCGTTTGTCTGGTTCTATTGGCCGTTTTGACCACCTTACCGCACGATGGACAAACCATCTTCAGCCAATTCTTCGCCGCTGTGCAATTGCGGCAGTGGAAATCGGAACAGCACGCCATCGTTGGGGCCACTTATTATCTCGTCCGTCCGTCGGGTAGCCCGCCCGCTTCAGGTTGGCCGGGGCTAGCGCTCCTGACGACGGATACAGCTTCTGCCGACGCGCATTTAGCGCTGTTCGCCCTGCGCGCCCATCAAAGCGGCGTCTTGTTGGCCGTGGTGCACATCGCCCCTAACGATGCATGGCCTACTGCGCTCGATAGCATCCTCCAACAATTGGGCGCAGACCCAGCCGCGCCTCGGCAGGGGTTCGTCCTGTTTGGCCATGGCGCCAGTGCCAACGCCGTTAGCCAATTCGCCCAAAGCCGCCCTAACCGCCTCGGCGGCGCTATCATGAGCGGCGCGTCTTTTTTGTATCCCCCGCCCTCCACCCGCCCGCGCTTCCCCTACCTCATCATCTATGGAAGCCGAGACCCCATCTTGACGGGGAGCACCGCCACCCGCGTTTCTTTCACCGAAATTGACGAATGGGAAACCGATTTCCAATACCTCGTCATCCCCAACGTCGGCGCGGAACTCACCACGCATCATGCGGACCTCGTCTTCGACTTGTTGGCGGATATTTATACCGAGGCGCGCGACTGAAAAAATACTGCGCTTGCGTTACACTTAAGGCGCTATCGCGAATCGTTCACCAAAGGAGCAGTTGATGAAGCTCGCGTTGATAGGCTTTGGCAACGTGGGGCAAGGCTTCGCCCAAATTTTGCAAGCAAAAGCGGATGACTTAGCTGTGCGTTACGGCTTCCGCGCGCGCATCGTCGCCGTGGCCACCGGCCGCCATGGCTCGCTCGTCCACCCCGACGGACTCGACCTCGGCGCGCTACTGGCCACCGAAGGCGATTTAACCCGCTATCCCGATGCGCCGCGCCTACTGCGCGATTGGCCCGCGGAGCGCATCGCCCAAGAAGCCCCGGCAGACGCCCTCATAGAAGTATCCGTCACCGATTTACAAAGTGGACAACCCGCCACCAACATCATCCGCGCCGCGTTGGCGGCCGGCAAACACGTTATCACCGCCAACAAAGGCCCCCTAGCGCTGGCTTACAGCGAACTCGCGGACCTAGCGCGGCAAAAAGGGCGCGCCTTCCGTTACGAAGCTACCGTCATGGCGGGCACGCCAACCATCCAAATGACCCTAGAAGCGCTGGCCGGTTGCCATATCCATAGCGTGCGCGGCATCCTCAACGGCACGACCAATTACATCCTCACCCAAATGGAACAGGGACTCGATTACGCCACAGCCCTAGCCCAAGCCCAAGCGCTCGGCTACGCCGAAGCCGACCCCCGCGGCGACGTCGAAGGTTGGGATGCGGCCGGCAAAGCGCGCATCCTCGCCAATATCCTGTTCAACGCTGACCCCAGCTTCCCCATCCACACCAGCGGCATCACCCACCTGCGGACGGAGGACATCGCCCAAGCGCGCGCCCACAACCAGCGCTATAAGCTCATCGCGGCCATCACCCCCGCGGGGGGGCAGGTCGCCGCTACGCCCTTACCCCTAGACGACCCTCTAGCCCATATCGGCGGCGCAACCAACGCCGTGACTATCGAAACCGATTTGCTCGGACCTATTACCCTGATTGGCGCGGGAGCCGGCCGCCGCGAAACCGGTTTCGCCGTCCTCAGCGACCTGTTGGCCATCCATCGCGCCCAAACCTTGTGAAAATTGTGCTTGACGGAACACTCAGTTAAGGACATAGTTTTAATATATCATTCGTTTATGCAGGAAAAGACATGATGTCTCAAACAACGGTCTTGGTTGTCGAGGATGATGCCCATCTCTTATCGGGCATCCGTGAAATTCTCGAACTCGAAAATTACGCCGTCCTCACGGCCACCAACGGCCTAGAAGGCCTACAAATTCTGCGCGGGCTAGAAACGCCGCCCGACATCATCATCTCCGATATTATGATGCCGCAAATGGGGGGCTACGAATTTTTAGAGGAAGTCCGCAAGGAAGACCTTTGGGTGTCTATCCCGTTCATCTTCCTCACGGCCAAAAGCGAAAAACGCGACCTACAACTAGGGCGCAAATTGGGCGCGGATGTCTACCTGACGAAACCCTTCGACGCCGAAGACCTCATCATCGCGGTGGATTCGCGCTTACAACGCCATCGCAATATCGCCCGCGTCCAAGATAACAAGGTCAATTCCCTCAAACGCCAATTGCTCACCGTGCTCAACCACGAATTCCGCACCCCGCTAACCCTCGTCGTCGCCTACGCCGACATGTTGCGCGACTTCGAGCCGAGCGCCCTATCCGAAGATGACCTTATCTCTTTCCTCAAAGGCGTTAATTCCGGCGCCGACCGCCTGCGCCGCTTAGTGGAAAATTTCATCCTGCTGGTGGAGCTAGAAAGCGGCGATGCCGAAAAAACCTACGGCTGGCGCAAACGCCCCATCTCCGATATTGGCGAACTCATCCGCGATGTGCGCCGCCAGCTCTATAGCACCGAGGGCGAACGCCCCTGCGAAATCATCATAGAGGACGATGTAGACGAAATCATCGCCGACCGCGAATTTTTGTCGGCCGCCATCCGCGAACTGATGCACAACGCTTTCAAATTCTCCCCCCCAGATACGCCCGTCACCGTCCACGTCCGCAAAAAAGAGGATATGGTAGAAATCAGCGTCAGCGACAACGGCCGCGGCCTGCCCCCCGAAGAATTCGATAAAATCTGGGATACGTTCTACCAATACAACCGCGAACTCTACGAAGACCAAGGGGCCGGGGCCGGTCTGGCCATCGTGCGCGGCGTGGCCCAAATGCACCACGGCGCCTATACAGTGGAAAGCGTCGTCGGGGAAGGTAGCCGCTTCAGCATCGCTATACCCGTCTCTTAGCGCGTCCCCCCAAAAAGTGGGCTTTACGATAAAACGCCAAAGCATGTTATACTAATGGCGACATTTTTTTAACCATAGATAAGGGAGCTAATCATGGCGTCACTCTTTGAAAAAGTCCAAACACTCATCAGCGCGAGCTTGCATGGCCTCGTAGACAGAGCCTTAGAAGCCAACTCCGTGCAGGTGCTCGATGAGCACATCCGCCAAGTCGAACGCCACCTGGAAGCGTTAGAGGATAGCGCGGCTACCGTCGGCGGAACAGTGAAAACGCTCAAACGGAAATACGAAGAATTTGCCGCCGCCGCCGAAAAACTCGACCGCGATATTGATACCCTCATCCTCAAGGGCAAAGACGACCTCGCCGCCGCCGCCCAAGCCGAACTCAACACCAAGCAAGAACTCGCCCAAGATTACTACAGCCAGTGGCAAGAGCAAGAAATCCAATATAAGCGCTTGCTCGATATGCGCATGAAGTTAGAAGCGCGCCTGACCACCGTCAAGCAAGAACGCGAACATCTGCGCTCCCTTATCGAACTGGCCGAGAGTAAAAAGGTCATGACCAAAGCCATCAAAAGCTTAGATGACCTCGCTTCTGCCGGCGATGTGGAAATTTCCAGCATGACCGAGCAAATCCGCGCGCGGCTCGACCGCGAAGACGCCCGCCTAGAGATGGCCACCCGCAACATCGCCGACGAAATTGATGCCGCTGTGGGCGCTAGCGAAATCGAAAATCAGCTGGAAGAACGGCGTCGCCGCTTGTTGGGCAAACAGGGCGAATGACAATACCCGCAACTTATCGCGCTCGTCCGACGTAAATAACATCGAGACACGCGGAGAGATATGGTTATGGCAGACGATAAAGCACGCCAGCGCGTATTAGGTACTTTGTTCACCCATGCGCTAACGCGCTGGCAAAGTTTACTCACCATCTTTGTTACAGCAGTCCTGTTCTTATTTGTCACCCCGGATGGCCTACCCATTCAGTGGCAACAATGGTATTGGCTACTTTTGGGCGGGGTGGCAGAAGCCACTTTCATCTTATCCACCATAAGCAATCCCGAAGTGGCGGAAGAAATCCTCTCTAAAGATTTCGAGCGCCAATACGACATCGCCAATATCCGCAACCGCGTCTCTCGCGAACGCCTGCGCGACGCCCTCAAATACCGCCACGACATGCTCAAATTGGTGCAACGCCACCACGGCGCGATGCGCGTCAACCTGCGCCAAACCGTATCCGACATCAACGATTGGATACGCCATATGTACGAATTGGCGCAACATATAGACGCCTTCGAGGGTAACGAATTGGTCGAGCGCGATTTGAAACAAGTCCCCATGCAGATAGATAAAACGCGCGTCCGCCTACAAAACGAACAAGAACCTATAGTCCGTAAAGAGTTGGAAAATAAGCTCAAACAACTAGAGCAACAATACGCCAACCTCAAAGCCACGGTCAATAGCATCAAGCGGGCGGAAATCCAGTTGGAAAGCACCCTGTCATCTTTGGGCACTATCTACGCGCAAATGTCCTTGCTGGGCACAAAAGAGGTGGATAGCGCCCGCGCCCAACGTCTCCGCCTCGAAATCCAAGACGAGGTCGCCAACTTGCAAGACACTATCGAAGCCATGGACGAAGTCCAGCAACAGCACCTCGAATTACGCTAATCCACAAGGGGCGGCCGAAGCCCCTTGTCTTTTTCTCCCTTTTACACAATTTTTATCACCTCTTTGCCTCCTCTGCCTCTCCCCTGTTGTAGAATTTAAAGATCGTTCATAGCATAAAGGCTACTTATGACAAGACGACTCCTTCTCTTTTGCATTGTCATCTTCTATGGGGCAATTCTGCCCGCACACGCCCTAGAAGACTGCGTTATAGATGTCGCCCAAGTGATAGCCGCCCTCGGCGACGCCCAAAGCACAGCCGACGGGGGCGATACAGCAACGGCGCTCGACCAAATCACGGACGCCCGCAACCAACTGAACGACATCATCCGCGCCTGCCAAGCCGGCCAACTGTTCGAGCAAACCTTCATCAGCGGCCCGCTCTCTTTCACCTATCCCGAAGGTTGGCAACTCCAAAATCCTGAACAGAATGTCTATCTCTTCGGCACTAGCCCCGCCGCCATCGCGACCATCTTTCAAGAAAATCTACAAGAACCCATCTCCAGCGGCCAACACGTGATGGCTATCATCGTCGCCAATTACCAATCCGACTTCAACACCGATAGCTACGCCGAATTCTTATCCGACTTTTCGGAATCGGTGCAAAACGGGAGCACCCGCATTAGCCCCGCCCCCGCCCGTGAGATTGGCCCCTACCGTTGGGACATCTTCGACCTGACCAGCAATGGCATGCGCGGCGCGCTCTATCTCTACGATGTAGGCGATAGCGAGCGCGCGCTCGTCGCCTTGTCCATCGCGCCCGTGGGGGAATACCAAGCGTCTTTAGCGACAGCGGACCGCATCCTCGCCTCCTTGCGCTTCGGCGAAAGTCCCGCCTTCGCCCAGCCATCAACCGAAGCCCCCCGCCAACCATCGGACGGCAGTAGCGGCATCCCTTTAGCTAGCTTAACCTACACCCGCGCCGAACCCTACGAAACCTTCATCGGCGACGAGGTCCGCCCAGAGCATCTCATCGTCTCGCCCGATGGCCAATCTATCGGGTGGATAGAATCTCTTGGCGACGGGCGCGTATGCGTCCAAGCGCTAGAAAATGGCATCCCCTCTTGCGTCGCCTTGCCAGAAAACTACCGCGGCCCCACGCTACAATTCCTGTGGTCGCCCGACGGGCGCTACATCGCCTTTACAGAAGATTTACCGCGTTACCTCAACGAATCCGACGTGTGGCTTTACGATGTCCAGAACGGGAGCATCATCAACCGCACGGATGACGGCGTAGACCGCTTACGCTTGGGCGAGCCTGCCGAAAAGACCATATGGGCCGATGGCCCGCTGGCGTGGTCGCCCGATGGCACGCTCTACTTCGTCCGCCTAGACGTCCCTGAATCCAGCGATTTGATGGATGGCAATTATGGGCTTTATCGCCTGCAACCCGATAGCGGCGAAACCGCCTTGGTGCGCGATTTGACCAACATTTTTGAGATCGTCTCCATCTATGCCCAGCCTTTCGGCTACTTCGACGGCCCCATGTCCGTTTCCCCCGATGGCGAGCAAATCGCCTTCATCGTCTTTGAACGAACCCGCGAATCTATCAAAAATGGCGTGTGGGTGCTGGCGCTAGATGGCCAAAGCGCCCCCAAACAAGTGATGCGTCCTTTTGATTTGCGAGGCGGGTTGCCCATCGGCACAGATGAAGATTATTTCTCTATCCCGGTAGGCCTCGCTTGGTCTGGGGACGGGCAAAGTATCTTCGTCTTCGGCGATAATATCCGCTTCTCGAGGCCCAATATCATCTATCGTATTCGCCCCAATGATTTCGCCGTGGACGTGCTCACCGATTATAGCGACGTCACGCAAAGCGAATTGTTGGGCGGTGATGACCCGCTGATACGCACCACGCCCCATATGGCTATCATGTCCTCGGATAGGAGCGCGCCCATCATCCTCACCTTCGACACCAATAGGGACGAAGCGCAAATCCAAGCGCTCATCCCAAGCGCAGATAATACCGCCGAGCGGCGCACGTTATTCACCCTAGGCGATTTCCAATTGCGTCCTAACTACAGCTACCATTCTATGGCGACCAACGGCATTTTCAATCTAATGGATTATATCTTCTTCCCCGCGCCCTAAACCTGCGCGACGAAATCCGCCACCACCTTAAACGCTTCCTCGCGGCCCGCATCTTGGAAGACGATATGCGCCCCCGCCGCGAGGAGGCGCTTTTCGATGCATTCGCTGGCCACCGCCTCCGCGATGATGTGCATATGCCCCGCGGGGGCGGTTTCGTCATTGTTGGCGTACAGCAAGAGCAGGGGCGCTGTGACGGCGGGCAGGCGCTCGCGGGTGGCGCGCAATAAGCGGTGGAATTGGGCCACCGCGCGGCTTGACCACTTCGCATAATGCACCCGACCGATGACGGCCTCGCCGCGGCGCTCTTGTTCCTGCACAATGCTATTGTGCAACGCCGCCTCGTTGGGATGATAGGTATACGGCAAAACATAGGCTATCAACCACGCCCACGGCAACAACGGCGAGGGCGCTTTAATCGGCGTCGCGCAGACGGCCAACGCATCCACAGGATGGGCGCTAGCCAATAGCAAGCTCAACAAGCCGCCCATCGAATGTCCCACCACCGCCACTTTGGCGCACTGTTGGCGCAGGATATGGTAGCCATCCAACGCTTGGCCGTACCAATCTTCCCAGCGCATACGGCTCATATCTTCCGCGCGGTAGCCGTGCCCGGTCAACCGCGGCGCATATACGGTATGCCCCTTCTGCCCCAAATACCGCCCCAACCACATCACTTCTCCCGGCGAGGCCATAAAACCGTGCAAAACCAAACACCCCGTCTCGCCGCCGCGGATGAAAAGCGGTTCTGCCCCGTTCATCAAATCGGGTAATGGGCGCATCATCGCTCCTCGCTTGCGTCAGGCTGTGGCCGCAGATGGCGCGTCCCCGCCGCTGATGTTGCCGTACGCTTTGCTATCTTCTTCTTCCGCCACCCGCTGCCCTTCTTCCACATTCACCCGCATCAACAAAAAGCCCCCCAAGATGAAAAAGACAATCAGCGCGAGGATGGCCGGGCGGCTACTGCCGAAGGCCGCCGCCGCCAACGCGAACAGCGCCGGCCCAATGAAAGAGGAAAACTTCTCCATCACGCCGAATAACCCGAAGAACTCCCCGCTCTTAGACGATGGCGACAAATACGCGAACAGGCTACGGCTCAGCGCTTGGCTACCCCCTTGCACTATCGCCACCATCCACGCCAAAAACCAAAATTCAATCGTGGAATTGATGAAAAAGCCCCAAACCGTGATGACGCTGTAGATAATCAGCGCCAGTAAAATACTGCGCTGGGTGTTCAGGGTGGCCGCCAAGCCCGCGACCAAGCGACGCCCGACCGTGGCCGCGAAAAGCAACCCGACGATTTGCACCGCCACAATCCCCCCGACAATCACCCCTAGGTTGTTGCCGCTCACCGGCCGCAACACCTCCACCTGACCCACCGAGAACACATCGCCGCGGCTGTCGGGGTGGCGCTCGCCGCTGTTGACCAGCGCTAGGGTATATTCGCCCACTTCCCCCACCTCGAATGTCTCGGTCAACCCATAGCGCGGCGCCGCGCGATAAGCATCTATCACCACCGCGACGGGCTGGCCGTCCTCATCGGGCGTCGTCAACGGCTGGCCGTCTATCTCCACCGCCCAGATCCCATGATCGGGGCCCGCGCCATACATCACCGTCACGGATTCGCCCACGAAGCGGAATTCAAGGCGGGCGTTAACATCGTCGGTGATGGTGTATACCGCGTCTTTATCGGCGCCCACATCGGCTTTAGGGATGGTCAAATTGACCCAGCGCCCATCCAGTCGGAAATAATCGCCCGTCACCAGATGAACGCCCGTGCCGGCCGCGACGTCTGTACTTTCGGTCGGCGGCAACAAGACGCCGCTGATGTCCTGCGGCAACACCCGACTAGCCAGAATACCCGCCGTCGGCAAAGCTACCAAGTTGAACAGGATGAAAGCGAGGAAAAAGGGACGGCGGCCATTTTGCGCGCTCGGCAACCGCCCAAAGATGAGGCTGAAGGGGATGCCCACGAATTGCACCAACAACAGCGCGAGGATGAGTTCAATATCCCCAAAGCCCAACTCCGCCCCATAGATGACCGCGACGCCTATAATCGTCCCGATGGCGTCGTTGTAGATGAGAAACGCGATGAGATACTTGAACAACTCGCGATAACGGCTGACAGCTTTTATCGTGTTCCACAAGCGCTTAAAGCTCGTGCTGATGACGGTCGCGCCGGGGAGCAATTGGTCATCGGCGGGGGGTTCCGGCACCATACGGAGCAAGGGGATAGTGAAGATGGCCCACCAAACCGCCACACTGAGGAAGGACAAACGCGCCCCCGCCTCAAAACCGAGCGTAAAAATCATCACGACGTTGATAGCTAACAAGATGCCCCCGCCCAAATAGCCCATGGCGTAGCCGCGCGCAGAAACCACGTCTTGTTCGTCAGGCTTGGCCACGTGCGGCAACAGCGCATCATAAAAGGTGATAGACCCCGTGAAGCCGATGCGCCCGACGATGGCGATAATCGAAGCGATGAGCCAATCGCCCGTGCCCACGAAGACCAACGCCGCCGTGCCGAGGATGCCCACCCCCGCGAAAATCGCTAAAAAGCGCTTTTTGCCGCGCACCACATCCGACACCGTGCCCAATATCGGCGATAAGATGGCCACGATGATGAGCGAAATACTCAACCCCGCGCTCCAATAGGACGTCGCCACCGTGGGGCTAGGCAGGGTCGCCCCCGCCACCGAACTATAATATATCGGCAGAACAGCCGCTAAAATCGTCGTGGCGAAGGCCGAATTCGCCCAATCGTACATCGTCCACGCGAAGATGCGGCGTCTATAGGTGCGGTCATCCAAACTAGCGAAATGCGCGCTCAAGGACGCGGTAGCCATGTCATCATCCCCTTATCTATGGAGGTGGCGAGGAGTGTAACACACTTATTTTATATCCGTGTTAAGAAATTGCGCGACCTGAAAGGCGGCAGATGTTTACGCCATTCACACAGAAATTCTGCTATACTACAGGTGGCTTTTCTGTCTTTTTCAAAAATAGCGGTCTTTGAGAATACATCTTTACATCCAAAAGCAAGACCAACAGAAAGCCAAACCGTATGTTACCTTTTGCTATCACGCTCCAATTGGCGGAACACGTCCTCACCCATGTATGGCAAACGCCCGTCGCCCTATCCGCGATAGACGAGTTAGAAAGCCGTAATCGCGTTTTGCGTTGTTGGGTCAGCGGGGGGCCTTGGGGCGCGCCTTCTCGCGTCATCGTTAAGCATATCCTAGACGATAGCCCGCTCGCGTGGGCGCGCTTCCACAACGAATGCGCGGCGCTGGCCTTCCTCAACCAATTTCCCGCCTTAGAAGACGTCACGCCGCGCCTCATCGGCGGTGATAGCGCTGTCGGCGTACTCATCACGGCCGATATGGGCGATTATCCCTCCGCTCAAAGCGTCCTCTTTCAGGGCGATGCCGCCCAAACCGCGCGCGTGCTCTCCCAATTGGGGGCGCTCATCGGGCGGGTACAGGCCGTCACCTACGGCCAAGAGGCCCACTTCCGCCATGAACAAATCCACTTCGGCGCTTATTCGCCCCTCTCGGACGCGGGCCGCGATTTGAGGAACGCCGCCGACGCGCTGGCCGCCATCCTCGACCGCTTGGAGGTGCGCCCGCCCGCCGCCTTCTGGCCAGAACTCACCGATATTGCCAGCGTCATCCACGACCCCGGCCCCTTCCGCGCCTTTTGCCATGGCGACATCGCCCCCCATAACGCCCTTGTGGCCGGCGAGCGCCTGTTCATGGTGGATGTGGAATATGGCCGCTGGCAACACGCCCTCACCGATATGGCCGGCCTGCGCTTGGCCTTCCCCACCGCTTATCATGGGCGGCGCACCCCGCGGGCGCTCATCCAACAGGTGGAGGCCATCTATCGCCAAACCTTAGCGCCCGCCATACCGGCCATCGCCGACGAGGCCCGCTATCAGCGCGACCTCGCCCGCGCCTGCGCCCATTGGCCGCTCAGCCGTATGGTGGGCTTCGAGGCCGATTTCATCGCCCATTTCCTGCTAGACGAAGACATCGCCCCCCACGAGCAAGACCGCGTCCAACTCTACCGCATGGCGCTTTATACCTATTTGCTGACCAGCCTCGCCACCTTACAGGAATTCGACCAATTGCCCGCCACCCGCGCCGTCTTCGGCGCTCTGCTAGACCGCTACGCCCACTACCAGCCCGCCGTCTCCCCGCGCGATTATTACCCCGCTTTCGCGCTGTACAGCGGCAAACCTAAACGCCCTGTGGGTGATAAGTGGTAGATTGTTATATACTATCTAGCGATACACGCGCAGTTATTGGGAGGCGGTCTTCATGCGCCGAATCTTAATCATCCTCGCTCTGTTGTCGGTCTTAGCGCTCGCGCCGACCAGCGCCCAAGATGCCTTAGAATTAGCCACCGAATTATACGTCCTGCTCAACGATGGCTACGTGGAACGTTACGGGTTGGGGGCGGCGGGCGTCCAACGGGTCTCGCCCGATGGCGCTTTCGTGGTGGATTTCGCCATCGCCCCGGATAATATCTGGCTGGCGTATCGCACCCAAGATGGCTTGTGGCTGGCCGATATGTACACCCCAGATAGCGCCCAAATGCTGGAAGGCGCTACCGCCGACGCGCCCCCCATCCGCGGCCGCGGCGAGACTATCGCGTGGTCGCCGCAAGGGGACGCCATCGCCTACACCACCCTATACGGACTGCGCCTCTATAGCGCTGATGGCGCGTTTCATGATGTGGTCGTCACGCCCTTATTGCATCTGCAATGGTCGCCGCAAGGCCGCTATCTAGCCGCAGAAGCCGAGCAGAACATCTGGTGGATTTACCGCCGCGACGGCGCGCAACTCACGCTGGTGGCGGCCCTGCCTTTCTCTGTCGGCATGGATTGGTTGAACGATTCGCAACTGGTCTTCGCCCCTCAAGAAGGCGGCCTCGTCGTCCTCGATTTGGCCAACGGCAATGCCCAAACCCCCTTGTTAGATGCCTCGTGGGTCTGCGGCCTCCCTTTCATGGAATCGCCAGAATCTATCTTGTTTTTCGCCCGTAGGAACTTCGACCCGCTGACTGCCGAGAACAGCGGGCGGCTCATCCGCGTCAACCCCGCTACCCGCGCCACCGAAGACTTGGGGACGGAGGCCATCGAATTTGGCAATATCCGTTGGGCGCGCGGCGGCAATTTTCTAGTCGCTTCTCAAGCCGGTGTGCTGGCCCTCATAGAACCGCGCTCTGCCCAAGGCTTCACCCTGCCGATTGCTAGCGCCGCCGCCTACGGCTGGGGGCCGCTCCTCAGCCCGCGCCAGCAGACGCTAGCCACCCCGCGCGCCGTCTACTTCCTAGCCGACGACATCAACGGCACGGCCCAAGCGTGGGTAATGCGCCCCAACACCTTGCCAGAGACGCTCACCCCCGCAGAAACGGCCGTCACCGTGTACGCCGTCGCCCGCGGCGGCCGCCGCATCGCCTACGTCAGCGATGGGCGCTTGTGGGTGCACCAAAGCGGCGCCGACCAGCCGCAAGCCCTGCTGGACATCGCCCACGAAATAACCCACATCGCCTTCAGCCCTGACGGCGGACGCATCGCCTATGTCACCCGCACTACGCCCGATGACCCTATCGGCGGCGTGTGGCTTTTATCCGCAGATGGCGGCGAACCCGAACAACTCCTACAAAATGGCCCGCAAGGCGCTTCTCCGTCTTATGGGCCGCCTTTTTATGGGACGGTCGCCTTCGCCCCCAATATCAACGCCCTGCTAGTGGCCACCTTCGGCGGAGAGACCACCGACTTCATCGTGCTTGACCTCAACACCCGCGAGACAATACCCGTCGGGCGTTATGATGGCGCTTTTTGGCTGAGCGATGGGCGCGTCGCCGCTCACGGTACGGGTATCGGCATCGGCGACCCCCAACCGAGCGACGTATTCATCATTGATGTCAATACCCAGACCGAACTCGTGCCGCTTTTCACCGTCCCCGCCGACCAGCGCATTATCAACATCGCGGAAATCGGGCCGAACACCCTCGGCCTCATCACCGCTCCTAATCGGGCGGGGCCCAAAAGCTATAGCGTCTTGCGCTTGCCCAGCGGTGGACAAGCGGAGCGCATCGCCACCTTGCGCGCCATCCACGCGCCGCAATTCGCCCCCGACGGCTCAGCCATCATCGGCTATAGCCACCCGCGCGGGCAAATCGTCCTCTACGATATAGATGGCGCCCAGCAAACTATCCTGCGAGACCCCCTTAGCGTGTGGGATTTGCGCTGGGATTGATGCATTTTTATGCATTTTTTAGAACACTCAGTGAATTTAGGCTTGTTTTTTAACTGGCTCTAATCCATTAGCTGTATGATATTCTCATATACAATTCATTCTAGTGATAGGATTTACAGTGACAGGCGAACGCATTCTTGTCATTGAAGATGAAGCGCGCATCGCACAATTTGTGGAGCGCGGCCTCATATACGAAGGGTATCGCGTCAATGTCGCCCGCGACGGGCAAACGGGCTTGGCCATCGCCCGCGATAACCCGCCGGATTTAATCATCCTCGATTGGATGTTGCCCGGCCTCGATGGGCTGGAGGTCTGCAAACGCCTACGCGCCGCTGGCGATGTCCCTATCCTCATGCTCACCGCCAAAGACGACATCAAAGACCGCGTCATGGGCCTAGATGCTGGCGCTGATGATTATCTCGTCAAGCCCTTCTCTATAGACGAACTCATGGCCCGCATCCGCGCCCTGTTCCGCCGCTCGACGCCCACCTCGCGCCCCGAAATCTTGCGCTTTTCCGATTTAACGCTCGATACGGGCACGCATCGCGCCCACCGCGGCGAACGCGCCATTGACCTCACCGCCAAAGAATATGAACTGCTCGAACTGTTCATGCGGAATCCGCGGCAAGTCCTCACCCGCGATGTCATCTTTGACCGCGTCTGGGGCTACGACTTCGGCGGCGAGAGCAATATCATCGAAGTCTACGTGCGCTACCTGCGCCAAAAAACCGAAGAAGAAAACGAGCCGCGTCTCATTCATACCGTCCGTGGGGTAGGATACGTCCTGCGCGAGGAATAGCCTAGCAATGACTATCCGCAAGAAGTTAACGCTGTGGTACGCGGGGTTGCTCATCCTGCTCATCGGCCTATTCAGCTTGGCTGTGTACGGCATGATGCGCCTTTCGATGCTCAACGTCGTAGACGAAGGGCTAGAAAGCACCGCTACTAGCGTCATCCGCAATATCGGCGTCATGCCCGTAGGCGAATTCGGCGCTCTAGAAACGCGCGTCTACTTCCGCTCTCAGGATATTTTCCGCGTGCCGGGTATGTCTATACAAGTATGGCAAACCTACGACGGGTCTAAGGAGATTCCGCCCGTGCTGGTGCACACCTCCCCGGACTTGGCGGGGTTCATGCAACCCCTAGACCACCATACCCTACGGATGAGCCAGCAAAAATTTAGCGATGTTTACATTAACAACATCCCCGGCCGCGTGACCACGCGCCCCTTCTACAGCGGCGGCCAACAGGTGGGCATCGTTCAAGTGGCCGCCCCCGTCCAAACCATCCAACAAGCCACCCGCGCCTTGCTGGTGGTGATGTTGGGGACATCCGCTATCGCGGTGCTCATCTCTGGCGTGATGGGCATGTGGCTTTCTAACCGCGTCTTGCGCCCCATCGAAAACATCACCCGCGCCGCCGACCGCATCGCCTCCGCCGACGACCTCAGCACCCGTTTACCGTGGCAAGGGCCCATGGACGAATTGGGGCGGCTGACCAACGTCTTCAACCGCATGATGGAACGCCTACAACACTTGTTCAGCGTGCAACAACGCTTCGTCGCCGACGTCTCCCACGAGTTACGCACCCCCCTTACCGCCATCCGCGGCAATTTGGACGTCATCCAGCGCTACGGCATGGACCCCGCGGCGCTGGAAGCTATCCAGCTAGAAGCCGAACGCATGTCCCGCATGGTGAACGACTTGCTCTTGCTGGCGCGGGCCGATAATGGCGAACTCAAGCTCGACTTCTTCCCCATAGACCTTGATACCGTGGTCTTGCACGTCTACGAACAAAGCCGCTTCCTCATCAAAGACCGCCGCCTAGACCTCAAATTAGGCGATGTCGAGCCAGTGCGCGTCCACGGCAACACCGACCGTCTCGTTCAATTGTTGCTCAATCTCGTCAGTAATGCGGTGAAATTTACCCCCGATGGCGGCCGCATCACCCTATCGGTCTATCCCCAAGGGGAACACGCCATCCTCGAAGTGAGCGACACCGGCCGCGGCATCCACCCCGACGATTTGCCGCGCATCTTCGACCGCTTTTACCAAGCCGACCATTCGCGCGCCCACCACAGCAACAGCGACGGGGCGGGTTTAGGCTTATCTATCGCCAAATGGATCGCCGAAGCCCACAATGGCACTATTGAAGTCCGTAGCGCGCTCCAAAAGGGCACGACCTTCACGGTGCGCTTGCCCGCTATCGTGGAGCAACGGCGCCGCGCCCCCGCCCACACCCCTACGCGCCTCGCGCGTATCTTCATCGGGCGGGCAGAAACCGAGCCAGTCGAGGCGGAATGACGCGGCCCAGCATTACAATTTACAAACAAATCCCCTTAAACTGCGCTTAAACGTTTCATAAAATTTGCTTTTTCGCTATTCCTTCGTTACCCTATAAAAGATAAATAAAGTTATTACAATTGCTTTTTTATCCACAAAACACCCACCGCGCGTGGGTGTTTTGCTTTTCAAGAGCGCCGCAACCGCAGACGCGCGAAAATCAACCGCCCGATACGCCCCACCACGCGCACCCATAGCGGCGTCGGTTTGTCTTGGCTGAGCGTATCTTCCAGCGAGCGCACCAACAAAGACCCTATTATCGTCATGCTCAAGTAGATGACGGCCACCACCGTATAGGTCTGCAGATAGAGGAAGTTAGATCCCGATGTGGTCTTGGCCACTTGGGCGATGTCGCGGATGCCCAAAATCGCCAATAGCGACGAATCCTTAATCATCGAGATGACATCATTACCCAGCGGCGGCAACACATTACGGAACGCCTGTGGCAACACCACATAGCGCATCGTCTGCCAATAGGTCATCCCTAACGATTTCGCCGCCTCTATCTGCCCCTTATTCACCGATTGGATGCCCGCCCGTATCGTCTCCGACATATAAGCGCCATAGGTGATGGCCAGCGCCGCTATCGCCGACGGCGGAGAACTGCCGCGCCATATCAAATTGGGGATGTCCTCTTTGTTCAACACATCACGCAGGAACGGCACAATCACCGCATTGATGAAATCGTCGCGGATGATGGGCACAATCACAAACGCGGTCACCAATAGCACAATCAGCGTGGGCAAGCCGCGCATAATCTGTACATAGATGGTGGCGATATGATACAACACCGCTTGCATCAGCTTGAGCACCACGCGCACCGTGCCGATGCCGGCCGGCGGTGGCGCGGGCGGGTTGGCGCGGATGATGCCCACTACCAAGCCTACCATTAACGCCAAAAAATAGGATAAAAAACTCACCTGCAGGGTCATGCTAACCCCTTCTTGCAGGTCGTTGAATATCTTCAAATAAACGGGGTCGGTGTAGATACGAAAACCGATGGCAATCGCGCCCAAAAAAATGATAATCAGCCACCACGGCGTCGTATACAAACGGTCTATGACCAGAGCGCGCTTGCGCGATGCCGCATACACTTCTTCTAAACTATCTTCCTTTGGCCATTGCTTCGCCTTCGATTGGGATAAATCAGACGCGCTCATGCGGGGTTTTTTCCTCTTTATCTCGCTGACAGAAAGGGGCGCATAGCGTGCGCCATGCGCCCTTAGCAGATAAGCTTATACCTGCCTATTCTCCCTCGCCCGTATCTGGCGCGAGCCATTTATTGTTAATAGCTTCTAGCGTGCCATCGGCCGCCATGCTCTCCAACGCGAGGTTGAACGGCTCGACCAAGTCCGAACCCTTCGGGAAGATGAAGCCCAATTGCTCGCTCGTCA
>JBBIRQ010000025.1:0-29066 GCA_037441665.1 Anaerolineaceae bacterium | reverse complement strand
GTAGCGATGCGCCCTTGCATCTGAACACGGACAAGGACATCTGGTACATCGAGAATTGGAGCATCTGGCTGGATGTGTACATCATCATCATGACCATCCCAGCTTTACTCAAACAAAAAGGCGCTTTCTAAGGGCTTATCTGTGCAGTGAAGGGGGGAAAAGGGGTCGCTCATCCGCGACCTCTTTTCATTTCGGGCGTCTAGTTGATGTCCTCTAGGCTTTGGCGCTCGGCACGGATTTGGGCTAGCCATCTATCCAACTCGCTGGCGAGTCCGCGCGCGTGGGTGGCAACGTCTTTGATGAGCGCTTGCTGTTGTAGGGTGAGGTCTTTGGATTGCATCTCTAGCAATTCGGCGTAGCCGACAATGGGCGTGATGAGGTTGCGCGCATCGTGATTGAGGATGGCGAGAATTTCGTGATGCGGGACTTGTTGTAAGCGGGTGTAGATGTCCAAAAATTCCGAAGTATTGCGGCGGATGCGGTCTAGAAATTTGCGCTTGGTATCTTCTAGCGGATTGTGTTCATCGAGAATGCCCAATTTATCTAAAATCGTTTGCGCGTGAAGTTGTAGTTGGTCGTTCATCGCTTCCCCATCTTATACTTTATGAGCGCTTGAATATGACTATACTTTAGAATCGCTTTTCGGACAGTCAGAATCAGCCCGATGGCGTATCATTTTCGTCAAATTGTAATTAGAAAAAAATTTGTTTAGAATTTTCGTTATTTGGCGGCGATGATAAATGCATCGTTAGTTAAATGATACTAATTGCGGTATCTCGTTAACACATTTTAATTACTGAGGGCGATGGGTGATAGCGCGGGCGCTGGCAATAGTGTTGATAGGCGCGGGCTTGTTCGCTTTTGCGGTAGCGGACGAGGCGATAATTATTATTTATCAAGCGGATGAGGGGCACTTCCCCAACCCGGAGCGCGGTTTTTATTATCAGACTGCGCCGCTGTGGTTGGGTACCGAGCGCATCCCCCAAGATGCGGCTGATTTGCGCTCATCCCGCGAGCAGGGGGTAAGCCTGCTACGGTGGTATTTTGTGATAGACGAATACCGCGAACACCCCCTAGACGAGGCCGTGCTTGAGTATATCAACGCGCAATTCGCCGCCGCGCGCGATGCCGGGCTAAAGGTGATACCGCGTTTCGCCTATAATTTCCCTATCGCTGGGGAATATCCTTATCAAGAGGCGGACGCTGACTTGAAGCAGGTTTTGGCGCATATAGACCAATTAGCGCCGCTTTTGCGGGCTAATGGCGATGTTATCGCCTTTATGGAAGCGGGTTTCATCGGCGCGTGGGGCGAATGGCATAGCTCTACGCATGGCTTGGTGGATGAAGTAGCGGGTTTGAACGAAGCATCGCGCGCGATTTTGGAGCGCTTGTTAGCGGCTTTGCCCCCAGAGCGGATGTTGGCATTGCGCTATCCGTCGCATAAAAGACAGCTTTTCGCGCTCCCTTTGACCACCGAGCGCGCTTTTTCTGCCACGACGCAAGCGCGGCTAGCGGCCCATAACGATTGCTTTTTGGCGTCGGCGACCGATTGGGGCACGTATTCAGAAATAGCGTCCATCCGCGACCGCGCGCGCGCTTATCTGCGCCTCGATAACCGTTTTGTGGTGCAAAGCGGCGAGACTTGCCATGCCAAAGCGGATGCCCAACCCTATATCCAATGCCCATATGCCCTAGCGGAATTGGCTTATCTGCGTTATAGCGCGCTCAATTTAGACTATCATCCCGATGTGTTAGCGCTTTGGTCGGCGCAAGGCTGTATGCCGCAGATAGAGCGGCGTTTAGGGTATCGTTTACGGCTGGTTTCGGTAGCGATGCCCCCCCAAGCGCGGGCGGGCGAGCTTTGGCCCGTGCGCGTGACGTTGGTCAACGAGGGGTTCGCCAGCCCTTATAATCCCCGTTCAATAGAGCTGATTTTGCGCCGCGATGGGGTTTTGTATCGCTTCGCGCTGAACGAGCAACAAGACCCGCGCTTCTGGTTGCCAGATGCGGGTCATATCTCTTTTACGTTGGCCGTGGCTTTGCCGTGGGATTTGGCATCGGGGCCTTATGAAGTATTGTTGGCCTTGCCGGACCCACACCCCGCCCTATACAGCCGCCCAGAATATGCGGTTCGCTTGGCGAATGTTGGCGTGTGGGAAGCGGATAGCGGGCTGAATCGGCTGAACGCGACGCTCTATGTCCTGCCTGAATGATTTAGGCGACTTCCACGAGGCGATAGCCGGCGGTGCCGAAATCCGCCTGCATGGCGCGCAAAGCGGCGCAGATGATGCGGATATGAGCCGAGATATTGGCCATCAATTGGCGCTGTTCCTCGCTGAGGGCGTCATCTTCGTAGATTTCGAGGTATTGGATATAGCCATGCATGGGCGTAAGATAGTTGCGGATATAATGGTTGAGATAATCGCTGGTATCGGCGTTGATAGCCTCGCCCACGTCGTCTAGGGTTTGGCGACACCGCAAGGCGTTTTCGTAGCCGAGGGCGATTTCTTGGCGATGCTCCGTAGCCAATGGCGTAGCCAGCAGGGCTTGGGCGTATTCTTCTATAATCTCGATGTGTTGGCAAATTTTATTGAACATGATGCTCTAGCGCGTTGGGTAAAATTTACATAAGTAACTTTACTATACCGCTTTTTATGGGGTATAGGTACAAATTTATCGTGAAATGAGTAAATTTCTGCGCGCTAGGGGCTGATGGCGGGCAACGTGAGATGAAACTGACTGCCCTGCCCCCATAAACTATCTACTTCCAACGCGCCGCCGTGTGCGCGGGCGATGGCGCGGGCGATATATAAGCCCAACCCCAGCCCTTCGCGCCCATCGTCCACCTGCCAGAAAGGTTCAAAGATGCTATCGTGCCAGCGCGAGGCGATGCCGACGCCGGTATCTTCTACGCTGATGTAAATGCTGGTGGCGTTGTGTTGGGAACGTAGGGTGATGTGCCCGACGTGGGTATAGCGGGCGGCATTGAAGAGCAATTCGTAGATGCAAGCCATGATTTGCTCTGGGTCCGCCTTGATGTAGCCCTGCGCTTCTAATTTTTTGATGTAGGCGACCTCTTCGTAAAGGTCGGCTGGGGGTTTGGTGGGGATAAGGTTGGCCAGCGAGGTGATTTGTAGGCGAGCGCGCAATTGGTTATTCATGATGAGCGAGGCTAGCCACAGCTGGTTGATGTAGCGGCTGAGGAGTTGGCCGGTGGTGTGGAGATATTCCACGGCGATGATTTGTTCTTCGTTCAGCGGCCCATCTACACCCTCTAGCAGGGCGCTACTGCGTTCGATGATGGGAATGATGAGCCCTTGGAATTTGGCGCGTAAGTAGGGGCGCTGGCATAGATTATCTACCCCTATATGAGTGATGACATCCATAAACAGGGTGTATAGCCCCCCGGCATGATGATAAATACTGAGCAATCCTTCGCGCTGGTCGCCCATCATCCCGCCGAAGCCGCCCATCAATAAGATATTGATGGTTTCCAGCATGTCTTGGATTGGAAGGGTTAATTTATCGTAGTTCATGGTTTATGACATGGCTTTTTATCATCAGCCATATTGTAACAGAAAGCCCACGGGGGATAAATAAAAAGAGGCACTGAGCGTCAATAATCTTTAGCCCATTCCTTGAGGATGAGGACATTATCGAGGATGCGTTGGGCGTATTGGCGTTGCATGTCGGTCAGCGCGCCGCCGGCCCCCATGACCAGCAGTTCGGCATAGGCTTTGATGTGGGTGAGCGGCTGGGTGTAATCAAAAAGGATGATGCCCAAAGCGCCGATAGCGTCGTCCCGTTGTTGGGCGGCGATGATGGCATCGAGCGTGAGATTGACGCGCCCCACGCTCTCGCGGATGATGTCTAGCAGACGCACTTGGTCGGCAGAGAGGGTGTTATCGGTGAGCAAAGTATAGGTATCGTCGAAGATGGCGATGATTGTTTGGCGGAGTTGTTTGGCATCCTTCATTGTGTACCTTAATTGACCCTGTTATATGCGTCGTCGCGTGCTACCCCCTAGCGCTTTGCGCGCGGCTGAGGTGCTGATGGGCGATACGGTCAAAGATTGGTAGAAGTCTTCGTCGTAATTGCGCGGCTTGATGACAACTGGCATCGGCACGGCGTGCCCCATGATAATCGCTTGCTGTTTAGTCTCTAGGCGGGCGAGCACCTCGCGCAGGCCACCGGCCCCGCTGATGCCATTGAGCACGGCGTTGATGTCGCGCTCGTTATCCAGCAAGGCGGTTACGCGCGTGCCCACTTGGCTCATGACCTCTTCGTCAATCTGGCTGGGGCGTTGGTCTACGATGAGCAAGGTGACATTATACTTTCGCATTTCGCGGGCGATAATACCGAATGTGGTTTGGCGGGCGATTTGCGGCTCTAGGAATTTGTGGGCTTCTTCAATCGTGATGAGCAGTTGCGGCGGCTCTAAGGCGGAATCGCCCAGCGCGCGTTCCACCAGCTCGATATAGCGCTGGTGGATGCGGCGGGTGAGATAATTGGCCACCAGCATATAGGCTTCTAGGGAATTGCCATAGCGCCCAAATTCCAGTACGACATTGCGCCGCTGTTGGACGAGGTATTCAATGATGCGCCCGACGCTATCGCCCACGTTATTTTCCACGAGGAAGCCCCAGCGCTGGAAACGCTCGAGGCGGCGGGTGAGGGCGGAGAGCGTGCCGCTGGTCATGGGGGTTTGTTCCGCTAGGTAGTCGAGGTCTTCGGGGTTGGCGGCGAGTAGGCGTTTAATCCAATCTTTGCCCCATAGCTTGTGCAGGCTGTAGGCGGCGTCAATCATGGTGTCGGATAGGCTCATGGTGGCTTTGAGCATTTCGATGTCGCCGGGTTCGATTTCGTCCCAGCCTAACTTGACCTCGAAGTCGTACTTGGCGTTGCGACGGCGCGAGGATTCGGCATCGAGGGTGAGGATGGCGACTTTATCGGGGAAAAGTTGCTTCAGCCCTTTGACGCGCGGCCCGCCTTCGGTGATGACTTCCCAGCCGTAATCATTGTGCATATCGAAGATGAGGCTAACGCCGATGTCGCGGGCGATGACGCCGGCCAGCAAAACCCGCGTGAGGAAACTTTTACCCGTGCCGCTCTTGCCGAAGACCCCCACCGACCGTTCTACCAAGCGGCGTAGGTCGAGGTTAACGTTCGTATGCTCCAGCTCTAGGGGCACGCCGACGTTGAAATGGCTGTTATCTTCTTCGCCAAAGACGGCGTTAACATCGTCTTCTGTGGCGTTATAAGCGACCGAGAAATGCCCCGGAATGGTCTTGACGGGCAGGGGGCCGGCGTCGCTGATGGAGAGCATCGGCGCTACGGTGACGAGGCCGTAAGCGGCCGTGCCGATGTAAATATCGCGTAGGAAGGGGTCGGAGATGTCCGGCGGGTCGCTTTGGATGGCGGGGTTGGTGCTTTCTAGGGCGATGTCGTTAATCATACAGAAGAAGCGCTTGTTCTGGCCGCGGATGACCACATAACGCCCTACCGCTAGCTCCTCGATAGGCACGGAAGGGTCTATTTTGAGGGCAAGCCCGCGGCTGAGCGAGCCGCCAACCACAACGCCGATGCGTTGGCCGCTTGGGTCGCTTGGGGCCCGCGGGAACCAATTGTCTAGATTGATGTCGGGTGTGTTTGTCATGCGCTGGCCTTTCTATAGAATGCTATAGACATTGAACCACAAAGCGGTACAGGATGCAAAATGTAGGTGAAAAATTGCCTTCGGTGGATACGCCAATAATAGCACAAATTTTCTATTTTGTCTGCAGATGGGCGCTGTCTGCGCCCTAAAAAACGCCGTTAGGATGATGCGTTGGTCTTTCGGGCTGGTCGTTGCGGGGGGCACGTCGGGCGCTGTTTTAAGGCGTTATCCCGCCGGGCGGATGAGCGTCAGCACGTGGGAGAGGCGCTTGAGGTCGTGGGAGAGGTTGCGGGCCACACTGCGACCGCAAGCCACCAAATAGGCGCGATAATCGGCATCGCCGCGGTATTCGTAGCGGATGCGGGCGGCGTGTTGGATGGCGGCGGCGATGAGGTCGTCGGAAGGGACTTCCGCGGCGCTGAGCACGAGGCGGAAGTATTCTTGGCGCTCGCTGAAGATGTAGATTTCCTCCGCGGTGCATAGCTCGACATCGGCGAGGCCCATCGGCGGGCGCGGCGGCAGGCTTTGGTAAAAATAGCCATCCTCCTGATAACCGATGGTGAGCACTTTGACTTCTACGGGAATCATGCGGTTTTCGCGTTGGTCGCGCAAGATATTTTCGGACACGCCTTCGCCCAAGACCAGCTCATTGATGAGCAAATCGTCCTTGATTTCCACCTTGTAGATGAGTCCGAAGGCGTAAGCGTTGGCGCTGTTGGCGATAGGGGCTTTGACGAACATACCGAAGTTATGATGGTGTTCGATATTGCGGCTATGCGTGCCGAAGTCGAAGCCTTGGGTAGCGGCGCGCAAGACGCGGCCGACAATTTTAGGTTCTGTTTGGGATGACATGCGCTCCTCCTGTGTGATGCGCGCTCATAACTCGAAGATGCGTTTTTCGCTACGGGCGAGTTCTTTACCGCGCGTTTTAGCTGTTATGGACTTCAAGGCCAGTTCCTCTTTGACGCGCCGCACTTGCACATTGATGAGCCGCTCTAGCTCGGCTTTATCGCGCCCGCTGATATAAGCGAGTTCATCGGCGCGGGTGAGGGCGTAGGGGTAGGGGTTACGCCCTTGCATCTGGCATTGTTCGAGCAACAAGCTATGCAGGGCGTCTACGGCGTGGGGCTGGCGGGCCACCCATACGGGCAAATCCACGCGCACCACTTTAGATTGATAGCCGTTGGCCACCTTCAGATAGAAGAAGGCGACTTCGTAGTTGGGGCCGCGCTGGCGGAACATTTCGTTTTGGGGGGAATTTTGTACCATGATGGCGGACCGTTGGCCATCATCCAGCACCGCATCGAAGAATTGCTGGTCGCTGAGTCCTTCGAGGTCGCCTGCGCGGGCGAGGTCTAGTTGTTTGGCGCGCGCTTCTTCTAGGCTGTTGAGGCTGGTGAGATATAACAGTTGTATGAAGCGCTTGCTACGAAAGGGGTTATCTATGTAGCCGCCGAGGATGGCGCCAGCATCGGCCAGATGGGTGAAAGCGGCGAGATAATCGCCGGCGAGGTCTTCGTCTTTGCGGATATTGGCGCTAGGGACGTAGAGCAGTTGGTTATCGTAGAGGGCGATGATGGGTTGGGCTTCGCCGCGCCGCTGGCGATTCCACGCTTCCGCCCCTAGGGCTTTCATCTCGGCGACGGTGCGGCGGTCATCTACGGTGCGATTGCGGATGACGCGGCCGTAACGGTCGTGCACGTAGGCTTTGTGATAATAGAGTTTGGGGATAGTGACTTGTTCTGGGGTGCGGGCCGCGCCGTGGTGATAGACAAATAGCCCAATGTTGATGAGGTAATAATGGACGGCGCTTTGTTCGTCGGGGTAGATTTGCGAGCCGTCGGCGGCGATGATGGTAGCGGTGGCGGGGGGCGGCGGCGCGGAGACAATGCGGTTGATAGGTTCGGCGTTGGGGAGGGCGACGGGGGCCGCGCCACGGTAACCGCTTATATCGGGCCCGCGCACCCATTCGATGCGTTCCCATACGGCGGATAAGTCGCTGACCGCATAAAAACGCGCTTTGGCGCGTTCCAGTTGGTCGCTAAGGTCGAAGTCGAGTTCTTCTAACATCTTGCCCATCTGGAAGACTTGCTCGACAACTTTATTGAATTCTAGCGACAACGGCAGTCCTCCACATGTACCCCATACGGCTTGGTTAGGCGCTGGTTAGAAACCAGTTGCATTAATCCTAGCACTATTGTTCTAAATCGTCAAGAGGGGCGCTCTATTTTTCCTTAACCCTGTGGGAAATGGGGCGTAATTGTGGGATTTAGCGGGTTAGCAGAGGGCGCGGGGGCCTTCATCTGCGCCGTTCGGTGCTCCGTTTGGGCATTCGGCGGCGCGCCCCTTTTGATGAGGCCGGTTGACCTGTTAAAACGGGGCAA
Source organism: Anaerolineaceae bacterium (assembly GCA_037441665.1). GTDB lineage: Bacteria > Chloroflexota > Anaerolineae > Aggregatilineales > Phototrophicaceae > JBBIRQ01. Next base: position 21,026 of record JBBIRQ010000025.1, on the reverse strand, counting down.
TTCATGTCATAATAGAACCAGCCACAGGATAAAATACCCTTTTACTCCTTTTCTTACGAATCATAGACATTAAATAGGCTTTTTAATCGTTAGGAGCGGGAGTATGTCTGTGGTAGGCTTCGCGGGCGATAACGTCTATTTAGCGGGGCAAATTAATTACCCATCAACGCCGATGCCGCCGATGGGTTACCCTTTGGTGTTCATCTTGCCGCACGCGGGTTGTACCGGCATGGCCGGTTACGAAGAACACGCCCGCTACTTTTTAGCGGTTGGGTGGGCTGTGTTCCGCTGGGATAAGCGCGGCACCGGGCGGAGCGGTTCGGGGGGGATAGGTTCGGCGCTGGGCGATGTGTTGGCGGCCTACCGAACGGCACTCAACCAGCCCCATATTTGCGCGGCGCGGGTGGTCATCTTCGCCCAGAGCGAAGGCACAGCCCTATTAGGGGAACAATACGCGCAATTTGCGGAGATACAGCGCCCAATCGGGGTGATATTGGCGGGAAATATGTTGGACGAGACGGCCATCACCCGCATTGACGCGCCCATCCATTTTGTGACGGGGGATGGCGATTGGAATTATGCCGCTAAATATGCCACGGCGGCTTGCCAGCGCCATAACGCGCATTATGGCTACGGGTCGAGCGTGTATATCGCCAAGCACGCCACGCGGCGCTTATTGGACGCGCGCAACAAGACCTTGCAGGTGGGCGCTTTCGTCAGCATCCAGAAATGGTTAGAGAAGCGATGAGCGATTTTGTTGTAGATTTATCGGGGGAGGCGGCCATCGTCACCGGCGCGGGCGATGGTTTGGGGCGGGCCATTGCGCGGGCGCTCGCTGTGGCGGGTGCCTCGGTCGTGGTCAATGATTTGAACCCGGACCGTTGCGATGAAGTCGCGGGGGCGATACAGGCCATCGGCGGGCGCGCTATCCCCAAGCAGGGCGACATCTCCAATCGCTTTCAGGTGGCGGCATTGATAGAGGGCGCGCGCGATGTTTACGGGCGCATCTCCATTTTTGTGAACGCGGCCAGCATCTACAAAGGCGAACCGCTGAGCAACATAGATGAATGGGATTGGCGGCGACAAGTGGATGTCAACCTGACGGGGGCCTTTTTCTGTACCCAACTCATGGGGCGGGTGATGGCTGATGAAGGGGGCGGTAGCATCCTGCATGTGGCGTCTACCGCGGGTCATGGGCTGACCCTGCCCGTGGGGGCCGCTTATGTGGCGACCAAAGCGGGCGTGGTGGCCTTGACGCGCCAAGCCGCCCGCGAATGGGCCCCCCACCGTATCCGCGTGAACGCCATTTGTGCGGGTAATATCGTCGGAGAAGACCCCACCCCGCCCCAATGGGCCAACGCGCTAGGGCGCGGCGGGACGACGGAAGAAGTCGCCTCTGCGGCCTTGTTCTTGTGCACCTCCGCGGCAAGTTTTATCACGGGGCAGGCGCTCATCGTGGATGGCGGCGAGGCGATGGTGTAAAAAGCCCCCCTAGTGCGCTAACGGCCTTATAATCAAGCACAGCGAAGACGAGGAGAAAGACGCATGACTCTAAAATTTGAAGATGGGCCCATTGCTGTAGAACTCATCCCAACGCCCAAAGGGAGCAAAATTGGTTATACCCGCGACGAAGACGGCGCTAAAGAGGATACCCCAAAAGGCGATGCCGCCATCAACGCGGCGCTAGAGGTGGTTTTCCGCACGGCGCAACGGGTCAAAGCCACGCTCGATGCGCTGGGCGAGGCCAACCAACCGACTGAATTTGAAGTGGATTTTGGCATTAAGCTAGACGAAAACGGCAAAGCGATGATTGCTCATAGCGGGCTGGCGACGCACTTCCGCGTGCGGTTGGCGTGGAAGCAAGAGGAGGATTGAGCGTGGCGCACGGGCGCGTTGCCCCTTGGGGCGCGCGCCCGCTTCGTTTGCGTCTTCGTTTGCGCCTTAAAGGATAGTGCTATCGTAATCGTAGTTTTGGTCTACTTTGCGCTTTTCGTAGTCGTAGTTGGTGACGGGCTTGGCCTTGACGACGTAGGTATTGACGATTTTATCGTGCCATGTTTGGCGGTTGGGGTCCCAAAAGGCCCATAAATAGCCCAAGCCGAAGAAAAAGCCGCTAATATGATAGCCGATATAGCGCAAGATGGCTTCGACGTCGTTCAAGGGTGTTCCGTCGGCTTTGATGATGCGGATGCCCATAATGGCTTTGCCGGGAGTTTGGCCATGGTTGCGCGTCCAAAAGTACCAATTATAAGCCCCCACAATGAGCGTGCCGAGAAAACTCGCGCTACTCCCGCCCCCTACAATGAGCACGCCGACCGCAACGCCCGTGATGAGGCTGTCTATGAGGATGGCGAAAAACCGCTCGAAGACCCCTGCAAGTTCAAATTCATAGCTATTTTTGCGCTTTTCCATGTTGTTTGTTCTTTCGTCCTACATGTCTCTAGAGAATAATACGCACCCCCTACGCCGAAGTTGCGACGGGTTAGCAACAACAGTCTAACCGCCAAAAGCTTAAATTTATGATAACATGAATTCAAAGCAGTGAGTTATAAACAAGGCACATCTAGCTTTAATCTTATAAAATGCAAATTAGGTTATAGTAATCTTAATTATTTATATGTCTGTGGATGCTCGATGATGGCCCAAGAGCGGCGGCACGTGATACGGCGATGGTTACACCCGCCACTCTTTCATGATGCTGACCAAGCACGTAACGCGCGCATCATCCATTATATTTTGCTGTGGTCTTTAGGCGGGGTGGCGTTTTCGGGTTGCGCCCTGCTGGTTAGCGGCGCTTTATCGGGCCAGTGGGATTGGGGCCGTTTGTTCATCGTGGCCTTCAGCGGGGTATGGCTGGTCACCCTGTATGGCGTTTTGCATCGGGGACGCCTGACGATGACCAGCCTCATCTTCGTGCTGATGTCTTGGGGCGCCGTCACGATGGGCGTCGTATTCGGTGGCATCCGCTCGCCGGCATACACCAGCTACATCTTGGTTTTCATCTTCGCGGCTATCTTGTTAAAGCGTTATATCACGGTCGCGGTATTGGTCGCGTCGGTGGTCGTGGGGACGGTGGCGTCTATCGCTGAATCCGCCAACCTCTACAAACCCACCCCGCCCACTTTGATAACGTTGTGGGCGAGCCATACGTTCGTCTTTGCGGCCGTGAGTTTTTTGACGATGAGCGTTGTATCACAGATGAAGGATGCGCTCGCTAAAACCCGCGAACAAGCCGACTTATTGCAAAACGTTTCCGACGCCATCATCTCTAGCGATATGGAAGAGCGCATCCGCACGTGGAATCGGGCGGCGGAAGAGATTTACGGCTGGCAAGCGACTGAAGCTATCGGTCGGCGCGTGGGGGAGCTGTTGCAGACGCGCTATTTACAAGGCGATGTAGATAGCGCGTGGCAGGCTATCTATCGCGATGGCTACTGGGAAGGCGAGGTGGCGCAAAAGCACAAGAACGGGAGCGATGTTTATATCTTTGCGGCGGTGACGTTGGTAAAACATGCAAATAGGGAACGCGAGTTAGTGGCCGTCAATCGGGACATCACCCAAACCAAGCTGGCAGAAGCGGCCCTCGTCGCGTCTGAGGAGCGTTTCTATTCCCTATTCAACGAGATGGCCGATATAGTCTTGGTGATCGATGGCGAAAGCGGACACATCATACAGGCGAACGCCGCGGTAGAGCGGCTGTTGGGGTACAAGCTGAGCGAATTGTACGACCAGTCGTTCCACCGACTGATGCCAGAAAGCGAAGCGCCCATCCCTATTTTAGACCGCATCCGCGCCTATGGTGCTATCTTAGAGACGGTGGTACTGCGTCAAGCGGATGGCGGGTATCGGCAGATGGATATGACCGCTACCGTCATCAATTGGGGCGCACGGCACGCGGTATTCGCCATGTTACGCGATATTAGCGAGCGCCTAGAACTGGAGCAGGAACGCCTCCAAATTCAGCGCACCCGCGAAGAAATCGAACGGGAGCGCGAAATATTGGAACTTAAACTGAATTTCATCCACTTCATCGTCCACCAATTCCGCACCCCGTTAGCGGTCATCTTGTCGTCTGCGGAATTGTTAGATAAATATCGGGAACAATTGGCGGCGGAACGCTGGGCGGAACATCTGAAGAAAATACGGTACCAGACCACTACGATGAACACGATGATAGAGGATATTCTGTTGTTCGGGCGCATGATGGCGGGCCAACTGGAATACAAGCCAACGCGCCTCGCCCTAGATGATTTCTGCGGCGAATTGGTAGATCAAATACAATCCACTACAACAGCGCATCGCATTCGTTATGCGAACCAAAGCGGTTTGACGCATGCATACCTAGACCCGAAGCTGTTGCGTTATATTTTGGACAATTTGTTATCTAACGCGGTGAAATATTCCCCCGAAGGCGGAGACGTGATCTTCAAGCTGGAGCGCGACGGCGAGGAACTGGTCTTCACGGTGCAGGACCAAGGCATTGGCATCGTGGCGGAAGATATACCCCATTTGTTCGACCCCTTCCGCCGCGGCGCGAACACCAGCAATATCCGCGGCACCGGTTTAGGTTTAGCCATCGTTAAAGACAGCGTGACCGCCCATAATGGGGTTATCCGCGTGTGGAATGCGGAGCCATCGGGGGCGGTGTTTGAAGTGCGCTTACCCCTATTACCCATCCCCACGGCGGAATAAGCGCCGTATCCATTGGCCGACAGGATTAGCGGCGTTGGGCGCGCTCTCTCCTAGTTCGATGAGGGCGGCTTCTGCTTTGGCGCGCACGTGGGGGGAGTCGTCATGGGCGTAGCAAGCGCGCAGGGCGGGCACGGCTTGGGGGTTTTTAAGGCGGGCGAGCGCTTCGATAGCGCGGATGCGGGTATCGGGGTCGGGGTCGCGCAGGCGGGCGATGAGCGGCTCTAGGGCTTGGGGCGCCCCGATGAGTCCCAGCGCTTCGGTAGCGCTTTGGCGGATGAACTTGGATTTATGGGCTAGCGCGGCGATGAGCGGTTCGACCGCTTCTACCCCGATGCTGACTAAGGATTGTACGCCGGTGGCCCGCACGGCCGGGTTGATGTCGTTGAGGCTGGGGATGATGGCTTCGGCGGCGTTGGCATCTTTGCGTTTGCCCAACGCTTCTAGCAGGCGGGCGCGCACGCGGGGGTTAGAATGGCGCATTAGCTCGGTATCGAACTTGCCGGAAGTTTCGTCTTGGGAATGGGTGAGGATATTTTCTATCTCGTGGGAGACATCGCTACCGGATGCGGCCACCAAGCGCTCTAGAGCCAATTTATCGCCATTGAGTTCTTGTAGGGCGGCGGCGGCCAGTTGGCGCACCTCGCTATCAGGGTCTTTGAGCATGGTGATGAGCGCTTCGCGTACGGGGTCTTCGTGGAAGTGGGCCAAGCCCCAGATGGCGCCCTGTCGGACGCTGGTTTCGGGGTCTTGGAGGGCCGCGATGAGCGCTGGGGGGATGCGGCGGTCTTCGTAAGCGCCAAGGGACTTGGCGGCCGCGGCCCGCACGCTGGGGTGTGGTTCGGTCAGGGCCTTCAACAGCGGCCCGACGGCGCGCACATCGTTGAAATTAGCGAGGGCGGCCGCCGCCGCGGCCCGTACCTCTATGTCATCGTCGGATAACAGCACCACCAAGGGGATGACCGCGCGATTATCGCCGATGCGGGCGAGGGTATAGGTGGCGCGCATCTGCAAGCTCATGACGTTTTCTCGGAGTAGGTCGGTCAGGGGTTCGATGGAAGGATAACCAATCTGGCTGAAGACGGCGCACAGCGGCTCGTAATCCGTTTCGGTGTTGCGGAAGGCTTCGATGAGGGCGGGGATGGCGCTTTCGCCCAGATAGGCGAGCGCGCGGATGGCTTCGTCGCGGACGCGCTTATCGTCGTGGAAAAGTTCTTGTATGCGTTGTTCAATCGTTTTGGCCATAAGCATCATTCAACATATGTTGGACGGATGTATACCCTATTTAATCATATTCTGCCCATAAAGCCTACTGTTATAGGGCGAAAAAGGGGCGTTTGCCGCGCTTTGGCTAGGCAGATGCGCGCTGTAGCGTGGCGCGGGCGGCGGTTGTACAATAGCGGCCATGCGCGATGGATGATTACGGAAGGGTGGGCGCAATGACGGTTTCGATTTGGCAAGCGGAGGGGCGCGAGCCTCTGCGTGAGGTAGATTTTTTGGTGGTCGGCGCGGGGTTGGCCGGGTGCTGGTCGGCGTATTTCGCGGCGCAGGCCGGGCGCTCGGTGGTCGTCACCGAGGCGCGCGATGTGGCGCTGGGGGCTAGCGGGCGCAACGCCGGCTTCATGATTACCGGGTTGGATACCTATTATCATCGCGCTATCGAGCGCTACGGCGAGCAGGTATCCCAAGAGATATGGCGCTTGTCGGAGACGACGCATCGTTACCAGCGCGAGATGATAGCCAGAAGCGGCGGCCAAATCCGCTTTGACCCTTGCGGTTCGATGCTATTAGCCGAATCGGCGGAAGAAGCCCAAGAGCTGGAAGCGGCGGCGCGAGCGATGGACACGGCGGGCTTGCCCTTTGAGTTCCATTCAAAAGACCCCTTGGGGCGCGGTTATCACGCGGGCATCGCCCAAGCGCACGATGGCGCGGTGCAACCGGTGGAGCTGGTGCGTTTTGTGCTGGCCCAAAGCGGCGCGGAGCTAGTGGCGAACAACGAATTGTACGCCATCGCCCAAGAGCGCGCCGATGTCGTCATGGTCTACACGCGCCAATACATCTTCCACGCGCGTTACGTGATGCTGTGCACCAACGCCTATTCACCGCTCATAGACCCCTATTTTCAAGGCAAGGTCGTACCGACGCGCGCCCAATGTTTGGTCACCGCGCCGTTGGCCGCGCCGGTGTTGAACACCTGCGGCTATAGCGATTATGGCTATATGTACTACCGCATGACTTTTGACGGGCGTTTGTTGATAGGCGGCGGGCGCAAACACAATAAAGCGCTGGAGAACGACACCACCGACGACCGCACGACCGAGCCGGTGCAACGTGTGCTCGATGCCTACTTGCGGGCGCGCTTCCCAGAGGTGACCGCGCCGATAGAACGGCGCTGGGCGGGCATTATGGGCTTTAGCGCCGATGGTTTGCCCTTGGTGGGGCGCTTGCCCCATAAGCCGCGCGTCGGTTTTGCGGTGGGTTTTACGGGGCATGGTTTGGCGCTGGCGGCGGGCACGGCGGAACGGGCGGTAGATATGCTCTTGCATGATGCGCGCGTGGGGCCTTTGGACGCGCGCCGCTTGGACTAGGTAGCGCCTTTTTCCTATTTTTGCCACGCCATCGGCGCGGAGCGTGTATAATAGGCGTGTAACGGCGTTGAGAAGGATACGGGTTTATGAGACGTTTATTGGTGTTAGCGCTCGTCATCGCTTTGTGGGTGGGCCACACGCTCGCTATCCCGCCGCAACAGGCGAATTTATTCCAAGCGTTCGTCAAAAGCCTGCGCGAAGATATGGAATTGCTGGCGGATGCGGTCTTTGAAGGCGGCCGGCCGGCGACGTGGACGGGCAATACGGCGCTCGATTCGCCTACGGTCGTGGCGGATTTGTGGTTCGACAACGAGCAGTTGGCCGATGCGGTCTTTGGCGCAGGCGTCCGCCCGCCCGACTGGATAGGCGCGACGACGTCTAATGCCGAATTGGTCACGCGCAACATCCGCCATGACCTCGAACTGGCGGCCGATACGGCCCTCGGTATCGGGACGCGGCCCGATGGCTGGCAGGGGGCGGGGGCGATTTATCGTTGTAACCGCACGTTGCTCAATACGGTTTATTTGCTGAACACCCTGTACAACATCCGCCCTGTCACGCCGGAGGGTGTGTTAGATTATTGCCGCACCGTAGCGGCCGAGGTGGATAGTGAACTGGTGGACTTGTTGTTCAACACGCCCGAAGCGCTGGAACAAGCGCCGGAACTGGTGCTGGCGGCCCGCGGTGATTTGGAGCGTTTGGCCGATGAGAAACTGGGTTTAGGTTCGCGGCCGAGCGCGTGGTTAGGCAACAAACAGTTGGAATCCCCCAGCTTGGTTTCCGACATTTTCACCGATTTAGAAGCGCTGGCAGATGAATTGTTAGGGGTTAACCAGCGTCCCCTACAGTGGATAGGGCAGATTTCGGTCTCGCCGTCGGTGTCGTATCGCAACATTCGCCACGACCTCGAATTGCTGGCCGATGCCACGCTCGGCGAGGGCATCCGCCCCAATGGCTGGCAAGGCGAAGACCCGCTGTCTCAATGCGCCCCGTCGGTGCAAAATTTGGTGACAGTGGTACAGCTCAACTACGACTTTTTCATCAGTGATGAGGTGCTGAACGCGCCGGATGTGTGCGCGGCTGTGGAAGTGGCCGCCAACTTCGCGGCGGAAAACCCGCCGGCGGATGTCATCACCGAAGAGGAGGCGGAAGATGCCCGTTTCATGGGCGAGTCGGAATACGCTTTCGCTTATCTGGATTTGGCGGCGTTGGATTATATGGGCGTGATGCCCAAAGGGACGAAATTCCGCGCGTGGTATCGGAACTTTGGCGAATCGAATATGATGTTCGTCAGCGGCGAGAACTTCGCGGTGTACATTGATAGGCGCTGGACGACGATAGAACGTGAGCGCTTTGAGCAATTGCCCACCATCGAGGGGGTGCGCCCGCTAACTTTCTGTGATGCGTCGTGGTGCAATGGCCCCGCGCCTACCCCGACCCCCACCGGCGCCGGCCCGCTGTTTGAAATCATCAGCGCCGCCACCGCGCCGGCCACCATTGACCCCTTGCAAGTGCAATCCCAAGAGCAGAAGCAACTGGTCTCTTGGAATCATATTCGCGTTAATTATCTGCTCCAACGGCCGGAAATTGGCGCCGCACAAGTGACGCTCGAAATCTGCACCGACCCCAGCCAAATTGCTTGCGAACCGGTGTTATCGATCTTCGATAACAGCATTGGCGCGCCTGTGCAGGTGCTATCCCAATTCAACGGGCTGAATGTGTATGAGTTGCCTTATGGCTACACGACCAATCTACTCATCGAAGGCGCGACGCTATTTTCTACCGATGTTTGGCTGAACGACCCAACGCTACTCACGCCATTGGCGCCGACGGCCGGCCCATGAGGGAATGGGGCTTGGCCTCGGTGGAGGTTAGGCCCCCGATGATGGCTGATGAGCGCGTCGCCCCGTTTTCGTGATTTGTTCGGCCCCGTGGGCGCTTTGCCGACGGGGCCCTTGAATGCCATCACCGATGTGGCGGGGGTGCGCGTGGGCCATGTCGCGCTCATCAGCGGCGAGGGCCCGCTCGTCCCCGGTCGCGGCCCTATCCGCACGGGCGTGACGGCCATTTTGCCGCACGCGGGCGACTTATTCCGCCAAAAGATAACCGCGGCGGTGGAGACCATCAACGGGTTTGGCAAGGCGGTAGGCTTCGAGCAAGTGCGCGAATTGGGCCAGTTAGAGACGCCTATCTTGCTGACCAACACGCTCAATGTTGGGCTGGTGGCGGCCGCGTGCGTCCGTTATTGCGTCGGACAAAACCCCGATATGGGCATCTATACCACCACAGTAAACCCGCTCGTGGGCGAGACCAACGACGGCTACTTGAACGATCTTCAGGGGCAACATGTGCGCCAAGAGCACGTGTGGCGGGCGATAACAGAGGCGCGCGGCGGGGCCGTGGCAGAAGGCAACGTCGGCGCGGGGACGGGTACGCAATGTTACGGTTGGAAAGGCGGCATCGGCACGGCGTCGCGGGTGGCGGGGGGCTATACGCTGGGCGCGCTGTTGCAGACCAACTTTGGGCGCAAATCCGAATTGCATATCTTGGGTGCGCCCGTCGGGCATTGTTTAGGTGGCGAACAACCGCAGACGGGCGCCGGCTCGGTGATGGCGGTTTTGGCGACAGACGCCCCCCTAGACGCGCGCCAACTAGGGCGTTTGGCGCGGCGTGTGCCTTTCGCTTTGGGGCGCACGGGCACGGTGGGGCATCATGGGAGCGGTGACTTCGTGGTGGCCTTTTCCACCGCGCAGGGGGCGGGGTGGCGCGCAGATGGCCCGTGGCTGGATGATTTGTTCCAAGCGGCGGTGGAAGCGGTGGAAGAAGCTATCTATAACGCGCTGGTGGCCGCGCGCACTTTAAGCGGGCGCGATGGGCATACCCTAGAGGCGCTCCCCCATGATGCGTTGGCGCGCTGTTTGCGGCGCTATGGCCGCTGATGAGAAATGCCCCCATACGCGCGGCGCAAAATATGGCTTTGGCTATAATACTAGGGGATGACCAATAGCTAGAGCTATCATGAAAGGCAGGGGTTATGTTTGCGGAGTTCCGTAAGTTCATCATGCGTGGCAATGTAATAGACCTCGCGGTCGGCGTCATCATGGGGGCGGCGTTTGGCGCGATTGTGAATTCGTTGGTGAATGACATCATCATGCCGCCGATAGGGATGCTGTTAGGGAATGTCAATTTCACGGATTTGTTCATAGCGCTAGATGGCAAAACGTATGCTTCTTTGGCCCAAGCGCAAGAGGCGGGCGCGCCCACGCTCAATTACGGCGTGTTCATCAATACGCTGGTGAACTTCCTCATCATCGCTTTTATCATCTTTTTGCTGGTGCGGTGGATGAACCGCTTGATGGAGCGCATGAACAAAGCGGAAGAAGCGCCCCCCGCCCCGGCCGAACCCACGCCACAAGAAAAGCTCATCGAACGGATAGATAAGCTCATCGAGACGCTAGAGAAAAAGGCTTAACAGCCGACGGTGAAGGCGCGCCAATCTAGCCCGATAATTTGGTCGGCGATAGCCACGCGCAAGAGTCCATCGCTCCCCAAGCGGTGCCACTGTTGGGAGCGGTCATCGCCGTAGATTCGCAATTGGGCGCAGGCGCGGCCTTCCCCTGTGATGGCGATGATGTGGCCGTGGGTGGTCACGAGCAGATACAGCCCCAGATAAGGGGTGAGCGTGGTCCGTCCGCTGATGATGGGGATGGGGGTTGCCCATTGTAGCGCGCCTTCCGCCGTGTAGGCAGAGAGCGTAGCGCCATCGAATAGGAGCAGTCCGCCGTCTGAGGTGGCTAGTGCTGTGCCGCCCCCTCGGTTCGGCGGGACATCGTCTAGGGCGATGTCCCACACGCCATCTGCGCCCACGCGCCACAAGCCGCCGCGGGTATAGGCCAGCAAAGCGCCGTCGGCCGCGGCCGCGAGCGCGCCGCTATCGCGCAGGAGCGCGCGGTTGAGCAATTGGCCATCGCCGGCGAGGGTCATAATTTCGTTATCTTGGGTGATGATGCCGATAGTGAAAGCGGTATCCATGCCGCTAGCGGTCCACTGTTGGAAAGGCGGCACAATATCCGTTTGCCAGACCAATTCACGGCGGGCCAAGCGCAGAGCCGCGAGGCCGCGCCCCTGCAGGGGGAATAGGTGCATATCGCCCACGAGGAGCGGGGAGCCGCCAAAAGCGAGCGCCGCGCGCCAGCTATCGCCCAGCGCGCCATCTAGCAAGATGGTTTGGAAGACGCCATCGGCGAAGACGAGGAGCGATTGCCCCGCATAGGCCACGATGCCCACGGCGGGACGGTCTAGGGTGATGCGCCACAGAACGCGGCCGTCGGGCGTCGCGCGGCGCAGGGTAGCGCCATCGAGATAGAGCAAGCTGTTATCGTTGAGGAGCAGAGGGGGCGCGCTAGGGCCAGCTGGCCCCGCGCTGGTGAGGATGTGCCAACGGTGGGCGGGGTGGGCCCAGGCGTTGGCGTTGGCGATGAATTGCGCGGGTTTGCGCCAGCCTTGGGCGATGATGTCGCCGCTGGCGTAGCCGGGCCCCGGCGTATCGGGCTGGGAGAGGCGTACCTCAAAGTGGGCGTGTGGCGCGGGGCGGGCATCGCCGATGACGCCTATCACTTGTCCGCGCGTCACACAGCTGAGCCGTTGGGGAAAGACCACGCCTTCCGCTTCAAAGAGGTGACCGTATTGGGTGTAGACGATACTACCATCGGGGAGGGTGTGTTCAATGACGACGACGCCGCCATCGCGCCCCCAACCGAGCGGGTAGGAATAGGTGACGCGGCCATCGGCGGCGGCCCGCACGGGTTGGCCCAACGAGGTATCGCGCCCGCCGTACCAATCTTCGCCGGTGTGGTAGCGCCCTTGATGGCGAGGGCTAGGCGCGCCGAAGTCCTGGGCGAGTTGGAAGCGGGCGGTGTCTATAGGATAATCAAAGCGGGTGGCGATGCCGCAATCTGACTGGGCGAAAACGGCCATCCAGCGCACTGATAAAAGCGTCGCGCCGAGGCTACAAGCGACCAAACAACGGATGAGGGTACGGTATTGTCTCAAAATCAGTGACATGCGCTTCATGATGAGCGGATGATGTGAACAGATAGGGGTTCATTGTACCGCGTCATCGCGGCAGAGCGCTACGGTTTGTGCGCGATGGGCGGCACTGGTCAAAAGCGGCCTTTGCGGTTAAGATAAGGGTTGTGCGTTGGTGGATACCACGCATTGTACATCTCCTGCGAGAGGGCGCGCTGTGCCGGCGCGCCCTTTGTTATTCTTTGGATTCGCCTTGCAGATAGTCTAGCAGGCCCAATAGCACCAGCGGGATGAGCGATAAAGCCGCGCCGACAGCTTCGGGATTTTCGCGGACGAGGGTTTCGCAAGCTTCTAGTAGAGTCTGTAAGGCTTCTAGGATGGCGGATAGTAGGGCTAATATCTGGTTGATGACGTGTGTGAGCGCTTCGGGATGGGCGCTAGCATGAATCACCAGCCAACTGGCGGCCAACAAGGCGGGCATGGCGATGATGAACACGAGCGCCAAGCTGAGCATCAGGGCGTGTTCGGTCTCTGGCGATAACTCTTTTTGGGCTTTGGCCTCCTCGCTGACACTTTGGGCGATACGCGCCATGATGGCCAAAGCCAGCCGTTCGGGGGCGCGTTCGTGGGGCGCGCTAGATAACAGTTGATGAACGCGCTGGAGTTTTTCGTATTCATGAGATTGGCGGCTATCGCGCCGCAATTGTTGGCGCAATTCTGCGGCATGCTCTGGCGATAAGGCTTCGTCGAGCGATTCTTGCATCAGACGCTGGAGTCGGTTATTGGCCATATTATGCCCCTTCTAGGCTCAAACTCAATTGGCCGCCGCTGGTTTCCCCCAATTTTTGGGCGAGCATTTCGCGCGCGCGGAAAAGACGGCTTTTAATAGCGCTCTCGGTGGTCTCCATCATAATGGCAATTTCGGCATAAGAATAGTCGTACCAATAGCGCAAGATGACCGCGGCGCGATAATCAGGGCTAAGTTCATCGAGCAGGCGTTGGATATGCTGGCTTCGTTCGGAACGCAGAGCGGCTTCTTCGGGTTGGGGGTCGGCGCTACTGAGCGCGAGGGCCGCGGCGGTGGGTTCATCGTCGAGCGAGAGATACATCAGGCGGCGTTTGCGTAAGCGGTCTATACAATAGTTGGAGGCGATGGACAAAAGCCACGTTTTGAAAGAGCGCATTTGGTCGAAAGAATCGAGCTTGGTATAAGCGCGCAAGAAAACCTCTTGAGCGGCGTCTTCTGCTTCGGCGGCGTCGCTGAGCATACGGTAGCACAAGTTATAAACAGCGTCTTGAAAGGTGTAGACCAATTCGGCGAAGGCGTCTTGGTCGCCGCGCATGGTCGCATTCACCCATTCGTTCAAGATTTCATCAGGTTCAGACACAAGCTCCCCCGCGCGTTATGCGGTCTTAGTAATACTTACGCAAAAACGGGTTTTTGGGTTTCAAGCCAAAGCTTATCCCTAGTATAATCGCCGATGGGATGATAAAGCAACCTCTTAGGACGAGAAGATGACCGCCGCGCTGTCGCCTGCCCTGCTGGATTATCTGGAGCGCTTGTATCAACGGCCGCTGTTGCGGCGTGGCGACCAGCGCTACCCGATTATCGTTTTTCCGCCGTCGGATGAGCAGAGGGCGGATGTAGATAGCGTTTTGGGGGTGTTGCCTCGGCGTATCCAACGGCGCGATAATTATGCCATCTATGATTATGGGCATCTGCACAGCGTGCAAAATGCGGGCCGCCATTTATACGACGGCCCAACGTTCGTCTTCAAAAGTTTACGATTGCGCCCGCTACGGTTGACGGCCGAAATCGGGAGCTATTACGATATGCTGGCCACCTGCGGCGCGTTGGAACGGGAAGCGCGCGCGGCGGACGGCCTCATCCGTTTGCCGTCTCGCACGCAGTTACACCGCCGCTACCGCCCCAACGAGACCTTGTTACACGGCAACGGGCGTAGCGCGGCCATAGGGGTAGCCACGCTGATTGTGTGCTATCGGGATGGGGGCTATCAGGCGTTGTTGGCGCAACGCACGGCCCAAGCGGCCACCGACCCGCTGGCCTATCATGTCATGCCTACGTTTATGTTCCAGCCGGGCGCGGCCGATAGCGTTCATCCTTTAGAATGGAGCGTGCGGCATCAGATTTATCGGGAATATCTGGAAGAATTGTTCGGCATGGCGGAAAGCGCCCAGCCCCAGCGCCCAGATTATTTCTATCAGCACCCGTCTCTGCTGGCTTTACAAGCCTATTGCGCGCGCGGGGCGGCCCAATTGTATCTAACGGGGGTGGCCATCAATTTATTGACCTTGCGCCCGGAGATTTGCGCTTTGTTGCTCATCCATGCGCCCGAATGGGCGGGGTCGTCCTTTCAGGCGGTGGCAGAAGCGCACGAGGGGCGGCTATGCTATGCCCCTATCGTGGATGACGCCGCCCTGACAGCGGCCTTGCCGCAAGGCGCATTGGCCAGCTTGCCACCCCAAGGCGCGGCGGCTTTGTGGTTAGGGGTGGATTATGCGCGCACCGTCCTAGGATTGGGAGGCGGGGATGGATAGACCGATGACAAATACGATTTACCCTGAAAAAGGTTTGAGCATGATGCGTGAAAAATTGGACCGCCCTTTTGCAGTGATAGAAGCGGCGATAATGGCGCTATTATCCGACCATGAGCCGCTGACCCCTAATTTGGCCGATGATGTGCAGGCTATCGCCCACGCCATGCCGGCTGTATGGGCGCAAGTGATGACGGCGGTAGAGGCCTTATCAACAGAAAATTATGAGGTCATCGGTTTAGGCGCGCATGATTTGCGTTCCGCATTGGGGGTGGTCAACGCTTATAGCGATTTATTGCTCTCTGGCACAGATGGCCCGCTCAGCGAAAGTCAATACGCCCACGCGCTCCGCTTGAACGAAGCGGCGCGTTGGTTGTATGGGCAGATGAATAACATCATGGATTATGCGCGGCTCGTTTTGGGGCAGATGTTCTTTTCGCCGAAGCCGTTTGACTTGGGGCCCATCTTGGCGCTTCCGCCGCGTTTGCCCTTACAAGGGGGCGTGCGCCTGCAATACGACGTCGCCGAGGGCTTGCCGTTGGTCTACGGCGAGGAGTTCCGCATCCAGCAATGTTACCAGCACCTGCTAGATAATGCTGTGCAATTCACCACATCAGGCGCGATAACCATATCCGCCGAGTTGCACGAAGGGCGGGTGCGGGTGAAGGTGTCCGATACGGGGCCGGGCGCGCCAAAGGCGGAGGACATCCGCCCGTTTTGCCCGCAGGCCGCCGATAAGTCGGGCTTGGGCTTGGGGTTATATATCGCCAAGCGCCTGCTGGAGATACAAGGGCGGACGCTCTATGTCGTCAGCGATGCTGGGCGCGGCTCGTCTTTGGGGTTCGCCTTGCCGATTGTGCCGCCACGATGAGCGATTTGCAGGGGGATTTCATCGCGCCGCTGGCCGCTATCCGCGCGCACGCCGCGGCCTTGGCCCAAAGCGCCCCGCTCAACGATAGCCAACGGGCTTTCATCCAGCATATCGCGCAGATGGCCGCCACCCTGCAAGAGCACTTCAGCGCACTGCCGCCCGCGCCGCTGGCCTTAGCCCATATTTTGCCTCCACAACAAGAGCGCCTACAAGCACAACTGGCCGGGGTCTATGGTTATGCGCGCCTGTTATGCCTACAGCCGGCGTCTTTTGGCGGGGCCAGCCCTACCCCAGAACAAGCGGCGCATCTGCGCGCCATTGACGCTTTGGCAAGCGACATCGCCCGCCGATGCGAGGCGGTGGCACAAGCGGCGTTGGTCGCGCGGCGCGAAGGGCGCCAACAAGCGCCCCAACCCTTTGACCTTGCGGCCCTCATCGCCGATTATGAGCCGATTTGGCGTTATGAATTGCGCGAAACGGCCGTCTTGCTGAACGTGACGGTGGCCGATGGTTTGCCGTTGGTGTGGGGCTATCCTTACCATACCGCGGCGCTGATGACCCATTTGGTGGGGACTATCGGGGGGGAGTTGGTGGCTTATGGGCAGATGGCGGCCCGCGCCGAACTGCGCCAAGGTCGCGCTGTTTTCAGCGTGTTTTGCACAGGCTTAGCGCTGAACGAAGCGGATATAGCGACGCTTTTTGTGCGCGATGGGCGCGCCCACTATCGCGCCCAAATCGCCCGTGGCGGCGGGGCGTTGCTCATCGCGCGGCGGCCAGGGGTGGGGGCAGAAGTGGGGTTCACTGTGCCGCTGGCGGGGACACAGACCACTTGAACGAATTGTGTTACAATAGCGTTATTTGGATGAGGAGCAACGCCCATATGCGCGACGCCTTGCTAGAGCCGCTGGATGCTATCTTGCGCTCCACAGAGGCTTTGTTAGCCATCACGGATTTGGAAGATTTGACGTATAAATGCGTTGGCGACATCTACGCTAGCGCCGACCAATTGCGCGCTATGGTCATCAGTCTGCCGAATTTAACATGGGATAACGCTAAAATGGTGCTGAGTTATGAGGTGCGGACGCACGCGGCTACGATAATGGGCTATGCAGAAGCGCTCCTTGATGGCGATTATGGCGACTTGCCCCTATACTATGAGGCGCACATGCAAGCGATATGGTCGGACTGTAAACAGTTGCTCGCGCGCTTATCCCGCATTTGGGAATGAGCGTCGCGCTTTTTATCCGCGATTTCACCTGATAAAGATACATACAATATGGCTGGCACACTTCTCAACATGGTCACGGTATTCATCGGTAGCACGTTGGGCTTATTGGTCGGCAATCGCTTATCCGCACGAATCCAAGAATCGGTGGTGACGGGCTTAGGTTTGGTGACGCTGGTTGTGGGGATACAGGGGGCGGCCAATAGCGGCAATATCATTATTCCCTTGCTGGCCATCGCTCTAGGGGCGATGATGGGCGAATGGTTGGATATTGACGCCGTGTTGCAGAAGGTCGGCGCGTGGTTGCAGGCCCGCTTTGGCGGCGGAGGCGATACCCCGACATCAGAGGGGCAAATGAGCGCGCGCGAGCGCTTCATCACCGGCTGGGTGACGGCTAGCCTCGTCTTTTGCATCGGCCCGCTAACCTTTCTCGGCTCGATACAAGATGGCATGGGTTTAGCGGAGGGATTCCAGCAATTGGCCATCAAAAGCGTATTAGATGGCTTCGCCTCCTTGGCTTTTGCGGCGAGTTTCGGCGTTGGGGTGATGTTCAGCATCTTGACCATCCTATTTTTGCAGGGGGGCTTGGCCTTGCTGGGGGCGGCGCTGGGCAATTTTATGAGCGCGCCGATGATAGCGGAAATGTCGGCGGCAGGGGGGATCATCCTCATCGGTATGGCGCTTGTCCTGCTGGACGTAAAGCGCCCGCGCATGGCCAATTTTTTGCCCGCCCTGCTCATCGCGCCCTTGATGGTGGCCTTAGCGAGCGCTTTAGGCATCCCGATTTACCCGCTCTAGGGCAGTTCGCCGATGAGCACAATAGCGTAAGCGCCACTGGTGCGCTGGTTGCTACTGGTGAACAGTAGATAATTGGGGTCTGGGTGGCCGGGGGCGATGCGTAGGCCGGCGTCGAAGCGGTCGCCTAGCCAGCGCGCTTGGGCCTCTTCGGCGCTTTCGCTGAAGTTGAGGATGACCCCCGCGCCAGCGAAGCTAGGGACGCCGTCGCAAGGGGCGCGCCCGGCGTCGTCGCATTCCGCCAGCGAATATTCCCATTCATCTTGCCAATAGAGATAAGGGTCTAGGCGGCTATCCTCCGCGGCGACCATGTAAATATCCATGTGGGTAGCGCGCGCTTTGGGTCCCAGCCGAATGATGACCGCGTCGGCATCGTTGCGGTCTTGGATGGCGAGGCCTTCGATAATGGCGATGTAGCGGCCGGGCGCGCCGTCTTTGCTGGCGATGACCAAGGTTATCTCGCCGAACAGCGGGCTAGAAGCATCGCCGCTATTCCGCAAGCTGAGTTGGGCGGCATGTTCGCGGTCCGCTTCGGTCAAGGTGGCGCGGACGCCGTCGGGCAGGATGTAGCTATCGTCGGGGATTTGTTGGGCGTCGCTGGCGCAATCGAGCGGGGCATCTTGGACGCTTGCCGACGCTTGGATGGCCGGTCGGAAGCCATCGAGTCCGTAGACCGTGATGCGATAAAATTCGATGACACTGCCGGGGGGCGTGTTGGGCGGGATGATGACATCCTCGGTGAATTGCACCGTGGCGGCGGTGGTGACCAGCGCGCCTTCGCATCGGAATTCGACCGCTTGTAAGGGGTTGGGGCGGTTGGCGGGCTGGTTGGCTTGGCGGGCGATGAGGGTATAAGAGCCGCTGGTCGTGCCTTTGTCGTTGCCTTCGCGGGTGGCGATGATGGTATATGGGCCGCCGACCTCTACGCTGTATTGCAGGATAGCGACGCTATTAGGCGCGGGGGGGCGGTTTTCGTCGCTACGGGCGACCAAATCGCCATCGCTATTCAATAAGCCGATGAGCGGCGATAAGCCATCGCTGGCGGTCATTTCCACAACGATGATGTCGCCTTCGCTGGCCTGCAAGCGCCACCAATCGAAGAAGTAAGCGTCGGTAATCGTGTCTTGGACGCTCATATTGTAGTTGATGGGGGCGATGGTCACTTGTGAGGGTTCTTGAGCATCGGCGGGAGCGGCGCTATAGAGCGCGCCGAGGAGTCCTATTAAGATGGTGAACAATCGTATGGAGCGCATCATAACCGGCCTCAGTCCAAAACATGCTATCGTGGTCATGATACCGCAAGAAGGGGTGTTTGTGAGGTCAAGGTTTGTTAACAACGGGCGGCGGGGCGAAAAATAAAAGGGGCAGGACGCGCGATAGCGGCCATCTGCCCCTTGTGATGCGCTTGAAGGCGGGTCTTACTTGATTTCTACTTTGGCGCCGTCGGCTTCTAGCTTGGCTTTGGCGTCGTTGGCGACATCTTTAGAGACGCCTTCCATGAGGGTAGCCGGCGCCGATTCCACCAGGTCTTTAGCCTCTTTAAGCCCAAGGTTGGTCAGGGCGCGGACGGTTTTAATGACGTTAATTTTCTTGGGGCCGGCGTCCGCGAGGATGACGTTAAATTCGGTTTGTTCTTCGGCGGGTTCGGCCGGGGCGGCCGCGCCAGCGCCCGCGCCGGGCATGGCGGCCATCATCATCATGCCGCCACCGCTAGCGGCTGTGACGCCCCATTTTTCTTCTAGCATCTTCTTCAGCTCAGACGCTTCAAGGATGGTCAGCGCGCTGAGTTCTTCTACGAGTTTTGCTAAATCAGCCATGATTCGTTAGTCCTTTCGCAGTTGTGATTACAGGTCGGTCTTAAAATTGGGTAGATGAGATTAGGCCGCTTCGCCTTCGCCCTTGTTGTTCTCGTCCAGATAGGCCTGAATGACGTTGACGACTTGGGATGTGGCGGCGTTGAGCACGGTGACAAGGCCGGTGGCCGGGGCCACGACCAAGCCCGCGATTTGGGCGCGCAGTTCATCCAAACTCGGCAGTTCAGAGACAGCTTCTACCTGTGGCGCGGTGAGCAAGGTATCCATGACGCCACCGGTGACGGTCAACTTCTCGTCGAGGGTGTTATCTTTGATGAACTTGAGCACCGCTTTGGCCACGCCGGGGAAATTCCCTTGGCCAAAAGCTACATTCAGGGGGCCTTCCAGCAAAGGCGTAGGGACAAGCCAGCCATTTTGCTCTAGCGCGATGCGAAAGAGGGTGTTTTTGACGCGAAGCATTTCACCCTGTGCACCGCGGATAGTGGCGCGCATATCCTGCATTTGCCGAACGGTCATCCCTTTGGATTGGACGATGACGAAGCCGTCGCAGTTGCCCAAGACATGACTGTACTGGGCGACTAGTTCTTCTTTGCGTGCGCGTGTAATGGGCACAGACGGTCTTCCTTTCCGTTACCTTACGGACGTTGCAACAAAAAAGCGACCCGCCGACATGCAAGGCCGCCATCAACATCAACAAAGATGGTTGTTGGTCTCGCCTCGGCTGGATTTTTAAGGGCGCGTGCGCCCCCCGGCTGTCTTTGGCAAAGGTCACTATACAGTTGTTAGGGGGGCATTATAGCGGCCGCGCGGTGCTTGTCAAGCGTTAATCACAAGCGCCGCGGGTGTTAACGTCCTCCTGAGCGACCCACGCCGCGGCCAACCCGCTATAGTTGATTTGATACCAAGTCATGCCCTCGGCTGTGGCTTTGGCGATGGTTTGATACTCGGCGCCCACGCGCAGATAGCGCACGACGCTACGGTTACGCCCCGGCCCGGCGTGGACGCGGACACCGTCGGCGCTGGCGCTGATGATACAAACGTCGGAGGCTTGTGTGGGCGTGGGGGTGGCTTCGTAAGCGCTACAGTCGCCTTGGGCGCTGATGTCGCTACGCATGACCCATGCGCTGGTGACATTGGGGTAGACAATGGCCCACCATGTCGCCCCGTCGCTATCGGAACTGGCGCCGATGACCGTATAAGTTTGTCCTTCACGCAGATAGCGCACGACGCTACGGTTACGCCCCGGCCCGGCGTGGACGCGGGTAGCATCTTCATTGACGATGATAGCGCAGGGCGTGGTCGTGGGCGCGTTGGCGCGGATGGCCGCCCTCGGTGTGTCGGTAGGGCTGGGCGTGTGGGTGTGCGTGGGCGCGTCGGTAGGGCTAGGCGTGTGGGTATCGTTGGCGCTGGCGAGCGCCGTAGCCGGCGCTTCGGTGCTCGCGTTGGGCGTTGGTTCGGGC
>JBBIRQ010000024.1:0-34801 GCA_037441665.1 Anaerolineaceae bacterium | reverse complement strand
AGATCAAACACCTCGCGCGTTGCAGTAATACGGTCCGTATTGAGGACACTGAAAGGGGGGTGAACGCGTACACGCTCATACCGCGGCACGCGTTGCAGTAATACGGTCCGTATTGAGGACACTGAAAGCGAACTGCGCCCACAGTCACGTTTTTAATTTCATCGGTTGCAGTAATACGGTCCGTATTGAGGACACTGAAAGCCCGCGACGTCAAACAGCCGCGAGGCGTTGCCGCCGTTGCAGTAATACGGTCCGTATTGAGGACACTGAAAGCGCGCCATCTCGTCGGGGTGGTACGACACGATAATTGCAGTAATACGGTCCGTATTGAGTTATCTTGTAGTAGTCGGTATTGAGAAAAAATGGCTTATCATTAGATGACAGAATTCGACGATTTGTTAGTCAACATCAGCAAAGTAAGTTGGTCCAAGGTCTATTTAGTTTAGTAACAAATTGCCATTTAAATATCTACGTATTTGAACATACTTAAATACCCTATTCAACCACATAGCTCACGATGCTACCGCTTTAGCCGACTGAGCGAGGAAGTCCTCGCAGGCAGAACGCACCTCCGATGGGGTGGCCATCGCCAAGATGCGTTGGGCAAAAACGCGACAGTCGGCCACGTTGAGCGCGCGAATGCACGCTTTAACTTCTGGAATCGCGGTCGCAGACATGCTAAATTCATCTAGACCCAAACCCAATAAAAGCGGCACTGCTTGGGGCCGACCGGCGAATTCTCCACACAATCCTACCCACTTGCCTTTAGCATGCGCCGCCTCGATAGTCTTTTGGATGAGCAACAAAACCGCCGGATGGAACGTATCGCCCAAAGAAGCGATATGAGGGTTTGTACGGTCCACAGCTAAGGTATATTGCGTTAAATCGTTGGTGCCAATACTGAAGAAATCCACATAGTCGGCTAGATGATGTGCGATAAGCGCGGCAGAAGGAACTTCTATCATGATGCCAAATTGTATTTTTTGAGCAAATGGCTTGCCTTCTGCTTTTAGGCTTTCGATAGCGCGATCTAAAATGGCGCGCGCTGCTTTTACTTCATCCACTTGGGAGACCATAGGAATCATAATCCGCAAATCGGCCCCAACGCCCGCGCGCAATAAAGCCCGAAATTGCGTCTCCAAAATATCCGCGTGGCGGTCAATCATGCGGATGCCACGCCAACCCAAGAAGGGATTCATCTCATTGGGGAATCCGATATAAGGCACAGATTTATCACCGCCAATATCGAATGTCCGCACCACCAAGGGGCGTTCCCCCATCACTTCAACCACTTCTCGATAAGCGCGATATTGTTCTTCTTCAGTAGCCATCTCTGAGCGGTCGAGATAGAGAAATTCAGTGCGGAATAAGCCGACACCTTCTGCGCCATAATCGAGCGCGACTTTGGCATCGGCGGCATCGCCGATATTGGCAACAACTTCAACGCGCTTACCATCTGTTGTGATGGCGGCTTGCATGGCGCGCGCTAACTGCTCCGATTGTTGCGCCAACCATTGGGCGCGTTTGTCGCGGAAAGCGCTCAGTTCCGGTTCGGTCGGGTCGAGGATGACAACCCCCAAAACAGCGTCCACAACGATAATCGCGTCGCGTAAAACATCTTCGATATGCAAAGGCACGCTCACAAGTGCGGGGATGCCTAAACTGCGGGCGAGGATAGCCGTATGGGAGGTTGGCCCGCCTTGCACAGTGACCAAGCCGAGGATGAGATTTTTGTTGAATTGAACAGTATCTGAAGGGGTCAAATCCTCGGCGAGCACGATAACCGGGCCGCGCGGTAGCTGGACAGCATCTTGGGAAACACCCAATAGACAACGGATTAACCGACGCCCCACATCGCGGATGTCTGTTGCCCGCGCGCGGAAGTATTCATCATCAGCGGATTCAAGCTGTTTGGCGACATCTTCGGTGGCATCGTACACAGCGGCTTCAGCATTGAGATGAGAGATTTTGATGCGCTTTTGGATGCTCTCTAACAAATCGGGGTCATCGAGGAACATTTGATGCGCTTCAAAAATAGCCGCTTCAGCATCGCCGATATTCTCTCTGGCGCGTTCTTCAAGCCGTTGAAGCTCATCGCGGGCTTGGCCCATCGCATCATACAGGCGGCTTATCTCTTCCGCTGGCTTTTCCACAATGTAACGTTCCCAGCGCACATCTAGCGGACGGTAGACCCAAACGGGGCCTACAGCCACTCCCGGCGACGCCACTTGCCCTGTGTACTGATGCCGCTTGTTCATAACATCATCCTCTCCAAATGTATGAGCACTTCTCCCAAGTCTGTCAAGAATTGGGCGGCAACTGACCCGTCAATCACCCGATGATCTACCGATAGCGTAAGATTAACCAATGGCCGTAATACAGGTTGGTTTCGCTCGTCAGGGACAAAAACAGGCCGCGCCCGACCAACTGCCAAAATACCTACCTGTGGCGGATTGATAATGGCGGTAAATCTATCCACGCCGTACATGCCCAAATTCGAGATGGTAAAAGTAGCATTCGCTAAATCATCTGGGCGCAATTTACCGGCGCGCGCGGCTAGGCTCAACCGCTTGGCTTCGGCGGCAATCTCATAAATACCCAGACGGTCTGCATGGCGGATGACCGGGACGATGAGTCCATTATCTAGGGCAACAGCCATACCAATGTTTACATCGCGCATGACTAGAATTTCATCTTGCCCCAAATGGCTATTCAGCATGGGATGACGGCGCAAAGCCCATGCAATAGCCTTGATGAAAACAGCCGTCAACGTGACCTTAACGCCCTCTGGCGCGCTTTGATTGGCATATTCAACGAGTTTTTGCGCGGCAGTGACATCTACGTCTACTTGAAACATGATATGCGGCGCCTGTTGCCAGCTCCCCTGCAAATTGCGGGCAATTGTGCGGCGCATATTGGTGAAAGGGATACGCTCAGCGATGTTATTTTCGCTTGAGGATAAGGGCGCTTGCGATACTGCCGACGGCGCGGCGACTTCTGCAATCAACGATTGCGCGAAGGACTCCACATCGGCTTGTTGGACGCGTCCCTTTGGACCTGTGCCGCTGACATCGCGCAAATTTACACCTAACTGATTCGCCACACGCCGCGCGGCAGGTGTAGCGGGAACTTTACCAGACCCGTTGCCATTGGGCGCAACTGGTTTAAGGCGTTCTTCTATAAAATGGGTGACATCTCGCTTCGTCACTCGCCCACCCGCGCCCGTGCCGACGATTTCTCCCAAATTGACCGATTCAGCCATAGCTATGCGCGCCGCTAAAGGTGTCGCTTTCTCTGTCAACTTAGAAGGGGCTTCTGGTGCCGGAGGAGAACTAGGCGCATCTAAAACAATCGGCTGTGTCGATGATTGGGGCAAGCTTTCCCCCTCCCCCAGAATGTAGGCGATGATTTCTGTGACCGGGACTGTATCACCCGCCTTCACGCGCAATCCGGATAGAATGCCCGTAGCTGGCGCCTCTACTTCCATCGTCACCTTATCGGTTTCAACCTCCATGATGGGGTCACCAGCTTCTACGAAATCGCCTTCATTTTTCAACCAAGCCACCACTTGGGCGGTCTCTTGGGTGAAGCCGAACTTCGGCATGATGACTTCTTTAGCCATATCCCCCTACCTCTAATATTCACCACGCACGAGTTTACGCGCTTCTGCAACAATGGTTTCTACTTGTGGCACAGCGTGATACTCTAAATTGCGATTGTAAGGGATAGGAATATCAAGGCCGGCGAGACGGCGCACGGGCGCATCTAAATAGGCGAAGGCATTGCTTTCTACAATGCGCGAGACGATTTCACCGCCATACCCACCCGTTTTAACAGCCTCATGGACGACTAAAGCTTTTCCCGTCTTGATAACCGATTGGATGATGGGCGCATCATCCAAAGGCATTAGCGTGCGTGGGTCAATGACCTCTAGCTCTATCCCTTCGTCGGCCAAAATCGTTGCCGCTTCCAGCACACGGCTGACCATGATTGAGGTAGCGACTACCGTTAGATGTCGTCCCTCGCGGACGATATGGGTTTGGCTAAGCGGGATGGTGTACATCTCCGAGGGCACATGCCCTTTCATTTTATAAAGCAGTTTATGTTCGATGAATATAACCGGGTTATCATCCTCGATAGCCGCGAGCAATAACCCTTTGGCATCATATGGTGAGCTAGGCATAACCACCTTGAGGCCGGGGACATGGACGAACCAATTTTCAAGGCTTTCTGAATGTTGGGCCGCCGCCCCCGTGCCAGAGCCGCCGGGCATCCGTAGAACCATTGGCACACTCGCTTTGCCACCAAACATGAAGCGGATTTTAGCGGACTGTAATACCAATTGCTCCATGCTGATGGTGACAAAATCCATAAACTGAATTTCACCCACCGGCCGCATCCCCGTAATGGCGGCGCCGACACAAGCGCCCGCGATACCCGCTTCTGAAATGGGCGTATCAATCACCCGTTCGGGGCCAAATTCATCTATTAGCCCTGCCGAGACGCCAAAAGCGCCACCATATGTCCCGACATCTTCGCCAATCAGGAAAACGCGCTCATCAGCGCGCATCGCTTGTTGCAGGGCTTCGCGTAGCGCTTCGGCATAAGTTAGCTGGCGCAATTCAACTTGTTCTTCGCGGGGCATTTCCTTAAGCATAGACGCCCTCCATAATCGTGCTGAGGTCAGGTTCTTTGCTTTCATCAGCGAACTTAACGGCATTTTCGATGCGTTCGCGCGCTTGTGCCTGTAGCGCTTCGCGCTCCGCATCAGCTAGCCCTAACAAGTTGGCAAACCGCTTGATGGGGTCTTTTTCCTGCCACTCTTTCACTTCATCGCGCGTGCGATAGGCTTGGCGGTCACTTTTAGAATGCCCTTTATAACGATATGTCAACGCCTCGATGAGCGTAGGGCCTTCCCCATTGCGCGCCCGCGATACCGCCTCTTTAACTGCCGAATAAACGGCGAGGGGGTCGTTGCCATCCACTGTGACGCCCGGCATGCCATAAGCCGCCCCGCGCTGGCTGAGATGTTCGATGGCGAAAGCGCGTTGGAAAGACATAGACATGGCGTACTGGTTATTTTCGCAGAAGTAGATGATGGGCAACTTCCAAATGGCCGCCATATTCAACGATTCATGAAAAGCGCCTGCATTACCCGCTCCATCGCCGAAAATTGCCGCGACCACTTGGCGCGTCTTGCGCTGTTTGATGCTGAGGCCGACCCCAACCGAGATGGGTAAACCGCCGGCCACAATCCCATTAGCGCCGAGATTATTAGCATCTACATTGGCAATATGCATCGAGCCACCCCGTCCGCGGCAATAGCCGTTCTCTTTGCCCATGAACTCAGCCATCATCAAATCGGGGTTGCTACCCCATGCGAGGCAGTGGCCATGCCCGCGATGGGTGTTGAGCAAATAATCATCATCATCAAGCGCGTAGGATAAGCCCACTGCGGCGGCCTCTTGCCCGATGGATAGATGCATCGTGCCATGAACACGACCTAACATGTATAGCTCTTCCGCTTTTTCTTCAAATGAGCGTATTAGCATCATGTCCATGAGCATACTCCGCGCCTCTCTGAGTTCTAGCCCATGTTCGGCCAACACTATCTCGACCGTTTTATCCATTATGTCGCTCCTCTAAACCCAACTCTTCAGACCTTTAATAGATTTTTTCTAAGAGGTAGCGTTGTTCGTTGTATTAAGGTAAGGGCGATTGATTTGCCGCGCTATCCTTGTTAATCGTGCCCAATGCGCCAATAATTGCGCTTGAGCAAAGATGCTTTCGGCGTTATCAGACCAAATCACAACACCTTGCCCTTTGATGACGACCACCCGACCATCTTGAGGGCGCGCATCCGCCTCTGGTAG
The DNA here is from genome assembly GCA_037441665.1 of Anaerolineaceae bacterium. Classification (GTDB taxonomy): domain Bacteria; phylum Chloroflexota; class Anaerolineae; order Aggregatilineales; family Phototrophicaceae; genus JBBIRQ01. The sequence goes on along the minus strand of JBBIRQ010000024.1, from coordinate 28,928 downwards.
AGTATCCGCAATCCATAGCGGCCCGATATTATCGCGCGCCGCTGGTAGCATAGCATCATCTGGTAGCAAACCATGATATGCCAATGCTAACAAGTCTATGGGTTGTAAAAATAGGATGACGCGGGTATTCGCCTCCTGATATAACTGCCGATGCCATGCGATATGGACGGGTAAACGGTCATCATCTAAAAAAGCGCTTCCGTCTATCGTCGCTACCGCTAAATCATCATCTGTTAACGTGCCAAACCACCGACCTTGGGCAGTTATCAACAATTTTCCACCCGCTAGGCGCAAACTCGCTTCCGCCAGAGTGCCGCCAGCCAATTGATTTTGGGCGATAGAATGCGCCAATTGGATTAGTAAATCGCGTATCGGCCGTGGCGCTAACCCATCGCGCAAGCGCCCTTTTACGGCGCGGGGCGCATTCACCAAACCGACAATATCATGGGTGATTTGTTGGTAACGCTTAAACATGCACTGCCAGCATCTTATCCTGTTCTTGGCGTAGCTTAACGATATGTTGTGTTGTGTCCAATTCGACGTCGGCATATCGCACAGGCTCGCCTATTTTGACATCTCTTACCAACGTCGCGCCGACAGCTAAACCGAGAGGCAAGATGTTTTCTTCATGAGCAGACCGCGCTTGGTCAATCATCCCATAGACGGTATAACCGCCGAGCGCGTCTATTTTTTCGCCCGCTTTTAGGTCGCGTTTCGCTACCGTGATAGTCTCGGCGACCGGCGGCGTTTTAGTGGCGATAGTGCAATAGCCATCGAGCACGGCGCGAACAATCGAGATAGGCGTTTCCAAATTCGCCAAATGATATGGGCGGTACAAAGCCCAATAATTGCCATGCCCATTGAGTTTCAGATATTTCAAATCTTTGATGATTTTGGGTTGATTGGTCGTGATGATGATGAATACGCCCGGCGCGACATCGCCGCCGACGGCATAATCTACACGATATTTTTCGTTGAAGATGCCCCCGTCCGACTTGGGGACAAATACTTTTGCGAGGTCTTTAACAGTGCAAACAGGCCCATATGCGCCGCGCACTTCTGGAGGGTATCCTGTCGCATTGCCGATAGCGGTCATTTCGACCATCGTCTTAGTGCCATCTACAAAAGAGGTGAGCATTTTAGCGCTCATCTCGTTTTTATGGGCTTGCTCAGCCAATTCATCAGGATTTGCAGAACGCCGCAGTGGGTTATTTTTGCCCTTCGCGACGGTGACAATCTCAAAACCTAATGTATCGGCAAAATCGAACAATTCTTTGATGGTGCCGGGTTCATCACCTGCTGATAAGGTATAAATGACACCTGCGCGAATGGCTTTTTGGGCTAGATAATAACCAATGGTCGCATCGGCCTCGACGTTCATATTCACGACGTGTTTACCTGAGGAGATAGCGGCGTCGCAAATACGAGCGCCGACCTCTGGCACGCCGGTAGATTCTACGATGACATCTAGACCTTTTAAGCCCAAAACGAGGTCCGCATTGGTCGTCGCCACACGGCGACCTTCTCCGATGGCTGTTTCGGCACGGTCAAGGTCATCATCAATGTCATCTACAGAAGAAAGGGGAACATCGGATTCATCAAAAGCGGCCTTAGCGCGCCCTGGTATTACATCCGCTGTGGCGACAATGCGGATACCCTCCATTTTTTCGATTTGGCTGATGAGGCCTGTCCCCATTTGGCCTGCCCCCACAAGGCCCACTTGTATAGGGCGATTATATTGTCGCTGGCGGTCTTGTAGGCGTTCACGTAAAGTTCTCATGGCTACCTTGTCCTTATAGCTACGGTTGCTCTATCCGCAGTTTTGTGCCAACGTGGATGGGTGGCAATGGTTTCGCTTCCACGCAAACATCACCGGGGAGTTCTGGTGTTTCGCGCCCGTTAAATTTCAAGACGAGATGGCCCAGATTGCCAAGATTTTCATTAGCAATATCGCCCACAGCAAGGATACGGAAGCGCATCCCATCAAACGACACCGTATCATTTTTGGTAATTCGCCCTATCAGTCTGCCGCCATGATGTAGAACAGCGAATTCAGCCAACTCTGCTGGCGCGCCTTCACCGAATAAAACAACAATCCCAGAAGCGAGAAATTCGCCGACCAAAGGGCCAACGGCAGAAACTGTGGCTTCGTATTTCAACATATTATTAGGCCGTCTGTATACTAATCCTCGATAAGGGTAACTTCTGCCGTAGATACGCCAGAGACAAACAGTTCCGGTTTAATAAAACGGAATAGCGGTCCCGATGGGCGCGTAGCGTGAATATCTACGGTCAAAACGCCTTTCATGGGGTACACACCAACGCGCGCCGTACCCCCACAATCAATCACGGCAACGGCAATTTCGCTAAAATCAGCTTTAGAGCTAAACCCATCAAAGACCTTGCCGCCCGTCAAATCAGCAATATGCTGGGCTAAAGGATGAATACCGCCGCCTGTCACACAATAAATGAGGTCTTTACCGGGTTTTGGCTCGACGATGAGCGGTCCACCCCACCCACGCTTACCAGCGACGATTTTCACTTTCCGATATTGTTTGGCTTCTGACATTGTAAGCTCCTCTACAATCCTCACAACGATTCCAACTATACAAAGACACCACTTACCACAACAGAATATGGTGGGGGCGCCATTCTTTCTGGGCATCCCCCACCCCTGTTCCATCCACTAAGAATACATGCCCACACTCGCGACCAAAGCGATGACGACCGCAATAGGACCTGTGATGAGCCGCGAGAATAGAACAGCGGGCACACCTACTTCAACCGTACCCGGTTCGGCTTCGCCCAACGCCAAGCCCACAGGGATAAAGTCGCACCCCACCTGCGGGTTAATCGCGAACAAGGCCGGTAGAGCCAGTTGAGGCGGAATATTGCCACGGCCAATCTCCACACCGACCAACGTACCGATAACTTGGGCGATAACGGCGCCGGGTCCGAGCAACGGGGACAGTACCGGGATAGCCACGATGACAGACATCACGACGAGACCTATCGGTGTCCCCGCTAAATTCTTCAACGCTTCAGCAATCACATTGCCGATACCGGTCTCTAAGATGATACCGATGACGAGAGCGATAAAAGCCATAAAAGGCAAGATATTGACGATAACTTGGTCAACGGCCTCGCGTCCAGCTTGGTACAGCGCGCCAACCACGCCGCCGACACTACGACCGATGGTGACTAGAAAAGAGTTAATTCCTTGCATGATTCAAAACCTCGCTTCCCTATTTGAATAAATTTACTTCGCTAGCTGTCTTCTTTGGGCCACATAACGGCGGTGATGCGTTCGGTGACAACGCCGCGAATGAAGATGACGACCAAACCGACGAGCAGATAACGGATAGCCAAATCGCCTAAGCCAAGCCCCAAGGTTGTGATACCAGCGGCAATACCGGCCCAAACGAAGATTTCGCCGGGGTTAATGTGCGGGAACAAGCCCAAAGGCGGATGCACGAAAGATACTGCCGAGTCATAGAAAGCGGGTTTGTAGCGCTCTGGCAAAAAGCGCCCCATTGTATAAGCCATGGGGTTGGTCAAGAAAAAGCAAGCGAGGAACGGCAAGACGACGTAGCGTATAGGATAGTAGATTAATCCCGGACGGGCCGCCATTTCGCCGACGGCGTCAATGCGTTCTGCGCCGATGAGGGCGATAAGCGCATTAACGGCAGTCATCAGGACGATGAGCAAGGGGACAATGCCAGTCACTAGACTGACAAACACCTCGCCACCCCGTTGGAATAACCCGATGAAGTCTTCAGCGGCGCAGGCTAAAGCGCCTTCTGTACATTCTGGTTCGGCCGCCACTTCTTCAGCCGTTTCTTCGGCAACCACTTCTTCAGTGGCTTCTTCTGCCGCGGGCTCTTCAGTCGCTTCTTGCGCGCCGACGATTACGCCACTCACTAACCAGACGAGAAGCGCAATCAAGAGTAAAGATAGAGAGCGTTTTAATAGTTCCTTCATTGCACAAAACTCCTTAAATAAAAATGACGAACTACTATAGATTTTTCTGCCCATCGGGTATAGAGATGGACACCATCATAGATAGAGATTCGCTATAGGCATGCTCCTTTTCCATATAAGCGCCTTTTGTCTATTGGGGCGGCGCATATAGCCCCCACTTTTAGGTATGGATGGCACTTCTTAGGCTTCCCCTATGGCTCATCCGGCGCTTTCGCGCTCAACCGGTCGCCGCGCTGGCATCGAATGACGCATCACGCGTTTCATCTTCAGTCGTATCAACTTCTGAATGCAATTGCTTATTCAAATGGTTATTTATATCTTTAGCGGCGTTTAGGATGGCTGTTTGCAACTTTTCCGGACCATTCAAAACCAGCCGCCCTTCTAACAAAGCATCAAAAGATTGTCCGCTCAATTCTGTAATGGGCTTTAATGAAGCAAAAATCGTCAATCCCATTAGCTTTTCTACACGAACGATACGGCGCGTATCCGGATTGATGACCACCACAGCATAAGCGCGTCCAGAATAGCGCGTCCCGCCCATGCCGATAGCCGTTAACCCTTGCTTGCGTAACTCGCTCAGGCGTGCATAAAAACGCTTCATCTGTTTATAAGAAAGATAAAGCTGTAGCATCCATCCCGCGCCGACGAGGACTAGTACGACGAGTGTTGTATTACTCATCATTCCGCTTCACCAAAATTACTATGAATCAAATCGGATAGCGCTTGTATCACCGCCGCCGACTGTGAGCCGTTCGCGTGAATTTTAATTTCATGCCCCTTTTGCACAGTTAACAACATCAGTTTTAGCGGACTATCCCCTTTGGCTGGCCCCTTGTTCAGGGTGACGTTCCACACGTCTACATCGGCGTCAAATTGTTTGACCACTTTCACGAACTGTGCGAGTGGTCGTGCATGTAAACCAGCGCTATGCCCTATCGTCAAAGTCACTTCATTTGACATAATTTCTTGATTCCTCGTCTAAACGGATGACCGATTCAGCAGTTTGTGAATCGGTTATCAAGACATCTATATAACCACCTCGCAAAGCCCCTAAAATAGGCCGCACTTTAGACGCGCCGGTGACTAACGCCACCGTAGTAGATGACAACGTGAGTAGCTCTTCTAGGCTAAGCCCAACGATACGGCGATTAATATCAATATCGAGTATACGCCCGTGTATATCAAAAAACGTCCCGAAGATATTGCCCACGCCCCCCACTTGCCCAATCGCTTGCAATTCCTGCAGGGTGACATACCCGGCGCGCATCAAGCTAGAATGTTCCGGGGTGATAGTGCCTATGCCTGTCAGAATAACATCTGCTTGGCGTGCGAGCTGTAGCGTTTCAAAGATGCTTCTATCGCGCATCAACATGCGTTTATTCTGTTCATTTTCGACGATGAATGGCGCGTTTAAGGTGTAACAGGTAGCCCTGAACAAACTCGCCAACTGGTAAGCAAAGGCATTGCTATCAATACGCACATCGCCGCGCCCAATAGAACCGATAACTTGAACAACTTTAAGGTCAGGCGCAGGGGCAGGCTTCAGTTGATTGATGAGTTCGTTAATGCTATTGCCCCAAGAGATGCCAAGAATATTATTGTTCGGCATGTGGGACAACAGATATTCAGCGCCTAACTTGCCCACCAATTGTAAATTGCGGTTGAGGTCGGCATCGGCATAGGCGAGAATGGCGGCATCTTTTAGGCCAAAACGGTCGCAAAGACGGTTTCGCAATGTGGTATTAACCTGTAAAGGATAGTTAATATGAATTTCCACAACCTTTTGTTCACGCGCTTCTGTGAGCAAACGAGAAATCGTTGAGCGCGAATATCCTAGTTGTGAGGCAATCTCAGACTGCGACTTTTGGTCTATGTAATACATTTCGGCGACCTTAACCAGCAAGTGCTGTTTATCTATGCGCGCCATAAAATCAGCTTTTCATTAAACAATCAACTTTATTTCACTAAACAGAAAACGCGCTCGCTCGTGCTGTAACGCAATGATAGGCAAAGCCATGGGCAGGGATGAGCAGAGATGATGGGCTGAGCGTGGGTTCGATGAATACCGCAACTTAAAGAGCGCGGGGTTAAAAAATTCTCTTTTCATAAGACTTAATCTCTACATAAATAAAGCAAGACTTTATTTTCATTATTGAGATGAATTGTATCGCATTTTCACAAAAGTGCAAGAAATTCACAGATGTGCAAATAATCAAAATAGTAAAATTCACCCTTGAAAAGCGGATGACAATACAAAAAAGACGCGGGGAAGGAGAAAAATAGCGTCAGGGCATCCAAGCGATATAGGGGTTCTCGTCAGTGAGGGTCGTCAATAGACGGCTTCCTAAAGCGTAGGGGTCTACGGTGATAATTTGTGTATTCAGCTTTTCCAAATGCCGCACTTGGTTCTGTTCCACATCCACAATATAGATTGAACGCCCTGAAGCGCCGATGGTGAGGAAGGCAATATGCCGCCCATCTGGCGACCATATCGGGTTAATGGCGCTGGAAGGCAAAGGCACTATATGATGAATAGTGCCATCTTCAACCATGACCGCAGACAGCCAATAGCGGTCATCGTGCTGGGAGATGTATATGATGGATTGGCCATCCGGCGACCAAGCGGGTAAAGACCCCGACACCACCCCATCTTGTGTCAAAAGGCGCGTTTTGCCCGTTTGTAAATCCACGTACTCTAATCCCCAACTCCCGTCACGCAAGGATAAATAGGCGATTTTGCCGCCATCCGGCGACCAGCGCAACGGTAAGGATGTGAAAACGTTGGTTTGTAAGCGTTGCCGATGACCATCGCGGGTGTGTACAAGGGTGATTTCTGGCCGCCCCTGCTCGATGCCAATATAAGCGGCGCGGGCGTCATTAGGGGCCAGTACGGGCAAAAGGTTGAAAGTCACATTCTCCTGTAAGCGGTGTAGTTCACCGTCGGCGACATCGAGGAAGAAAAAAGACCAATCGTTGACACCAACCGAGGCAAAACCAATTTGCTGACCATCGGGCGACCACTGAAGCGGAAAACCATTGAATACACTCGTGCGCGCCAGGGAACGGATATTGTCCCCATAGGCAGACATCATCGCTATTTCAGAGTTATTGCTTCGGAAGATGATAAAAGCGAGCGATTGGCCGTTCGGCGACCACGCAGGGCAACAAGCGTTGTTGAAAGGCAACCTCAGACGGTGACGAAGCCCGCGCGTCACATCGGCCAAATAAATACCACGCTCTCCGCCATCAAAATGAGAATAGGCGATGACGTTGCCGCCCCGCCCCAACAGCTGGCCGCCGCCCCATACCATCAACGTTAGGCCAACGGCAAAAACCACCAGCGCGAACACCCAATAGGAAAAAAGACGAAACATGTCGAATATCCATCAGCGAACTTTTGACTAGCGTAATGTTACCCTTTTCGGCGCCCTCGTGGCAATGTGAAGTAAAATGCTGTGCCCGTAGAAGGCGCACTTTCTACCCAAATTTGGCCACCATGCGCTTCTACAAACGCTTTAGCGATAGCCAGCCCCAAACCAACGCCGCGCTCCCCGTGATCTGTTTTCACACGGGAACCATCAGCACGGTAAAAGCTCTTGAAAATATTGGGGAGTTCTCTGGGTGTGATGGTGGCGCCGCTGTTGTGAACCCGTAACTGTACCATTTCTCCTGAGTGTTGGGCAGAGATAGTGACTGTCTCGCCACCGGGAGTATATTTGATGGCGTTATCTACGAGGTTGTAGAGCGCCCGCTGAATTTTATCTACCGCCATATAGGCAGTATCCACATCATCGGCGACTTCCCCAACGAGCACAATATCTGAACGGCGCGCTTTAGCGCCCATGCTCTCCAACGTATCCGATATGAGGTCCCTGACCGAAGCAGGGTAAAAATGAAAATCAATATGCCCAATATCGAGCTGAGCGAGTTCAAACAAATCATTGATAAGACGGTTAAGATGTTCTATCTCCGAACGACAATTCAACAGATACCGCCCGACGGTTTCATCATCTGTCACCACCCCATCGCTGATTGCTTCAATCATCACCCGCATAGAGGTTAAAGGGGTGCGTAAATCATGGCTCACCCATGCGATGAGATTTTTGCGCGTTTCGTCTATTTCTCGTTTTTGTTCCTCTAGTTTCTCTAGGCTGGCGGCCATTCTGTTAAAAGAATCGGCGAGTTCGGCGAGTTCATCGTGCCCTGTTACAGGAATGCGCGTATGAAAATGCCCCGATGCGACCATATGGGCGGCATTGCAAAGGTGGTCAATGCGGTCAGTGAGAGAACGGCTCATCATATTGCCTAAAATAATCGCGCTCAATCCCGCAAAGATGAGCAACGCCGTTGTTAATCCAACATAATGAAAATCTACGAACATCAGGCGAGCAATGACCCATACATTCAGCAATACCAGCATGACGATGAGCACAATCATCAACAAAAACATCCACCGCAGATTGACCGAAAAAAGCTTCATGCCGTAGCGGTAAAAGCTATAAGAGACGAGCAAGGTCACGCCACCCATAATCAACATATATTGGCCCAATTGGTTGATGTCCGATGGGGTCAGATTAAGCGAGATGGTGATGATGAGCATAGCCAGCGCTAAAGAGGCTGTTTGACCAATTAAAAAGCGCAGGACAGGGTAACGGTCAAGCATTAGGCGGATATTCATAAAGTCACTTCCTTAACATACACATCGCTAGGGCGTGGGAATTTCAAACTTATAACCGACCCCCCACACGGTTTGTACATAAATCGGGTTAGCGGGATTCGGCTCTATTTTTTCGCGTAGGCGGCGGACATGAACAGTCACTGTGCTTTCGTCGCCATAAAATTCATAGCCCCATACATGGTCAAGTAACTGTGTCCGCGTGAAAACTTGGCGAGGATGCCGCGCAAAAAACCACAATAAATCAAACTCTTTAGCCGTCAATGGTACCGAGCGCCCCTTGAAACGCACATCCCGACTGCGCGGGTCGAGGTGTAAATCAGCAAACGTAATGGGCGCCTCGCTGACTACTGTAGTAGAGGCGCTCCGCCGCAAAACCGCTTTAACGCGGGCGACCAACTCGCGCGGGCTGAAAGGCTTGACGACATAATCATCTGCGCCCACTTCAAACCCGGCGATACGGTCCGTCTCCGCAGTGCGCGCCGTCAGTAGGATAATAGGCGTATTCCCATTCAAACTCAGGGTCGCATAATCGGTTTGGTTACGCAGTGAGCGCGTGATAGAAAACCCGTCTAAACCGCCGGGTAACATAATATCAAGGATGATAAGGTCTACCGATTGGGTGTTCAGAATGGCCATGGCGGCCGGACTGGTGCTCGCTTCAACGACAGTGAAACCTTCTAACTCCAAGTATTTACGGACAACCTCGCGTATTGTTGTCTCGTCATCCACAACAAGGATAGTGGTAGGCTTAGCCATTTTAGAAGACCTTTCTTCTATTTTATCGCCTCTATGCTGACTATTTGTGCATTTTTGCATCTAGATGATGATATGATGAAGATGAACTTTACCTTTGAGGAGTGAACAATGACCCAAGCTGTTGCCACTATTGTGGGATTAAAAGATTTCCCTAATATTACCGAAGTAAACGTCCGAACGGGGCCGGGCACAAATTATGAAAATCCTTTCAAAATAGCGGTTGGCGTCCCTCATTTAGCGATATTAGACGTTCAGGCAGATAATGAAGGCAAACACCTAAACCAAAAAGTATATCAATGGTTCCAGCTTCGCTTCCCAGATAATAGCGTTGGATGGGTACGGGATGATCTAATAGATGTTGAAGGCGATTTATCGGCATGGGGTTATGGCGTTTTAACAACGCGGGTAGCGGCTTTCTCGCTAACACGTGGTGCATTTATCTCTGCCCCTCCTTCTCCTGCTACCCCCGCGCAACCCAGCGCTTATCGCGCAGAGCAAGAAGCAGAGCGTGTCCGCAAGGCCGCGTTCGATATTACGGCCACTTTTGAAGGCGGCAGTTACAAAGCATACAACAATTACGATGCCGGTATTGTCAGTTATGGGTTATTTCAGTTTACATTAGCCGCCAGTAGCTTACAGAGTGTGCTTGAAATTTACCTGAACACAGCCCATAGCGACGTCGCCAACAAACTGCGGGGCTACCTGCCGCGGGTGATGGGCAAAGACGCGGCTTTACGCCATGATATGGAATTCAAGAACTTACTGCTCGCCGCAGGTGATGACCCAGCAATGCAACAAGCGCAAATTCAAGTTGGGACAGAAAAATACTGGAACGCTGTTTACAACGGCTACATTGCCCCGCGGGGCTTGCAAACGCCTTTGGCTTGGGCGCTTTTATTTGATATGGGCATCAACTTTGGCACAGGTCACGGCTTTGTGCGCCTAGCGGAACAACAGTTAGGTGTACCGCCGCGTTCTCGTCCGGGAGAAAATGGCATCACCGAACAACAACTCATCACGCACGTTGCTCAACTTCGTAAAGAATCGCACGACCGTCAAGCGGTGCGCGATAATCTACCCGGCCTACGCGCACGGGGCGATTTTTGGGTACATTTAGTGCAAATGAATGATTGGGGTTTAGGGGGTGATGTGAACGGCTTTGTCAATGTGAATGGTCGTTTGATACAAGTTCGCAATCCGCAATGAGCTTAAAAGCAGTAAATCTCTATGCGTTTACAAAAAACATCCCCCATTTGGGGGTCTTTTTGTTTGGCTAATCGGGAACGATGGGTATGAGTTTGGGCGGTTTATAGGTCGAAGTTGAGATACCGAAGCTATCGCCCAAGCGATTGACAATCGCTCGCGAGAGTATCGGCAAATTCGCCAAGACCGTTTCCGTAGTGAGTGAGGAAATCCATTCTTTGATTTCCGCTTCGTCCATAACCTCGAAGTTGGGTAGTGCTAACCGATTCATAGATAACCCCCTCTGGTGAACATTATGACCATGTAGTGACGTAGTATCACAATGTTTACACCCTTATTGTAAGCAAAATTTTTGCCATCGTAACAGAAATACGTAAATTATTTCTAAATTTTTTGTAAAGGGCTATTTAAGTGTTGATGATAGATAAGTGTGTTAACTTTTCCTCGTGCTCATTTACGTCTATTTTTATACAAAGGGCTAACCTTAAATATTATAACGCGCATTTCTAACCAACTTAGATATTGTTTTATACGTTTACAAAACGTCATCGCAAGGCATTTTACGCATTTCATAAAGAGATGAAATGTATCTGCTAGGGGGTGCGGGTATGCTTATGTCGTGCGTTGTGTACAGGAGGGTGTACCATGGCTAAAGTGATTCGCACACAGGGCTTTACGGGGGCTATCTGGAAAATATACGACCATATCCCCCTACCCCATTTTGCAGTGAAGGAATGCCCAGAATGCAAGTGCCACGGCACATTAGAGTACATCGGCTTTGCCGCTAAATATGGCACAACTCTACAAGCCAAAATGTACCAGTGCCGCCAATGCGATACATGGCTAGACTGTGTATCGCCGCGCGCCGAGTACCGTCGGGAAGGACGCGAAACCTTGCGCTTAGAACTCACTCGCGAGTTCCAAATTGGCGACACAGCGTTATTGGGCGATACGGCCTCTGTCTAAACACAATCCGTTTTAGATGTAGGCCATGGGAACGCCTCCGTATAACGGAGGCTTTTTCTTTTTAGTTAGATTTAAGTTTTGCCTGTTAGGGTGTTTGATGTCAGCTATGCCAAACCATTTTTAACGTTCAAGTTATCATAAACAGGCCTAAACATGCCCCCTCGGCATCCTAAAGCGCTATTTCTTATCACCGTTTTAGTGCTTCTCTTTAGTCTCGGTGGCACGATACAAGCGCAAAGTGGCGACCGCCCTACAGGACGACCACCCAACATATCGGAAGAAATAACGCGCGCTATCCTCGCTCCCACACCGCTAGCGCTCGCTCAAGCGATGGATATTAGCCTAACCGACATCGTTAGCGCGAGTATTGGGACCAGTTCGTCTGCGGGCACTGGCGTCAGCGATGCGCCGTTAGCGGGATTCCCCACACAGGGAAGTACCTTCTCTATCTTAGCCACCGGTTTAGTTACCAGCGCCGATGACCCCGATAGCAACAACAGCGAAGTATTAGGCGTACAGAGCGCGATTGACGATGTCTCCGCAATCCTAAGCGGCTTGAACACCAATCAAGGTACCGATATGGTGCGCTTGACGCTAACGCTAAAACCGCCTACCGGTGTCAATGGCTTGAGTTTTAATTTTCAATTCTTCTCAGAAGAATTTCCCGATTATATCGGCTCTTCATTCAATGATGTATTCGTAGCCCAAATTGGCAAAACACCCTACACCCCTACTTTTGCTATCTCCGGAACAACTATCAACGCTCCCGATAACATCGCCTTAGATACCAACGGGGAATTGATTAGTGTCAACGCCGCTTTTGGCTTTAATCCAGCGAACCCCAACCCAAACACCGGCACCACTTATGACGGCACTTCCGGATTACTGACTGCCAATGCCTGCCTGCCAGAGGGTTTGACGGCCGATGACACGATTGTTGTAGTCTTTACGATTGCCGATGTCGGCGATTCTGTGCTGGACTCTGCCGTATTTCTCGATAACTTCCGTTGGCGGAAATTTGAAGCGTGTAGCAACAGCGTCGTACCCGCCCAACCGGGCACAATCACTATCATCAAAGAAGCTAATCCACAATCTACGCAAACGTTTAGCTTCGTCAGTAACAAGCTAAGCTCTTTTACATTGATAGATAACGGCGGTGGCGGCAATACCAAGACCTTCAGCAATATTCGGCCAGATAACTACACATTCACCGAAACACTGCCCGAAGGGTGGCGCGTAGAAGCTATTGATTGTGGAAACGCCGAAGGTATTAGCGCCAACGCCATAAACGGCACGCTGAGCGTCGAATTAAGCGATGGGCAAACCGTGACTTGTACTTTCTATAATGAAGCCGTGGGCAAGATGGCGCTCAGCAAAACGCCCAACCTGAACAGCGTTCCAGAACCCGGCGGACCTGTTGTCTTCAATGTAGAAGTGAACAATACGGGAATTATACCGATAACGCTAACAAGCTTGACCGATAGCATCTACGGAAGCTTGCAAGGCAAAGGCAATTGCTCCCTCCCCCAAGTGATTAACCCTAGCGGAAGCTATGCTTGCGCTTTCACAGAAGACGTCTCTGGCCCCGCTAATGCCACCCATTACAACGTCCTCACAGCAGATGCCACCGATGCGAACGGCAACGCTTTAGCCGCAACAGATGATGCGTCTGTGTTGATTTCTGATAAGAGCGCTAGCCTCAGTGTGAGCAAATCGGCCAACAAGGATAGTGTGCCCGCTAGCGGGGATAACGTCATGTTCACTGTGAGCATCATGAACACCAGCGCGGCAGATGTCGTCACCATCACACAAGTGACCGATTCGGACTTCAGCGCGAATTGCGCTCTACCTAAAGTGTTGAACCCAACAGAAGGTTTTCAATGCCACTTCGTCGGCTTTGTGAGCGGGATAGCGGGCGAACAACATACCAACACTATCACAGTCAGCGGTATTGACGATGACGGTAATACTGTCATGGCTAGCGCCCAAGCGACTGTGAATATCGGACAAGATACGCCCCAAGAATGCACAGACCCCAACCCTGACCGCGACTTACGGAATGAGGGTACTTTCATACGCGACAACAAAGTTGAAGGGCAAATCACAAACCTATCATCAGTCTGCGCTTATGATGTCGGCATGGCCAGTTATCAGATGTTCAGTTGGGATACAGATAGCCAAGTGCTATTCTCTGCGGATAGCGGCTTGGTTGAACCCAATCAAACCATCACCTTAGCCATTAGCCTGCCGGATTGTGCGGCACAAATTGACCTTTTCTATGGCCATGTTTTGGGGAGTTTAGACGGACAGCGTTATGGCCAGCGCTTGCTAGACGCTACGTTCGCGAATGTAGAACAATGGTGCACAGAAGAAGCCCCCGAAGCACCGCCATCAACCAATGACGACCAACCGAAACCGCCGCCAGAGGAAAACCCAGAAGTGACGACGGAAGCCACTACAGAACCATCTCCGGAAGCGACAACCGCACCCTAATACGACACCGCAGGGGCGCTCTTAGTGGCGCCCCTGTCATGACCCTTTGATGACTTATGTTCACCGTTAATTAATGTCATTCGCCTAATATGGCTTTATCGTCCACCATACGAGGCACAATCATGAGACAAAAAATCTTCAGCTTACTTTTTTTAGGGATTAGCATCCTTTTGTTGGCCGCCCCTGCACAGATGCAAGATAGGATAACGGTTACCTCTAGCGAGGTTGAAGTGATGAGCGGCGGACGGGCCTATTTATCTTATTTAGCCGCACCAACAGAGGACGGCCCTTATCCTGCTGTTGTCCTCATCCACTCCTTCAACGGTTTGCAAGACGGCTATAAAACGATGACCGACCAATTGGCGGGCGAAGGTTTCGTCGTCCTCGCCATCGGCTGGCAAACATTCGAGCGCGGGCCAAGTGATAAAACCATGCTTGAACTCGTAGAAGATAGCGCCGCTTTTCTCGGCCGGCGAGCGGACGTAGACCCAACACGAATAGGCTTAACGGGCTTTTGCGCGGGCGGGCGCTATACGATGTTATTCTTGCCCCAAAGCGATATGTTCAAAGCTGGCGTGGCGTGGTATGGGTTTCCCTATAATGGGTCTCCCTCCGCGGCGGACTTGGTTGGGGATTTATCCGCGCCCCTTCTAATCATCCACGGCACAGAAGATACCCCTAGCCCCATCGCCAACATCTACCGCTATGCGGGCGATTTGCAAACAGCTGGCGCAACGTTCGAGCTAAAAGTCTATTCGGGCGAGCCACACGGCTTCATGTTAGAAGGCGGTCAATTGCGGATAGACGACATCGCCACCGATGCTTTTAACGAGATGGCCGATTTCTTCAAGCGCAAGCTATAAAGCCACAAATTCAAAGGCGGACTCCCTCAGTCCGCCTTCATGAAAGGCCCAAGCGGTGCTAGAACTGGCGGCTCCACTCGCGCGGCCAGCGTTCCACGACCACTTTAGTTTGTGTGTAAAACTCCACTCCATGGCGTCCTTGTCCGTGCAAGTCGCCAAAGAAACTCTCGTTCCAACCACTAAAGGGGAAATAGGCCATAGGCGCGGCGACGCCTATATTGATGCCGATATTGCCAGCATCCGCCTCATAACGGAATTGGCGGGCGGCCGCCCCGCTACTCGTAAAAATGCAGGCCATATTGCCATAAGCGCGGCTGTTCACCAGAGCGATGGCTTCTTCTATCGTTTCGGCATGCATAAGGCTTAGGACAGGGCCAAATATTTCGGTATGCGCGATAGGGCTATTGGGATTGACGTCACTAAGTATTGTAGGAAAGACAAAATAGCCATCTTCATAACCCGTTACCCGCTTATAGCGACCATCCAACAAAATATTAGCCCCCTGTTTAGCCCCTTCCTCTACCAAGCGTTCAATGCGCGCTTTGCTATCGCCACTGATGACCGGCCCCATCTGTACGCCATCGTCTAAACCATAGCCGACCCGCCGCGATGCGGCCGCATCTGCAATTTGCTCTGTGAAACTGTGCCGCGCATCGCCCACTGTAATAGCTACCGAAGCCGCTAAACAACGTTGCCCGGCGCACCCAAAGGCTGAATCAGCCATAATGCGCGTCGTCATATCCATATCAGCATCAGGCATAATCACGACAGGATTTTTTGCCCCACCTTGACATTGCGCCCGTTTGCCATTGGCTGTTGCGCGCGCATAAACATATTTTGCCACGGGGCTAGAGCCGACAAAGCTAATCGCTTTTACGTCCGGATGGTCGAGCAAAGCATCCACAACCTCTTTTCCGCCGTTCACAACCTGTACAACGCCGCGCGGCAACCCTACTTGGTCGAGTATTTGAAAGAGCTTTTGGCTAGCCAGCGGGACTTTTTCGCTAGGTTTAAGAATAAAACAGTTTCCAGTGGCGATAGCATAAGGCAAAAACCATAACGGAATCATCGCCGGAAAGTTGAACGGCGTAATCGCCGCCACAACGCCCAACGGCTGGCGAATCATATGCTCATCAATGCCGCTAGCGATGTCTTCATTGTTGTAACCCTGTATCAACGACGGCATGCCACAAGCGACTTCTACATTCTCGATGCCGCGTTGCATTTCCGCCACGCTCTCCGCGAACGTTTTGCCGCATTCCATCGTGATAATGCGCGCGATGTCGTGCAAATTCTCTTCTAACAGCCTCTTGAACTTAAAAAGATACTGCACGCGCTCTCCAACGGGCACCCGCCGCCATTCACGAAAGGCGCGCACGCCCGCTTCTACAGCTAATGCCACTTCTTGCGCTGGTGTCATCGGCACTTCTGCGAGGCGCTCAGCCGTCGCCGGGTTGATGATAGGCAAATAAGCTGTTGTGGTCGTCTCTCGCCACATGCCATCAATATAATTGTGTAATTTTATATCCATGAACCAAGCACCTTCTTGACTTCTATATTATTTAACCAACGATTATAGCCTAGGTCCTGCTAACGAATGCTACTTTTACTTTATTGTAATTGACCTATCCGAGATAAAATAGACGTCTTGAGCGCAGGTATTTTAACGAGGATATTCGCTTGAGCGTTTGGGGGCTGTTATAATGGATCGGACTTGCATAAAGGATAATATAGCATGACCTTTAACCCCGCCAACCATCCCCACCGCCGTTATAACCCGCTCACGGGTGAATATGTGCTCGTTTCGCCACACCGCATGAAGCGCCCGTGGCAAGGAAAACAAGAACGCCCTCCCATAGAAACCCGTCCCGCCTATGATCCATCGTGTTATTTATGCCCCAATAACAGCCGCGCCAACGGGGAAAAAAACCCTAACTACAAGGGCACTTTTGTATTCACGAATGATTTCGCGGCCATCCTGCCCGATACCCCCGACTCAGAACCCCCTTTGCACCCTTTGATGCGCGCAGAGGCAGTACGCGGCACTTGTCGGGTGATTTGTTTCTCGCCGCGCCACGATTTAACCTTACCAGAGATGGATTTAGCGGATATACGCAACGTCATAGACGTCTGGGGGGCGCAAACCGCTGAACTAGGCGCTCAATATCAATGGGTACAAGTCTTCGAGAATAAAGGCGAGATAATGGGATGCTCCAACCCGCATCCTCATGGGCAAATCTGGGCGCAAAACGTCCTGCCAAATGAAATCGCCAAAGAAGACCGCCAGCAACGCTTATACTACGAAGAACAGCGCACCCCTCTTTTGCTCGATTATATCGGGCTAGAAACGCGCCTCGGAGAGCGCATCGTTGTAGATAATAATGACTGGTTGGCCGTAGTGCCTTATTGGGCGGTGTGGCCCTTCGAGGTCTTGTTGATGCCGCGCCGTCATATCTTGCGCCTGCCCGATTTGAACGAGCGCGAGCGAGATAGCCTAGCCGATATTCTTAAACGCCTGCTAACCCGTTACGACAACCTGTTTGAAATCTCTTTCCCTTATTCTATGGGTTGGCATGGCGCGCCCTACGACGGCGCAGACAATACCTATTGGCAACTGCACGCACATTTCTACCCGCCACTGTTGCGTTCCGCCACTGTGAAAAAGTTCATGGTCGGTTACGAGATGTTAGCCGAAGCACAACGCGACTTGACGCCGGAAATGGCCGCGGCCCGCCTGCGCGAATTAAGCGAAATTCATTATAAAATATAGCCTAATCACCCCATCCAGAGAAAAAACCACCATGAGCATAGTAGAAAGCATCAAAAAAGCCTTCAAAACACGTTATGGCGAAAGTCACGCTATCATCGTACGCGCGCCGGGTCGTGTTAATCTCATCGGCGAACATACAGATTATAATGATGGTTTTGTCTTACCCATGGCTATTGACCGCGCCGTATGGATAGCTTTACGCCCGCGCCACGATAAACATGTATTCGTCCATTCGTTAGATTATGAAGAGGATTTCCACTTTCAACTAGATGCCCTTCAAAAAGAGACTGACGGGCCGGCGGAGTATATGAAGGGCGTTGCATGGGCGCTAGCGGAAGCAGGTTATATCCTACAGGGTTGGGATGGGGTTATGAAAGGCGATGTGCCCATCGGCGCAGGTTTATCATCCTCGGCCGCCTTAGAGTTAGCCACTGCGCGCGCGTTTGCCTCTGTATCCCCTATTGAATGGCACCCGGCTACTATGGCCAAACTGAGCCAAAAAGCAGAAAATCTGTGGGTAGGGGTTAATTGTGGCATCATGGATCAGATGATTTCTGCGGCTGGGCGCGCCGATCACGCCTTGCTCATTGATTGCCGCTCGTTAGAAACGGAATTAGCCCCCTTGCCACCGCATACCACAGTAGTTATCCTCGATACGGCGACGAGGCGCGGGCTTGTAGATTCTGCTTATAACGAAAGGCGCGCTCAGTGCGAAGCGGCGGCCCGCTTCTTTGGTGTCAAGGCGCTAAGAGATGTCGATAGCGCCACATTCGCCGCGCGAGAAGCTGAACTCGATGAACTCACACGACGACGCGCACGTCACGTCATCACCGAAAATGAACGCACCTTGCGCGCACGCATCGCCATGCAACAAGGCGACGCACTCACCTTAGGCGCGCTGATGAATGCTAGCCACGATAGCCTACGCGATGACTTCGAGGTCTCTAGCGATGCGTTGAACACCATCGTCAACATCGCCCGAAGCCTCAACGGCTGTTACGGCGCACGAATGACCGGCGCAGGCTTCGGCGGTTGTGCTGTGGCTCTTGTGGATGCCGCTTCTGCTGATGCCTTCGCGCAAAGCGTCGCTAAAAGCTATGCCCAAGCCACCAACTACACACCCAACATCTACATCTGCCGCGCAACAGACGGCGCAAGTGTTGTCCCTTAAATCTTAGGATGCAAGCGCCTTGTCAATGAACTTGTACACATCATCGCGCAACTTGGCCAATGCATTCACATCTAAATACATCATATGGCCGGCTTCATAGTAAGTCATCTGGATATTGTCGCGCAGAGCCGCGTCTATATCGCTATGGGTCAATGTGTATTGAGCGGCAAAGTGCGGTGTGGCGAGGTCGTAATACCCTTGGGCAACCAATACCTTCATAAATTTATTTTTGGCAAGCGCCAACCGCAAGTGTTCGCTCGTATCGCTAAAACGGCCTTTCTCCCATTCCCATGCTTGGTTCACGTCAAAACTCAGTACCTCATATTTACGGTCAATTTTGTAACCGAGTTCAGCGCGGATGTATTGGTTTATCATCGCCGTATAAGGGGGCGTAATGTCTGTCAATGAGGGGTCGAATTCTGGGAATTCCCGCGTGGCGATGGGGTTAAAACCTTGAAAACGGCTATCCAAACGCCCTACAGTACGCCGTTGGTCGCGTAGAAGTTCAGCGCAAAAACGATGAATCACTACGCGCAAATCCGATAAATCAAGATATTGATTCGATAAGCCCGTATAGCGGGACAGGCGGCGGATGATGCGCGACCGCTCGCTTGGAGATAAGCGGTCGCCCTTAGCTAGGGCGGTGGTATAATCGGTTTCTGCCCACGCTTCTACTTCCGTTATCAGCTCTCCAAGAGGCTTATTCTGCAAATCCGAGGGCAACTTTCCATGATACCAAGCCGTCGCGGCATAAGTAGGTAAAAAGAGCGCATACGGTAAATCGTTACCGCGGACAAAATGTAACGTCTGGAAGTTGAGTGTTGTAGAGATGAGGATGAGTCCGTTGAAAGCGATACCTTTATCAATCAAGTGTCCTGCTAACCCCGCGGCCCGTGTCGTGCCATAGCTTTCCCCGGCCAGAAAGAGCGGCGATGTCCAGCGTTCCGACTCCACCAGATAAAGACGTATGAACTCCCCCACCGACTCCAAATCGCCTTGGATATTCCAGTACTTTTTGTTGTTGTCGGATTTCACCGCGTAGCTATAGCCCGTACCGACCGGATCTACAAAGACGAGGTCGGCGATGTCTAGCCATGTGTATTCATTAGCGACGAGTTGATAAGGCGGCGCAGGGAGCCAGCCCTCGTCTTGCATCTTCACACGCTTGGGCCCTACGGCCCCCAGATGTAACCAAACAGAGGCAGACCCTGGCCCGCCATTAAAAACAAATATCAATGGGCGTTTGGTTTTATCTTCAACGCCATTTAAGGTATAGGCCATGTAAAAAATATAGGCTTCGATTTCGCTATCGGCATTTTTGAGGGGTATCATACCGGTAGTAGTCGTATAATCGAGAAGCTTATCCCCTATTTTTAGCTGATGCTGGGCTGTTGTCGGCGGCGGTGGTTCGGGGCGGGTTGGTTTTTCGGATTCGGACTTTTTATCTGTTTGGGAGCTATGGGTCATTACGGTTTCCTCAATGGTGAATAATCAATCGTCAAAGGGGATTTCTCAATCATAAGCGCGATATTGAACGCCAAAGCCAAAAGCCGCCAATACGACAATAGCGATAATCCCCAAGAGATTCACCTCTGGCCTCAGGGCGATAGGCTCCCATAATAAGCCTATCCCATAAACGGCTAAAATCGCCCCATAAAAAGCTGTGCCCAGCATGACCATCACATCTTTGGCCCGCGCAAAGAGTAGCGCAACGATGATAGCGCCTATAATGCCAAAGAAGATGAGGCCTGTCTGGCTTAAGCTTAAGGCAACACCGATATTCACGCCGGCAAAAAAACCTAAAAAAGCGCCGCTAATCGTCACGCCGATGCTCCACAATGGATAAGCGAGGAGCGCCATTATGAGCGCGGCGATGACACCAACGACAACGGCCACGAGCTGTTGATCTGGCGGGAGAAAATCTTGGGCGATGAGATAACCGCTCATCGCGCCGATAAAAACCAAATATCCACGAAACCATGCATAACCGAAAAAGCATCCCACAAGACCGATAACAATCGAAAAGAGCGCAACCCATTCAATCGGCATAAGGCCTCCTTAATGCCTTTTCGAGTAATATACGCCACTCTCTATTCTGAAGGTTTGACGCCTAAACGAGGTAACATCAAATATCCAACCAAGCCCGTTATGCTCGCGCAAACAATTTGATACCCATGCAACAAAAAGCCAATAGAGGTTGCTACACTTATATCATAGCCTGCCAGATAAACCAACGCGAAAGCCCAGCTCGCTTCCACCACCCCAAAACCGCTGATAGCAAAAGGAAAAGCGGAAGAAAACATCCCGATACTGATAATCGCCACGAGAATAGGCACAGTCACATTTACGCCCACGGCTTGGAGCAATACTTGATTGGCAATAAAGCTAGCGCCATAAGTGAACACAGAATAAAAAGTGCCCGCGAAGAAATACCGAGGATGGCGTAAACGGTCAAATTCGCGCGCCAAAGTCTCTAGTTTTGCGGTAAATTGGGTGTAAAGGGACGGCAAAGGGCTTATGAACAAGCCTAGCACCCGCCCTAAGAAAAACAATCCCCAGCGGATAAGAGACCCCGCAAAGTATAAGCCCACAATGCACATGGAAAAACCGATGATAATCACAAAAATTATCATATCCCGTTGCTCATCGAAGTGGCCGCCAGAAAAAGCTAAACCTGCGACGCCACCCACAACGATGATGAGCAACTCAAATAACCGTGCCCCCACTAAACTACTCACGCCCTCTTGGACAGAATAATTGAGATGCGTTCGCATCAGCACGACATAGGATAATTCGCCCAGTTTAAACGGCAAGACGCGCACTAGAAAATTGTGATAAAGGGTGATGGGAAACAAGACACGCAACCGAATACGACTGCCACCTTCTAACAAGGCGCGAAAGCGCAACGCACGAAAGAAGTTAAGGGCGAAATATGCAATAAACGAGCTGAAGAAGGCGATAAAGGGCACTTCTTGCATCATATGCAAAAAGGCGTCCCATTCTATCTTGGTCAGCAGATAAATCACCAGCGCCAGAGTGATAATCACACTCAATAAACGCATCCAAAATTGACGATTTAACGCTAAACGACTTTTGGATAGCGGGACAGAATTTGTGGTCATTGGGCGCTATACTTTTCTACCGCCTGGCCGACACAATGAATTACCCAATCTTGCTCATCATCGGTCAAATCGGGATAAATAGGCAAGGTGATAATTTCACGCGCGAGGCGCTCGGTGATGGGCAAGTCACCTTCTTTCCACCCTTGCGACAGATAATAAGGCTGAACATGAACGGGCGGGTCGAAGTGAACGCTAGCGCCAATATCGTTATCTCGTAGATAGAGAATCATCTTGTCGCGCATATATTCGGGGACAAGAATAGTATACATTTGATAAACGTGGGTTGCGCCTTGGGCCACCACAGGCGTTTGAATGATAGGCGCATAGTGCGCGAGATGCTCGTTATAACGCTGAGCCAGCTCTTGCCGCCGCGCGTTGAACATGGGCAGGCGCTTCATTTGTTGATACCCTAAAGCCGCCAGCGGGTTTGGCAGGCGGAAGTTACGCCCCACCGTTTCGGCCGCGCGTAACCACGGACGTTGCACCTTTTCACGCGCATACGTGGTGCTCATGATACCATGCGCGATAAGCGCGCGCACCTTCTGGGCGTAATCATCGTCTTGGCAGGTGAGCATCCCCCCTTCGCCGGTGGTGATATTTTTAGTCGGGAAGAACGAAAAACACCCGACCCCAAAAGTGCCGGTCGCTTTGCCTTCCCATGTTGCACCGATGGTTTCGGCGCTATCCTCGATGAGAAATAGCCCGTGTTTTTCGCACAAGGCAACTATCTCGGTCATATTGCACGGTTGCCCGCCGTAGTGAACACAAATGACCGCCTCGGTGCGCGGTGTAATTTTTTCAGCAATGCGTTCTGCGGTGACATTACGGGTTGCGGGGTCTATCTCGCAAAAGACGGGGGTTGCCCCTGATAGGACGACAACGTTAGCCGTTGCTACCCACGTAAAGCTAGGGATAATCACTTCCCCTTTGATGCCGGCGACGAGCAGTGCGGCTTCTAGAGCCGATGTACAAGAATTCATAGAAATAGCATGCGGCACATCCATCATCTCTGCGAAGATTTCTTCAAAGCGGTGATTAAATTCACCGTGGGCTAGCCACTTGCTATGCAAGACCTCGACAACGGCATCAATATCTTCTTGCGTGATACTCGGGCGAGCGAGCGGCACGCTATGTTTATTGACAGTCTTATTCACAGGATTACTTTTCCATACATTGGCGGACAAATTGAATATACTCCTCTACCCCACGTTCTAAATTATACTCAGGTTTATATTGAATGAGTTCTTGAGCGCGGCTAATATCAAGCGCGCCTCTAATGGGAATGCTTTTATCAATCTCTTCTTCTTTAATCTGGACATTGGGAATGTGTTGGCGGATGATATTAGCCAATTCGCGCAACGAACGCCCCTCCCCTGCCGTGATGTTAAAGGTCTCGTTGCGGGCATTGGGGCTAAGGGTTGCAAGGACAAACCCGCGCGCGACATCTTTTACATAGCTGAAGTCTAGAACGGTTTTATCCGCCCCTTTTAGGACAAGCGGTTTGCCATGCAAAGCGTCTTCCACAAAAATTTGTACCACGCGCCGATTCACATCTGTAGGACCATAAACAGCGGACGGGCGGATGATGACATATTCAATCCCGTAGGACTGTTCAAAGGTACGTGTGATAACTTCGCCGCATAGTTTAGCGCCGCCATAAACACTTTTAGGTTTGGTGGGATGATTTTCATCTGCTGGCGTGTATTGAAAATCACCGTAGACCATACTAGAGCTGGTGTACAAAAAACGGTCTACAAAATCCACATCACGCACGATTTCTAGCGCGTTGACGGTGCTATCGAAGATGCTTTCTATCGTTTCTTCCGAAAATGTGTTGGAAATATTGGCTAATGGAAGCGCGGCCAGTTGTAAGATGTAACGCGGGCGATATTGCATGATGACCCGTCGCATATAATCTTTATCGTGGGTATTACCCCGTATGACGTGAAACTGGCTGAGGATTTTTTCGCGCTCTTGACGATAACGGAAATAGAGTTGCGGGTTGCTCTGCCCGGCCGTGATGTAAGTCACATAAGCATCTAATAGAATAGGCTCGATACCGCGTTCTGCGAAATTTTGGGCGATAAACGAGCCGATGAAGCCAGCTCCCCCGATAACTAAGGCTTTGTTACTCATAAAAACATCACCTTTGCGATGATAGGTATAATCAGCATTTTAACAAGGGTCTGTAGGTTGTCTAGGGCAGGACATCACGGATATGGATTGCAAACCACCACAAACCGCTGATAGTGTGTAGCCCGTAAATCGCCAAACAAACATAGAAACGCCAATCACGCCCGACACGTCCCTCTACAGGCACGAGCTGATATAGTATGAAGCGCCACGAAAAAACGAAAAGGATGAACAGGGTAATCATGGCGCCCCACATAAAATTGCCATCATTACCGCGGATGCCGGTTTCGGAGAAAAAATAAGCGAAAATAGCGCCCACGCCAAAGGCCAACCAACTGATGTTTAGGCCGACATCAGCGCGCGCTTGCCGCCAATAGAGCGTGTACACCGCCGCGGGGAATAAAATAGATAGGCCAAATTTGACGAGCAACCGCCATGATAGCGATTCGTAACGGGTGAAAAAATCGAACGGCGCGATGATGATACTGCTTTCAAATTCATCACTCCGATTAAAAGTGAATAGATATTGCCCTGCTAAGCCTAAAAGCATGGGGAGCAAAAAGCCTAATAGGAGCGAAAACCAATCGATGCGCTCTTTACGAATGAAGCGATGATAGACGCTGTAGACAACCAAAGCCGGCGCTAGTGCCATCGCGTAATTAGGCTTAGCGAAGATAGATAGCAGAGAAATAGTGATAGCCGTAACGATAAAGACAAGTTGGTTTTGATGACGTCCACGTTGAAATAGCTGTAAGCTTAAGCCTGCTAGCAATAATGCGAAGGGTTTTAATACCAAAAGCGTTGGATTGTGGTAAGGGCTAATCGGTATATACCCAAAATAAAGCGCTGTCCGCGATTGCGGCGTGAAGATGTTAATGGGCATTACCAACAACAGGCTAATGACTATAAGAAGCGCCGCGACCCCAGATTGTATTGTTAATGGTCGCGACCAAAAACGCCTAAAAAATAGCCATAAAATAATCCCTGTCATAACACTATAAAGGCTAATGACAAGGATAGTCGCCCCATCTAGACCTAACGATGGTAAAAGACGATAGCCCGCAACTAACGAGTACAGGTATAGGAAGTTCGGGCGCGGTTTTATGGTCTCGCCCGTTTGTAACAGACTCCATGCGTCGCGCATCTGGCTGACAAAATCGCCAAAACTATCGCTCCCCAAAGCCCAATACGTTAATGGCACAAAGATTAAGATGATGGCGATGGCTAATGCTAGGGTGATGATAGATTCGTTGATGAAACGCTTGGGTTTGGCGGGCGCTATGGCATTAAGGGTCACAATTCGCATCCAAATTTTTGTACAAAGTCCCGATAGGTATATCAAGAAGGCGCTCTAAACGCAACGCCTCTATCCTCTCATCATCATACACGCTATCATCCAAAAGTAAGTATTGGGATTTGGGCGGCAACGTGATGCTATCGAAGTTTTGGTTGGTCAAGGATAGTCCGATGCCAGCGGGTATTGCCCGTACATCTAACTCAAAAATCAATTCTGTTGGGATGATGAGTAGCGTATTGCACCAACCACTACGCGCCGAAGCCTCGTACACGATTGCTTCTTGCAAGCCATCTACAAGCACAGGAGAAACGGCGGGGGCTGTGTAATTATCTTCATTAAGTTGACGCCACATTGTGGGGAAATTACCCTGAAAAGGCAACAAGAAGATTGCGTTCGTGATGATAATGGCAATAACCCACCTATAGCGATAGAAAGCGATGAACAACAAAGCGGAGACCAGCAGATGCGGACGGATGACGCGGTAATCGCGCCAATCGAGGACATCATATAAGATAATGTTCGCCGCGATGATACCTAACAAATTAATTGCATGGAAGGCGTATTCCCAAAACGCTTGGTCGCGCCCCACGAACCATTGTTGAATGGCAAGGCGTCTGCCCTGCCAAAGCGTGCTAAGCACCCCGACTAAGGCAACCAGCCCGCTGAGTAAGGTTTGGTAACGTGAGACAATCCACAACGGTTGTCCCGCATTGAATAAAGATAAATTGTCCCGAATGACCGTGCCCATCCGTCGCAAACCGGCTCGCGAAGTCGGCAAATCAGAGGCGAAGTTAGAAGCAGGCGACAAAAATTGCCCAAAAGTCCAAAATGCCAGACCAGCTAAAACAAGGCTTTTGACGCCCTCGACGAACAGAGGAAATAATCGTTTATCGCGAGCGCCTATCAAAAAGAGCGGTCCTAAGAAAATCACCCATGTTCCGCCGCGTATCAATGAGGTTAAAAATATGAAGACAGCGAAAGACCACTTAAGCCCAGATGCCAAATTCTCGCGGCGGATGAGCACATAATAAAATAGCGTCGCAGTCAAAATAGCGACCGCATCTAAGATAGCTTCTTGCATGATTTTATGGCTATAAAGCCACGTAGGCCAAAACGTCGCCAAAAACAGAGCCAGCAAGGCCAGTTGGCGGTCATTCAGCGGTACATAAAAGACAAAAATCCCTAAGGCCGCTATCATCACAGCCATATTAAAGAGCGTACCGCTGGCATCCCCCCAACCGAACAGCCGCGCGGCTTGGCCATAGAGCATAGGGAAAACAGGCCCTTTAGTATAGAAACGCGAAAATTGGGCGGCAGGCGGGCGCTCATCGCGTGAATAATAACCACCCTCAAAGCCCACTTCTCGATAGGTCAAAATTTGATGCCAATAGAACTTTTCATCGCTAGATGTGGGGACATAATCCGTTAAAGAGAAACCAAAGCCAAATTGGATGATGAATACCGTCATCCACAAAGGCATCAAGACAATCAATCCTTGTGCCGACCATTTGAAAATTCGTCTCTTAAGCATAAGGCGTTCCATAGGCTGTCAAACGGTCGCCCACCTTAAAGATAACGCCTGCAGGTAAAATCTCGTCCGATGCGGTGCGAACTTCTGTGAGGAGCAAACCCCTATCCTGCGCGATGAGCACCATACCATTAGGGCGGCGTAAGGGTATCGTTCCGGGCACACCATGAATGCGTTCTGGTAATAACTGCGCGCGATGGAGAATAATCTTTTCTGCGCCACGCCATACAAAAGCGCCGGGATATGGGGGACGCAAGGCGCGTATTAAGTTAAAAATGTACTCGGCCGTCATCAAGCGGGGATCTATAGCGCCATCCTCTGGGTTGCGTTTGGTGTAATAAGCACCTTCGCTTAAATCTTGCGGTCGCCCTTTTAAGGTGCCGTCGCGCAACCCAGCCAAAACGCTAGACAACATCTCTGGAAAATGGCGATAAGTCTGCTCTACGGCTTCGGTGGCCCCCTCCTCAGCGCTGAGCGAATAAGTCCTTTCCATGAGCACCGCGCCCGTATCAATACCCTCATCGGCATACAAAATCGTCAAGCCCAATTCTGTTTCGCCGTTGATAATTTGCCACGGAATAGGCGCAGTGCCGCGATAGTGCGGTATTTTGCCCCCGTGCAGGTTGATGATGCCCATTGGGGGGATAGCCACAACAGCAGGCGGGATGATTTTGGCATAACCACCTAAGACGAATAAATCCGCAGACAGCCCGCGCACCCATTCAATAGCCGCAGGGTCTTTAGGGTTGCTAATGATACGATGAGCGATGTTGGCGGACTGCGCTTGCTCAACTAATGTCGGGAAACGCCCTTTGGGCTTCTCATCCGATTGAGCAATGACAGCGGCAATATTGAAGCCATCGGCAATGATGCGTTGTAAGCATACTTGTGACCGTTCGCCATGCCCCCAAAATACAATTCGCATACCATCAATACTCCTGTGGCGGTTTATCTTCAACAGCTACAGGCGGTTGGTCATAAAAACCCGCCTTCAGCCGTCGTTTAAGTTGTAACATTTCGGGAAAACCACTTAGGGTCTTCTTCCATTTCTTGTATTTAGACTGACCATACCCACGCACGCCAAAAATACACCCTACTTCTGCAATACGTGTCAGGCCGCGGCGCATAGCGATAGGCAATAAATAGCGCTGGTCGTTGGCCACTAAGCGCACACCTTTCAAATAACGCGTTTGCACACCCATAAAATTACTGCCCGCATCGCGAACTGGGCTATTGAATAGCCACTTCATAAAAAGATTCCCTATAGCGCTAACCCATCCACGATGTTTGCCGCCGCGTTTAGGATCGTTGTATGTGCACACCATTTCGTAGTTTTCCAAAAGCAATTTATCCAACAATAAAGGTATTTCCTCCGGAAAAACTTGCAAATCAGCATCCATTAAAATGGTCACCCAACCGCGCGCAATGTTAAAGCCTGTCATCTGGCAACCTTTTTGCCCAGACCTTCGCTCATGACGTTCTAGAAATAGGTATTGGGGAAACCGCGCTTGTAAGGCTTGCATCACAGGCCAGCTGTTATCGGTTGATGCGTCATCTACCAGAATGGCTTCCCAAGCATGAACACGGGAATACTTGTTCATCACCGCAATAATTCGCTCGATGAGCGGCTCTAAATTGAGCGCTTCATTGTGAATAGGCAAAATGATGGAGACATCTTTAGTGTACGGCAAAAGAACCTCCCATCGGCGTTGGGGCATAGAACTTTTAAGGCGGTTAGTGTAATAGAAACAAAGATAGATGAGTAGTGGCAGGCCTAGCAAAATAAAAAGGGGCTATCCCCCCGGAAGCCCCTTTCGCTAAGCTCGCTTCATTTCATCAAAAAGCGCCTTTTTGTTTGAGTAAAGCTGGGATGGTCATGATGATGATGTACACATCCAGCCAGATGCTCCAATTCTCGATGTACCAGATGTCCTTGTCCGTGTTCAGATGCAAGGGCGCATCGCTAC
>JBBIRQ010000023.1:0-44807 GCA_037441665.1 Anaerolineaceae bacterium | reverse complement strand
CACAACGGACATCTCTTGCGTTTTGGCCGTCGCGAGCGCCGCATCTTCAGCCTTGGCGGCTTCTTCGGCTTGGCGTGCTTCGGCTTCAGCCTTGGCGGCTTCTTCGGCTTGGCGTGCTTCGGCTTCGCGGGCGCTTTCTTCGGCTTTCATGAGCGCGAGACGTTGGTCTTGTTCCTCTTTTTCTTCTTGGCGTATCCATAGCCAAAAGCCGATGGCGACAATGAGCAACGCCACGGCCCAAAAGACCCAATTACGGTCTGCATCTCGTGTGACCATCGCATTTATTCCTAATAAAATCGCTATAATAAGAGCTGAAACGGCGATAAAGGCCTTTCCCTCACGGTTGATGGACATGAAAGCCTCCCTCTCCCTATGGCGCAAAAATATTTTCTTTTATGATAACGCAATTCAAGGGGACAAGACAAAATTTAACGCCATTTTTAGGGGATAATGGCACCGCAAAGGTATTGAGGTTGGGTTAGGAGTATGGGCATGTTTCGTGTGTTTTGTGTGTTATCGTTGCTGTGGCTGATGGCGGCCTGCCGCCAACCGGCCGCGGAATCATCGGACAATATCAATATCGCTGTGAGCGTAGCGGACGAAGCGCTAGCTGTCGGAGAAGCGACGCTCATCATCACGCTCACCGATGCGAACGGCGCGCCCATCAACGATGCGAGCTTGGAGGTGCGCGGCGATATGAACCACGCTGGTATGCAACCTGTGCTCCGTTCTGCCCAAGACGGCGAGGCGGGTATCTATCGCGTGCCGTTTGAATGGACGATGGGGGGCGATTGGTTCGTAGAGGTGACGGCCACGCGCTCGAATGGCGAGAGCGCCACCGCGCGCTTTGACTTCAGCATTCGCCCTTAGCTAGACGGGCGCCACTCTTGCCAAATGACGCGGATATTCATGGCGTGCAGTTTATCCCAACGCGGGGGGTAGGGGATGTCTTGGCAATCGGCCAGCGTTTGTTCTAGAGTGCGCCCTTGGGCGTGGGCCGCGCGCACCCGCTCCTGCAAGCGCTGTAAATAGGTGCGATTGGCGGCGATGTAACGGCAGGCCTCTTTTGGGGTGCGGGCGATGTCGCCATGGCCGGGGATGAGCGTTTGGATGGGCAAGCGATAGAGCGCCTCTAGCGATGCCAAATATTCGCCCGATTGGCCGTCCCACAGCGTGGGCACTTCGTTGAGGTCGGTGACGGCGTCGCTGGCCCACAAGATGCCGTGTTCTTTATGGTATAGCGCTAGCAAATCGTGAGCATGGCCGGGGACGGGGATAATCTCCCAACCGTCGAGCAGGGGGCAGGGGCCGCCCTCGTGGATGGGGATGGTCGGCTCTAGGTAACGCAGGGGCGGGTCCCAGATGATATGTTGCGCGCCGCCGCGTTCGGCTATCCGCGCCGTGAAGTGGCCCAACCGCCCCAAAAAGCGGCGATAGTGGATGCTGGCGATGCGCGGCGTATCGGGCCACGCGCTCAGCCCGACGACGTGGTCGCTGTGGGCATGGGTATTGAAGATGGCGCGCAACGGGCGCGGGCCTATATCCGCCTTGAGTTGGGCGATTTCTGAGGGGAGAATGCCGGGGTCTATGAGCGCGATGGGGCCATCGGGGGCGCTGATGAGGCCGATATTGACGCGCCAACGGGCGAAAGCGCTTTGGTAGACG
Organism: Anaerolineaceae bacterium; assembly: GCA_037441665.1. Lineage (GTDB taxonomy): Bacteria > Chloroflexota > Anaerolineae > Aggregatilineales > Phototrophicaceae > JBBIRQ01. Next base: position 43,142 of record JBBIRQ010000023.1, on the reverse strand, counting down.
GCGAGCGGCGGAGCGATGAAGTCGGCTTGCATGGGGTCTTCTTCCCTTTACCTTTTGGGCGTACCTCCCTAGAATACCACCATTATTGCCATCTGTAGCAGGGGAATGCATCATGTTCACGCCCACTCTCATCCGCCAATTGGCGCGTTATGGCTTCTTTTTGGGGATTGCTGTGGTCATCACGTGGCCGGTGGCGCTCGATTTGGGCGGGCAATTCATGGGGGGGACGACCAGCGATGCGTACGAGATGGCGCGCCATATTTGGTACTTCAAGACGGCGCTCCAGACGGGGCAATCGCCCTTTTTTCAGGCGAATTTGGGCTATCCCGATGGGCTTTCTGGGGTGACGCTGTGGGCGAACCCTTTGCAGTTTTTCCCCGCTTGGTTGCTGGCTTTTTTCCTTCCTTTGCCGCTGGCCTACAATGTGCAGATTTTGCTGACCATGGCGCTAAACGGCTGGGCGATGGCCCACTTGATGCGCGCTGTGCTGGATGATGAAGGGGCGGCTTTATTGTCTGGGGTGGTGTACATGGCCGCGCCAATCTTTCAGGGGCATTTATTCGATGGCCACGCGGGGTTGATGGTGTTGTGGCCCTTGCCGCTGTTGGTCGGTTTTGCGCGGCGCTGGGCGGATATGGGACGGCGGGGCGACGGGCTGGCGGCGTTGGTCTTCTTCCTGTTGACGCCGACGGGGCATATGCTCCAAATCATCTATGTACTAGCGCCGCTGATGGCGTTGTTTCTGTTGGGGCGGCTGGTCGCGCGCGATGGGGCCGGGGCGCGGCGCGTGCTGGCGCTGGGGGCGGCGGGGGTGGCGCTCTTGGCGCTGTTCCTCGCGCCGACGCTGGCGGAGACCTTGGGCACGGCGCAGTATGTAGAGGCCGGGGGCGCGGTGCGCTATAGCGCTGATTTGCTGGGCGTTGTCTCCCCATCTTTTGAGCATCCCCTTTACAAGCATCTCTTGGACTATCCGCGCGCTGTGTTGGGAACGAACATCGCGGAAGGGAGCGCGTATGTGGGTTTATTCGCGGGGTTTTTGGCGTGCGTGGCCCTTTGGCGGCGGCCAGAGGCGCGCTGGTGGGCGGTGTTGGGGCTGACGGCGTGGGTGTTGTCTTTGGGGCCCTTCCTCAAAGTGCTGGATAAGCCGTTAACCTTGCTGGTTGATGATTACCCTAGCCTCGTCCCCCTGCCCTTCGCGCTGGTTGCGGAATGGCCTATCTTCAATTTGGCGCGGACGCCGGGGCGTTTTTCGTTTTTGGTGGCGTTGGCGGTGGCGGCCTTGGCCGGCTATGGCTGGGCGGTGTTAGGGGCGCGCTGGGGCGCTGGTCGCGGGCGGGCGCTTGTATGGGCGGCGGCGGTGGCGCTCATCGTGTGGGATTATCAATGGTACGCCGTCTTGCCAGCGAATACCCTGCCGTCCGATGCCCCGCGAGCAATAGCGGACTTGGCCGAGCGCGAGGGGGTGCGCGCCGTTTTAGATGTGCCGTGGGAGAATTTGCTGGTCGCTAAAGACGCGCTCTATCTGCAAACCATCCACCGTAAGCCGCTCATCGCCGGGCAAGTATCGCGGCAGACGCCGATAGACCCGGCCAAGCTGAACCTATTGCAAGCGACATTGGCCCCCGACTTGTTGCGGCAGGCGGGGGCGGATGTGGTCATCGTGCATAAGGGGCGCATGGGCGAGGGCGACGCTTTGGCGGCTTTGCTTTCCCGCGCGCGGGCGCAGTTGGGCGCGCCTTTCTATGAGGATGCGCGCTTGGCCCTCTTTCAGACGCCGACTGTGGACGAAGAAGCGGGTTTTAGGTGGGTTGTCGGGGCGTCCCGCGCTGATTTTTATCTATACGCGCCCGCCCCAATGTGGGCCGACTTCGGCGCTTTGTTGTGGGCGGACGGGCGGCGCATCATCGCCGCGCTCGACGGCGCGCCGTTGCACCGCTACGATACGGGCCTAGCGCACCCTATCGGAGAAGCTTACTTCTTGTCTGCGGGTTACCATACCCTATCGCTGAGCCTAGACCCGCCTTGTCCGCGCGTGACGCATCCCGCGCTGGAATGCGGTGCTTTGCAGGCGCTGGCCGCGAATTGGCGGCCGGTCGGCGGCTCGATGTTGGAGGCGCCGATAGCGTTCAGCGATGGTCTGGTATTGTTGGCCGCGCGCTGGGATGAGGTCGGCGACGCCGTGATAGCCCGTCTGTGGTGGCGTAGCGACGCCCCGCGCGCCGAGGCTGACGTGCGCTTTGTGCATCTCGTGGCGGCAGATGGCGCGCTCCTCGCGCAGGATGACCGCTCGGCGGGGGCGCGGACGGCCGGGGCGCAGTGGACGGAAAAAATCGTCTTGCCCAAAGCGGGGCAGATGGGCGATAGCTATCGCTTGGCCGTGGGATGGTATCGCCTGCCCGATGTCGTCCGCTTCGATGTTTTATCCGACGTGGACGGCGCGATAGATAAACTGGTGTGGTTGAAGCCCTAGCCGCCCGTAGCCATCTCTAGCGCTTCGCTGGGGGGCGCTTTGGGGGCGGTTTCTGCTGGGGTCGCCGAGTAATTGGGCAGGTCGCGTTCTAGATGGCGTATGGAAGGGACGGCGTAAGCGAGCGCTGTACCCACCGCCGCCGTGAACGCGCTGAGGCTCATCATCAGTCCCATGCCGCTACCGGGAGTATCGCCCCATAGGGGCGCGAAGACGCCCCAAGACGGGCTATTGACGAGCGGTTCGATGGAATCGGCAATGACGCCGATGGATAGATAAGCGATGGGGGTCATCAATACGGAGATTTGCCCCAAAACGGCGAAGACCCGCCCTTGCATATCCGCCGCGACCTTGACTTGAAAGATAGATAAGATGGTGGCGTTGACCATGGGAAAAGGCATCATATAAGCGAACATACACAAAGCCAGCGCCAGCGGATGCCGCGCGATGCCGTTCAGCGCGATGAAGGCGCAGGCGATGATAACCCCTCCTAGAAAGGTGGGCACGCGCGGTAGTTCCCGCCCCCAAATGCTGAAGAGGACGCCCCCGACGAGCGCGCCCAAATTGCCCACGCTCAGCAGGATGCCTAAGGTCGTTTCGCTCCCCGTGCGGGAGAGCAGGTAAGGCGTGAGGATGACGCCAAGGCTGGATACCAAGAAATTGACCATGGCGATGAGCAATAGACTATAGAGGAGCGGGCGCTTGACCCATAGATAACCTAATCCGCTGAACAATTCCCGCAGGAAAGAGCCGCGGGCGGCCGCGCCTTCCGCGGTTTGTTGAGGCTGGGGGATGTGGATAGCCAACAATACGCCTACCGCGAACAGGAAGGTGAGCATATCTATGAAGATAGCGCCGACGACGCCCCAAATAGCGTAAATGAAGCCGGCCAGCGGGGCGGCGATGATGCCGGCGAACGGACCCGCCAATTGGGTGATGACGTTAGCGCGGTCGCGGTGGCTATCGGGTACGAGCATGGTTATCGAGGCGTTGTAAGCGGGGCTTTGTATAGTGGTGAAAAGGGATTGTAAAAAGGTGACCCCGTAAAGATGCCACAGCTGGAAGCCCCCGCTGGCGAAACTGGCCAGCAGAGCTAAGGTGCAGAGCGCTTGCCCAAAGTCGAAGATGGCCATCAGCAGGCGGCGGTTATAGCGGTCGGCGAGCACGCCGCCGATGTTCGCGCTCAGCACATAAGGCAAGATTTGGAAAAAAGACACTAAGCCTAAAGGGGTGACGTTGCCCGTCTGCCGATAAATCCAGATGCTGATAGCCAGCGTGCTGATGCGAGTGCCGATGAGCGATAAAGCCTGTGTGAGTGCGAGTGTGTAAAAGGTATAAAGGCCAGCGCGCAAGTTATCTTTGCCCATCGGTAGCCACCTTTGTAAATGATAGGTCATTATAACGCAGAGGCGCTAATACCCAAAACGCGCTTTGGTTAAGCCGTGGATAGGCGCAAAAATGCCGCGAACGGGTTCGCGTCGCGGCATTGGGATTTTGGCGAGAGGGCGGGTGAGACTTAGTCGCCCGCGGGTTCGGGATTGGTCAAATCTTGGAGCAGGCCTTCGCCTTCGCGTTCTTGTAGCCAGTGGATGGCGCTCATGGCGGCTGAAGTGCCTTGACCAACAGAGGTAGCGACTTGTCGCCAAATTTCGTCTTGGATTTCGCCGGCGGCGAACACACCTTCTACGTTGGTGCGGTAGCGCTGGTCGGTGATGATGTAGCCGTTTTCGTTGAGCGCGAGCTGTCCTTTGAAGATGTCGCTGTTGGGGTCGTGGCCGATGAAGATGAACAGGCCTTGGGACGGTTTTTCGGTGATTTCGCCGCTTTTGAGGTTGCGGAGGCGCAAGCCTGTGATGCCTTTGTCGTCGCCGAGCACTGCTTCTACGACGGTATCCCACGTGAAGGAGATTTTCTCGTGTTCAAAAGCGCGCTTTTGCAGTTGCACGCCGGCGCGCAAGCTATCGCGGCGGTGGATGATATTCACGGAAGTAGCAAAGCGCGTGAGGAAAAGCGCCTCTTCGATAGCGGAATCGCCGCCGCCGACAACATCAATGGCTTTGCCGCGGAAGAAGAAGCCGTCGCAAGTGCCGCAGTAGCTGACGCCGCGGCTATTGTATTCTTCTTCGCCGGGGACGCCGAGATGGCGAGCGTTAGCGCCGATAGTGACGATGACAGCATCGGCGGAATATTCATCCATCAAGGTTTTGATGCGGAAAGGCGACCCGTTGCTGAAATCCACGCTTTCCACCGAGTCGAAGACGACGCGCGCGCCGAAGCTTTCCGCGTGCTCTTTCATGCGTTCTACCAATTCCGCGCCGCTGAGTCCGCCGGGGAAGCCGGGGTAATTTTCGATGTCGTGGGTCAAGGCGACTTGGCCGCCCAAAAGGGGACCGGCCAACACCAAAGGGTTGAGTTGAGCGCGGGCGGTATAGAGCGCCGCGGTCAAGCCCGCTGGACCAGAGCCGATGATGATAACACGTTCGCGCTTCATGCTGGGTTACTCCCTGTATCTAGAGATAGTTAATGGCTAAAGTGAGTCGGTGTAGGTGGAGCTTTCGTTGGCTAATTCAGCCTTGATGATGGCGACCAAGGCCCAAAATTCTTCGCGGCAATCGCGCCAGTAGCGCATATGTTGTTGCAGTTCGGGCAAGATGGCGGCCAAATCTTCGCCGCGCGCGACCCGTTCGGCCAGCACCGCCAATTGTTCGCAATGTTCGTTACAATCCATGGCGATGATTTCTTGGTCTTCCGGGGCGTTGGCCAAGAAGTTCAAAAACTCTTCAAGTTGTTGTTTGGTGGATTTTGTCATCTTGCTAAATCTCCGCTCATCCTTTTATGGACGAAATGTGCTTGAGAGTTCTTACATCGCCTTTGTTACGTTTGGAACAAATCCATCAGATAATCGAGAGATAGCCCTTGCGCTTCCAGATGGTTTTTGAGTTTGCGGCGGGCGTCGTGGATGAGTTTATAGAGGGCGTTACGGTTGGTACCCATTTGTTCGGCGACGACATCCATCGGCACATTGTTGAGAGCGACGGCCACCAACGCTTGATATTGGCGCTGGGTGAGCGCTTCGCGGAAAGCGGCTTCGATTTGTTCGCGGGCGTTTTCGCGTTCGGCGGCGATTTCGGGGGTGGGTTCGTTGGCGTTGGTGGATAAGAGGGCGTTATTGGGCAGGAGTTCGCCTTCGGCGGTGAGGTTATCGAGGCTGAAGTCTTTATAGCGTGCTCGTCGCAAATCGCTAATGGCGAGGCGCACGGCGATTTTGTTGGCCCAAGTGGTGAAGCGGCTTTCGCCGCGGAAGTTATCTAGGTTATCCATGATGCGTAGCGTCGCATCTTGGGAGAGGTCTTCGCTAATGCGTTCCAATTCGGCTTCGGATAAGTCGCGCAGGTCACTGCGTTCTTGGCTGAGGTAGAAGTAGATGCTCTTTTGCAAGCGGCCGCGTAGGTCGGCTAACGCCGCGGTTTGTTGGTTGGGGTCACCGCGTAGATCGGCTAACCATTGTTCGTTGGTGCGTTCAGTCATGCGATACGGCTTCTCCGCGCCTATTTGAATCGGGGGGCGCGCCCGCTTTCAACTATTCAAGAAGGTGATACGAACGACTAAATGCCCTAAACGGATGTCGTCGCCATCGCGCAGGATGCGGGGTTGGTTGGCGACGAGCCGTTGCCCATTGAGAAATGTGCCATTCGCGCTGGCATTGTCCACGATATAGACCGCGCCTTCGTGGGCGATGATGCTAGCATGGTGGCGGGAGACGCCTTTATCGAGCGCGCCGCTGTCGGTGAGGTCTACTTCTGGGGCTTCGCCGGTATCGGGGTTGACGCGCCCTAAGACAATTTCGTTGAGTTGGTCGGCGTTGAACAGGAAATATTGTCCGGTTTCCACAACATCAATGCGTAAGCCCATCTTGCCACCGAAGCGCGCGGCGCCCCATTTGGGCGCGCCTTCTTCATAATCGATATCGTCGAAGTTGCGCGTCGCGGCCTGCGTTACGACATCGGTTAAGATAGCGCCGCAATAGATGCAGTATTGGGCGTTTTCGTCATTTTGGCGACCGCAATTAGGACACTTTATCACCTTTTGCCTCCAAGGTGGCTCTTTTAATTAGTGTATTATAGTTCACATTAAGCACAACGGCTATTTTACCATAGCCTATGGAGAAAGCCCATTTTGCAAATTAGCAAAATAGCGTTTCTAATCTTAATAGAAAGCGATGAGATGAATGGATACAGTGGAGTGAGGCATGAACAATAGACCCCCTGAACCCCCGCACAAGAAAGAAGGCGATGGCAATAACCAGCCCGGCGGTCCTTTGGGCAACCCCAACGCTCAACGCATTTGGTTGGTGTTGGGCGTCATCGTGTTGGTGATGTTTTTGTTGATGTTCAACGGCTCTGGTCGCGGTTTTAGCGGTTCTGGCTTAACTTTGGACGACCTCGCCGCCCAAATCGCAGATGGTCAGGTGGCGCGTATCGTCGTCAATGGGAGCACTAACGTTGAAGTCACCTACAAAAATGGCGCGACAGCGGGGCTATACAAAGACCCCAACAGCAATTTGTTAGAAGACCTCGGCTTTGATAGCGTACAAGACATCAACTTTCAGTACGCCTACGAACCGGGAGATACTACCTCAGCGATTTTGTTGCAACTGTTCATCGGCGTTGTGCCCATTTTGATAATCGTGTGGTTTTTGTGGCGCATGATGCGCTCGGTGCGCGTGGGCCAAGACCAAGCGATGAGCTTCGGGCGTAGTCGGGCGCGCGTCTCCCGCGATATGGAACGCCCCAAAGTGACCTTCGAGGATGTGGCAGGCGCGGACGAGGCCAAAGAAGAACTGCGCGAAGTGGTCGAATTCCTGAAAGAGCCTGAAAAATTCATCCGCCTAGGGGCGCGCGTGCCCAAAGGCGTGCTGATGGTGGGGCCGCCGGGGACGGGCAAAACGCTGATGGCGCGGGCGGTGGCCGGCGAGGCCGGCGTGCCCTTCTTCAGCATCAGCGGTTCGGAATTTGTGGAGATGTTCGTAGGTGTGGGCGCTAGCCGTGTGCGCGACCTCTTCGACCGCGCCAAAGCGGAAGCGCCGGCCATCATCTTCGTAGATGAGATTGATGCTGTCGGGCGGCATCGCGGCGCGGGTTTGGGCGGCGGCCACGATGAACGCGAGCAAACCTTGAACCAAATTCTCGTAGAGATGGACGGCTTCGAGACCGATACGAACCTGATCGTCATTGCCGCCACCAACCGCCCGGACATCCTCGACCCGGCCTTGTTGCGGCCCGGCCGCTTCGACCGTAAGGTTATCATGGATAACCCGGACATCGAGGGGCGTAAGCAAATTTTGAAAGTGCACGCCCGCGGCAAGCCGTTAGCTTCCGACGTGGATCTAGAAGCGATTGCCCGCATCACGCCCGGCTTTAGCGGTGCGGATTTGGAAAACCTCATCAACGAAGCGGCCATCCTCGCCGCGCGCAGGAATAAAAAATCTATCAGCATGAGCGAACTGCAAGAGAGCATGGAGCGCGTGGTGATGGGGCCAGAGCGGCGCACGCGGGTTATCTCTGAGGAAGAAAAGCTCAAAATCGCTTATCACGAGGCGGGGCACGCCATTCTGCATCATTTGCTAGAGCACGCCGCGCCAGTGCATAAAATTACCATCATCCCGCGCGGGCGGGCGGGCGGTTACGTCATGCCCTTGCCAGAAGGCGATGTGTTCTTGAAATCGCGCGAGCAATTCGAGGATGATATAGCCGCCGCTATGGGCGGGCGCGCCGCGGAAGAAATCATCTTCAACCAGCTGACCACGGGCGCTAGCAACGACATTCAGCAGGCGACGCGCTTCGCCCGTATGATGGTTACGCAGTTCGGCATGAGCGATGTGCTGGGGCCGCGGGCCTACGGCACGAACAACGGCCCTATCTTCCTTGGGCGGGAATTGGGCGAGCAACGCGATTATAGCGAGCAATACGCTGAAGAAATTGATAACGAAATCAAGCGTATCTTGCAGACCTGCTACCAGCGCGCCAAAAATATCCTCATCGAAAATCGGGATAAGATGGATCGCTTGGTGGAAATCCTGCTGGAAAAAGAGACGCTGAACAGCGAAGAATTCGTGCGTATTATGGACGGCACCTACGATACCGAGCCGGCCCTTTAGGCATCGGCGGTGTGGAGAAAAAGAGCGGATAGTCAAGTCACTATCCGCTCTTTCGTTCAGGCGGGGCATACTTCGATGATGAGGCCTTCGCTCCAGCCGTATTTGCTATCCATCAGCGCCGCGATGTGCCGTATGCGGTCGGGGTCGTCGAGGGGGCGGGCGTTGCCATCGTAGAAGACGCCGTGCACCCAAAAGCGCACGCGGGGGTTGGCGCGGATATTCTGCACCCAATGGGCGCGTTCGCGCTTTTCCGCCACCAGATAGTAACATCCTGCGTCGGCGACGAACCAGATTTCGATTTCGTGTTGGCGTCCGCTCTTGTGGCCGGTGGTGGTCAGATATAAAAATTCACTTTTCTTGTCGTCGAAAGGCATAGTCGCTCTGCTTTAGGACTTGTGTAACCACTGTTGGCGCAGGCGTTCAAAATAAGTGATGCGTTCGTTGATTTTCTGTATTTCACGCGGGTAGAAGGCGAGTAGCGCATCACACAGTGCTATCATCCAACTGGTGCGCCCCAATGGATCTACGATGATGCGATTAGAGTTCATGATTTGTATTTGCCCCCAACCGAGAGCGCCTATAGTCAAACATTCCCAACTCAAAAATTCGATAGGGACAAAATAAACCTGTTTTACCTGAAGTAACCCATCTTGAATGGTGTAGACAAAAAATATCAAAGTAATTAGTATCATCTTGATAGTAACGCGCTAAACGTTCTACCGAGGTGAGGTTAGGCATATTGAAAAATGTGTCTAGGCGATGTGTTTTTATATCTACAATATGGTAAAAGCCCTCTTTATCCGTAAAAGCTAAATCGGCCATAGAACGTCTGGCAAAATCGGATTGATATATTTGGATATAGTCGCCCAATAGGTCGCCGAAATGTTTTTCTAGTAGATGTTGCAACCCGTCTCCAATTGCTCTTGGACTGTTGATAATATTATCTCCGAAGAGGCCGACGTGTTTATTGATGAAGACTTTTAGTCTGTTTTGAATATCGTCCGTCGCCGCAAACAGTTTGGGTACTGGCATCACAATAACCTTGGTGTCTTGCTGGGCAATTTTTGTTGGCGTTTAGAACGACGTTCTTGTAACGTGTTGCGTTCCCAAAAAACGCCATCTTTATATCCTTGGATACTGGTATCCTCATCCGCTAAACGTAGACGCTTTTCGGCCATCAAGCAATATTCTTCTTCTCGTTCCACGCCGACATAACGTCGCCCTAGTTTTTTAGCGACAACAGATGTCGTGCCAGACCCTAGAAAGGGGTCGAATATCAAGGCGTTGGGGGGAGAACTCGCCAAGATAATTTTGGCCAATAGCTTTTCAGGTTTTTGGGTGGGATGGTCTGTATTTTCTGGCATAGACCAAAAGGGTACAGAAATATCCGTCCATAGGTTGGAGGGATAGGTCAACCGATAGTTGCCGTCATCGGTCGCTTCCCAATCTTTGGGTTGGCCATCTATCTTGTAAGGCGCGATGACTTTACGTTTTAATTTGACTGCTTCGGGATTGAAATAATAGGTATTGGATACTGTTGCAAACCAAATATCTTCTGAACAGTTTTTCCAGTTCATTTTTGCGCCGCGTCCCTTTTCGCGCTCCCATGTAATACGATTGCGAACCTGAAAGTGGCGGCTGATGACATTGTAAATCGCTGGGGAAGATTGCCAATCGCAACAAATGTAAATAGAAGCTGTAGGCTTTAATAGGCGCACCAACTTGGTCAGCCAGTGTTCAGTCCATGCTTCATATTGGTCTGGTTGAATGTGCTTGAAGGCGTGTGAATGAAACATTTTATTGAGGTTGTAAGGTGGGTCTACAAATAATAAATCAACAAAAGCATCAGGCAAATAATCTACACACGCTAATAAATCTTGATGTATGGTGCGATTTTCGATTTTCGCCAAGGTGGCCGGCTGGTCAATTTTCAGCAAACGGGCGGCTAATGCGGAGCGCTCTTCTGGGGTTATCGTCAATGTACGATTACGAGACGCGCGCTTTTTGTCGGGCATTCGCTTATTCCTCAATCCGTTTTGCTCATGGCAAGACTATACGTTTTGTTTCTTAAGTTTAGCGTTTAAATCCACCACTTGGCAAAACTAAGGGGCTTATGAAGAAAAGAGCCATGGAAGCTAAGCGCTCCACACAACACCGCGCGGGGCATGCCCTTAGGTGACGAGCATCAGCCACAAGATACCCGTCAGCAGGGTGAGCAGGGTGATAGGGATGCCGCAACGCAAATAAGCGCCGAAGCTCAGATGCGCGCCATACTGACGGCCCACTTCCGCGACAATTAAGGTGGCGGCCGACCCCAACAGGGTGAAATTGCCGGCCAGCGTGCTAGCCATCGCCAGAACAAGCCACATTTGTTGAGGGTTGGCATAGGCGGGGATTTCCGAGCGCAATAAGAGCACGGCCGGCACGTTGGAGATAATATTGCTGAGGACGCCAGTAGCGAGGCTGAAAGAGGGGATGCCGCCGCGCAAAATAGGCCCCGCCAGCTCGAAGAAGGCCGCGCTGATGCCGCTTGCCTCTAGGGCGCCGGTGATGACGAAAAGCCCGGCGAAGAAAGCCAATAGCCCCCAATCGAGGTCGAGCAATTTTTCGGGATTGAGGCGCGAGAGGAGCAAAGCGGCGGCCGCGATGCAAGCGGCGCTGACGATGGGCGCACCACCTAAAAAAGCTATCATCAGCCCTAACACAACCAGCATGGCGCGCCCCAATAGCGGCGTGTAAGTGCGTGGGGGCGGCAGGACGGCGTCGGGCAACGTGCCCCGAAACGCTTTGGGGTAGGCCAGCACCACGACGCCCCAACAGATGAGCAAGCCGAGGGCGGCCACGGGCCCTAAGTACAGCAAAAAGGTGAGGTAGGGAATGCCGCTGAGCTGGCCGATGATGATATTTTGAGGATTGCCCGTGATGGTGGCGACAGAACCCACGTTGGCGGCCACGCCCAAACCGATGAGGTAGGGGATGGGGTCGCGGCGTAGGCGCGTGGTTAGGTCTACGATGAGCGGCGTGAACATCAAGCAGATGGTATCGTTGAGGAAGAGCGCCGATAAAATGCCAGACGAAGCGATGACCAGCGCTAGCAAAGCCCGCGGCGTCCGCGCCCAACGCAAGGTGCGGCTACCGATGAAGCGAAAGAAGCCCGCTAGCCTTAAATTCACATTCAGTACCATCATCGCCCCTAAAAGGAGCAACGTACCGATGTCGAGCGCGGCGATAGCTTCGTGTTCGCTGATAGCGCCCATAGCCACCAATAGCGCCGCCCCCACCAGCGCGATAGTGGCGCGGTTCATGTTCAAGCCCGGCACGCGCCCGATAGCGATAGCGGCGTAAATGCCCACAAGTGTGAGAGCGATGACGGGGTTCATTGGCGCTGTATCCTCCTGACGTGGAGCGCTAAAACAGCGGGAAAGCATATAAAATTTGTGTTAAAAAATCAACTAACGGTCGGCTTCTCACACCATTTTCACGTAGCTTTAACCCTTGCTGATTATATTCGTGAATGATTTCACGAAATGAAGCGGAGGCAAAGACGATGGCGAGGCGTTTTGGGGCGTTGGGCGCGCTGGTGGCGATAGTGCTAGCGGTGGCGTGGTGGCTGTTGGATGGCGAGAATGGCGATAGTGTCAGCGCTAGCGCTTTATTGGCCGCGCCTCAGGAAGACCTGAGCGGTTACGCCCGCGCTATTGGCCCGCGCGAGTGGCGTTTTCCCGCTGATCATGGCCCGCATCCCGATTTCCAAACAGAATGGTGGTATTACACGGGTAACCTAAAGACGGCCGAGGGGCGGCATTTCGGTTTTCAGTTCACCATCTTTCGCCGCGCTATCACACCTTCCCGCGCTGTGAGCGGGTCGGAATGGCGGGCGGACCAAGTTTATATGGCGCATTTTACGATTAGCGACATCGCCGACGGGCGCTTTTACCATGACCAACGGTACAGCCGCGGGAGCGCGGGCTTGGCCGGGGCCAGCGGCGAACCGTATCGCGTATGGCTGGAGGATTGGGTTATCAGCGGGCAAAACGATTCCGCCACGCGCCAACGGATAGAAGCGGATGCGGGCGATTTCGCCATTCAGGTCACTTTAGAGCAACTGAAGCCGCCGGCCCTACAAGGTGATGGCGGATTAAGCCAAAAGAGCGCGGCGGTGGGCAACGCCAGCTACTATTATTCTTTATCGCGCTTGGCCACGAGCGGCACGATACGCCTAGGCGAAGCGGTGTTCGAGGTGAGCGGCACGGCGTGGATGGATCACGAATTCAGCACTAGCGCCCTCGGCGACGACGCCCAAGGTTGGGATTGGTTCGGACTCTACTTCGACGATAACACCGAATTGATGATTGGGCAGATACGCATGGCCGATGGTCGTAAAGAGCCGGCCTTTGGCGGCTTGTTCATCGCGGCGGATGGCACGACGCGCTATCTATCCGCGGAAGATTTTAGCATCACTCCCACGCGGACATGGCAAAGCCCGCATACGGGGGCCATCTACCCGTCAGGGTGGGATGTGGTGGTGCGCGGAGAACAGACCTTGCGCTTTACAATCACGCCGCTGATGGACGACCAAGAGTTACACGATGGCGGGGCGATTCAATATTGGGAGGGAGCGGTGCGCGTTGAAGGCGATGTGAGCGGTTATGGCTACGCCGAACTCACCGGTTATGTGGGGACGATGCAAGGACGTTTTTAGAAAGTCCGTTGCGGGGGGGCAAAATCTGTTACAATAAGGGCATCTGTCCACTTGCAGATGCCAAACGGTGGAATCTATGCCAGACCGTTACATCGAATCGCACATCGCGCGCATCCCGCTATTCGCGGGGTTGCCGCCAGAGCATTTGGCGTTGTTGACCCGCGCCTTTGAAGTGCGGCGCTACGAAGCCGGAGAAATCATCTTCGCGCAGGGGGCCCCCACCCAAGGCTTTTTGCTCTTCGTCTCTGGTTTAGGGTTGCTCACCCAGCGCCAGCCCGACGGGAGCGAGCGCAGAATTACCGTCGTGCATGCCAACCAATATTTAGGTCAAGAAGCGCTGTTCCGCGATGGCACCGAGACGATGACCTTACAAGTGTTGGAGAGCGCCACCGTATTATTGCTGACGCGGGCGCGGCTGTTATCGTTGGCGTCTAGCTATCCCGATTTTGGCGCGCGCTTCGGCATTGCGCCGTCTGTAGCGACTGTAGCGGCTTCTGCCAAGGGGGGGCAAGCGCCCCGCTTCAAGGGTCAGCGCCCCAACGAAGAAGCGCTCATCGTGACGCATCGGCACTGGTGGGCCTTCGCGCGGTTGTTGATTTTACCGATATTGTTAGCGATGGTGCTAAACGGATTGGGTTTGTTGGCGCAAGTGGAGGTTATCACGCTGGCTTTGTGCGGGCTATCGGTGATTGCGCCGGGTTTGCTGGCGATTTACTTCTATTTGGAGTGGCGTAATGACCTCATCATCGTCACTGACCAGCGGGTTGTCCACATCGCGCGCACTATCCTCACTTTCAGAGAAAATATCAGCGAAGTGCCCATCCACAGCGTGCATGAAGTGAATGTGGAGATAGGGATGGGGGATATTTTGGCCAACCTATTAGGGTATGGGCATATCGAGCTGAAGACGTCGGGGCAGGCGGGTAACTTGATGCTAGACCACATCCCAAATCCCCGCCAATTCCAAAAAGTGATTTTGGAAGACCGCGACCGCTACCATCAGCGGGAAGCGGAGCGCAACCGCCAAGCGATGCGCGCCGAAGTCGAGCGGTGGATAAAAGGCGGGACAGTGGACACGCCCCCGACGCCCCAAGGGACGCCGAGCGGCCGCCGCCAAATCGAAGCCGGTAGCGCGTTGCTCCCTACGCGCATCAAGCTAGAAAATGGCGATATTCTGCTTCGCAAGCATCCGATTGTGTGGGTACGGCATACCTTTTTGCCTATCGTGGTATGCGCGGGCGCTTTGATTTTGGGCGTGGGCTTATCCTTCACGGCGTTGGGGGGCATGGGCTTGTTATTGGGTGGCTTCCTCTTTTTGGTGGCGGTCATTTGGTTATATTGGAGCGATTGGGATTGGCGTAATGATTATTATCTCATCGGCAGTAATAGCATCGTCCTTGTGCACCGTCGCCCCTTGTGGTTAGAGAATAAAAATGACCAAATATTGCTAAGCCAAGTAGATAACGTAGTGGCGGAGACGAACGGTTTATTCCCCCAACTGTTCCAGTATGGCAATGTGCGTATTTCCTTGGTTGGCGCGGATGAGCACAAAATGTTTGAATCTGTGCCCGACCCTTCGGGCGTCCAAGCGGAAATTTCGCGGCGACAGGCGCTATTGAAGCAACGCCAAGCGGAAGAAGCCGCCAAACAGCAGCAACGCTTAGTAGGGGAATATTTGACGCTCTACGACCAGATGCGAAACCCTGACCGCGCGCCAAATACCGTGCACAATACCCCGCCGCCACCACAGGGGACGACCCCGCCCGCGGGCAGGAGTAGCGCCCCCCAACCCCCGGTCGCGCCGCCCTTGCGCGATGGTTCGCGCCCGCCCAGCGTGCCGCAACTGCGCCCGCATATGTCGCCCGGCAAGCCTTATACGCCGCCACCGCAGACGGGAAACCGTCCGCCGCGCTTCCCACAGGTAAGCCCCAAAGGCGAGGATGAAAGATAAAAAATTGCCACTGCGTTTTCGGGAGGCATTGATTTAGAATAAATAGGTTAAGATGAATCCATACATGGAACGATAGCGATGCCCATTCTAGACATCATCCAACCGGATAACCCCATCTTACGCAAGAAAGCGGTCAAAGTGACCAGCTTTGACCACAAATTGCAGAAGCTCATAGATGATATGTACGAAACGATGCTCGACGCGCCGGGGGTGGGTCTCGCCGCGCCCCAAGTAGCGGTCAGCCAGCGGCTCATCCTCGTGCGGTTGGGGGATGATGAGGAGAGCCAGCGGGAATATGGGGAAGACGCCGGCAAGCTTTATGTGGTCGCCAACCCCAAAATCATCAAAGCCAGCAAAGAAAAGGTGACGGGCGTAGAGGGGTGTTTATCTATCCCTAACCTCGTGGGGGAAGTGGAGCGCCACGAGAGCGTGATTGTGACCGGCCAAGACCGTTATGGGCAACCCCTGCGGGTGAAGGCCAAAGGCTGGCTGGCGCGAGTGTTTCAGCATGAAATTGACCACCTTGACGGTCGTTTATTCATTGATATTGCCACCAAAGTATGGCGCGTGGGCGAAGACGAAGAAGCCGAAGCCCAAGGGCAAGAGGCCGAAGGGCGTTAGTCTGCGGGCGCGCCGATGCCCCAAACATAAATCGGGCCGGTAGCGTCTATCAGGATGAGGGTAAAACCATCGTCGGACCAATCGGCCGTGAGGATTTTGGTACTCCCGAAATCTACATTCGCCCGCGTTAGGGTCTCCGCCTTCATTTGCGATAAATCCCACAGAAAGACGGGGCCGTCTAGCTGAGATGTTATTATCAATTGGCTATCGGGCGAGAAGGTGGCCGAGACGCGGCCGCCGTTGATGTCGGGGAAGCTCCCGATGAGCGCGCCGCTGGCGGAATCCCAGATATTCATGAAGGGCGCTAGGCCGCCGTTGACGATGAAGCGGCCATCTGGGGAATAGGCCAAGACATCAGATGCGCCGCCCTCGTCGGTTTCCAGCACGGCGGATAAGGTATCGCTATTGGCGTCCCACAGGGCTATGTAGCGGTCGGTGGCGGTGGCGATTTGGTCGCCATCTGGGCGGAAGACAATACGGTTGACGTTCGCGCCTTGGTGGTCGTAGGCGCGAATCAACCGCCGTTCGCGCCAATCCCACAGGCGCATGACGTGGTCTTCGCTACCAGCGGCTAACCATTGCCCATCCGGCGAGAAGGCCAGCGAGGTGATGCGCCCCGGATTGGCGCTGAAGGTGACGAGCGACTGGCGCGCGGCCACATCCCACACTTTAATTTCCCCGCTCAGCCCGCCCATGGCGAGATACCCGCGTTCGGCGTCGTAGGCGAGGATGTCGGCGAAGTCGGCATGTCCGCGGAAATCGTTACGGGCCTGCCCATTGGTGGCGTCCCAAATTTCGACGAGGCCGCTAGGCGCGATGGTGTATATCTCGCTCTTATCGGGGGAGAAGTAAAGCCACGCGGCAGAGCCACGGGTGATGTGGTATAGGGTTTCGCCGCTTATCAAATCCCAGACGATGAGCCAATCATTATTCAGCCCGGCTAGTAGCGTGCCGTCCGGGGAGAAGGCATGGCGGAAGACGGTGCTGGGGGTGCCGGGGGCTTGTAGCCGCCCGATAAGGCGTATTTGGGCGATGTTGTCGCGGGTCATGGCGGCCAGCGGTTCGATATAGGGGAGCGATTCGGGAAAGGCGGTGGGCAAATCCCGCGGGGGCGGCCCGCTGTTGGGGGTGGCGGCGGACGCGCACGATGCGAGGACGACCAACAACAACCAAAGCCATTTGCCCATAAGCGCTTTAATCCTCTCCCGCGACGGCCAATAGGGGCATATTGGCGATTTGCAAGCCATAGAGGCTGATTTGCGCTAGCCCGCATTCGCCCTCGAACGGTTCGATAGTGCCGTTATCGTTGGCGTCAAGGCCATTGATGATGGCATCCATCAACTGGGTGGAAAGCGCCGCTTGGTCGGCGACGGCTTCGATACTATCGGCGGCGAGCAATTCTTGTTCTAGAGATTGCACTTGGTCGGCCCAATCGCGCACATTTTGGGTGCAGACGCGCACCGTTTCGATATTGACTTGTAATTCGCGGCTGGCGGTTGGGGCGTTGGCGATGGCCGTTAGTTGGGTTTCGATGCGTTCCACGAAGAAGTATAGCCCGACCTTGCGCCCCGGATTTTCGCCGCGACCGTTGCCGTTATAGTCGGTTTCTGTGCCATTGAGGATATTGATAGTGTGTTCGGCGTGGGTTTGCATACCGCCGACGTTGCTGGCGCGGGCGGCGAGGCCGGCGTGCTGGCTGGCGAAGCCCGCTTCGGTCAGGGCGCCGTCCAACAGACTACCGCCATTCAACCCTTCGGGGTCGGCGACCAGAATACTAGCTAGGCTAGATAGCAATTCGGGCGGGTTAGTGCCGCGATAGCGCACCGCGTCGGAAGGGGCAGAACCGATGCTGGTTTCGGTAGTGATGATGACTGTATTAAAGAAGGTGGGGAGCAAGCGCCCTTGATCATCGGTTTTGACCAATACGCCATCGCCGAAAGGGTCTACCAGCAATTGCCCCAGAGCGAGGCTATCGCCCGTCTGGTCGTTGACGAGCCACGCGGTGTACATCTGCCCTTGGGGCGGTTGCGCTAGCCCGCGCGCGCTGAGGTTGACCGTATCGCCGGGTTGGTTGGCGCTATTGAAGCGCAACCCGCCGAAGTTGGGTTCGCTGGTGGGGGTGGGCGCGCTGGGTTCTGCGTTAGGCGGCGCTGGGGTATTTAGGGTCACGATGGCGTTATTGTTGAGCTGGCCGATGAGCAAGACCGCTACAATAACAATCACCAGACCGATGATGCCGAAGCCACCCAACAAAACCAGCGGGCTCGTGCTTTCCCGCATGATGATAGTGGGTTGGGATGGGTTTTGCGCCGCGACGTGTTGGGTCGGGTCGGGGCCTAGGGGTTGGCTGATGGTTTTATCGCGCTCTAGGGGGTATTGCCCGCGCACCGCCGCCAAAGAATCGGATTCTCCATGAAGCGCTTTGCTAAAATCTTCGGCGAACTCTACAGCCGTTTGGTAGCGGTCGTCGGGGTTTTTGGCCAGCACCTTTTGCATGACTAAATCAACTTCTGGGGGCAAATCGGGGCGTTCGTCGAGGATGCTTTTGGGCGGCTCGCTGATGTGTTTGAGCATCAGTTGCATGGGGGTATCGGCTGAATATGGTTGCCGTCCGGTCAGCATCTCGTAGACGACACAGCCCAAAGAGTAAATATCGGCGCGCCCGTCCACATTCAGCCCTTGGCATTGTTCGGGGGCCATGTAGGCCGGCGTGCCCACGACGCTCGTACCGGTGAGGTTGCTACTAGAGCTACTGCTAGAGGTCATCTTGACGATGCCGAAATCGGCTAAGACGGCGTGCCCTTCGCTATCGAGCAGGATATTGGCCGGTTTGATGTCGCGGTGGATGACGCCGCGGCGATGGGCGTAATCGAGCGCGGAGGCGACTTCGCGCAGGATTTTTTCCACGCGCTTAGGGGGCATGGGGCCGGCATCTATGATGTCGTCTAGCGAACCGCCATCAATGTAGGCCATCACGAGATAGAGGATGTGGTCTTCGGTATCGCCGTAATCGTAAAGCGGCAGGATATGTGGATGCTGAAGCCCGCCGATAGTTTTCGCTTCTAGACGGAAACGGCGAATGAACATATCGTCTAGGCCGGGGTGCGGCGGTAGAACTTTGATAGCGACGTAGCGATCTACCGATGCTTGGTAGCCTTTGTAAACGGTGGCCATGCCGCCACGGCCAATCAAAGCTGTAATTTCGTATTGGCCGAGCTTACGTCCGATAAGGGATGATGAGGACACGCGCGTTTCTCCTCATGTTCAGGTTACGAATTATTTTTAGTATACCTAAATAAATAACGTCTTAAACAACGATAGCCGATTGCTCAACCGAGCTAGCGCTTATGAAATCTTAAGCTACCGACGATAAAAGGTATTATAACGCAATTGTCCCTAAAAGCTTTAGTATCCCGTATGGCGCGAGTGGCTGAAGGGGATAGGAACAAGGGGATACCCCCTTGTCCTTGGTCCTCAATAGACGATGTAGGTTTCTTTTAGCTCATTGCGTAGCGAGCGGTAATTATTGTAGCGCGTGCGCGCGATGTGCCCCGCTTTGACGGCGGCGATAACCGCGCAATCGGGTTCGTTGATGTGTTTACAATCGCGGAATTTACAATGGGGGATGTATTGGGCGATGTCGCGGAAGTAGCCATCGAGTTCGTCAGGTTCGACATCCCAGATGTTGAGGACGCGGATACCGGGGGTATCGGCGATGTAGCCGCCCTTATCTAGCTTGATGAGCGCGCTATCGCGCGTGGTGTGCATCCCTTGTTCGGTATTTTTGCTAACGGCCTTGACGGCGCGGCCTAAATCGGGCTGAATGCGGTTGAGCAAGCTGGTTTTGCCGACGCCAGAGGGTCCGGTGAAGACCGAGATATGGCCAACGAGTTGTCGGGCGAGTTCGTCTACGCCGCTCCCATCGCGGGCGCTGGTATAAAGGATGGGGTACCCCATTTTTTCATAAGGGGCGAAGCGCACAGCGATATTGCCGGGGTCTTCCAGATCTATTTTGTTGATGACGATGAATAAACGCTCTATACGGGCATGTTCGCCGCTGACAAGCCAGCGGTCGAGCATCTGTAGATTGGGGGTGGGCTGGCGCGCCGCGAAGACGAAAAAGGCTTGGTCGGCGTTGGCGATGATGACGTGCTGGCGCTCCGCTTGGCCGGCGCCGCGTTTGCCTTCGGTACGGACCGCGCGCGCCAAAACGCTTGTGCGCGCCTGCACCGACTCGATAACGCCTTGCAAGACCTCTACGCCTTCTTCTTCTATTGGTGCGAATTGCACGCGGTCGCCGATGGCGGCGATGTCTGTAGATTGAGCTTCTTCTTTCAGTCGCCCGCGCAATTGGCAACGATAAATCGTGCCATCAGGGGTTTCTACCCAGTAAAAGCCGCTCTGCTCCTTTACAACTAATCCTTCGAGTAACTGATCTGGCAAAGGCAATCCTCCTGAACTGAGAACACAAACCCTAAGGCGGATAGAGACATCTGCACTTTTAATTATATGATAACTTTTAACAAGCGGCATCAGAGGCTGATAGGTTTTTGAGAGTGCGCGCCGATGCGGCGCGAAAATTCTAAGATATGAGCGCCACAGCGCGTCTATAAGTTGCGCTATACGCCATTAGCGCCTTGTGATATGATGCAAAAGTGTAGCCAGATAAAAGATAAGTTGAGGGATATACTGTGGAAGCGAATCAAGAAGGGACGGTAGCCCAAACGACCGAATCAGCGGCGGCGGATACAATCATGATTCCGCGGGTGGTGTTCAATTATGTGGTTATCGCCGTCGTCTTCCTCGCGGTGGGGGTCGTGATTGGCGCGGTCGCTTTTGGCGACAATGGCGCGGGCCCAACCCTAGATGAAGCGGCGCTCCGTCGCGTCGTCCAGCAGGCGATTGCCGAAGCGGGCATCAGCGCTGGAGGCAATTTTAGCGCGGTAGACACGTCGCGGCTCGCCTTGGTAGACGATGACCCCTACATGGGGGACGCCAACGCGCCGATTGTCATTGTGGAATTTGGGGATTTCCGTTGCAGTTTTTGCGGTCGGCACTTCGCCCAGACTTTGGGGCCGCTGATGGAAAATTATGGTGAATACATCCGTTATGTCTATCGCGATTTTCCGGGGCTGGGGCCAGAATCTTGGGATGCGGCGATGGCGGCGCAATGCGCTTATGAACAAGGCTATTTCTGGGAGTTCCATAACGATTTGTTCTCCCAGCAAGGCAATATCAGCGGGCCGCTCTACATCCAATTAGCGGAAAAGTACGCGCTGGATATGGACGCTTTTAAGGCGTGTTTCGATAGCCAAACCTATTACGACGAAGTGGATAGCGATTTCTTCGATGGGCAGCTAGAAGGCGTGCAAGGGACGCCCAGCTTTTTCATCAACGGTATCTTCATTCGTGGCGCCCAGCCTTATGATGTCTTCGACCGTGTGATACGCCGCGAATTGGAAAAGGCCGGCATTGACCCCGACGCGGCCAGCTCCTGATAGGGGTTTTGATGCGCGTAACATCTTCCCGCCTGATGGCGGGATTTTGTTTTTTGGGGGCGCTTTGCGTACAATACAAGGGCGATGAACGAGCTAGGGCGCTATGATCGATTATACAAATTCGCTAGTGGGTATCGGGCCGGGGCAATTGGACGGCTTTTGGGTCGGGTGGCGGCATCCGCCATCGCCACAGGCGCATCTCAAGATTTTGCAAGGCAGTTATGCGCTGTGGCTGGCGGTGGATAGGGGCCGCCAATGGCCGCGTGGTCGGTTTTATCAACGCGGTGAGCGATGGACTGCAAGCGGCCTACATCCCCAATCTGGAGGTATTGCCCGCGTACCAAGGGCGCGGGATAGGGAGCGAATTGGTGCGGCGCATGTTGGCCAGCCTAGAGCATCTATATATGATAGACCTGATTTGTGATGCGGCACTGCAACCCTTTTACGAGCGCTTGGGCTTGCGCCCCTACAGCGGCATGATACGGCGCAATTACCAGCGCCAAGCGGCGGATTAAGCGAACATTCAGCAACAAATGCGCCGAAAATGGTATGATGAAACCGTACGATTGTGTGAGATAGGGATTTGTCTACTGTAGCTATCGCCCAACTTCAAAAGCTCCTGAATGCTGTCGAATCGGTCCGTAGGACGACCAACCAGCCCGACCCCAGCGTCATCTTCCGTTCTCATGATGCCGATTTGGTGGTGCATACGTGGTTGGGCGCGCGTTTATACATCTATTTGCTGGATAAGCCTATCAAAGTGCGAGAGATGCGCGCTTTGCTCAAAGAGAATGGGCGTTGCGGCATAGGGACGTTATTCATCGTGGCGGCGCATTTGGCCCCCAAACACGGCGAAACAACCTTATTATACGATTGGTTGGCGGCATTGCACGCTTTGGGGGATGGTTGGGTGTATACCTACCATAGCGCAAGCGGCGTCATCAGCCAATTGCACTTCACCGAAGCCGCTAAAAATGGCGAGTATTATTGCTGGCACGATGAACAGTTCAAAATAGATGCCGTGAGCATACGGCGGCGCGCTGTCAAAGACCCGCTGAGGGGCGATTGGATGATTGGCGACCTCGCCTCGCCGACGTATCGCCGCCGCTTGAATTACGAGCGGAGCAAGCAGAACTTCCACTATCAGACCAAATACATCCATGAAGTGGTCAGCGCGCCCGTAGACCAGTTGCGGGCTTATTACGCCTTGCTGGAAATCGAAAGCGGCGCGAACGAACAAGAGGTAAAAGCCGCTTATCGCAAGATGGCCCTCAAATATCACCCCGATACCAGCGAATACCCCAAGGAGGAAGCCGAAGCCCGCTTTCGCGCGTTGAATGAAGCCTATGATTTCATCAAGAAATTTCATGATTGGAGCTAGGCGGGCAAAGAAAAACGGTAGCAGATGCGCTACCGTTGGCCGATGGGCCCACTAGGATTCGAACCTAGAACCAAGCGGTTATGAGCCGCCTGCTCTGCCGTTGAGCTATAGGCCCTTGTGGGGGACGTGCCCAAGCGGGTAACGAGATTCGAACTCGTACCGAGACCTTGGAAGGGTCGCGTGCTACCCTTACACCATACCCGCGCGAGTCGGGGTGACCGGACTTGAACCGATGACCTCTGCGTCCCAAACGCAGCGCGCTACCAACTGCGCCACACCCCGAATTAGCGTTATTTTATCATCCCTTTATTGTGCCGTCCATTGTTGTTTTAGCAAATTTTGCCATCTGTGCCCGCGCGCGGGAGGGCTTAGTCTTCGCTCTCTGCGCCGAAAAGCCGTAACCATTCGTCAATGTCTTCTGGCTTGATGATAGGGTTAGGGTTTTCGCTAGGGTCGGGGGCGATGGTTGGGGGGCGGCGGAGGCTATGGGCGAATTGGGCGGCGGACATCGGGCGCATGCCGCGCGTTTGGGCGGCCGATAAAATCTCCCTATCGGAAGAAACGACGGTCCAATTGGCGGGGTCAGGGATGGAGCGGATGCGCTCGGCCATGATTTTATCGGCGTTGGTTTGGTGGGCGGCGGCGAAAATGACCTTGACGGAATGGGTAGATAGGCCGGAGTAGCCCCCCGGTAGCCCTTGGTCGAAGATGATGACGATTTTTTTGCGCGTCCGCGCCGCAAAGCCGATGAGGCGTTGCACTAATTTGGCCTCGTCGTTGGGGTCGTCTAGGGCGATGTCGGGGAGTTGGCCGATGAGATTATGGCCATCAATCAAATAGGGCATGGGTTAGCGATAACTTTTTATCCACTATACCACGGTTGCCTTGGGCGGGCGCTCAATGATTGATGAGTAATTGGCCACGACAGGGGCGCGGCGACCCCTGCCGTAGCGCGATGCGTTAGGGGGCTAGAAAGGAATATCTTCCATGTTTTCGCTGTCGGGCGGGGCGAAGTCGTCATTGCCGACGCTACCTTGGCCATCGCCGCGACTGCCGAGCAGTTGGAAATTTTGGGCGGTGAGTTCTAGGGTGGCGCGCGGTTGGTTATCTTGGCCCATATAGGCGCTAGCGGAGACTGTGCCGACGACGAGAATTTGTGTGCCTTTGCGAACGTAGTTATTGGCGGTTTCTGCGAGGTTACGCCAACACGTGACGCGATACCAGTTGGTTTTCTCTTTGCGTTCGTTGGTTTGGCGGTCGGTCCAGCGCTCGGTGACGGCGACGGAAAAAGACGCTACCGGGACGCCGCCTTGGGTATAGCGCATCTCGGGGTCGCGCCCTACATTGCCAACGATGACAGTATATTGATACCCGGCCATGCTCATGCTCCTTTTAATTTTGCTCTTGTGTCTTATCACTTCAGCCGGTTGCGAAGTATATACGATGCGATTATAACGACTTCGCGCATTTCGTGCTTGCTGTGAACACTCATTGTACCATAATGCGCTCAAATGTTCTATGGTCAATTTGCCAGCCATAGAAAGCGCCTTATTTTACGAAGGCGCGTCCTCTCGTCAGCGCAGGTTCTCTAGCTTGGTTTTCATCAGCTCGTTGACCACGGCGGGATTGCCCTTGCCCTTGAGCGCGCCCATGACCTTACCGACGAGGGCGTTAAAGAGCTTGTCTTTGCCGTTGAGATAGCCTTGTACCATATCCGGATTTTGGGCGATGACCTCGTCCACAATAGCGCCGATGGCGGCGGCATCGGAAATTTGGGCCAAGCCTTGGGCATCCACGATGGCTTTAGCGGTTTGCCCGCTATCCCACATCTCCGAGAGGACTTTAGCGGCGGTATTTTGGTTGATTGTCCCGTTTTCCACCAGTTGGATGAGTTCTGCGAGGCGGTCGGCGGGGACGCGGGCTTGGCCGATGTCCTCGCGCTCGAAGCCGTTTTCGTTCAGCAGGCGGAAGAGTGGCCCGGTAATCCAATTGGCGGCGGTCTTCGGGTTGACGCCGCGGGCCAGGACGGCCTCGAAATAATCGGCGATGGCGCGTTCTAGCACGAGCACCTTAGCATCGTAAGGGCTAAGCCCCAACTCGTTGATGAAGCGGGCTTGTTTGGCTTCGGGCAATTCGGGCAGTTTGGCGCGCACCTCCTCCACCCATTCGCGGCTGACCTCTACGATAGGCAAATCGGGTTCTGGGAAGTAGCGGTATTCATCGGCACGCTCTTTGTAGCGCTGGATGATGATTTTTTGTTTATCTTCGTCCCAGCCGAGGGTAGCGGGTTTGACCGTATCGCCGACTTCGTAGAGTTTAATTTGGCGCTCGACTTCGTATTCAATGGCGCGCACCATACTACGGATGCTATTCAGGTTTTTGATTTCGGTGCGTTGGCGGTATTCGGTATCGTCTTTATGCATGACGCTGACATTGGCTTCAAACCTGAGGACGCCTTTAGACATGTCGCCATGGTTGACGCCCAAATAGCGCAGGATGGCGCGCAATTTGCGGGCGTACGCTTCGGCTTCCTCGGCGCTGGCGATGTCGGGTTCGGTGACGATTTCCAATAAGGGGACGCCGGCGCGGTTATAGTCTACGAGGCTACCGCCGTTGATATGGGTGAGCTTGCCGGTATCTTCTTCCATGTGGGCGCGGCGGATGCGAATACGCTTGCTCGTGCCGTCGGCGAGTTCAATATCTACGTAGCCATTGATGGCTAGCGGCCGGTCGTATTGGCTGATTTGATAGCCTTTGGGCAAATCTGGATAGAAATAATTTTTGCGCGCGAATTGGTTAATGGGTGGGATGTCGCAGTTGAGCGCGAGGCCGACCATCATACCATATTCCATCGCTTGGCGGTTGATGACCGGCAAGGTGCCGGGCATGCCCAACGATAGCGGGTCTACGGCGCTATTGGGTGGGGCTTCTACGCTATCCACCACCGGGCAAGCGCTGAACATTTTGCTAGCGGTCATCATTTCTGCGTGGACTTCTAGACCGATGACGATTTTCCAATCGCTCATGAGCGCTGACTTCCTCCGTATGCTCAGGGATAATGCAGGTGATTGTAGCATATTCTGCGGCGATATTGGGATTGGCGGATGCCTAGAACGTAAAAGTTGGGGCGTGTTCAGTCGTCATTGAGCGGTCCTTTGAGGGCGGAAAATTGGGGATGTTGGGCGAGGAATTGCGCCATCTGGTCGCGCAGGGCGGGGGTTGCTTGGGCCCATGCCCGCCGACAAAGCGCTATCGCTAGGTCTAGCTGGCCGCCGAGGGCGCGCACTAAGCCGATGTTGAAGTCAATGAGCGGGTCGTCTGGGATGAGCGCTTGGGCCTGTTGGTAGTGGTTGAGCGCTTCTTCCAGATGCCCTAGGCGGCGCAGAGCATGCCCGCGCGCCAACAACAAACGCGCTTGTAAGGCGTGGAGCGTTTTATCTGTCTCTAGCAGATGGCGGCCGCTGAGTTGGGCCAAGGCCAAGCCATAACGGGCGGCGGCTTCGGCATCATCGCCCATGAGCGCCCATAAGTCGCCTTCCCATTGTAGCCAGCGCCATGTTCGGCTTTGGTTGGCCACCAATTCTAGGGCGGCTTCTAGCTGTCCACTGCTGATGAAGAGGTTGGTCAGGCGCTCGGCGATGCGCTCATCGTCGCCGACTAGCTCTAGGGCGCGCTGTTGCTCGGCGATGGCGGACGGCAAATCGTCTAGGCGCTGGTGGATGATGGAGCGTTGCACGTAGTCGCTCGGCGTCGCATCTGGCAGTTGGTCGAGTTCGCGGAGGGCGTCGCGCCAGCGTTCGGGGCCGCCCAAGCGCAAGAGCAGAGCGGCGCGCAGGCGGCGGGCGTGGGTATCGTCGGGCTGTTGGGAAAGGTGTTCGTCGAGTGCGGCGAGGGCATCTTGTAGCTCGCCTGTCTTGATGAAGGTTTCGGCCAGTTGCAAAGGCGAATAGGGCATAGGGGCCTCCGTACTTTAGCCCCTAATTAAACCATATCGCGCCCGCGCCCGCAATCAGGGCAGGGGCAACCAAACAGTAAATAAGCTACCCTGTCCGACGACGCTTTCTACCGTGAGATCGCCGCCGTGGGCGACGACAATATCGCGCGAGATGCTCAGCCCTAGGCCAGCGCCTTTGTTATCCTCGGTGACGCGGAAGAACGGCTGGAACAGATGCGGCAAATATTCGGCCGGGATGCCGATACCGTTATCGCTGACGCTGATGGTGGCGTAGGTAAGCCCGTTGGGGTGTTTTCGGCGTCCTGCGCTCACTACGATATGCCCACCGTCTGGCGTGTAGTGGATGGCGTTGGTGACGAGATTGGTGACCACTTGTTTGAGGCGGGTGGCATCGCCATTAATGCGAATGGGCAGGTCTGGCAGGCGGTGTTCTAGGGTGATGTTTTTGGCGCGAGCCTCCGGTTCGTTAAACGTCACCACCGCCGCGACGATTTCTTGCAAGATGACCTCGCCGCGCTCTAGGACGATGACGCCATGTTCAAAGCGCGACATATCGAAGAGATTTTCGATGAGCACTTGCATCCATTTGACCACTTCTTCGCTGATGGCCAAATGCTCGGATAATTTTTCGGGCTGGCGGCGCATCAGATAAAGGCGCGTTTTGAGATTGGCGGTGGGGGTGCGGAGTTCGTGGGCGGCGTGGGCGATGAAGCGCCGTTTTTGTTCTTCTAGCGCTTTCTCTTGGCTGATGTCGCGCACGACGGTGACGACGCCGATACGTTCCCCGCTCGTTTTAGTCACCTCGGTGCGGATGAGCAGGGCGTCGAAGATAGAGCCATCGGCGCGCTTGAGTTTGGTCTCGTTTTGCCAAAAGCCTTGGCGGTTCAAGGTGTCTAGGACATTTTCCCAAAGGGTTTTCATATCATCATCGGTGGCAGTGTTGACGTGGCGTTGGGCCTCGCCGGAGAGCCACTGTTCTAGGGGTAGGTCGGTCATTTCGATGAGGGCTTGGTTGACGTAACGGATGCGGCGGTTGGTATCGCTATAGATGACGCCATCGCGCATGGCGTTGAGTATGGCGTTGAGTTGGGCGCGTTCGTGGTCGAGTTGGGCGGTGCGTTCGTTCACGCGCTCCTCTAGTTCAGCGGCATAATGTTTGATTTCCGCCAATAGGCGGGCGTTTTGGATGGCGACGCCAGCTTGGTTGGCGAAGGATTGCACGCGCCGTGCGTGCTCCTCGGTGAAGGTGTTGGGCTGGGCGGCGCACAGATTGATGAAGCCGATGACGTTCCCTTTGCTGAGGATGGGCGCGCCGACATAAGAGCGAATCCAATGGGAATAGTCGTTTGTGACCCAGTCGGGGTCTGCGTCTACATCGCTGATGACGACGGGTTGGCGCGTTTCTAACATGCGGCGCAGATTGGGGATGTTGCGGTAGGGGGTCGGCGTTAAGCGGCTCGGCTCGATCTGCTCCCAATACCCATCTTGCCAGCGGCGGTAATAGGTGGGGCGGGCGAGCCGCTCGTCTTCGATCAAGAGGATGCTATCGCTATCGTGTTGCGGGATGACGCGCGAGAGGTAATCAATGACGCTGTGTAGCACTTCGGGCAGGTCGAGCGTTTCGCTGAAGGCGGCGGCGGCATCGCGCAGGGCTTCGGCGAGCAGGCGTTGGTCGCGTTCAGCGATTTCGGCGCGTTTGCGGTCGGCGATTTCTTGTTGAATTTGGGTGAGTTGTAGCGCATTTTGGATAGAGATAGCCGCTTGGTCGCTCAGCAGGTCTAGCACGCGCAATTCTTCTGGGTGGTAGTGGCGGGTTTTGCCAGAGGCGATATTCAGCACGCCGACGACGCGCTCGCCCGCTAACAAAGGCGTGGAGATGATGCTACCGCGCCAAGGGGTGTTTTGGAATAGGGGGTGTTCGCGCATCTCGTTGATGACCATGCGCTGGCCGCTCCGTAGGACGGTGGCGGTGATGCCATTTTCGCGCGGGTTGATGAAAGCGGAATTAGGGGTGGCGCCGCTATCCCATGCGGCCGCGCCAAAGACGGGGCGGCCATCTTGGTTGAGGAAGAGATGGGCATTGTGTCCGGGCACAAGGCGCATCGCGTATTCGACGACCGCTTGTAACAGATGTTGGAGTTCCAGATGGCTACTGAAGGAGATGCTCGCCTGCCGCAGGATTTCCAGTTCGTGGCTTCTTTGGCGCAGGTTGGCTTCGGCGCGTTTGCGGTCGGCGATTTCTTGTTGTAGGACTTTGTTGGCTTGCACCAATTCTGCCGTGCGGATTTCTACGCGGCGTTCCAGTTCATCATTGGTCTGTTGCAAGAGGATTTCGGCGCGTTTGCGGGCGGTGATGTCGGTGCAGACGCCCACCAAGCTCCAGCGGCCAGCTGTGAGTTGGCGCACTCGCACATCTTCGCTCAGCCAGCGCACCGCCCCGTTGGCGTCTAGGCAACGGTATTCTTGGCTGTAGGCGGCGCGCCCTTGGCGGATGGCGTTGGTATCGGTGATTTCGACGCGCTCTTTATCATCGGGATGGCGGCTATCGAGCCATGCTTGGGTGTAGGATTGGCCGGGGGCCATCTGGACGGGCAAGAAGGTTTGGGCGGCATCCTCGTTAGAGACGTAGAAGGTCCATGATAGCTGTTCGCCCTTCTCCTCGACGATGGCGTACCACAGCAAGCAACGGGCGCTACTCAAGATGGTCAGCAATTGGGCTTCGGCGCGTTTGAGGGCGCTGATGTCGTGGATGACGCCGATAAGGCCGCTGATGATGCCGTGGGTATCGCGCAAGGGGACTTTGGTAATTTCCAGCCAAACTTGATTGCCGTTATCGTCGGTGTAGGTGATTTCGTAACGGATGAGCGATTGTTGGCCATTGAGCAATGCTTGCTCATCTTCGGTGCTAGCGGCGATGTCGAAAGGCAGGGGGGGGGCGTTGGCCGCGCGGCCGATATTGCGGTTCGCTAAGATGATGTCGTTGGCGCGATTTTTGACGTAGATACTATCCGGCAGGTTGTTGATGAGCGTTCGCAGAAGGTTACGTTCCTCTTTGAGTTCGACTTCTACGCGCTCGCGCTTGATGATTTGTTCTTTGAGGTTTTGGTTGGCGCGCGAGAGGGCATTGGTGCGGCTGATGACGCGATTTTCTAGCTCGGCGGCGTATTGCTGAACCTCGGCGAAGAGGCGCGCATTGCGGATGGCGACGGCGGCTTGGTTGGCGAAGGCTTGCAAGGTTTTGGCATCGTCTGCCGAGAAGCGGTTGGGTTGAGAATGGTCAAGGCTGATGAAACCGATGACTTCGTCATTGAGCAGGATGGGCGCGCCCAAATAGGAACGAATCCAATGGATTTGTGCGAT
This sequence comes from Anaerolineaceae bacterium, assembly GCA_037441665.1. Taxonomy (GTDB): domain Bacteria; phylum Chloroflexota; class Anaerolineae; order Aggregatilineales; family Phototrophicaceae; genus JBBIRQ01. The sequence goes on along the minus strand of JBBIRQ010000023.1, from coordinate 13,050 downwards.
GTCGTACCATGTGGGGTCTTGGCGTGTATCGGCGATGATGAAAGGCTGGCGCGTCTGCGACATCGTGCGAAAGCTGGTCGTGCTGGGGATGTGAAAAGCGTGACCTTGTAGCGGTTCGAGCGGGTGGCCTTGGGCTTCGTAGCCCCATAAGCGCGTGAGGATGGCTTGGTCATCTTGGCGGAGCATGATACTGGCGGTCACCGCGGGCAAGACGCGCGTCACGTTGTCGAGGATGGCATCTAGGACGGAATTCAGTTCCCACACTTGGTTGAGCGCGGCGGAGGTATCGCGCAGGACATCGGCGAGCACGCGCTCGCGCTGTTTGGCTTGGCGAATGGCTTTGCGTTCGGTGATGTCGCGGGCGAAGCACAGCATGAGGCTTTCGTCTTCGGACTGGATGAAGCGATTGTTGGTTTCTACCGGGAAGGTCGTGCCATCTTTGCGGCGGTAGGTTTGCTCGATGATGTGTTGTGCGCCATCTTTGATGGGGGGAAATTCGCGGGTTTCGTCGCCATTGGGGGCGATTTCGATAGCGTCAATTCGCAGGCGGCGCAATTCATCGCGGCTATAGCCCAGCGATTTGGCCGCTTGGTGGTTGGCGTCTAGGATGCGGCCGTCGCGCATATCCACTAACAGGATGATGTCGTTTGCGTGTTCAAAGAGCAGGCGGTAGCGTTGCTCGTGCTCGCGGGCGGCGCGTTCGGCCAGCTTAAAGGGGGTGACATTGCGCGTGACCCAAACGACTTGGCGGAAGTCATCCATCGGGGAGATGGCGGCGTTGAACCAGTAGTGTTGCCCTTGGATGATGAGGTCATATTCTGCGTGAACCGTTTGTCGGGTGCGTAGGGCATCTTCGATATAGGCAAGGAATTGGTCGGCGGTGTGGGTTGGGAAGAGCTCGTGTAGCTTGCGGCCCATCATTTGGCTAGCGGCGCGGTAGAGCGTATCGCGGGTTTCGGGCGTGATGATGCGGATGATGCGCCCTTCGTGATTGATGATGAAGATGGTATCGCTCATGGCGGCGAAGATAGAGCGCGTCTCGGCTTCGGATTCGCGCAGGGTATATTCCACCTGTTTTTGTAGGCTGATGTCGGTGATGACGAAGATACCGATGTCCTCGCCATCGGGCGTTTGCAGGGTATCGCCATCGAGCAGGGCATCCATCAGTTGCCCGTCTTGGCGTCGGATTTGGCATTCTACGCCGTGTACTGTCTCGCCGAGCCATAATTGGGGCAAGATGTCTTGTTCGATTTTGGCGCTAGATTGGGGATAGAGGATGTGCGATAGGGGTTTGCCGATGAGCGCTTCTTGATGATAGCCGCTCATCTGTGTCCATTTTTGGTTGCAATTGATGATGCGATTTTGGCGGTCAATCGTCAGCATCATGATCGGCGTCTTGTCGTAGAGCTGGCGCAAGAGGGCTTCGTGACGGCGCTGGATTTCTTCCGCTTGGATGCGTTGGGTGATGTCGTAGATGCTGGCGTAAATCAAAAGCCGCCCGTCGAGCGTGACGGGGCTGGCATAGGCTTCTACGGTGCGGATGTCGCCGTTGGCTAGGCGGTGCTGAAATTGGAAGTATTCGCGCTGGCGGTTGATGATGCTCACCATGTTCTGCGCGATATGTTCGGGGGGATGTAGGGCGATGTCGCGCAGGGTTTTATCGCGCAGTTCTTGTAAGGTGTAGCCGTAGAATTGGCAGGCGGCGGGGTTGGCGTCTATGATGGCGTAGGTGGCCGGGTCTATCAGCAGGCTGGCGTTGCGATTTTGTTCAAAGACCAATTTCGTCCACATGCGGCTTTCGGTCAGCGGTTGGCCGATGCGCCGCCCACGGATGAGCTGGGCGAGCCGTTGTTGCAAGAGGATAGGGACGATGGGCGGCAAGATGACATCGTCGCAACCAACGGCGATGAACGCTTCGACACGCGGCAAATCGTGTTCCGTGATGACCATGATGACGCTATCGTTAGGCGTCGTATCGCGGATGTGCTGGCACAAAGCCAGCCCATCTAGTGACGGCGAAAGGTCATCTATGAGGATGACGTGCGGTTCGTGTTCGCTGATGGCGCGTTGGGCGGCCTTAGCGCCGATGGCATTCATGGCGCGCCACTCTGTGCCCACATAATCGGACGGCGTGATGTCGTTTCCACTCACGATGAGGATGAGCGCGGAACGGTCGCGTAGGGTAGATAACATAGGTTTTAACAATCTGGTATCAAACACAACAACTTACAGATACATCATTAATCATAGTCTAAATTGTAGAGAAAGTGTGTAAATCTTTAAGGTCGTCATCTGTGCGATGGATAAAAAAAACGGCATTGACGCCGTTTTTTGCGGTTGGGGCGCACGTTTTATTAAGCGAAAAGGGCCTGCGGAGCGTATAGGCCGTGCCGTTGCAAAAAGCGCGCCAAACGGTCGAGCGCTTCTTGGATGTGGGCTTCGCTGGTGGCGTAGCTGGCGCGGATGAAGCCCCGTCCGCTCTCGCCGAAAGCGCTACCCGGCACGAGCGCCAGCCGTTCTTCTAGGAGCAGGCGTTCGCAAAAGTCCTCGTCGCTCATGCCGCTGTGGGCGATGCTGGGGAAAGCGTAGAAAGCGCCGCGCGGTTCAAAGCAGGGCAAGCCCAACTGGTTGAAGCCATCCACAATGAGCCGCCGCCGCTGGTTGTAGGCGTCGCGCATGGCGCTAACGTGGGCTTCGCCGTATTGTAGGGCGTGCAAGGCCGCGATTTGGCCCGGCGTGGGCGCGGACATGATGAGGTATTGGTGTAATTTTTTCATCGCTTCCAAAATGTCGCGCGGGGCGCAGGCATAACCGATGCGCCATCCGGTCATGGCGTAAGATTTGCTCATCCCGCTGAGTATGATGGTGCGCTCGGCCATGTGGGGGAGCGCGGCGAAGCACAGATGCGTTTGTTCGTAGACGAGGCGCTCGTAAATTTCGTCAGAGATGACGACGAGGTCGTATTGTTGGGCGATGCGCGCCACTTCGGCCATGTAATCCGCGTTCAGGATGGCGCCGGTGGGGTTATTGGGGTAACTGATGAGCAGAGCTTTGGTGCGCGGGGTGATGCGCGCTTCCAAATCGGCGGCGGTCACTTGAAAGGCGTGTTCAACGCGGGTGGGCACCATGACGGGCACGCCCCCCGCCATCTCCACCGCTGCGGGGTTGGCCACAAAGCACGGCTCGACCACCAGCACTTCATCGCCGGGGTCGAGTATGGCTTTGAGCGCGAGCCATAGCCCCTCGCTGACCCCCACGGTGACCAGCACTTGTTCATCAGCGCAATAAGAGAGGCCGTACAAGCGTTGCATCTGTTGGCTGATCGCTTGGCGCAGTTCGCGCAGGCCGGCGTTGGCGGTATAGCCGGTGTGGCCCGCTTGTAAGCTGTGGATAGCGGCATCCATAATCGGTTGTGGGGTGATGAAGTCGGGTTCGCCGATGCCTAGGCTGATGACGCCATCCATGCTAGCGGCGATGTCGAAATATTTGCGGATGCCCGAAGGGCGCAAGCGACGGACGTTTTGGGCGACGAAATGGCGCATAAACGCGCGACCTTTCCTAAAAAGAAATCATCAAACGTCTGTATTGTAGGGTGGCGCGGGTGCGCCGTATAGGGAAGCGCTGTGCGAAGTTCGGGGCAAAATCTAAGACAGACTGTACGAAAGGGCGGGGAAGTTTGGGTAAATCACCTTTCTTGGCGTACAATGCTAAAAAGATTGTGCTTATTTGAGGAGGCTCGTATATGGCATGGCCAACACTAACCGAATGGGAAGCCACCCGCAATGCGTTGCATAAAGCATCCCAAGTCGTCGGGGCGTTGCGCGCGGTGACGATACCGCCACTGCCGAATGACCTACATGTGAGCTTATACGTCGCGCCCAACGGTCTGAGCACGGGGCCGCTGAATATCGGCGGCGAGCTGACTTTTGACTTCACCATCGGCACGCTGGTTTATAACGTGGCGGGAGAAAACGTCTTCCGTGTGCCTATCGCGGGGCATACCCAAGTGAGCTTGACGGACGCGCTCCTAGAAGCGTTGGTCGCTGTCGGGCAGGTGGCGATGCCGCGCCGCCAAAAAATCGCCGATACAGCGCCTTTGCTATTCGATTTGGGATTGGCTAGCGATTACGCCCAAGTGATGAACCACATCTACAACGCTATGGCCCGTTTTCGGGGGCGGTTGTGGGGCATGATGACGCCGATTGTTTTATGGCCGCATCATTTTGACCTCTCTTTTTTGTGGTTCGCCACCCCTAAAGCCGATGAGCACCAAGACCCGCATATCAATTTTGGCTTCGCCCCCATGAGCGAGGGTTTCCCGCGGCCTTATCTGTACATCTACGCATGGCCGATGGCGGAAGGCATGGCGGATGTGCAACCGCTGGCCCCGTCGCGCTGGTATCGCGGTAGTTGGGCCGGGGTGACGCTTGATTATGCGGATTTGCTGGAAGCAGACCAGCCCGAAGCGCTCATCGAAGCTGTGTTATGGCATTTTTACCAGCAGGTTGCCCCATTATTGACAGATTGAGAGGCTGACAGGGATGAGCGGAGATGCGCTACTGATTGCTATTGTCTTTTGCGGGGTGGGGGCGGTTGTCACCTTGGTCATCACATGGGTTTGGGGATTAGTGCCGTGGATAATACGCATGTTCATGCGGACGTTTATTTTTTCGATTGTCTTCAAAGAGCCAGAAAAGTTTGAAGAACGGGATGCCCAAGAGGCAAAAAAGACGGTGGAAGAGTTGTTAAAGCGCAATAAAACGTATGCCGAAAGTCTGAGTTTTGACGAGGCGCTCCAAAGACACCGCGAGCAGGCGTTGCATCCGCCAGCTCTAGAGATGCCGACGGATAAGATGCCTATTATGCCCCTGCCGGATGAAGACGAAGCGCCATCTTTTGTGGAGCTAAAAGACGATGACGGCGATGATGACGACCGTTCGCGCCCATCGCGGTTGGTTGAACGATATGGAGATGACTAATGGATTTAGGCGCTATTGTTTTTGCGATTTGTGGTTTTTCGTTGGTTTGTTTGGGGATATTAGCCGTCATTGTATTTGTGCTCTTGCGCTTTGCGGGCGGTATTTTCCTTGGCCCTTTGGGGGAGTTGTTGGCCCAACAATCGCCCGATGACCGCCTCGATGATGATTACCGTCCGGCGACTTATGGCCGCCGCTCTCGCTTGCGGGAAATTCGCCAATCGCTGGATTTTGACCCCCTCAGCAAGGCCCAGAACAGGGGCAAATCGGGGACGGAGGGCGATTCGCCCTCGCTTAGACGGCTGGGTAGCGGCAATCGTTTTGACCGTTCGCTAGGGTCCTCTAGCAGGCGTCGCGCTAGGGAGGATGGCGAGGAGATATACGATGATGAGGATGGCGGCTTGTTTTAGAGTGCGGCTAAAAGCTGGCGTAGCGCGCTGTTGAGTTGGTCGCGCAGGGCGATGCGCTCTTGGGGGTGGTAGCGCGCTACCCAACTAGCCTGCGCGGTGGTCGGCGGTTGGCCAGCGTCGTCATAATAGAGGTTGAATTGTTTTTTGATGAGTTGATGGTAGGCTTCGGGGTCGTAGATGGCGGCTTGGTATGCCAGATAGCGTTTCCCCGCGAGCAATAGGGATTCATCCCCGTTCAGCAGCGCCCAAATACCCGCTAAAGTTAGCTGTTGATAGCCGTAATAGCCTTGTCCCGGCCGCCACAGCACGACACCCGCCCAATGGGGGCCGTGGCACACTTTGGGGCCATAACAACGCGCTAACGAGGCGTGGTCTTTGGCGGCGCTGAGGGCATCGTAAGCGTTGATTTGGTCGAGCAGGCCCATAGCAGGGGTTGGCGCGGGCGGCGTTGTGCCGAAAGGGCGGCGTGTGGCGAGCTTGCGGAGGATGGCTTGGTAACGCGCTTCGTTGGGGTCTTGCGGGTCGCTCATGATAGCAAGGGGGCATCGATTCGGTTTGTTTTTTATTGTATCACATATTGGCCCATTCGAGGTTGAGCGCGTCGAAGACCGCTTGCTTGAATTCGTGCAGGGTGAAAGGCTTGACCAGATAGCGGCTGATGTATTCGAGCTTGCCGATGGCGCGGTTCATGTTGTCGCTGTTGGCGGTGGTGACGATAATAGGGATGCTATGTTCGCCGTAGCGGCTTTTGGCGTGCTTGAGGATTTGCCAGCCGTTGGCGTCGGGCAGGTTGAGGTCAAGCAAGATGAGGCAAGGGTGGGTGGTGTTGAGGAAGGCGTTGGCTTCGTCCCCGGTTTCGACCCAATAAGCCTCTAATCCCATGCGTTTAATCATCTCTAGCATCATTTTGCCCAATTCGGGCGTATCTTCTACGATGAGCACCGGGTTACCCGCGAAGAATGGCGATGTCATAGTTAATCGCTCCGCTTATGATATGACTTTGGTACTATCGTAAGCGGGAAATGGTGAATCGAGCATTGATAGGTTGTGAAAGATGTAAATAAAATTAATTGAAGTTTAAGGATGCCTCATGAAAATTTATCCAACTCTAGCACTTCGCGCACGGCGTCCATGAGTTCATTTGGGGTGAAGGGCTTGGTCAGGTAGCGGTCCACATATTGGAGCTTGCCGACGAGGCGATTAGAAGCGTCGCCGGCGGCGGTGGTGACGATGACGCGCAGTTGGTGTTCGCCATAGTATTGTTTGGCGTGTTCTAGCACTTGCCAGCCGTTCATCCCCGGCAGGTTGAGGTCGAGCACGAGCAAATCGGGGCGATGCGCTTGTAAAAATTCGACCGCTTTTAGGCCATTGTTGACGTGCGCCACACCTAACCCCATTCTTTGTAAGTTCATCATGATTAAATTGGCGATGTCTATAGTGTCCTCCACGATGAGGACATTGAATGGCAGTTCGGGCGTGGTCATGTTCTCGTTCCCCTTTAACGACAGCTGAGCGCATATTGTTTTCATCCTAACACAACGCGCTTAGAAGGAATAGCAAGATTAGATAAATATAGCCGTAAGAGCTTAAGAGATGTTAATTCAAGGTGGATGTAAAGAGAATTCGGCGGGCGAATTGCTGGCACGGGGTCGCTGTGCTAATATTCAAGGGCGTAGATATTGCAAAAAAGAAACGTTTGGCGGACAACTAACCTATGGTGAGACGCAAATCAGGAGAGGGCGGCACAATGCGACGTTCGTTAGTGTTTTATCTGGTGCTGGTCTTTTTGGTGGCGGTGGGCGGCACCTATACGGCTTTGCAAGTTTTTGGCCCGCGCCAACAAGCCGCGCCGCCGGAGGTGATAGAAGTGCGCGTGGTGGTGACGGCGACACAAGGCCCCACCCAAACGCCCTTCATCATCACGGCTACCCCGCCGCCGGGGCAAGTGGTTCTGCCGACGGGGTTGCCTTTGGATACGACGGGCAATTTCGGCGCGACCACGGGGCCAGCCCCCACGATAGACCCTACTATCATCGGGGCGAGCGAGGCGTTAGGTCTGACAGCGACCTCTTTACCGGCCAATTGCATTTTGCATACAGTGGTAGAAGGCGATACGCCCTTCGGCATCGCCCTACAGTATGGGGCGAACGGCTTCGATTTGTTGACCGTGAACGGGCTGACCGAAGAAACGGCCACCCAAATCCAGATTGGCGAAGTGTTGATTGTGCCCTTGGCGGGATGCCCCATCGTGCCGCCGCCCACGCCAGAAACGTCAGTCGCCCAAGCGTTGACGATTACGGCGGCGGCGACTGAGGCGGAAGCGACGGCGGAAGCCACAGCGGAAATCAGCCCCACGCCGACGCCATCCCCCACCATTACCTTAGCGCCGACGGCAACTAACGCCCAAGTGGAAATCGTGGGCGTGTTATCGGCCGGGGACATCACCGCCGAAGCGGTCCGCATCCGCAATACGGGCAACACCGTAGACATCACCGGCTGGACGCTGACCGACCTCGACGGCAACGAATATACGTTTGGCCAGCAACGCCTCTTTTCCAACGCCGAGCTGACCATCTTCACCCGCGCGGGGCAAAATACGCCGGTGGTGCTGTTCTGGGGCTTAGATGCGGCCATTTTTGGCGAAGCGGGCGATGTCATCACCCTGCGCGACGCCAACGGGCGGGTGCAGGCCACCTTGCGCCTACCCGTCCCGCAAGATTTGAATTGAGCGCTAGCTTGTTGCTACACGACGCTTATTGTGATAAAATTCACAAAAAGGAGGGTCAGCATGGAACAGTGGCAATCGTTGATAGATGAACAAATCCGCAAAGTTATCGGCGATGGCAATAGCGCGCGTTTGCCGGGGGCGGGCAAGCCCTTAGCGTTGTTAGCGTTGGATGATGATAAGACCACGCCGCCAGACCTGCGCTTGGCATATAAAATCCTGCGCGATAACGACATCACCCCCGATTGGATAGCGTTAGGGCGCGATTTAGAGGTTGAGCGTGAGCGCATCATTGCTCATTTAGCGGTCGCTTATCGCCAATATCGCGGGCGTGTGGCGGATGCACGGCGAGCTAATAGCGCCCTTGCGGAAGTGCAAGCGGAGGCGTTGTGGTCTAGCGCTCAGCGCAAAACCGAGGCGGCCATCACCGCTTATAATAAAGCGGCGCTGACCTATAACTTAAAAGTCCCGGTCGGCGTCGCGCAACGGGCCGCGCTGACATGGGCGCAGGCGTTGCGGTTGGCGACCGGGGCTTGAACGACAAAGTCGCCTTACAATTTTTTCACTACCTCATCTTGGGTGTTCTTCTCTTTATCGTCTTTGGAGCCGTCTTGCATCCCTTTGCGGAAGTTGCTAACGGCTTGTCCCAATTCGCCGCCGATGCGCGAAACGCGCCCCACGCCGAAGAGCAAGATGACGATGATGAGGATGATGAGGAGTTCGGTTGTTCCCAAGGGCATGATAGTTTCCCATTCACTAAATCATCGCTAGAGACCATTATAACAGGGGGCGCGCTGGCAAGCGAGTGTTGCCCCTGCGCGGACTCGATGCTAGACTTCAAGCATAGTTGGGAGAGGTGAACTGTGCCAGAACAAGCCCTATATTTGAAATGGCGGCCGGCAACGTTTGATGATGTCGTCGGTCAAGAACATATCACCAAAACCTTACGTAATTCTCTCAAGAGTGGGCGGATACGCCACGCTTACTTGTTCAGCGGTCCGCGGGGCACGGGCAAGACGACCACGGCGCGCTTGTTATCGAAGGCGGTTAATTGCGCCGACCCCGACCCCGATAAGCGCCCTTGTAATGTTTGTCATGCTTGCGTGGCGGTCAACGAGGGGCGCTATCTGGATTTGATAGAGATAGACGCCGCGACGCATACGGGGGTGGATGATGTGCGCGATTTGCGCGACAAAATCGCGTTTTCTCCCGGCGAGGGGCGTTATAAGGTGTATATCATTGATGAAGTGCATCGCTTTACGGGCAATGCTTTCGACGCGCTCCTGAAGACTTTGGAAGAGCCGCCCGACCACGCCATCTTTGTGCTGGCCACGACCGAAATAGACAAAGTGCCGGCCACAATCAAGAGCCGTTGCCTGCAATTTGAGTTCCGCCGTTTGTCCCTGCGGGAGGTGGCCGACCGTTTGGCGCTGATAGCCGATAGCGAAGGGCTGAAATACGAGATGGCGGCGCTGGAACTGGTGGCGCGCTATGGCACAGGTAGCGCCCGCGATAGTATCAGCCTGTTAGACCAAATCGTCAGCGACCCGCACGACATCATCAGCGTGGAACTCGTCCAGCAGGTGCTGGGTTTGGCCAACCGTCGGGCGGTGCAAGAGGTGGTAGATGCGATTGTGCGCCAAGATACCGGGCGCGGTTTGCACATCATCAACGCCGCCATAGACGCCGGTAGCGACCCTAAGCAATTCGCGCAGGGGGTAGTAGAAGCCCTGCGGGCCATCTTGTTAGCCCAGACGGCGAGCGCCGACTTAATCGAAGCGTCGGAGGAAGAGCGCCGTTGGTACGAGATGCAAGCGCAACAGATAGGGCGCGCCGCGCTTTTGCAGGCCTTGCGGGCCTTTAACGAAGCGGTGAATCAGAGCGCTTCTAGCGGCTGGCAACCCCAGCTAGCCCTAGAGCTGGCCTTGGTGGATAGCGCGCACTTCGCGCCGTCAGAGCCGCAGGAAGCGCCCGAATATCGCCCGACGGCGGGGGGGCGCGGCGCTAAATCGTCCCAGCCCGATTTTATGGCAGAAAGCGCCCGCCCTGAAGTCACGGCCCCCGGCGCGCCGCCCATCGTGCCGCTCCAAGCCGTCAAGGAGAAGTGGCTAGACGCCCAAAGGCTCATCGCCGAACACAATACCTCCATCGCTAGCCTGATGGATCATGCTATGGTGTATGCTGTAGATGGCAATCGGGTTATCGCCAAGGTAAAATCAACCTTCCATCTGAATAAATTGAACGACCCGCAACGGGTGCGCTGGATAGAGCGCGCGCTTTTGCGGGTGATGAATGTCGAGTTGCGCGTTCAGTTCGTGCTCGGCGGAGGCGATACCCCCGCCAAGGATAGGGCGCTAGACTATGACGACCCGGTCATAGCCGAGGGCTTGGAACTCGGCGGTCAAATCCTCGATGATGAGGAAAATCTGTGACGCGGCGCCGGCCGCGACGTTTTACGAACGCATAACGCATAGTGAAAAAAAAGGAGCGACGAGATGAGCAAGCGAAAATTCCCACGCGGCGGTGGCGGCGGTTTGTCGGGGGGCATAAACCCGATGGCCATGCTCCAAAAAATGCAACAAGATATGGCCGACGCCCAAAAGCAGTTGGAGACAGAGACGGTAGAAGTGTCCGTTGGTGGGGGCGCGTTAACGGTGGTGATTACGGGACATCAACGCATCCAATCTATCACCATCAATCCCGATGTGGTGGATACCAGCGATGCGGAATGGGTTAACGATTTGCAAGATTTGCTGGTGGCGGCCATCAACCAAGCTATCGAGAAGAGCCAGACGATGGCGGCGGAGAAGATGGAAGCGATTACGGGCGGTTTAGGCAATATCCCCGGCTTGGGCGGTTTGTTCGGTTAGCGGCTCGCAGGGGGGGATAGCCCCTTCTGCGGTGGTGGAGCGATGATCTGAGAAAAGGCGCGAGAGATGAGCGGCGCAGTGCCAGAGCCAGTCACTAAGTTAATCGAGGCGTTTTCGCGCTTGCCGGGGGTAGGCCCCAAGACGGCATCGCGTTTGACGTACTTTTTGTTGCGCGCGCCGGATGACCTTTCGGCCTCGTTGGCTGAGGCGCTCCGCAATCTGAAGGCGAATACGCGCTTGTGTTCCAATTGTTTCAATATCACCGTAGAAGACCCCTGCCCCATCTGCGCCAACCCGCGCCGCGATGCGCGCACTATCGCCGTGGTGGAAGAGCCGCTAGATGTGCTGGCTTTGGAGCGCACGGGCATTTATCCCGGCCAGTATCACGTCCTGCACGGGGCGATTTCGCCGGTCAACGGCATTGGGCCGGAGCAATTGCGTATTAAAGAGCTGGTGGCGCGGGTGGAAAAGGGCGATGTCTTAGAAGTTATCATTGCCACGAACCCCGGCATGGAAGGCGACGCAACCGCGCTGTATATCCAACGGGAATTGGCCAACAAAGGGGTTAAAATCACGCGGTTAGCCCGTGGTCTGCCGGTGGGCGGCGACCTTGAATATGTAGACCCGGTCACATTGATGCGCGCGTTGCAGGGGCGCGGCGAGTTGTAAGAAGCGCGTCGTGGGCGGCGGCGCGGGGGGCGAGTTTATGCGTAAATTCATCGCGGCCTATCAACTGATAGCGGTTTTATTGCTGAATGCCCTCGTCCTGTTTTTGGCGGTTAACCTCGTTTTAGGATTGTATTATGCCTTCCGCGATGGCCAGCGTGCGGCCGAAGCGGTGGGTTCGCTCCAATATGGTGATGAGCGCCTGAGCATCGTCTATCCCGAATGGGATGCCCAAGCCCGCGATGCGCTACTGCGCGAGACGTGGTCGCGCCCGTTGGTGTGCGCCCCGTTCCTCCATTTCCGCGAGCGGCCTTACCAAGGCGCGTATGTTAATGTACAGGAGGCGGGCTTTCGGCAGGGGCTGGGGCCGCAACCATGGCCGCCATCGCAAGACGCGCTGACCATCTTTGTTTTTGGCGGCTCTACGACCTTTGGTTATGGCCTGCCGGATTGGCAAACGATACCCGCATTGATGCAATCCCTCCTAGATGAGCGAATAGGCGTTGGTCAAGCGCAAATTTATAACTTTGGCCAAGGGTTTTACTTTAGCTCACAAGAATTGCGTTTGTACGAACAATTATTGCAAAGTGGGGTGCGCCCTGATGGCGTTGTGTTCATAGATGGCGTGAACGATATGAGCATGGGGGGCGAGCCGTATAATTGGCGCGGCCTCGATTGTGATAGCGAGGCATCGTCGGCCGTATTTGAATGGCCCATTATACGTTTCGCCCGTGGCATACGCCCAGAAGCCGCCCCGCCACACAATGCTGAGGATAGCGCGCAACGGTTGCAAGCGCGCGCGGCCGAGAGCATCGCAATCTATCGCGCGAATCGGCAGATGATACGGGCGATTGCCGATAGCTACGAGACCTGGGCGGTCTTCGTTTGGCAACCGCACCCCAATTTTCTATATGATGCGCGTTATCATCTCTTTGCGCGGGGCGCGGCGGAGCATGTTGGGTATCGGCTGTTTCATGAGATGCGGTCGGAATGGTCGGGGTGGGACGATTTCCTCTACCTAGCGGAGCTACAAGTCGGACGCGAAGAACCCCTTTATGTGGATAACATCCACTATACGCGTGCCTTCAGCGAGGAGATAGCCCAAGCGGTGGTTGCATTCTTGTTTGAAAGAGGTTTTATAAAAGGATGAATTGTTTTAAGGAATTTTGAAAATTGGGGTTAAAATACCGTTGACAGCTTTAAGTCGAGGTGATAAACTGCGGTTCAAGCTAGAGAAGTAGAGACGGTGGAAACTTAAAAAGACAGGTATCGAGAACCGCCGAAGGTTGGCGGAGATGCGAGCTGGAGTCAAAGGGAGAAGCCAACCCGCCTAGTGACTGTGAAGGGGACTTGACAGGTGCGGGGTGAGGTTGCTAAGATTGTCTCTACGCATAGAGCGGGAT
>JBBIRQ010000022.1:0-45724 GCA_037441665.1 Anaerolineaceae bacterium | reverse complement strand
CCAAGGCTGAAGCCGAAGCACGCCAAGCCGAAGAAGCCGCCAAGGCTGAAGCCGAAGCACGCCAAGCCGAAGAAGCCGCCAAGGCTGAAGATGCGGCGCTCGCGACGGCCAAAACGCAAGAGATGTCCGTTGTGGCCGCTAGCCCAGCGGATAAACCCGCGCAGAAAATATCCAGCAAGCGCGGCAAAAAAGACGATGGCGATGACCTCACCGTCATTGAAGGCATTGGCCCCAAAATTAGCAAAACCCTCATCGCCGCCGGTATAGATACCTACGCCAAACTCGCCCAAGCCACCGAAGACCAACTCATCGAAATCATCACCGCCGCCGGCATGATTAAGCCCGGCTCGGTGAGCACATGGGCTGAACAGGCGGCTCTAGCGGCCAAAGGCGATTGGGAGGCGCTCCAAGCGCTACAGTCCCAGCTATCGGGCGGTCGCCGCACCTCCTAAAGCGCCGCTCTAATGCCTTAAAACGAACAAGGGGCCGTCACGCCCCTTGTTTTGCTCGTCGTCTCTGTTGTCGCCCTAAACGCCCGGCGCTTCCAGCGAGCTTTCCGGTTCATTTTCGTCTTCGCCGCGGCGCAGTACCAAGCTGTTGTCATCGGCATCTATGACGATAGTGCTAGCCACGCGGAATTCCCCCGACAGGATACCATCAGACAAGCGGTCTTCCACCTCATTTTGTATCAAGCGGCGGAGCGGACGGGCGCCATATTCGGGGTCATAGCCCTGTTGCGCTAGCCAACTGCGGCCCGCATCGGTCGCTTCTAGGGTGATGGCGTGCTCTATGAGGCGCTCGCGCACTTTATTCAGTTCGAGGTCCACAATCTGCTTGATTTCTTCTTGCGTCAAGGCGCGGAAGATGATGCTAGCATCCACACGGTTCAAAAATTCGGGGCGGAAGGTGCGGCGCAATTGCTCTTGCACATTTTTAGCCATATCTTCATAGGCTTCTTGTTCGCTTTTCGCTTGGTCAAACGGCACATTAAAGCCCAGCTTGACATTGCGCTTGATAGTATCTGCCCCTACGTTGCTCGTCATGACGATAATCGCATTACGGAAGTCCACGCGACGGCCGCGGGCGTCGGTCAGCGTGCCTTCCTCCATAATTTGCAGGAGCATATTAAAGGCTTCGGGGTGCGCTTTTTCGATTTCATCGAAGACCACGATACAGTAAGGACGGCGGCGCACCGCTTCGGTCAATTGGCCGGCATCCTCGTAGCCCACATAACCGGGCGGCGCGCCCACCAAACGGGCCACCGAATGCCGCTCCATGAATTCGCTCATGTCCAGTTGCACCAGCGCGTCTTCGCTACCGAATAAGAATTCTGCTAAGGCTTTGGTCAATTCGGTCTTGCCGACGCCGGTAGGGCCGAGGAACATAAAAGAGCCGATGGGACGGCGCGGGTCTTTAAGGCCGGCGCGCGCGCGACGTACCGCTTTGCTGATGGCCACAATCGCATCATGTTGCCCGATGATGCGCTTATGGAGCGCGTTTTCCATCTCCATCAGCCGTTCGCTCTCTTCGCCCGCAATGCGCGTTACGGGTATACCCGTCCACATGCCCACCACTTCGGCGATGTCTTCGGCCGTCAGGCGCGGTTGGTCGGTCTCGGTATTCCAGTTCGCGCGGAACTCATCCATCGTTTGCTTAAGGCCGGCGAGACGCTCGCGCAAATCTTCGATATGGTCGCTAGGCGCGCCGTCCTCTTCGGCTAGCTCTAATTCGCTGGTCAGATGCTCGATTTCATCGGCCAAACGGCGCACTTGGGCCGCTTCGGGGCTTTTGTACATCCGCAAACGGGCCGCCGCCTCGTCTATGAGGTCAATAGCCTTATCTGGCAAGAAGCGGTCGGGGATATAACGCGCCGATAAATTGGCGGCCGCATCAATCGCCTCATCGGTGATTTCTACGTTATGATGGTCTTGATAAGGCACTTTAATGCCTTGCAAAATCTCGATAGTTTCCTCGATGGTGGGTTCTTCCACCAAAATTTGCTGGAAGCGCCGTTCCAACGCCGCATCGCTTTCGATATGCTTGCGGTATTCATCTAGCGTCGTCGCGCCGATGCATTGCAATTCTCCGCGCGCCAAAGCTGGCTTTAGGATGTTGGCGGCGTCTACGCTACTACCCGCCGACCCCGCGCCCACGAGCATATGCACTTCATCAATGAACAAAATGCTATCGGAGGATTTTAATTCCTCGATGACGCGCTTCAGACGTTCTTCAAATTGGCCGCGATACATCGTACCCGCCACCAAAGAGCCGACATCTAACTGTAAAACGCGCTTGTTCAAGAGCGGTTTGGGGGTCTCGCGGTCTACAATCCGCTGAGCCAACCCTTCCACAATCGCCGTTTTGCCCACGCCCGGTTCGCCGATGAGCGCCGGGTTATTCTTGCGGCGGCGACTGAGCACTTGGATGACGCGCTCAATTTCGGTCTCGCGGCCGACCACCGGGTCTAGCTTGCCTTCGCGCGCCAATTGCGTCAAATCGGTGGCCAATTGGTCTACTAGCGGCGTTTTGTCGCTACGGCGCGTTTGCGGCCGCTCTTGGGGCGGCTGGGTGGTGGATTGCACCGGGCTTTCTTGGAGCACTTTGCGCGTTTGGCGGCGTACCTCTTCCGAGCTAACCCCCAGACGACGCAAGACATCTATCGCCACGCCGTCTTGTTGGCGCACCAGCCCCAACAACAAATGCTCTGTGCCTATATAGTGATGGCCCATACGGCGGGCCTCGTCTACCGCCAGTTCTAAAACTTTCTTCGTGCCCGGAGACAAGTCTAACTGGCCCGATGGGGCGCGGCCCACCGAATCGCTCAGTTGGTTGACCAACTCCTCGACTCGCTTCGGGTCTAGCCCCAAATCCCGCAACACCCGCCCGGCCACGCCGCCTTCTTCGCGCATTAAGCCCAAAAGAAGGTGCTCTGTACCGATTTGCGAATGTTGTAAGCGTTCCGCTTCTTCCTGCGCGAGGCTTAAGACTCGCCGTGCACGCTGAGTAAAGCGCTCCATTTTATTCGGCACGGTGTATACCTCCATCGCCAGTGGCTCTAACAAACTTCAAAACCACGCACCGATCTATAAACTCTTGATAACAGCTTACATGACTTCCATTATACCAAGACTGCCCTTATAGTAGATAGCAGGATGTATCAGTAGTTCGTTAGAATATCAACCATCTACCCCACTTTTACTATAGCTCTATTGTACACGCAAATGCTTCAAATTTCCTTAACACCTAACCATTTTGGCAGGAGAAAACAAACAAGGCGAGATAGTTAGCTCGCCTCGCTTCCCCATTCCGCGGACAGCAGATTTCAATCTTGCGACCAAGGCGCATGGTCAAGGTCGAAGTCGAGGAATTCCGCAGAATTCACACGCTTCAAGCTCAACCCCAAGCGCCGATTTCTGACATCTATCTTCACCACCCGCAAGGTCAGCTTATCGCCACGGTTGACCACTTCTTTAGGGTGGTTCACCCGCTGGTCGGATAATTCCGAAATGTGGATTAGGCCCTCGACCTCCTCGGCGTTGACCAACTGGGCGAAAGCGCCAAACTTGGTCAACTTGGTGATGACCCCCTGCACCAATTGCCCCACTTGATAAGCGGTGGCGATTTGGTCCCACGGGTCGGCTTCGGTCTGCTTCAGGCTCAGCCCGATGCGGTTGCGTTCAGTATCTACGCTGATGACGCGCACATCCACCACTTGCCCAATTTGCAACAATTGGCGCGGGTGCGTGACGTGTTTCCACGATAGCTCTGTCAGGTGCACCAACCCTTCCGCGCCGCCAATATCCACGAAGGCCCCAAAATCTTCCAAGCTCACCACACGACCTTGACGCACTTCGCCCACTTTTAGCTCGCCGATGATGTTCTCTTTGCGTTTTTGGCGCACTTCGCGCATGGCCGCCCGCTCCGATAAAATCAGGCGGTTACGGCTACGGTCTACTTCCATCACCTTAACGTTGATGGTTTCGTTAATCATGCCGCTGTAGCGTTCTTCGGGAGTCTCGCCGGTCATCCGCGCGCGGCGGTCGTCGGCCACTTGGCTATGGGGCAAAAAGCCGCGTAAGCGCCCAAAGCGCACAATCAGCCCGCCTTTGTTGTAGCCGGCGATTTTACCTTCATATATCTCTTTGCTTTCGGCGTATTGCTCGGCAGAACGCCAATCGGCTTCTTCTAAGGCGCGGTTGATAGACAATACCAGATTGCCTTGATGGTCGCGCGGGTTGACCACAAAAACGGTGATTTTTTCGCCCTCCCGCAGGCTCTCCATCATCTTAGCGGTCATCAATTCCAATTCGCGCCCCGGCACCACGCCCACCACGCCCTCTTCAACCTCTATCTGGATAGAAGTTGGCGTGGTCTTGACGATGACGCCCTCTAGCAATTGACCGCGCTTGTACTTAGAAGCTGGCGCATCAGCGCTGGCGGGTTCTTCCGTCGCCTTATCGCTATCGTCGCCGGCCGCTGGCACATCTTCGTCTTCGATGTGGCCGAGAGATTCGCTTTCCGCAACAGACTCCTCGCTGATAGCTTTAGCGGCCGATTCAGTTTCAGGAGTAGCTTCAGCCGGGTGAGAATTGGCTGACGTTTCAGTAGGCGATAACTCGGCAGACGAAGTTACAGTGGTCATCTTTTCTTCGTGCTCGCCCAGTTCTGGTTGATTCATAGCTCGATTTGCTCCACGACACAAGGGGTACGGCGAAACATTATACCTAGCCTATGTTAAATAATCAAACCTCGTTCCCCCAAATATCAAAATTCATTACAACTTCCCGCCTAGCCCAACACAACACAAGGGGCCAAAGCCCCTTGTGCGCGCGTCTCTACAGCCCCACCCGCTAGCGGCCGCCGCGCTCAATCGCGGGCCTCGTGTTCGTTGGGGAGCGGGTTTTCTTGATAAGCGGCGCGACCGCGGATGTGCCCATAATCGGTCGTGGCGTCTAGGTGACGCTCAAAAATGAGCTGGCCATTCAATTCATCTATCACGATGAGGTCGCCGGGGCGGATTTCGCCGCTGAGTAAGCGCGTGCTGAGCGGATTTTCTACCAAGCGCTGTAAAGCGCGGCGCAGGGGGCGCGCCCCAAATTGGGGGTCAAAGCCTTGCCCCGCCAGCCAATGCCGCGCAGGCTCTGTCAGATGCACCGCAATGCCCGCCTCGTTCAGCCGCTCGGCGATACTCCGCATCTGCAAATCTACAATCTGCTCTACGTCCGCCAAAGATAGCGGCTGGAAGATGATAATTTCGTCTATGCGGTTCAAAAATTCTGGGCGGAACGTATCGCGCATGGCCCGTTCTATCTTCTGGTGGTCGGCGATGGCGTCCGGCTCATCGGGCCGCACGAAGCCCAAGGCCCCGCCGCGCCGCGTATATTCCGTGCCGAGGTTGCTCGTCATGATGATGACCGTATTGCGGAAATCCACCACCCGCCCTTGACCATCGGTCAGGCGGCCATCTTCCAAAATTTGGAGCAAGGCGTTCCAAACGTCCGGATGCGCCTTCTCGATTTCGTCGAATAGCACCACGCGATACGGGCGGCGGCGCACCGCCTCGGTCAATTGCCCGCCTTCTTCATAGCCCACATAGCCCGGCGGCGCTCCAAAAAGACGGCTGACCGTGTGTTGCTCGCGGTATTCGCTCATGTCTACCCGCACCAAGGCTTCTTCGTCATCAAAGAGGAATTCCGCCAAGGCCTTGGCTAATTCGGTCTTGCCCACGCCGCTACTGCCCAAAAAAATGAACGAGCCGATAGGGCGTTTGGGGTCTTTTAGGCCCGCGCGAGAACGGCGGATGGCGTCGGCGATGGCGGCCACCGCCTTATCTTGGCCGATAATCCGCTGATGCAGGGCTTCTTCCATACGGAGCAATTTTTCGCTCTCGGTCTCTAGCATCTGTTGGACCGGTATACCGGTCCACTGCGCCACGATAGCGGCGATGTCGTCGGCGTCTACCACCTCGTCCAGCGTATTTTCTTGTTGCCACAAGTAGCGCTCGCGCTCGAATTCTTCTTCTAGTTGCAGGCGCTGCATCTTGCAATCCGCCGCGCGCTCATAATCCCGCGCCATGCCGGCCGCTTCTTCCTCCATCATCAGGCGGTCTATCGCCGCTTTCATCTCTTTCAGGCGGAGCGGCAGAGAATAGAGCGCCACGCGCACCTTGGCCGCGGCCTCGTCCAATAAGTCTATGGCTTTATCGGGCAATTTGCGTTCGGTCAAATAGCGGGCCGAAAGGCGCGCCGCCGCCTCAATCGCCTCATCGGAGATATTGACCTTATGATGCGCCTCATAACGGTCGCGCAGACCATAGAGCATCTCTATCGTATCTTCCACGTCCGGTTCTTCCACAAAAACCGGCTGGAAGCGGCGGTCTAGCGCGCTATCTTTCTCGATATATTGGCGGTATTCGTCTAGCGTCGTCGCGCCGATGCATTGCAATTCCCCGCGGGCCAGCGCCGGCTTAAGGATATTGGCCGCATCCAGCGCACCAGAAGCCGCCCCAGCCCCCACCACTTGATGCAACTCATCAATGAATAGGATGATTTCGCCTTCCGCCCGTTGCACCTCCTCGATGACCGCCTTCAAGCGCTCCTCGAATTCCCCGCGGAAGCGGCTACCGGCCAGCATCCCGCTCAAATCGAGGGCGATAACCCGCTTGCCCAGCAAAATTTCCGGCACGTCGCCATCTACTATCTTCTGCGCTAGCCCTTCTACAATCGCGGTCTTGCCCACGCCGGCATCGCCGATGAGCACCGGGTTATTTTTGGTGCGGCGGCTGAGCACTTGGATGAGCCGTAAGATTTCAGCGTCGCGACCAATCACCGGGTCCAGCTTGCCCATCAACGCGATTTGCGTTAAATCGCGGCTATACTTTTCCAGCGTCCGATAACGGCTCTCCGCTTGTGGGTCGGTCACCCGCTGGCCGCCGCGAATATCCTTGATAGCGTCGCTCACACGGTCGCGGGTGATATTGAGGTCGGCCAAGATTTTGGCCACCGCGGTATTACGCTCGTTCAAAATAGCGAGGAAGATATGTTCTGTGCTGATATATTCATCCCGCAGACGGTTAGCCTCGTCATTGGCGAGGTCTATCACCCGTTTAACGCGCGGCGTGATGAAGACTTGGTTCGTGCCGCCCCCATAGATGGCGGCGGTGCGCGGGTTCTGGCGCAAAATCTCGTCTATGCGCGCCCGCAGAACGCTGATGTCTACCCCTAAGCGTTCTAATATCGTCGGGATAACCCCATCCGTCTGTTCCAACAGGGCTAGCAAAATATGCTCGGTATCCACTTGATTATGCCCGTAACGTTGGAGAATTTCATAAGCGCGGGCGGCGGCATCCTGCGCGCGTTCTGTAAAACGGTCAAAACGTAGCATTGCGCTCTACCTCGTGAACTGGTTTTGTGCCTGTGTTGTTATTGTAACCGATTATCGGTATTATGGACGGCTTTTGATGCAAACCTATAGCCGCCCAAAACTAATGAGCTACTTTATCATACGCCCAGAATATTAGAACCGTATCGGTTTTGGGTAAACATTTCGGCAAAAACGCTAGGCGAGGCAACAAGCGCCCAGCGCCCTAGGGTCAATCGTAATTGCGGGGCAGGCGTTGCGCTATCAACATCTTTTCCGCTTCGGTCAATAACTGCTCCACCATCTGGAAGACGACCACCGTAGCATCCGACACATTTAGCCGCAGACGCCCGCGATACGCTTCCCAAAGCTCCTCGACCAGCCGCCACGGGTAGGCCTCGCGCGTGTGGGCGACGATGCGGTTAACCACAATCCCCCCCAATATCAGCGGCAAGTAAGCGTAGTTCAAGTCCGGGTGCCCTTGGCCGGCCACCCACATTAACAAGCGATTGGCATACGCGACGCGCTCGTTAATATTGCCGAGGTCTTCTTTCACTTTGGGTTGCACCAGATTAAACGCTAGACCGATGGAGTCAAACAGAATCGCGTCGAAACAATATTGCGCCAATAGCTCCCCGCGCCGCATATCGAACATCTGCTCATTATGGGCCAATACTTGGGCCATCGCGCGGAACCAGCGCATGCCCTCTAGCTTCATGCTGGTCTCCAGCGTGGGGGCTTCGTCTACGGTGTAGGTCATCATCTTGGCGATGGCGATAGCCTCGCCGGGGTGCAGGGGCAAGCCGCGCGCCTCGAAGCGCTCGACCACCGCCCGGTACAAATCGGGATACGACGAGCCATGCACAAGGCGCGTCGCCAACAAGCGCGCTTCCTCTAGATGCGTGCTGACCAGTTCGCGTTCCCGTTCCATATAATCCGCTGTCCACAAGGTCTCGTAGCGCGGCTTCAGACCGCTGGGCGCTTGGGGCAAGCTCTTATTGGTCACATCCAAAACCACGGTGATAATATCCACCGAATCGTTCCACATCCGCGATTCAAAGTCCACATCGCGCAACACTTGCAAACGGAAGGGCGAAATTTCTAGCACCGAAGGCGGCGGGCCACCATCGGGCGGACGTACACGATTCGCTTCAGGCGTGCGATAACGGATAGCCACACGGATAGGGTAACTGCCCGACGGCGTGGGCGGTTGGGCCACGATGGGCAACCGCAAAACGCCCACTTCCCCCGGCCCCAGCCCCAAAGACATCATCTCTTTGGGCGTATCAATCGCCACCGGTTGCCCCTTTTTATCCACGCTCGGCAATTGCAGACCAATCTTCACCTGCATATTTTGGTCTACCATGCTCTGCAAAACAATCACCACTTCTACCGGCTGGTTGATGAACGCATTTTTGGGGAACAAGCCTACCGCAAACTGTAACTCCTCCGTCAGCAAGCGATGCGGGGTGATTGCGCCTAATACATTGGGATACATCAGTTTGAAATTAAGTGCCATCGCCCGTTACCATCCCAACACTCGAACCGACATTATCAATCGCGGTAGTTATATTTCATTTGCGCGCGCTCTACCAACTTCGCCGCCATATCGTAAATCGGCTCGTTGGCGCTATCTACCATAGCGTCACGCTCGCGAAGCATATCGTCGAGGACGCGCAACGTATCCGCGGGGTTTTCGCCATCAGCCAGCACCATATCGTAGACGAGGATACCCCCCATCACCAAAGGCATATAAGCGCTGGCGAAGTCCATACGTCCCTCGCGCAAGCGTTCCAGCACATCGGCGATATAAGCGGCGCGCTCGGCTTCTGTACCCACATCTTCGCCCGTGCTGATGGTTATCATCTCTAGGGCGCGGGTCATCGCATCGGTCAACAGCGACTCATACGCGAAGTGGAGCAGAGCCTTTACGGCATGGTCGGCCACGCGCGCATCGCGATGCAAAATCCGCAAGAACGCGCTCACCCAATGGGGAAAGGTCATATTTTGCGGTAATTCGGCCTCCGCTTTGTCCAAATAAGGGCGGATGTTATAAATCCCGGCGGTCAGTTGGGTGCCTTCTCCATAGCGCGGCGAGGAATATTCCACCATAAAGGTTAGCAGTTTGGCCACCAAAGCCGCTTCCAAATCGCTGAGCGGGAAGCCGCCCGCGGCGAAGACCTCGCGCGTTTTGTTGAGGATGGGGATAAAGAGCGTGCGACGGTCGAGCGTGGGCAACACCTTTTCTTTGAGCAATTGGCGTTGCTTGATGAAGATTTGGCGGTCGTCGCTATAGTCGGCCACGCTCCATAAGCGCGTCCAGCCGGCGGACAAATTGGCGATAGCGCCAATCGTCCCCGCCATCACATTAAAGCTCAATTCCACCACCGTACCGCGCAACCCGCTACTGATTTGCCCGGTGAAGGTCATGGCTTTCAGCCGCTCTAGATGCGCCTTAGCCGCTTCTGGCACTTGGTCAGCTGACAGCGGAGAGCCGCCATCTTCAGCGCGCACCCGCCGCGGCTTGGCCTTGCCCACCAGCGCTACTTTAATATCGAGGCTGATTTTATAATTCGCCCCCACCGCGGTATTCGGTAAAGTCGTCACCGGCAGGCTGACATAACCCACTTCCGCCGCTTCCAGACCAATGACCAACCGTTCCGCCTTAGCCACAAAGCGGTCACGTTGCCCCTTCTGGTCGCGTTCGGGTAGCTTGAGCGTCGCGGTCACATCCAGCGGCACATCAGACGCATTCTGGATGACCATAATCACTTCAAAAGGGCGGCCAGCGCGCACAATGCGCGGCGTCAGGGTGGCCACCACCTGCGCCACCGATATATTGGCGTGTTTGGCATCGGTTATATAGCCGATGATATTCGGATAATTGATGGAGGGTATCGCGTCTGGCACAACCCGCCTCTCATTTCATATTTGTAATATAGGGCTATTATACACCTATCTTGAAGGACTCCGCTGAGCAAGTTGTACTAATAGCCGTAAGAATATCGTTGATTTTTAATGAAATTGGTAAAACATCGCCCCCATTAGGTCCGCAAATAAGACGCGCCATTCACATCAATAATCGCCCCAGTGCTGAAGGCCGATTCTTCCGCCGCACAAAATAGCACCGCATAGGCCACTTCTTCCGCTTTGGCCACGCGCCCTAGGGGGCTTTGCTGGCGGATAGCCTCGCCCGCGGGGCCTTCCAGCATATCGGCCGCCATATCGGTCTCCACAAAACCTGGCGCCACCGTCAGCACGTAGATATGATGTGGCGCTAGCGCCTTGGCTAACGATTGCCCCATGCTATTCAAGCCCGCTTTGCTGGACCCATAGGCTGGCGCGTCTGGCTCGCCGCGGAAGGCCCCGCGCGAC
The DNA here is from genome assembly GCA_037441665.1 of Anaerolineaceae bacterium. Taxonomy (GTDB): domain Bacteria; phylum Chloroflexota; class Anaerolineae; order Aggregatilineales; family Phototrophicaceae; genus JBBIRQ01. The sequence goes on along the minus strand of JBBIRQ010000022.1, from coordinate 34,990 downwards.
GAGACATTGACGATGCGCCCCCCACCAGCCGTCATCATGTGGCGCGCCACGCAGTAAATCGTATTGGCCGCGCCGAGCAAATTCGCCTCTAAGATGCGTCGCCACGCCGCTTGCCATTCCGCGTAGGTCACGTTGGGGAGCGGGTGGTCTTCGTAAATACCGGCGTTGTTCACCAAAATATGCAAGCCCCCCATCTGTTCCACCACCGCCGAAACCATCCGCTCCACCTCGTCGGGGTTGGCGACATCTGCTTGTATAAGCATATGCCCTTCGCCGCGCAATAAAGCCCGTGTCTCTTCCGCCGCCGCGCGGTTGCGCTGATAATTAATCGCCACGCGCGCTCCCCTCTCCGCGAATAGCACCGCGCACGCGCGACCAATCCCCCGCGAAGCCCCCGTAATCAAAACCACTTTGTTAGTGAAATCCATCGTTTGCCGTCCTTATCCTTTCGGGCGTATCCAATCGCCCAAGCGCGCCTCTATTTTATGCCGATCCACTTCTAAAAAAATATTGATGATGTCTACAATTTGCGCTTTCCACGCTTTGCCTTGCCGCGAATATGTGGATAACCCCAATTGGTCGTCCGCTAAAATGAGCAAAGCCTGAGACCATTCGCCATCCTCATATAAAAACGCCATCACAATAGCTTCTAAATCCAACGTAGATAACACCCGCCGCCCTAGCAGACCGTGGCGATGCACGGTCAATGTGCCGTCCGCTTTATCGAAGACAATGTCTTGTATCGCCGCCGTCGCCCCGTAATACGTGCCCACGATGACCGCCGTCACCGCCGTTATCAACAAATTGGCGAAGGCCAACGCAATCCCCACCGCGAATAGCCCCCCCGCGAAAAACCAATGCGCTAGCGGTAACTCTCGCAGGACCAAACGCGCTTTACTGCGCTCAATAATGGATAATCGCTGGAGCATGGCGTTTCCCCTATTAATACTCTTCATGCTAATTTAACGATACGGTGTTGAAAAACCTTTACCTAAAATTGATAAACCTTAATGGATATTATCTCTGTTCAGGGGTATAGTCGGTTTACAGTAGTTTCCTCCTCCCCCTTGGGTGATTGATGGAACGAACACACACACTAAAAGTACGGGTCCCCACCCGTACTTTTAGTTTGGGGTTGCGGCCATCTTTCGGATGAGCGCCAAAGTCATCAGCGCATCGCCCAGCGCGCTATGCGCCCCCTGCACCACAATCTGCTGTTGGGCGCAGGCTTTCGCCAAGCTCTGCCAGACATAACCCTTACGGCGCGCGCTCCTTTGCCCATAATACCGCGCATAAGCTTTCATCGCGCAACACCAGCGCGACGGGCGTACGGTCGGCAAACCGTGCGCGCGGCAACTTTGCGCTAGCAAGCGCTGGTCGAAATCGGCGTTATACGCCACCACCACCGCGCCCGCCAACTGCACCGATAGGGTGATATAAACGTCCCGCAAGGTCGGCGCATCCATCACATCCGCAGGTGTAATGCCGTGTACCGCAATCGCCCCCGCAGGGATTGGACGCCGCGGACGAACCAGCGTCTCTAACACCGCCGCCCCCTCTCTATCCACCACCGCGATTTGCACAATCTCACCTTCGGCCCCTAAACCTGTCGTCTCGGTATCGAGGACGTAAAAGGGGTGGCGCGTCAAATCTCGCGCCCAACGGATAGTTTCTTCGCGGTCTTGGGGGTGGGGGTGCTTCATGGCTGGGTACACGCTCTCCTATCTCATATCGCGCCCGACGGCTGAACCCTATCATACCACCTTTTTGTGTCGGGCATGGTTTGTAGTATCATTGGGGTTACTATCAAGCTAATCAAAAAAAGGGTTCTCCGCATGCGCCGCGCTATCATCTTCTCGCTTTTGGTTGCCGTTGTGCTCGCCGCCTGCGAAACACAATTAAGGACATCTTCTGACCAGCCCCAAAGCGCGCGCCCTATAAACAACCGCCAATTGCAAATCGTGACCGGACAGCGCGTCTACGTCCCCGCCTATTCCGAAATATTCTTCGGTAGCGCCTCGCAGACCATCCCGCTCACGGTCACCCTCGCCATACACAATGCCGATTTAGATACGCCTATCATCATCCAATCGGTGCGCTACTACGATACCGAGGGCCAATTGGTGCGGAACTTCGTAGAAGACCCGCTCGAATTAGCGCCCCTCGCCACAAACGGCTTCGTCATCGAGGAGAACGATACCAGTGCCGGCTGGGGGGCGAACTTCATCGTGGAATGGGTGGCAGAAAAACCCGTATACGAACCCGTGATTGAAGCGGTGATGGTCAGCGCGCGCGGCACGCACGGTATCTCCCTCCTCAGCGTCGGGCGCGTCCTTTCAGAAATCCGCCCCGATTCCACCGACTAAAACAAAAAAGGGGCGCTACGCCCCTCTTTTGGCGACCGCATCCCCGTTTAGGGAACTAGGTTTGGTAGGCTTGTAATAGGGCCGGTTGCCCGTTCACCTGCAAGTACCAATACGGCACCCAGCCAATGCCGAAGAAATCTACCACGATGTCCTTTTTATAAGGCGTGACCGTGTATTCTATGATTTCATTGGCTTGTTTGGCCCAATAATCGTTGATCTCCTGTAGCTTCTTTTCGTATTCCGCTTCCAGCGCTTCCATCTCGCGCTCGACCTCGTCTAGCACCTCGTAGCTCTCGCGGATGTCGGCTTCGGTCTGGCGCTTGAGGCGGGTGGTGCGGCTCATGCGGGATAGGGTGTAGTTGGTGCGCCCCTTGAAGATGCTGATGACAGCCTCGCCCGTGGTGTATAACTGCTCGCGCTTGCGGTCGCGGATTTCTAACTTCTCCGCTTCTAGCTCGCGGGCTTTGCGCTTTTGTTTATCTTCTAGCGTGTCTAGCATCTTGCTATATTTAGCGTTGATTTTGTCTATTTCCGCATCGCGCTTTTCGCGCGCGGCTTGTTGCACAGCCGCTTGGAATTCGCTCATATCTTTATCGGGGTGCCCATAAATCTTGAACACCGGGCTATAGGGGATGATGAGCTTGGCGCTGGTGTAGAGCATATCCACCAATTCCCGTTTGAGCGCGTTCATGCGCGTTTGGTCCGTCAGTCCCGGCGGCAGATTGCCAAACACCGCCTGACCAAAAGGCGACCCCGATAGTTGCGAACGGTCCAGCGGCGGCGTGAGGTATTCTTCCCAATTGATATAGCCCGAACGTTGCAAATCGGGCACGAGAAAAGCGTACTCGCGCGAGGTGTAGACGTTGGCGGTGCGGTCTTGATATTGCAAGCGCGTTTGGGCGAATAGCACCGGCCGATAGGCCAAAATCGCCGTGCCGATAGACTGGGCGCGGTAGCTGGTTTGTTGTTGCCAGAGCGCCAGCGCCTGCTGGGTGCTCAGGACAGCCGGCAGGAAATATTGCGCCACAGAAGCGCTAATCGGCGGCGGGTTGGTGGCGTAGTTGGAGGGCACAGGCAAGCCCGCCACAAACTGGGTATTCGTCGGCGGCGCTGTGCCTGTATCGCTCAGACCGATGATTTGCGTAGGCATCAGCGCTTGGGATACTGCGGGGTTCGCCCCCGGCAACGTGGGCGGCGGCGCGGGCGGCTGGCCGGGGAGCGGCGGCAAAGGCGGCTGATAACCCGATTCGCCCGGTAACGATGACGGGACGGGCGGTAGGGGCGGCTGATGTTGGGGATTGTAATTCGGTTGCAGGGTGCGCGTCATCGGGTTGCTATGGGCCAGCGCCTCTAGCAGTTGCTGGCGCTGGTTCTGCATTAAATAGCTGATTTGTTGGCGCGTCAGCGGCCCCGCCAGATAACTCATCGCCCAGCGGGTATGAATCATCACTGGCCCGCCGCTATTATGCACATTCCGCATGACGAAAACCCGCGGGCGGATGTCGGCTATCAACCGTTCCACATCCCCACGGTTGAGGTTCTCGTCCACGCTCGCCAGCTCTTGCAGGCCGTCCATCACCCGACGGCGGTCGTTATCCGATTGCAAGCGCCCGATGAACCACGTGCCGATATTGCTCAGCCCTTTATAATCCAAATCGCCCGGATTCTGGGTGGCCAGCACCAACCCCAAGCCGAACGCCCGCGCCTGTTTGAGCAAACGCATGAGCGGGTCTTTGGTCGGCGGGTTTTTGGGGTAGGGCGGGAATAACCCGAACATCTCATCAATATAGAGCAATGCGCGTAGGCTCGTCGTGCCGCTCAGGCTACGCATCCAACCCAACATCGTCTCCAGAATGAGCGTGATGATGAACATGCGCTCGGAATCGTTGAGGTGGGCGATGTAGAAGATGGATACTTTGGGGCGCCCGTTAGGCTGGTAAAGCAAGCGTTGTATATCCATCGGCTCGCCTTGTATCCAACTTTGGAAAGACGGCGCGGCAATGATGTTATTCAAGTCCATAGCCAGCTTAAAACGCGCCTTCTCCGACATATAATCATCTATCGGGAAGACGCCTAACTTATCGAAAGGCGGCTTTTGCACCTGCAAGATAATTTGTTCCAACGTCAAATCTATACCCTGCCGCCAATTATGCTCAAAGATGTTCGATACCAGCACATGCTCTTTATCTTTCACCGGCTCTACGCTCAGGCCCGCTAGGGCCAGGAGCGCCGTGGTGATGCCGTTGATTTTCTCGCGGATGGCTTCTTCGTTGCCGGCCCAGCCTTCCCGTGGGGCGCGCAAAGACGCGAGGATGCTAATAGGCAACCCGGCATCTGAACCCGGCGTGTAAATGCTATACCGCGCCGCCTTGCTCAGCCATGTCAAGCGCTCTGGCACGATGCCCCACTTCTCCAAGCCAGTGCGCCAGCGATGCGCCACATCTGCCGCGTAGGTCGGCAAGTCCATATTGGCGCGACGGGCGTCGTCGGCGTGCACCCACGGCAGAAAATCTTCCGCCCGCAATTGCGGAAACGTCAACAACAAGTTAGTGATGTCGCCTTTGGGGTCAATGATGATGGACGGGATATTATCGAGGATGGCTTCTTCCAACAAGCTGATGCACAAGCCCGTTTTACCACTGCCCGTCATGCCCAAAACGACCGCGTGCGTGGTCAAATCGCGCGAATCATAATAGACCACATCTTCCGTTAGCTTATTGGTCATCGGGTCATAGATGCGCCCCAGATAAAAGTTCGTTGGCGCTTCGATAAAAGCCATGTGCCTCTCCTTCATCCGTCTTTTGCAATCGCTATTTTGTTCGAGTATAGCACAGAATACAGCGATGAGGGGCACCTCATGCCCGAAAAACCCTTTATATACCCTGACGATTCGGTTACACTCGTCTTTATGATGGAAGAATGGCACGACCCCGACGAGGATTTTATCGAGGAACTCCCCCCACGTTGGACGTGGTGGCGTTTGCTCTATTTGCTCATCGCCTTGCTGATGATAGCCGCTTTGTTGGCCGCCTCTTTTTGGCCGCTCCTCGCGCCGCCAGAGTCGCCCTACATCCCCACCACGCCGCCCGCCTCCTTATGAAGAGGCTGAACCCGCCCCAACAAACTCACTTCAATTTGCGGTAGAACAACACCGTGGCGATATATTCACCGCGCGCATCCAGCGCGAAATCGGGGATGACCCCCGCTTCTTGATACCCGCACGCGCGGTACATGGTCTCCGCCGCCGAGCCGCGTTCGGTATCCAACACGATGAGCCAGCGCCCGACCGATAATGCCGCTTCTTCGCCCGCCTTCAACAAAGCGCGCCCCAAACCGCGCCGACGATACGCGCTGTGTACCAGCATCTTTTGGATTTCGGCGCGATGTTGCCCGTTAGGCTGGCCCGCCAAAACGACGTGAACGCAACCAGCCAACGCCTCGCCCGATGTCGCCGCTAAGACGATGCGTTCACCGTCCGCCACTTCCCGCGCCACTCTATCCCAAAAAGCGTTGGCCACGTCATCGCCCAAAGGCGGCAAAAAATTCACGGAAGCGCCGCCATCCACCGCATCGCGCAACAAGTCTACCCATTGTTGGCGCGCCCTATACAGATGCTCCTCAGAAACCTCCCTGATTGCGATAGCGACGTCGTGCATATGCCCCTTCCTCAACAATTTATGCCCCACCATACACCGACGGGCGAGCAGTAACAAGGGCATAAGCTCCACAAAAGCGCCGCCGCTTTCTTATGCACACCTGCCAAACCATCCCCGACCGCGCGCCTTTCCGACCCCCTAGTAACCTTTACAGCGACGAATGCATCTAAAGTTAAACGCGAACTCATGGTATGCTAAACAGCATACATCGGGATGATAACTTATGGATGAAGAAGCCCTTGTGAAGGCGCTCCAACAACGCGACCCAAGCGCTTTCACCTATGTTTTTGAGCAATACGCGCCCAAACTGTACCGCTTGGCCGCCCAACTCCTGCGCGATGACCAACAAGCCGATGGCGTGGTGCAGAACGCCTTCCTCGCGCTCATCGAAAAGATAGATACTTTTCAAGCGCGCTCTCGCATCAGCACGTGGTTATATCGCGTGGCCTATAACGAAGTCTTGACGCGCCTACGACGGCAACGCCCCCAACTCGACCTAGAAAGCTACGCCGAAGCGGACCTCTTGCCCGCCTGCCTCGTGGATTGGAGCGCCCTACCAGAAGCGCTACTCGATAGCCAAGAAGCGCGCCACATGCTCGAAAGGGCCATCGCCCAATTGCCCACGACGCTACAATCGGTCTTCATCCTGCGCGATGTCGAAGAACTCAGCACGGCCGAAACCGCCCAAATCCTGAATATCAGCGAAGCGGCCGTCAAAGTGCGCTTGCATCGCGCTCGGCTCGCCCTGCGCGAGCGCCTCGCCCAATATTTTGAGGAGTATTCCCCATCATGAAGCGCCCCCTAACCTGCGAAGAATTGGTTCAATATCTTTCCGATTATATAGACCAAGAGCTAGATGAGGATTTATCCCAAGCGGCCCGCGAACACCTCAGCACGTGCCACAATTGCCGTGTGGTGCTCAATTCGACGCAAAAGCTCATCCTCTTATATCAAGATGCGGCCCAAGCGCGCGTCATCCCCGCCAAGCGCCAGAAAAAGCTCCATGACGAACTCGCGGCCCTTTTCGCCAACAGCCGCCCGGCCCAACCCGATTGATGAGCCTCTCGTTCGTGAACGCGCCCGCCATGCCCTAGCCCCGCGAAAGGCCCTGCGCCATGCGCGCCAGCTTGTGGCATAATGATATATAACCATCGTCTATGCGCTTGAGGTTGCTGTTATGACCCAACAAATCCGCGAGACTATCACCTCTGCCGAGTTCTTCCAACTGCCCGCCTCTAATTTGCCTATCGAGCTTATCCAAGGCGAAATCATCATGAGTCCTGCGCCCACCACACAACATCAGCGCGTCCTCGGCAAGCTTCACCTTTTATTGGCTCAGTGTATACCTCATGGCGAAATCTTTCTATCACCCATAGATCTATACCTCGATGATGCAAACGTCGTCCAGCCGGACATCGTCTGGGTGGCGCATGGCGGAAATTGCACCATCACACCCCAGCGGCTGGCCGGCCCACCCGCCCTCATCGTGGAAGTCCTCTCTCATGGCACCCGTCGCCGCGACCTCCAAACCAAATTCGACCTCTACCAAAAGCACCGCGTCAATGAATACTGGCTCGTAGACCCCGACGAAGCCTACTTAGAAGCCCACACCCTGCACGGCGACCGTTACCAACGCCTCGGCGTCTTCGGCCCTCAAGATACCTTCACCTCGCCCATCCTCGCCCAACAACTCGCGCTAGAGGCGCTTTTCAAACCCCAAAACGGATGACGACGACGGGATGCTTAAAGCGGTAAGCGGATGAAGAACGTGGTCCCGCACCCAACTTCGCTTTCCGCCCAAACGCGCCCGCCGTGTTGCTCGATGACGCTTTTGACGATGTATAAACCTAGGCCCGTGCCTTCAATCGCTTGGTGCGCTTCGGACGTGACGCGGTAGAATCGCTCGAAAATGTGCGGCAGGGCCTGCGGGGGAATGCCAATGCCGCTATCGGCGATGCGTATCACGACATCCCCAGATTCCACCTGCAAAGAACAGCGGATTTGTCCACCTTGTGGCGTATATTTGATGGCGTTGCTGAAGATATTTTCCAGCGCGTGGGTGAACTGCGTCACATCTAAATGTAGCGTCACCGTTCGCTTGGGCAAATCTAAAGCGAAGTCCAGCGATTTTTGAGCGGCCAGCCAAAAGAAAGATTGCGCTATCCGCCGTACCAAAGCCACCAAATCCGACGGTTCGAGTTGCAACAGGCGCCCGGTCTCCAATTGGGCGATGTCCAGCAGGTCGGCGATGAGCTGGCGCATCTGGTTGGCGCTGGCTTCGATGCGCTCCAGCAATTCTAACCCCTCTGTCAGGACGAGGCCGCGCCGCCGCAACAACTGCACCAACAAAAAGATGTGCGATAGAGGATTCTTCAGGTCGTGGGTGGCGGCGTTGACGAAATCATCTTTCATGCGGCTGATGCGCGCGAAATAATCGCGGTCGGCGGCGCGCAATTGGCGCTCTTGTTCGGCGCTTTTCAAGGCTTGCTCCGTGCGCCATCGTACCTCTAAATTTTTCAGCTGGCGGATGCTGGTTTCGTTGAGGACCTGCTCTTTAAGGTGATGGAACATTTTATAGGCGTCCAAAGCGGATGGCCAATCGCCGCGCGCTTCGTAAATTTCGGCCAATTGTTCGTAACATTGGTATTGCAACCCTTTATCGGCGGACGACTGGGTTAATGCCAAAGCCTCTTGGGTTTTTGCTAAGGCCTTGCTCAGGTCGCCTTGCTTCAACGATAAGCGCCCTAAGGCTAAGCACGCCTCCGTCAGGACGTACCGCTCTCTCGATTGCAGAGCTAGGCGCATCGCCTCTTGATAATGATATTCGGCTTGGTCGAGCGCGTCGGTATCCGTGGCGACGTGCGCTAAATTGATGTGGGCGCGGATGATGCCTTGCTCATAGGCCTCTTTTTCAAATAGTTTCAAGGCTTTTAGGGCTTGCTCGCGCGCTTGGGCGTATTCCCCCAACTGCCGATATTCCACAGAGGCGTTATTGTAATTCGCCGCCAGACCGATGATATGGCCAATGGAAGCGTAAAACTCGTTGGATGCTTTGTAGTGCGCCAACGCGCCGCGATAATCGCCCTGCAAAGAGGCCAAAATCCCCATGCTCTTCAGCGCATCCGCCTTATAAAAGGCGTCGCCCAGCGCCTCGGCCACTTGCAATTGCCGCTCGATAGCCTCAGCGCTAGCGGCATAATCCCCCAGACGGCGATAACACCCGCCAATCACAAACCATGCGCGCCCCGTCCATTGGTCTTGGATGCCTACAGCCTCTTGCATATCCAAAGCTGAACGAGCGTGGCGGATGGCCAGCTCATAAGCCCCTTCTATGCGTTGGACATTGGCCGTGACGATGAGCGCTTGTGCCCGCCCCCCTTGCCAGTCTATGGTATCACGACACAAGACGAAAGCCTCTTGTGCCAACGCGCGCGCCCGCTCTTGATTCCCATAATGTGTAGAAAGTTCCCACGCCAAAGCGGTCATCGCATCGGCTTTCTCGCGCGGGTCATCGCTAGCGGCTAAACGGGCTTCTAAAGCGGATAAATCCATCATCCACAGCCTATAAACTCCCCCACTTCATCGCTTCTCATTATAACCTAAAACCCGCCACAGAAGCCCCTACCAATCAAACGCCCGTAGGGGGTCGCTTTACTCTAGCGCCCCGCGCTGTGCCGCGTCTTCGGCCAGCAGGCGTTCGAGTTCCGCCGTCTCCAAATCGTCCACATAGCGCACGATGCCCGCTTCTAGGTAGGGCGGCAAATCGGGGTGGAGCTTTTGGAAAAAGGCGATGAACTCCGCATCAGTATTGTAGAGTTGGCCCAACCCGCGCAAAATATCGGTGGTCGGCTCGTAGAAATGGCGCAAATGGTCGTGCCAGCGCGCCAATAACGCTTGTGTTTCTGCGCTGGTCGGGTCGTGCCCCTCTTGCATCGCGCGGGCCAGCGCGCTATAGATGTCGCCGCCTTCCGCCATAATCGCCTCTTGTTCCGCTTTGCTATAGCCATTCCAACGGCGGATAGAATCGTTGACGGCCTCTGAGCCATATTGCAACCGCGCGCGACGCTCGTATTCCTTTTGTTTTTCGGTCGTAAAGCCTTCAAAAAGCCGTTTCTTGCTCACGTCCATCTCTCCTGTTAAATGCATAATGGTCGTATCTACCGTGCGGATGAGGTGTTGCAGACGGCGCGCGCGCTCCTGCAGATACTGACGATGGGCGCGCAATGCCGCCACAATGTCGAAGTCGGGGGCGTCCAGAATGTCCTTTATCTGCAACAGCTCCAACCCTATCTCGCGGTAGAATAAAATCTGTTGGAGTCGTAAAAGCGCCGCGTCATCATAATAACGATAGCCATTAGCGCCTACCTGCGTCGGCTTCAGCAGGCCGATATGGTCGTAATGATGCAGAGTCCGCACGCTGACGCCGGCCAAATCGGATAATTGCTTCACGGTATACATCGCGCTTCGCCTCCTCGCTATCGTCCCAGTGTAAACGATGACGTAACGTCAGGGTCAAGTGGTCATTTTTTTGACAGCGCCCCATTATCAATATAAAATTCCCCATCATTAAAATTGTTTTGAAAGGTGCTATCTGTGAGCGCGGAAAAACGCCCTATCACTATCGAAGACCTCGCCCAAATCCGTTATGTGGACGAACCCCAACTCAGCCCTGATGGGCGGTGGATCGCTTATGTCCTGACGACGCCCGACCTCAAAGAAGATAGTTACACCCGTAATATCTGGCTGGTATCGGTAGCGGGCGGCGACCCCATCCAACTGACGCGCGGCAACAAAGATTCTAGCCCGCGCTGGTCGCCCGATGGCCAACAGCTCGTTTTTGTATCGGCGCGCAACAAAAAGCCCCAAATTTTCTTGTTATCGGTCACCGCGCCCGGCGGCGAAGCCCGCCCCCTGACCAACGCCGAAAATGGGGCTACCGCCCCCGCGTGGTCGCCCGATGGCGCTTTCATCGCTTATCTATCGCCCATGAACGCCGCCGAACGCGCCCAAGAAGACAGCGCCCCCCCACAAGACCCGCCCGCCGATAAGCTGGAGAGCAAATACCGCGAAGAGCGCAAAGCCGAAGATGAAAAGCGCCGCTGGGACCCGCGCCCCGTCTGGCGCATCCCCTACCGCGCCGACCCCGACTTCTTAGACGACCGCTACGCCCAAATTTACATCATCCCCACCGCCGCCAACGGCGACGCCAAACCCCGCCGCATGACCAACACCGACGCCGACTACGAACCGCCCCAATGGACGCCCGACGGACGCGCGCTCTATAGCGCCCGCACCGTAGACCCCACCGCAGATACCCCGTGGCGCTGGCAGAATATCGTCAAAATTGATGTGGAGACCGCCGCCGAAACTCGCCTAGAAGACCATGATTATAGCGTCTTCAACCCGCGCCTTTCTCCAGATGGCCGCTGGCTAGCCTGTACCCGCATGCCCCGCGATAAAACCGACCGCGTCTACCGCTTTACCTTGATGTCCCTTGATGGCGACGAAACGCGCGACCTCAACGCAACGCTCGACCGCAATATCGGCAATTATGTATGGTCTCCCGATGGCCATTTGCTCTATACCGTGCTCAGCGAAGGCTATATCGAACCCTATAGCTACGACCCCGCCCAAGACGCGCACCAAAAACTCGCCCACGGCGCGATGAATATCACCGGGCTAGACGTCGGCGCAGGGGGCGCGCTCGCGTTGGCCATCACCACGCCCGATAACCCCAGCGAAATCTACACATGGTCTACCGACGGGGGGCTAGCGCGACGCACCAACATCAACCAAGCCTTCTTAGACCAAGTCATCGTCCAGCCCCATATCGAACTGCGCTGGCAAGCCCAAAACGGCATGAGCGTTCAAGGATGGTACCTGTTGCCCGTGGGTTACGAGGAAGGGCACACTTACCCCCTCTCGCTGAATATCCACGGCGGCCCGCATATCATGTGGGGCCCGTGCGAACGGACCATGTGGCACGAATTCCAAGCGCACGCCGCCCGCGGGTACGTGGTTTTCTATTGCAACCCGCGCGGGGCAGATGGCTATGGCGACGCCTTCATGTCCGCATTGCATGCCAATTGGGGCCCCGTAGCCGAAGCCGACATCCTCGCCGGCCTAGACGCGCTCCTCGCCCGTGGCTTCGTGGATGAAGGACGCCTCGCGGTCACGGGTGGCTCTTATGGCGGCTACATGACCGCTTGGCTCATCAGCCATCACGACCGCTTCAAGGCCGCGGTGGCCCAGCGCGGCGTTTACAATCTCTATAGCTTTTATGGCACGAGCGACGTGCCCTTACTCATCTCTAGTGAATACGATGTGCACCCGTGGGAAAACCCGACGCTCTTATGGGAACATTCGCCCATCGCCCACGCTCACCGCATCCGCACGCCCTTACTCATCATCCACGCCGAAAATGATTATCGCGTGCCCATCGAACAAAGCGAACAGCTTTTCGCCATCGTGCGCCGCGCCACCCAAACCCCCGTGCGGATGTTGCGTTATCCCCGCGAAGGGCACGAAATGTCCCGCAGTGGCGAACCGCGCCATCGCATCCACCATCTGAACGCGATGCTCGATTGGTTCGACACCTATTGCCGCCAACAAGAGGGCTAAATCCGCCGCCTCGCTCGCTTGCGCCGCCCGCTATGCCGTGCCCCTCGCGGCTTACTGGGGCGGCGCAATCGGGAACTGCTCTACCAACATCCGAAAGTAAAATTGCACCTTTTCGATGGCTTCGCGCCGTTCCTGCGGCCCCAGCAAACCCAAAACCGCCCGCGCCTGCTCCATAAAACCGGCCATCACCGCCCAAAAGCGTTCCTCTCCCGCGGCTGTCAGCCACACTTCCACCGAACGGCCATCATCGGCGGCGCGTTCCCGACGGACGAGCGGCGGGGTCATCGCTTCTAACCGCTTGATGAGGCCGGTCATAGTGGCGTTGGTCAGGTGGTGTTCTTGGGCGATACGGCCAATTTTGCAATGGCCCCCGTGTTGGGTCAGCGTCCGCAATACAAAAAATTGGGGCGGGGTGAGGTGATGTTGGGCCATATACGCGAAGACGCGCTTTTCCGCATCGGCGACAATCTCAAAGAGCAACGACCAAAATTGACCTACGTCGTGCTCAAGCTCCGCATCCAAATTCTTATACCCTTCTCTTATATCAGATTAAACGTTGGGCATTTATTGTAACATCAAGCAATACAAAGATGAAACCGCGCGGAACGCCAATAGCGGAGGGAATTATAAGCGCGTTTGGATGACGCGCAGGACTTCGTGCATGACCCATAGAGCGCCTGTGCTACCCAATACCCAACGCGCCTCAATATACCCCTGATGGCTCACCAATACCACGCTCGACGCGGCGCTATTATACGCTTTGTACGCCTCTTGGTGGGGGTCGGCCAGCAACTTGAACGGGATAGATAGCGGACTGCTCATGGCGAAGCTTCGCAAAGCGTCGCTATCGTTGGGGGCGATGAGCGCGCTTCGCACGCCGAATAAAGCGAATTGCGCGCTATAGCGCTGAAGCCACATCGCTTGCCGAATACCTGCCATACTCCATATATCGCCGCTGAACGCCAACAGCAAGCCCATTTCGCCCATTAGCATGGGCAGGGTGTGTATTTGGTTATCCACATCCTTCAGACGAAAGGATGGAGCCTTCATCAAAACCTTATCAACCGCGTAACGAATCGTCATCTCAAGCGCGCTATCCATGCAGTTAAAATTAATCCAACTCTCATAATATACCAAAAATCAATTTTTAATCCATTGATTTTGTGTAACAGAAACTTAATAGCAAACCAAACAAAAAGCCCTTTGGGGGGCCTTTTGTCCTGATAGCGATTCGGGGCCATCGGCGGCTAAAAAGTGACTTTCGTTGTGCTACTATCCCCCAACGCATCCCACACTTCTAGCTTGGCTTTCACGCGGCGGATGACCTCGTCGGTGAATTCGCTGGTAGTGTTCTGCCCGCCGAGGTCCGGGGTGCGGATGCCATCATAAACGCATTCCAACACCGATTCATAGATGGCGCGGCTGGCGCGGTTGGCCTCGTCGCTCCGCACATAGCGCAACACAGCCGCCCCCGCCAAAATCATCGCCATAGGGTTAGCGATATTCTTACCCATCAGGCTAGGCGCTGTGCCGTGGGGGGCTTCGGTCAGCGCCACTTGCACATCATTATTCTCGTTCAGGCTGAAGATGATAGATTCCGCCCCGGCAATCGTGCCGAACATCTTCAACACAAGGTCGCTGAGGTTATCGCCGTCGCGATTCAAAGACGGGATGACCAACGGCTCGCCGGTCGTCTCCAGCAAGAGCGCGTAGGTGGCGTCAATCAATTGCGGGTTGTAGCGTACATCAGGAAAACGCTTAGCGGCCTCGTCGAGTTCCTCTTTGAACATCCCCTCGTAAATAGGGCTGACGGTGTATTTCGGTCCGCCAAACACGGTTGAACCGGTGCGCCGCGCGTAACGGAAGGTGAATTCAGCCACCGCACGGCAGATGCGCCGCGTGATTTTGCGGGTGCTATAAGCCACTTCGTCCAACCCTTCGCCCTCGCGCCATTCCTTCGCCCCGTAGGCATCATCTACCGCCATCCGCACCACCGCGATAGGGGCATGGACGCCGGCCAAGGGGCGCACAGACGGGATGCGTCGCCCCGTCCGCAAGATAACCTGACCGTTCACCCATTCCCGCAGGAGGGCGTTAGGGCTACCCACATCGTCGGCGCCGGGCGGCGTAATCGTCGCGGCTTTGATGCCCAAACCCGTCTCGCGGATGCGCGCCGCGGCCTCCCGCACGATTTCGTTTTTGGTGGCGCGCCGTTTGGCCAGCGACAAATCGAAGGTCTCGTAGGTGATGTTAGCAACACGGATGACCTCCGGCTGGATGACCCGCAAGGCCTCGTCCAATAGCTCTTGTCCCGTTTCGTCGCCTTGCAATACTACTATCGTCCGTTTACTCACAGGCTTCTGTCCTTATGCTAGTAGGGAATGCTTGTATTGTAGGCGATAATGCCCTACAAAAAAATAATGAAATGCCCCGCGCCACGCCCACACCCCCTAAAAACGTAGGGAAAGCGTCTGTTTTAAGGGCTGAGATTTCGCCCCATTTGCGGTACACTAACAGGCATTTGGTGACTGTGGGAAGGAATGCCGACATGAAAAAAAGCCTCATCAGCTTCATCATCGCCGCCCTGCTGGCCATCACCGCCACCACGACGGCCCAATCGAACGTAGATATTTTCTTCGTCGCCTGCGATACCCAAGCGGTCATAGACTTTCGCGGGACGATGGGAGCGGGGCTAGATATTTACTATCAGATCTTCAGCAACGCCGGCGCATCCGGCACAGCCCTGACGAGCCAAAAGCGCCTAGCGGTCAGCGAGGATTATACCGTCAGCCAAGTAGCGGCTTATGAAGGGGGCGCGACGGTGGCCGTGGGGGCATTCGCCAGTTTGCGCGTCAGCATCGCCAGCGAATCCGACCCCAGCCGCTCAATTTACGAAACCACCATAGACGACATCAACGACGGGTGCGCCGAACCCGCTTACGCCACTGTAGATAGCCAAACGACCGCCACCGCAGAAGCGACGCCGAACCCCTTCGCATTGCCCGATGGCGTGCGCCCCATCCGTGCGCCCGGCGGCGGTTTCATCTTCCCCCCGGCCATCGCCCCCGGCACAACCGGTGAACCGATAGTGGTCATCGGCGCGCGCCCTAGCGAACAAATCGAGGTCGGGCGCACCAACCGGCCAGGGCTCATCTTCGCAGAATGCGACCAATTCCCCCAAGCCAACCCCGGCCTCATTTACGATACCGACAATATCACCATCTTCTGGTCTTGGTTCGCCCGCACACCCGCCCAAGTGCGCGACCACATCGCCAACGCCCGCTATTCCATCACGCTCAACGGCCAACCGCTCCCCGGCGTCCGCGTTAGCGACATCGAAACGCGCGAAGGGAGCATCAACTATTGGGTCTTTTATACGGTAGACCTCGGCGACAAATGGAAGCCGGGGCGCTACGGCATCAGCTTTAAGCTGGAATGGGAACGCGCCATCAACGATGGCTACGACGATTACGGCCCCGATACGCCCAACCCGCTCATCGCCAGCTCTTGCACCTTCGACATTTTGCCCAACCCCTATGGGGTCGTCGTCGTGCACGAAAACCCCAAGATTCCGCTACAAGCGCGCTGATAGCGCCGCGTCATCGTCGCTGGGTTGGCGGCCAGCGACGATAGCGTTATCATTGGATGATGGAGCGGCCGCGCGCGGGCTGATGCCCCACAGCGGCCCGCCCCATCTCGTCGGCATCGCTTAAGGAGTTCCTATGCGACGTTGGTTTAGATGGCTAGCGCTAGCGGCCCTGTTGGTCGCGCCGCTGGCCCACGCCCAAGAGACCGACCGCCCCGCCGCCCCTTTGCTAGACGCCGCCAACAGCGCCCTAGAGGCCGGCAATATCCCCTTGGCCATCCGCTATTACAATCGCTTCATCGCCCTCAACCCCGACACTGCCGAAGGCTACGCCCGCCGAAGCATCGCTTTCATGCTCGCCCGCCAGTACCCCCAAGCCCACGCCGACCTAGATACCGCCATCCAGCTCACCGAGGCGGATGATAACGCTTATCTGGCCAGCCTCTATGTCCAAAAAGCGGAAGTTTTCATCCGCCAGCGCCTGCTCCGCGACGCTTTCGACGCATACGCCCGCGCTATCGAACTTGACCCCGACTACGCGCTAGCCTACCAAAATCGCGGCATCTTATACGACGTGTTGGAGCAATACGACCAAGCCCTCGCCGACTATGACCAAACGCTAGCCTTAGCGCCCGATAACGCCCCCATTTACATCAACCGCGCCCGCATCCATCGCCTGCAGGGTGATTTGCCGTCTGGCATCGCCGATTTGAGCGCGGCCATCGCCCTCCGGCCTGACGAAGCCGAATACTATATCCTGCGCGGGCACTTCTACGCAGAAATGGGCGATGCGCGGGCCACCGCCGCCGATTACGCCGCATGGCTGGAGAAAATCAATACCAGCGTGCGCCAAATCCGCAACGCACCACCCGCCCAAACCCTGCGGCTGAGCATGCGCTATGGCGTGGTCTACCAAATCCCTATCACGGTGCGCTTGGGCGACCGCATTAACATCGTCGCCAACAGTAGCACCGTAGACCCTCTAGTGGTGCTCCTCGACGAGAGCGGGACGCCGGTCATCGCCGATGATGATAGTGGCTTCGGCGTCAACGCCTTCATCAACGATTATCTAGCAGAGACTGCGGGGGAATATACCATTCTAGTAGGGCACGCCCGCGGCGGATGGCAGGGCACCGTGCGCCTCACTTATGAGCTATTGCCGTTCGGCGGGGTATAACGGTCTAGCACCCAGCGGGTGATCGTATAATAAGCGGCCATGCCAGCATAAACACCCCACCGACCAAAGCGCACGCTGACCGCGTCGGGCGTCGCGCGGCCGGCGCGCCCCTCGTAATAGTGGTTCACCGCCGCCTGCAGGGCGACATCGTTATAACCCACATAAGGATGCGCCGCCCCCATCGTCCGCGTCACAATCCATGTCGCGCTCCAATGCCCGATGCCGTTTAAGCGCATTAACTGCGCGTAGGCTTCCGCGGGGCTAACCCGCGCCAGCGCCTCTACATCGAGCGTCCCCGCCGCGATCTGTTGAGCCAGCGCTATCATCGTCCGCATCCGTCTATGGGTGATCTTCAGTGGCGCTAGCTCCGCCACTGTGGCCGTTGCCAGCTGTTGCGGGGTGGGGAAAGCATAATAGGGGCGGCCATCGTGCCATAATACAGCGCCTCCCCAACGCGCCAACCAACTTTGCGCGCGTTGTGCCGCCACCCATGCGATTTGTTGCTCAATAATGGTCAGCATCACCGCTTCAAAAACGGTGGGGGTGCGGTGTTGTGGCAAACCCACTAACGGCGCAATGACCGGCCATAAGGCGCTATCACCGCGTGCGAAGTCGTAAAAGGCGCGCAAATCGGCATCTACCCCGAGGATGTGCCCCACCTGCGATAATACCCAGTCGTCCGCCACCTCGCCTTCTTGCGCCGCTATATATACATCCAAGCCCCCAGCGCCGTCAGACGCCACGACGCGCACCAGCGCCCGCCCCAACGTCCCGCGCAAGAGACGCCAATAACTACCCTCGCGCGCAATGTCGGTGACGGGGTGTTGGTAACGGGCTAAAATGTCCAGTAGCAGGCTAAAACGGTATGGCGGTTGGGGATATAAACGGCCGAGATAGCGCATTTACGCGCTTTGCCCGCCCAAATAGCGGCATAGACGGCGCAAATCGTGCCAACTTTCGCGCAGGTTAATCGGCTCTAACTGCGAGTACGCCCCGCTTATCGCTGAATCGGGGCCCAAGATGGGGATGATGACCTTGCCCGCCTTGCGAAAAACCCGCCGCTCCCAGTGTTGGTCTCGGTCTTCGCTTTCAGAGGGCAAAACGTATAACATCACCCCACAACGCTCCAAAGCTTGCTTGATTTCCGCGCGCCAGTCGCCGCTATCGGAAATATCCGTAATATCCAACCAAACGCGCGCCGAACATAACCCGCGCAACCGCTCGGCCAATTCCAAAGCGAATAATTCGTCTGCGCGGCTATAACTGATGAATACGCCGCTGGCCGCCGCCCGCGCCACAGCCAACATCCCTTGCCCATCGTAGCCCGTGATAGGCGCTTTTGGGGTTGGTATCATTTCCCAATGCCCTCATTACAGATAAAACGACCTAATTAGAATCAGTATACTGGAGTCTGGGGCGCTATTTACGTTACGATTTTGCAAGATGCATTAAGGCTCGATAAAAGCGCCCGCCAAAAACTGCCGCACCACGCCGAAGAACGTATCGCGCTGGGTGCTGGCCGGCGAATGCCCCGCGCCTCGGAAGGTGTAGGTCTGGGCGCGGGGGTAAAGCGCGCGCAAACGCGCTTGGGAGGCGCTATCAAAAGTGGCGTCATCGTCGGAATCGAGGATGAGCGCCTGCCCCGTCCAGTCGGCGAGGTCATCAGGCGTATAGCGGGCGCTCATGAAGTCTATCAGGCAATCGTAAGTGCTCAGCAAATCGGCCTTGCCCAGCCGATGCGTGAATAGCTCGTCCAGATAAGCCCGCCAGAACGGCTCTTCGTTCGGCGGCGGGGCGATGATATGGTACAGGTGCTCTTTGGCCCCAGCCCGCACCACGTCTTCCGCCAAATCGGCCAACAACGCCCGCTCCTGACGGTAACGTTCCACTTGGGCGGGGTCGGGCGCGCTCGTGGTGGAAAGTATCACCTTATCGGCGCGCGCGGCCTGCCTGCGGATGAACGCTTGCGCCACCATCCCGCCGAAAGAACCGGCCAAAATATGGGCGTGCGCCACCCCCTCGGCGTCCAGAATGCCCGCCAAGCCATCCGCCAGCGCGGCCATGGTGTTCAGCGGCGGGTAGGTCGGGGCGATGATGCGGTAATCATCGGCCAGCATGGGGATAGAGCGGAAAGCGGCATCGGCCACGCGCAAGCCCCCCACCAGCCATAACAGGGTCTGCGCCCCGCGCCCGCATACCACCACCTCCCACGCCACGCCATCCACCCATAGCGTTTTAGGCGGGTTTTGCTGACGAAAGTGAAGCAGAGCATCGCGCAGATCGGGGTTCGCGTGGGCATATATCGCCGAAAAATCCATCTCAGCCTCCAGTCAAGGGTTTGCGGGTTGGGGTGCCGGCCGGCCGCGGGTAGCGGGCGGGCGTCGGCGCAACCTTTTCTATCACAACCAGATAATGCGGTTCGTCCACTTCAGGTAGCCGAACCTCCACAACATCGCTGAGCGCACCGCCCAATTGGTGGATGGCCGCTTGGGCCGCTTCGGCTTCTTCGTAGGCGGTGCGCCCTTTCATCGCCACGCAACGCCCGCCAATTTTCGCTAAGGGGAGCAAATATTCCGCTAAAGAGGGTAGCCGCGCCACCGCCCGCGCCGTCACGAAGTCGTATTGGGCGCGATGCGCCGCGTCTTGTCCCGCGTCTTCGGCGCGCGCTGTCAGGGTGGCCGCGTTCTTCAAACCCAATTGGGCGATGATATGCTTCAAAAAGGCCACCTTTTTCCCCACCGATTCGTTCAACATCACTTGTATATCGGGGTACGCAATAGCCAAGGGCAAGCCGGGGAAGCCCGCGCCCGTGCCCACATCCATCAGCCGCAGACCCGCCCGCAGAGGGATAGCCCGCGCCAATGATAGCGAATCGAGGAAATGACGAATGGTTATCGCCTCTGGCTCGGTGATGGCCGTCAAGTTGATGCGCGCGTTCCAGTCGCGCAGTTCGGCGGCATATTGGCTGAATTGCACCTCTTGGTGCGCGCTAAGCGCCACACCGAACAACTCCATAGCGGCGGTAACGAGCTTTGTCATGCGTGGGTTTGCCTCTCCATAATCGAGGGCTATTGTGGCGCAATTTGGGGATTTCGCAAGCGCTTCTTTTAACGCCCATCCGCGATAGGAAAAGCGACCACATCCCCCGCCACTTTCAACCGCACGCGCTCCCCCACCGCCAGCGCGACATGCGCCCATACGTGCGCTTCAAGGCTAAGCCCGTCGTCGGTGCACACTTCCACCGATTGGTGATCGCCATGAAAGCGGATAGCGATAACCCGCGCGCCTCCCCCTTCTTCTGGGCATAGCGCTAGCGCCTCTGGGCGGATGATGACCTCGACCGAACCGCGTTCGCTACGCGCCAACGGCAGACGCCCCAACGCGGTCTCTACCACATCGCCGCTGGCTTCGCCCCGTATGATATTGGCTTCGCCGACGAACGTCGCCACCGCGCGCGTCCGCGGGTGACGATAAATTTCTTGGGGTGTATCCAGTTGTAGCAAGCGCCCGCCCTCCATCACCGCCACCACATCCGCCAGACTGAGCGCTTCCTCTTGGTCATGGGTGACAAAAATCGTCGTGGCCCCCGCCTCTTTGAGGATGCGCCGCACTTCGCCGCGCATCGCGTGGCGCAAGGTGGCGTCTAAATTGCTGAATGGCTCGTCCAACAAGACGACGCTCGGCTGGGCGGCCAGCGCCCGCGCGAGCGCTACCCGTTGCTGTTGCCCCCCGCTGAGCTGATGCGGAAAACGGCCTTCCATCCCCTCCAGACCGACTAGCGCCAACATCTCCCTAACGCGCTGGCCGTGGTTGGCGAAAGGGCTATTCTTCAAGGCAAAGCGTATATTATCGGCGATATTCAAATGCGGGAACAAAGCGTAATCTTGGAATACCATACCCACCCGCCGCTGTTCCGGGGGCACCCATACCCCGGCATCGGCTACCACCACGCCATCTAGGGCGACACGGCCGCTATCGGGGCGTTCTAGACCGGCCACCAAGCGTAAGGTCGTGGTCTTGCCGCACCCGCTAGAACCCAACAGCACCAACAATTGGCCGCGCTCGACGCTGAACGATACCTCATCAACCGCTATATGTCCCTCGTAGCGCTTGCTAACATCAGTCAATTGAATGAGAGGGGGATTCTTCACGCTTGTTATCTCCAACGCGCATCAACAAAAACACTGGCGCTAATCCTACCACCAAAATTGTCAATGCGGGAATAGAGGCGGCATCCCACCACGCCTCATTGCTGAGGAAATAGGTACGCAGAGCCAATGTGTCCATGCCAAAAGGACGCAACAGCAGGGTGGCGGGCAATTCCTTCATCACATCTACAAATACCAAAATAGCGCCCGCGGCCATGCCGGTAGCGGTCAGGGGCAGATGCACGCGGCGCAATACGCGCCAGCCGCCCGCGCCCATCAGCCGCGCCGCGCCCTCCATATTGGGGGTGATTTTTTCCATGCTACTTTCGACGCTATTAAACCCGATAGACATAAAGCGCACCACATAAGCGTACAACAGCGCGATGATAGTACCCGTCAGCAAATAGCCCACGCCCTGATAGCCTAAATGGCGCTCCGCGAAGTCGGTAACCGCCCCATCAATCGGGTTGACGAACATCAACACGCCTACAGCGATGACCGCGCCGGGCATGGCATAGCCCAACGTCGCCAAGCGCGATAACAAGCGGAGCGCCGGCCGTTTGCCCGTGATAGCCGTCACCCGAACGCCATACGCCATCCCCAAAGCGAGCACGACGGACAGAGCCGCCGCCGCCGTGGCGAGCACAACCGAGTTGCGCGTATAGTCTAGGTACGATTCCCGAAACAGCGCCACCGTGGGGGTGAGCAGTTCATCCACCGTGCCGCGCACCAATTGTATGGTCGGCAAGCCGAAGGAGAAGAACAGCAATACCGCGCAAGCGGATAGCGCCGCCCACTTCTGCCACCCGCGCAATACCATACGCCGCGGACGGCGACCATGCGCGCCACCATGTTGATAAAACTTGGCCCGACCGCGCAAAAAACGCTCCACAAAAACCAGCGCCAGCACCACAAATAGGATGAGCATAGCCAATTGCGCCGCTTTGCTCACATCGTATTCTGTGTTCCAGATGACTACCACCCGTTCGCTGAGGGTGGGAAACCCAAAAAAGCTGACCGTGCCGTAATCGGTGAGCGCTTCCATCATGGCTAACAAGGTGCCGGCGGCGATATGCGGGCGGGCCATGGGCAACACCAAACGGAAAAAGGTCTGCCAGCGGTTATAGCCCATCACCTGCGCCGCCTCAAAAGTGCTCGCCGCTTGCTCGCGGAAGGCCGCCCGCGCCAGAATGTAGACATAAGGATACAGTACCAACGTGAGCACCAGAATTAGCCCGCCGGGGCTACTAATATCAGGAAACCAATAATCATGGCGCCCCCAGCCGAACCAACCGCGCAAAGCCGTTTGCACCGGCCCCGCATATTCAAAGGTCGAAACGTACACAAAACCGATGATGAAGCCGGGGATGGCCAACGGGAGCAATAACAAATGCTCGAACCAGCGCCGAAGCGGAAAATCAAAGGCGGTCACCAACCACGCAAATAAAGTCCCTATAAAAAACGTCCCCACCCCTACGCCAATGACCAATTGCAACGTATTGATGATAACTTGCGGTAAAAAGGTCGCCCACATCCGTTGCCATAGCTCCGCGTTAGGCGTCGCTATCTCCGCCACGATTAAGGCTATCGGAAATAGGATGATTAACACTATCAGCAACGTCACCGCCCATGACAGCCATGCCGGCCATCTCAGCGCCGGCCAGTGCCACATGGGGGCTACAGAGGGTTTCGTCAACAGCTTGGAGGGGATGATATTCGCCATAATTTGCTTTCGTTCACTCTATTGGTAAAAGGGGCGGGGCAAACGTCAACCCCACCCCCGCGCTGGGCGCTAATTTTCGCTAAATCCAAAACCGGCTTCTTCCATCACCGCGATAGAAGCGTCTTGGTAGTTGCCATATTCCCACAGCGGATAGGTGGTATCGAGCTTGTATTCGCCGAACCGTTCGATAAAGCTAGCTACAGTTTCGTTCACCTCGGCTTCTGGGTTGGTGGGCAACTCGTAGTTGCTACCGGGGAAGCAAGTGAGGTCGCCGCATTGGTTTTCTAGCGCGCTCATATATTCGATGAAGCGCACGGCGTTATCATAGTTCGCCGCATTTTTGACCACACCAGCGGCGTTCACGTTGAAGAAGACGCCATTTTCTTCTTGGTTCATCCACTTAATGGCCACCTTATTGAAGGTTTCTTGCGCTTCGGCATCGCCGTTCGCCAAGCGGGCCAAGTAATAATGATTGACGAAAGCCACGTCGCATTCGCCGGCCGCGACCGCGCTGATGATGCTGGTATCGCTGTTGATGTAGCGCGTCACATTGTTGGCGATCGCTTGGACGATGGGCAGGGCGGCTTCTTCTCCCTGATGATAAACCACGCTACTAAAGAGCGACACGGTGTAAATATGCGATGCTGGCCGCATACACACCCGACCCGCCCAAATATCCGCGCCGAGGTCCGCATAAGTGTTCAGTTGGCTTAGCTCCTCCTCGGTGACGTTTTCCGGATTGTAGACCAGCGTCCGCATGCGAATGCTCAGCCCGTACCAGTAGCCGTCTGGGTCGCGAAATTCGGGCGCGATATTGGCGTTCAACGTTTCATTGTCTAGCGGTTGCAATAGCCCTTCTTCAGCCGCTTTGTCCAACACACCGGCATCAATCGCTAAAAACAGGTCGGCGATGCTACGGTCGCCGCGGGCGATGTCCGCCTGCAAACGGGATAACAGGTCGGTGGGCGTGCCGGCGCTCACCCGTACTTCAATACCTGTCTCCTCTTGGAACTTGACGAAAGGCGCTTCTAAATCGCCATAGTGCCTAGACGAGTAAATATTCAACACGCCGGGGTCATCTTGGGCGGTCGTCGGGGCTAGGCCAAAGCTGAGCGCGGCAGTGAATACCAACAATACTGTTACAACAACACTTCTATATAACATGAATAGGACACTCCTTGCATCAAAAACGAATACCGATTAGTATTCGTATATAGGACGAAATGTTCTGCGCGGTGGTCTATCTCTGAGTGTTCTCCCCACACGTGACGAGATAAACACTGCCCAGAACATCTTCTTTGTATCAGATAGGCGCGCGAATATCTACGCTTGTGGTAAATTTCACTTTTACCGCCGCGTCGCACCCCAAATTAGGCGCAATCAAGCACAAACTTTAGCTACCTTTCACATCAAAATTACACGTGGTTAAACTGCAACTTATCGCCCCAGCTTTTCGTATACACTAGTGATAATTCCAGCGTGCTACTAGACAGGGCATCACTTTAGAACTACAGTATAAAGTGTGCAAGAATGGTGAGTGAATGAGGGAGTTACGCATGTCGAATTGGTGGGGTACTCGCGATAATGTCTCAACGCGCCTCATTTGGGAAGTGGAGGCGATGAAATCCTCCTTCGGCAATACCTTCAAGCTCGTAGTGCCGCCTTTTAACGGCTTGCTCTATTGGGAAGGCACGGTGGAGGTGAATTTATCCATTATCAGCGACCCGCAACATACGCTTAAGGTGGTCTATCCTAAAGAATATCCCAACCGCCCGGCCGAAGCCTACGTCGTGCGCCCGCGCATATACAGCGAAAAGCACCAATACGAAGATGGCCAACTCTGCTTGTTCAACCCCAAGGATGGCGAGCAATACGGGTGGAATCCTAGCAAATCTACCGCCGTCACTGTCGCGAGTTGGGCCGTGCAATGGCTATACGCTTACTATACGTGGCGCGCCACTGGCGAGTGGCCGGGCATCGAGGAACGCATCTTGAACGATGAACCGCCCCGCCGTCGTTGGAGGTAGTGGATGAGCACATTTTGGGCGCAAATCCAGCATGATTTAGAAATCGTTTCTAGACGTTTGAGAGGCATCGCTATGCTTTCACGCGGTATCGTTCCTAATCTCATCATCGCCCAGCGAGTCGTAGATAAAGTGATTGCCGCGGCAAAGTCCTATCTGGCCGACGAAACCGGCGAAACGATGGTCGGGCTTATCCTGCCCGGCCAAGGCCCCGAAGCCCTGCCCACGCTCTACGTGCTCGATACCATCTCCCCCGACGAAACCACTATCCGCCGTAGCCATATGTTTGAACAAGGCGACGACTTGCAAGGCGATATTTTCAATTGGTTATCCGATAACTGGGAAACCTACCGCGACGCCCAGCGCGCCCAAACCAAAAACTTCAAATGGGATGCGCCCCTGCGCCACTTGGGCGATTGGCACAAACAACCGGGGTACATGGTGCAACCCAGCGGCGGCGACCTCAATACCGCCCTGCACATCATGAGCGACCCCGAAAACGGCTTCCCTTTTTTGCTCGTGCCCATCGTCACTTTGGGCCACGAACGCACCACCCTAGAAAAAAACGCCATGGTCAATTACTTCACTATCCCCATGGACGACGGCACGAATCTACGCATGGATTGGTGGTATATCCATCCCGACGTCGGCTTTTTCCAACCGATACGCCCCCAGATTATCCCCAATAGCGAAGTGCCCGCGCTCACGCCTTACCCGTGGCATATCCTCGATACCGACCGCCTCGATGAAGAAGTCGCGCGGCTAGAGGCGGATAATCTGTTCATCCTCGGTACAACCGTGGTCTTGTGGGCGGTCAATAACCGCACCCCCTTAGAAATTTGCTTCATCGTCGGGCGGCAGGGCGGCAACCAAGTTTTGCTGATATGTACCGAATGGAATTATCCCAGCACCAAGCCGTCTATCCGCATCGCGCCCTTCGCGCGGATAGACCCCAACGCCCACATCTTTGAAATCTTCCAACAGTTTTGGCAAAAATCCCAACCCATCGCCGAACCGCCGAACTTCACATGGAGCGCCCAAAGCCACCTCGCCGATTACGTCGCCGCCATCGAAACCCATATGGGCTTACGCCCCACGCCGCCCGCTCAAACGTCTGTCAAAATCCCCATCATCAATGAGGATTCCCAATCTTCAGACGACACCTCACAAGATGCAAAGGAAGAACTATCATGACATGGGAGCGGGTCGAAAAGCTCATCGGCACAGCCAATCTAGAACGCCTCGCCCAAAAGCGCGTCGGCATCATCGGGCTGGGTTCGGGCGGCGGTTTTGTCGCCCAAAGCCTCGCCATGAGCGGCGTGGGCAACTTCCTACTGATAGATGACGACCAGCTAGAAGCGGGTAATATCGTGCGCCACGTGGCCGATAGCCGCGACATCGGCAAACCCAAAGCCCACGTTCTGGCCGAACTCATCCAGTACCGCAACCCCCGCGCCCACGTAGACGCGCGCGTCGGGCGCATCGAACAGCACCTAGACGCCCTAGACGGACTCGATTTGCTCGTCGTGGGGGTGGATGGCGAGAATGTCAAGTACATCATCAACGAAGCTTGCCTCGCCCGCGGGTTAGTGGCTATCTATGCGGGCGTCTACGAACGCGGGGAAGGCGGCGATGTGGTTGTCATCCGCCCCTTCAACGGCCCTTGCTATGCCTGCTGGTCCGCGGAACTGCGCGAGGGCATCCGCATCACCATGAACGACCAACAAGAACTCGATTACGGCATGATAGGCGAGGAGGGCACCCTAGAAGCCGAACCCGGCTTGTGGTTGCACGTCGTCAAGGTGGCCGCCATCCAAGCCGACCTCGCGCTTAATGAATTGCTGGCGGGCACGACAGCCAGCGAAGCGATGCCCGCCAATACGATTATCATCGCCAACAACACCCTTGAAATTATCGAAGGGCAGGTCAACCAACCGCATACCGCCCTATGGGTAGACATCCCCCGCGACCCGCAATGTCTGGTGTGCGGCGAACACCTACGCCATCGCTATCGCGCCCTGAGCGATGCGCCCGCTATCACCCTAGATGACCTCGCCGCCGACGAGACCATGACCGACATTATCTTTGAGGACGAAAGCGCCCAAGGCGATTCTACCCTGCAATAGCGGCGGTTTTGATGAATTTTTAATGCGAAGACGTATCTCTTAAACCGTGAATTATGTTAGGATAAGTGCAGAAAGGAGTGGCGCGGCGCATAGCATCGCGCTTAGCATAAACCATGAGCGAGAAAAATAAAACGCCAATCACCAATTCCGACAACAACCCATCGCCGACACCGCCCCTGAAGCCTAAAAATGATGATATGAACGAACGGCTGGAACGATTGGGCGGCGAACCCGCGCCCGTCATCACACCGGAGGAGTTCTCGCGTCTGCAAAAAGCCGGCCAAGTTCATATTGATTCGCGGGGGCGTGTGCGTACCGCCAGCCGTAGCGGCGCTGATGCCGGCGTCTCGCTCCGTAAGCGACGGGCATGGTATGGCCGATAATCCCACGCCCGAACACCTGCGCCAAGCCCTCGTCGCCCACCTGCAAGAGGCCGGCGCTATCACCGATGCCCGCGTGGAAGCGGCTTTCCGAGCCGTTCCACGCCATCTATTCATTCCCGAAATCCCCCTAGAAGATGCCTACGCCGACCGCGCTATCGCCCTCAAGAAAGATGGACATGGGCGCGTCCTCAGCTCCATCAGCCAACCCTCGATGATTGCCATTATGCTCCGCCAGCTCCAATTGCGCCCCGGCCACAATGTGCTAGAAATTGGCGCGGGCACTGGCTACAACGCCGCCCTCATGCGCCATATCGTCGGCGATGATGGCCATGTCACCACCATTGAACTCGACCAAGAGCTAGCCCAAGCGGCTGAAAATAACCTCTACCACGCCCAAATCCACGGCGTGCGCGTCGTCCAAAGCGATGGCGTCCTCGGCTATGCCCCGCGCGCCGCTTACGACCGCATCATCGCCACCGTCGGCGTCTGGGACATTCCGCCTATTTGGGTGCAACAGCTCAAACCTTTTGGGCGTATCGTCGTCCCCATCTGGTTAGATGGCGTCCAAGTTAGCGCCACCTTCAAGCCGCTCTCCGACGGCACGCTCTACAGCGACGATAACCACCCCTGCGCCTTCATCTATATGCGCGGAGAAGGCGCGGTGCCCACCATCCAAAAATCGGTCGGCAATACCTCCCTGCTCATCCTCAGCGATGACGTCGAAAAAATCGACACCGTATCTCTGGGGATGTTGCTCAACGACGACCACGAAATCAGCTATCTGGGTTACCCGTTGCGCCCCGCGGAATACTGGTACGGTTTTCAGCTATATTGCATGCTGAACGAACCGAAAGGCTTCATTTTCGCCGTCTATACCGTGTTGGGGGAACGCAAAGTCTATGGTCTGGAAGGCAATGGCATCGCCCTATTCGGCCCCGCTAGCGCCGCCTTCATCCCCTACGACGCCCAAGGCTATACCCACGTCTACGCGGGGGCAGACGCCTTTTTGGCCTTGCAAGCCTGCGCCGACGATTGGAACGCCCACGAGCGGCCGGGATTACGACAACTCCGCTTGCGCCTTATCCCCAAAAGCGATGGCGAACCGACCATCCAGCGGGGCAAAATCTACGCGCGGCGCGACCATTACCTGCATGTTTGGCTGGACGAAGACACCCCGTGATAACCCTCGACCATTTACAGGCGGCCTTCGCCCTCGTGGATTTTAACCCCCTGAGCGCCCAAGCGCAGATGGCGCCCTATCCGCGCGGCGTCTTGCCCCAACATCACGGCACCCCACCGCGGCAGGCCGGCGTGCTCGCTTTGGTGCACCCCAGCACAGATGACGCGCTACACATCGTGCTCACACGGCGCACGGAGCGCCTGCGCGGCCACAGCGGGCAAATCAGCTTCCCCGGCGGCCAACGCGACCCCGAAGATAGTACTTTCATCGCTACCGCCCTGCGCGAAACCTGCGAGGAACTAGGGCTCTGCGACCAAACGATAGCGATTATCGGCGCGTTGGCTACGGTCTACATCCCCCCCAGCCATTTTGAGGTGCATCCGACCGTTGGCTACCTGCACAGCCAGCCCCGCTTCCAGCCCAACCCGGACGAAGTGGCGGAAGTCCTCTCTATCCCGATGCGCGACCTACTAGACGAGGCGCGCAAAGGCTTGGAATATCGCGATATACAGGGGTTTCGCGTTCGCGTGCCTTATTATCAACTAGGGGGGCATAAGGTGTGGGGAGCGACCGCCGCGATGCTCAGCGAACT
This sequence comes from Anaerolineaceae bacterium, assembly GCA_037441665.1. Taxonomy (GTDB): domain Bacteria; phylum Chloroflexota; class Anaerolineae; order Aggregatilineales; family Phototrophicaceae; genus JBBIRQ01. The sequence continues at coordinate 5,408 of JBBIRQ010000022.1, read as the reverse complement.
TGAAGCCCGCCTCCGCGCCGTCCTCGCGCAGTAAGCTTGAATACGTTGATGTTAAATAACCCGATGTGCACCTTTTTCTAAACGAAAGTGACTTCGATATTGGGTATCTGAAATCCCAATAACCATCCGATGTCTCCCTAATCCGAACATCTCCACAAATCATACCGAGATGGAGCACGGAGCGTGCCCCATCTCGCGCAACTCTATTTTACAGCTCCCAAAAACACTTTTCAGCTTTAGGCGGGTTAGTGGTAAACTAGCCTCTATCGTAAAAAGTTTTGGAGGCTGGGGATGGATGTTGAATATGTCCTCGTCATCGGTTCGGCCGGCTTAGATATTAAAGCCCTGCCGAATAAACCGTTAGAATGGTCGGCCAATAATTTGGGACGAGTCCGTAATAGCGTCGGGGGCGTGGCCCGCAACATCGCCGAAAATCTGGCCCGCCTAGAAGTGCCCACTATCCTCCTCAGCGCCTTGGGCGATGATGACTTGGGCGAGCGCGTCATCAAACAAAGCACCGCCGCCGGCATCAACTGCGACCACATCCGCACGGTCACCGCCGAGCGCACCAGCACCTATCTAGCCGTGTTAGGGATTAACGGCGAAGTCGAAGTCGCCTTGCACGACCTCGCCATCATGGCGCAGGTAGATAGCGCCTACATCCGCCATCATGCCGACCTCTTCGCCGATGCTGATATGGTGGTCATCGATGCCACGTTATCCGACGAAGCGCTACACACCGTCTTTGAGCTAGCCAACCAATACCATGTGCGCGTCTGCGCCGACCCCACCGCGCCGATTTTGGCCGGGCGTTTATGCCCCTACATCCACCAACATTACCTCATCGTGCCCAATGCCGGCGAAACACGCGCCCTTTGCGGCCTAGAAGATGCCGCCAAAGACCGCGAAAGCGCCATCAACGCCGCCCGACACCTCGTCAGCTTGGGGGCAGAAATCGCCGTCGTCACGGTCGGCGCGCAAGGCGTGGCCTATGCCGATAGTAGCGGCGGAGGCTTCATCCGCGCCATTAAAACCGAGGTGGTCGATAGCACCGGCGCCGGCGATGCGTTCTCTGGCGCGGTAATTTTTGGGCTGTTGAACCAAGTGCCCGTAGACGAAGCCATGCGGCTAGGCGTCACCGCCGCCTCGCTCACCCTGCGTAGCCGCGAAACCGTCTTGCCCAACCTCAGCCAAGAATTGCTCTACGATGAACTCATCGCTTAGCCTCGCTTGCGGCTAATCACCGTGCTTAGATATGGCGAAGGCAACCACACAACAAAGGTTGTGCCTTTGTTTTCGCCTTCGCTATATACGCGAATTTCGCCGCCATGCGCTTGCACAATCTCCTTGACGATGGCCAAGCCTAACCCCGTGCCCCGTTCCGGACCGCGCGCCTTATCTACCTGGTAAAACCGCTCGAAGATGCGCGGCAAATCTTTGGCGGGAATGCCGATACCCGTATCTTGGACGATGACTTCTACCCCATTGCCCACTACTTGCGTCTTCACCCAAATCTCGCCGCCTTCGGGGGTATATTTGATGGCGTTGCTGATGAGATTGGTCAACACTTGGGCCAGACGGTCGCCATCGCCGGCGATGTCCGGCATACGGGTGACGTGCACATGTAGGCGTATCTGCTTCTTTTGGGCGACCACCATGAGCCGTTGGCAAATGGCCGCGGCAATCTGCCCAATATCCACCGCCGCGGTCTTCATCGAAAGCCGCCCGGCTTGGATGCGCGCCAAATCGGTCAACTCTACCACCATCCGATTCAGCCGCTCGGCTTCGTCGTGGATGATTTCGGCGGCGTGGGCAGGGTTCTTAGCCGTGCCATCAATAATCGCTTGAGAATAGCCCTGTATCGAAGTCAGCGGCGTTTTCAAATCGTGGGAAACATTGGCCAAAAAGTCGCGCTGGGCCTGTTGCGTCAGCCGCACTTCTGCGCTCATACGGTTGAAGGCTTCCGCCACCGCCCGCACCTCTGGGGGGCCGGTCACCGGCACGCGCAACTCATAGCGCCCAGCCGCCACTTGCGGCGCCGCCCCCGCCACCGCCTGCAGAGGGCGGGCGATGCTACGGCTGATGACCGCCGCCAACACAAAAGCCACCAACAGCCCCACACAACCGGCCTGTAAAATGGGCAATAACAGCGAACTGCCGAATTCGCTCAGCGTCTCTTGGAGCGATACCGTCGGGCGTGGGTCGGCCAATATCAACATCACGAACCCTTGCCCGCTCCGTTGCCCGCCAATGCCCCCGAATAGCCATTCTGTCCCATCGCCAGGGTCGAAAAAACTGCCGTAAATCTGGGAGATGCTAGGGCCCACCACCCGCGCCAAACGCCCGCTGGTATAGCTCCCCAACGCAATATTGATGGGGTCGCCCAGCGCGAAAACGCCGGCGCTATCGTAATTGACGAAACCGCGCTCGCCCTCAATCGTGATAGACATCACCCGCACGCCGCGCGTTTGGGCAAAATCGGCCAACAAATCGGTCAGCCGCACCCGCACGATAGGACGCCCGATATTGGGCGCGAACTCCTCCACAAGGCTATTGATATTCAACCCCTGCGCGACCGCCGCCAAACGCTCATAAGTGGATTCTGGCGGAGAAGGGCGCGCCGCTAAAAACAAAAACAGCGCGACAGCAATCACGCCCAGCGAGATGAGCAATAACACCGCATAAGAAAGGAACAGCCGATAGCGTAAATTCAAGCGGGTTAACACGTCTTTTAGCCTACGTCTAGTTTGTACCCGACACCCCAAACCGTCTCGATGGTGGGCGTCATCCCCGCCAATTTGTGGCGCAGATGGGCGATATGCACGTCCACCGTGCGCGTCTCGCCGGCAAAATCGTAGCCCCAAACCACATCTAGCAGGCGCTCGCGGCTGAACACCACTCCGGGGTTCTCCGCCAACGTCAGCAACAAATCGAACTCTTTCATCCGCAAGTCCACCAACTGACCATTCACCTTGACTGTGCGCCGTTGGGGGTCTATCGCTAGATTATTGTAAGTGATAGGCGCAACGCTTTTAGAAGTGACCTTGCGGTCGGTGCGCCGCAAAATCGCTTTGATGCGGGCGATGAGTTCGCGGGGATTAAAGGGCTTGGTCAAATAATCATCCGCCCCCAGCTCTAGCCCCACTATCTTATCAATATCGTCACTACGCGCCGTCAGCATCAGGATAGGCACGTCCGATTCCGCGCGCACCCGACGGCACACTTCCCAACCGTCCATGCGCGGCAACATCAAATCGAGCACGACCAACGACGGCGGGTTATTCAAAATGTGCTGGAGCGCGGTCATGCCGTCGGTGGCGCTGACCACTTTATAGCCTTCTTGCTCGATATACATCTTAGCTAAATCAATGATGCGTTCTTCGTCATCTACAACTAGAATGGTCTCGGTCATTCCCCAATATCCTTCATCACTTCGCGGTAGAGGGCTTCGCAATCCATCCCTAGCCGCTCCAGCAGACCCCGCGCCACGGGTGAATAGCGCAATACCGCCGCCAATAGCACAAGCTCCATCGGCGCATCGCCCTTAACCCGTTCCGCCGCCCACGCCCACGCGCGCTTAGCGCCCATCGCCAGTTCCCCGCCGCCAACCGCCGCACAGGTCGGGCAGGGGAGGGCGGCCAGCTCTGCCCGCACGGCCTCGGCGCTCAACCCATCGCGCGCCAATTGACGGCTGGCCGCGCTGTGCGGGTCTTGCAATAAGGCTAACAATAGGTGTTCAGCGCGGATATACACATGGCCAAAAGCCCGCGCTTCTGCTTGGGCGCGTTCCAATAGCGTTTTATCCATCATCGCCATCATCTCGGATACTACCTATAGGTTGTGGCCGAAGTGTTGCCAAAATGCAAAGAATGTGCAAACTGCTTCGCTCATCGCTTACCCCGCCGCCCCGCTACAAACTCAGGCGCATATGCGTGACCACGCGCCGCGGGCTAAAACGCAAACGCCGCAACACGTCCGACGTGGCCACCTCGTCGCTAGGATGCTCTAGCACATAGTCGCCCAAACGCGAACGGCGCAAGACATTCGCCAATAGCGCTTCGTCATAACGCCCTTGATAATCGGGATGCACCATCAGGGTTAGGCGGTGGTGGGTTAGCCCCAAGCCCACGCGCTCCACCCATAAGCTCGCCAATATCTGGCTTTGGTCATCAGAACGGATGATGAGGCGTTCAATCCCCCCAAAACTCACCCAATCCATGAGCCGTTTCCACAATGGCGCGCGGAACCAGCGCTCATGCAGGGGCTTCAGCCAGCCGATGCCGCCGCGCTCTTGGGGGCGCACCAATCGGGCGAGCGCGTATTCCGCCGCCCATTCGCTGGGGCGCGCCCGCGTGATGAATACGCCTGCGCCGCCCACTGGCAAATGCGCCGCCCCGGCCGAACTCAAACGCCACGTCGTCCACGTGCGCTCTGCTACAAAACCCAGTTGCTCATAAAGCCGCTTGGCGCCATAGTTATCATCATCGACCTGTAAGATAACCTCGCGGCCGCCCCGCTGACGGATGAGATTAAGGCTAGCCAGCATCAATTGCCGCGCAATGCCGCGCCGTTGATAATCGGGATGCGTGCCCACATTGGCCACAATCCACGCCGGCCCCAACGGCTTCGGCCAATTCGCCGGGTAGATAGACACATTCCCCACCAAGCGCCCGTCTTCCTCCCAAACATAACCGAGGCTGATACCCAAGGCCAGCTCGTTCAAACGGGCCAGCAGGTTCAACCCCACGCCTAACTTGCTCAGATAGCGCATCTCTCGGATGGCTGTACGCCCCCCTTCATCCATCGTGCTAGCAAAAACCAGCTCGATTAAATCGGCCAGCGGCGCTAAATCGGTATGCAAATTCACCGGCCGCAGACCTGAACCTTTTTCAAGCGATTCTGTAGGATACCCAACGCTGGTCACAAAACATCCTTTTTACCTCAAACAGGCGCACTGCCAACGCCTTCCTTATACTATATGCCCCCCCTTGCGGCGGCTTAGCGCCATCGAAAATCGGGGGGCTATTGGCCTCCCATCGGCTGTCATTCGTGGCGCTCACCTTCTACAAGCAACTATGTAGGACGCCACTTTATAAAATGCTTGAAGATTTTAGATTTCACAAATAATTCATGCCCGCCTCTCGAAAAGGGTGCTAGAATAAATTTAGACTGAATGAGTCTAATGATTTTATCCTTTCAAGGCAGAATGATTTGTATCAACACCTATCATCATACAACAGAACAGGTCTCATCACGATACAATCATTGTTTGGGGGTCGTCATCATGTTTTTGCAATCATTCATTCATTGGCTAAGCCATACCCTAAACGCCTTATCCGACGATGACCAACACGTTGACGCCGGACAAGGGCTAGTGGAGTACGCGCTCATTCTGGTGTTTATCTCGG
>JBBIRQ010000021.1:0-50393 GCA_037441665.1 Anaerolineaceae bacterium | reverse complement strand
CTGGGTGAGGTTTCGGGGGGGTGTGGGCGTCGGCGCGGAAGATGTCGCTATTGCCGCCCACAATGGCGCTGAATAGGGAGCTGTGGCCATCGGGGGAGCGGGTGGCGAAATCGGCCCACGAGGGCGCTTCTGTATCTGCCAGCCAGCGCCCGCCCTGCACGTCCACGAGCGCGATAGTATCGGGATTGGGGAAGAAGGTTTGCACGGCGAGAAAGCGCCCATCGGACGACCACCGCGGCGGGCTGGTGGCCACGTTGGCATTGGGGACGAGACGGCGCAGGCCGCGGCCATCCGCCCCTATCAGGTAAAGGTTGCTCCCGCGGCGCCAAGATATGAACGCGAGTTGCCGCCCGTCGGGCGACCACGACGGGAAATTATCGGGGTAGGGGTAACGGGTGAGGTTGTAGGCGCGGCCGCTCTCCACATCGAGTACGAAGATGTCGCCCGCGCTGACATAAGCGATGATGTCGCCGTAGCGGGCGGCGCCATAGCCGGCCGCGCCCAAGCCCGCCGCCCCAAATAGCAACCCTAAAGCTAACGTCAAGCGCCACACCAAGCGCGCCCACATGTCGCCCAATCCCTCAGCTATCTACGATACAAACTAGCATACGCCAAAAGCGGGCGCGCGTCACGCGGTTGGCCTGCTCGCGCGTTCGCGCCTTAAACCGATATTGACGAGAGGAGAAACCCCATGCAACAACCTATCATCACTCTAGCGCAGTTGCGCCGCTATTTGAACATCGCTGACGGCGATACCAGCGACGATGACCGCTTATATACGGTTATCCTCGCCGCGACGGCGGCGCTAGAGCGCTACGCGGGACGGCGCTTTACCCCGCGCCGCGCCACGCTCTACCACAGCGTCAACCTCAACGAGCTGAGCGAATTAACGCTGTTGGACGACCTATTGGAGTTGAGCGCGCTCATCAATGGCGATGGCCAGACGTTGGCGCTAGAAACGGTCGTGGCGATTCCCGATTTTGGGGACGCCCCAAGCGGGGTTTTGCGCTTGGTGGGCGGGCAGAGCTTCACGTATAGGGCCACGCCCCTAAATGCGATAGCGGTTAGCGGGGTATGGGGCTGGCATGACCGCTGGTCGAGCGCGTGGGTGGCTACCGCGGATGCCGTGCAAGATGACCCCCTGCCGGCTAGCGCTAGCGCGCTCCACGTGGCCGCGGTGGGCGGAGCCGACGCCGAGGGGTTAGCGCCACGCTTCGCCAAGGGGGCTTTGTTGCGGATTGGGGCGGAATATTTGCGGGTGGTGGCGGTGGATAGCGCCACTAACACGCTGACGGTGGCCCGCGGCGCTAACGGCACAACGCCTCAAACGCACGCCCAAGGCGCGCCCATCGCGCGTTATGCGCCACCGTCGGAGGTCGCCCAACTGTGTTTGCGTTGGGCGGCCGCGCTCTACCGCGAGCCGGATACGGCCGCGGCAACGCCCCTATTGGACGTCTTGGCGACCGCCGCGGCGCTGTTCCAACGGGTGCGGGTGGGGCTTTAGGGGAGGTAGCCCAGCGCGCCGATTCATTGCGCTTGTGTGGGGGCTTGCGGCGTTTGGGCCGCGTTTCCATTTTTCCACACGCGCCGCACAATGGGGTTCGCGCGCGATTGTAGATGGTCTATCACGCTGACCAGCACGAAGCCCGCCAGCGCCAAGCCCAAAGCCAATAGCAAGGATTGGGCGCTATCGGGCAGGAGGTTTTGCTCCGCTAGGCATCGCATTTCCCCGTGGCGGTCGAGGTCTTGCAAGACGCAGGCCTTCCACGGCCAAATCTTCCACAGCGACCCCACCATAAAGCCCACCAGCGCCGCCACCGTCACCGTGTAATAGTGCTTGAGCATCCAACTGAGCAGGCGGGCAAATAATAAGATGCCTACCGCGCACCCGGCGGCCACGAAGATGAGCGGCGCGATGTTGCGCTCGCTCACCGCGCTGAGCACGTAATCGTATTGTCCCAAGATGAGCAGGATGAAAGAGCCGGAAATGCCCGGTAAAATCATCGCGCAGATGGCCACCGCCCCGCTGAGGAAGAGCGAAAGGGGGTCGTGCGGGGCATCCACCGGCAATAGGTTCACGATGATGAAGGCCGCCGCCGCGCCGATGAGCAACGCCGCCCACGCCGTGGCGTTCCAGCGCACTTGGGCGCTGACGGCGATGATGGACGCGATAATCAGCCCGAAGAAGAAGGCGAATAGGTAAATGCGGCCGGTGGGGTCATCTAAGATGCGGTTGAGCGCCCCGGCCAAGCCGAGGATGGCTACCCCAATGCCCAAAGCCAAAGGGATGAGGAAGCGCACGGGCACATGCTCGAATAATTCGCCCCAACGCCGCGCCAATGCGAGGCGTAAAGCGGTCGGGTTGAAGGATTTGATAGCGTTCAGGAGCGTTTCGTAAATGCCGAGGATGAAGGCCATCGTGCCGCCGGAGACGCCGGGGACGATGTCGGCCGCGCCCATAGCCACGCCCGTCAAGAATAAACGCAGGTAATCGCGCGGGGTTTTGGGGCGGGAAAAATCGGTCATGTGTTGGTCGGGTTGGGACATAATTTTCATCTTTGGGTCTCGTGGATAAACAGCCCCATAGTTTGCCCTAAGGCGCTAGCCCCGTCAATCCCCTACCGTGGCTAGGGCGGGGTACGCGCTATCCGAGCGCCATTTTGCCCGTGGATAAGCAGATAATGAGGAGTGAAGCGGATGTCTTTTCGTAGCGCATTGACGCAATTGGCCGCTTTGGCTGTGGCCGGCGTGAACCACAATTACGATGTGGACGAAGCGCCAAACAGCATCAGCCGAGCGGCCTTGCCCATTTTGCTCATCTTACCGATAGAGATGGGTAGCGAGCGGCTCTTTGCCGAGCGGGTCGGGGCTTACGAGGCGTTGGCCTTCAGCGATGGGGCGCGCACGGCTAGCTTTGTGGTCACCCATTTGTTATTGGTGGCGCCGGCTACGAGCGGGGCGGGTTTGCGGGCGCACCTATCGGCACTGGTCACCTTGGTAGATACTTACTTGGTCGCGCTATCGGCGGACCCGCTCCTCGGCGGCGAACTCGACCAGCCGACGCGCGTACAGGTAGAGCCGGGGGTATACCAGCATGGGGGCGTATCCTATTATGGGTGCGCTTTTCGTCATCGTTGGGTCATCGCCCTAGAAAGCGCCTGAGCGATGGCCATCGCATACATCATCACGGTAGATAGCGACGATGACGGCTTGGGCGAGGTCATCACGCCGACGGTGCTAGAGGTATCGTGGCGTTTGGGGATGGAAGCCGCCTACGATAGCGTAGCGGCCCCCTCGTGGGCGCGGGTGGTGGTTCGCAATAGGGATGGCGCGTATTCCGAAGCGGGGCCTTTGCGCCCCGGCCAGCGCTTGAGCATCGCCAGCGATGACGGCGCGACGGTGCGCGTGCACTTCACGGGGGTTATCCGCGCGATAGAGCCGTCGGCGGGGGAGTATGGCCCGCGCACGGCCACGATTTGGGCGGCGGGCCCGGAAGCTATGCTCGCCGCTAGCCGCGTCCGCCAAGCGTGGGGCGGCCCGTCGCGCGCCGACGACCTCATCAACCGCATCTTAGACGCTGTGCCCTTTCGCCGTCCCATCTTGGCGGGCTATTGCCTTGTGGGGGTGGCGGGGTATAACGCGCTGGGGACGGCTAAACTGTTCGGCCCAGCCATCGCCCGCGACTTGCAGAGCGGCAAATCGCTATTGTTGAGCGGCGGGGAAGATTGGGGGGCGGGTGTGCGCGCTAGCGACGCCATCCAGCAGATGGCCGCGGCGGAGCGGGGGCGCTTTTTCATCGCCCGCGATGGTACGGCCGTCTTCCTCAATCGCCATCACACCCTCACGGTGGAGGCGGCCAGCGCCACCTTCCGCGATGACATGGAAGGGCTGAGCTATAGCTACGGGGCGGATGTGGTAAACCATGTGCGCGTGACGATGCGCCCGCGCTTGGTGGGCGCGGCGGGGGAGATTTTATGGGCGCTGGCCAACCCGCAACCGTTACCACCGCGGGCTAGCCGTCGCATCATCGCCCCTTACCGCGATGCCGAACAGCGCCCTAGCGGCGCGCTGGCGGTTATCCCGCCCCGCCGCGGGAGCGATTATCTAGCGGCGACGGCCGCGCAAGGCGGCCAAGACCGCACTGAAGCGGTCGTGGTGGCGCTGGTGCAAGCCGCGGCCAGCGCCGCCACGCTCGACATCCGCAATACCAGCGACGAAACGCTCTATCTGACCGCGCTCAACTTGCGCGGCACGCCCCTACAGGTCGGCGATAGGCTGGCGCTAGAGCAGAGCGACGAGACCAGCGCGAGCTTTTACGGGCGCGGGACGCTGGATTTGGAATTGTCGGCTTTGGGGGACATAGAGACGGCCGAGCAATTGGCGCGCTACGAGCTGGCGCGGCGCAAAGACCCGCGCGGCGTGGCGCGGGCGCTGGATGTGGCGGCCAATCGCCACCCGCAACACGCCCTCGCGCGCACGCTCTTTGACCGTATCGCCATCCAAGAGTCCCAAACGGGCCACAGCGCCGATTACTTCATCATCGGCGAAGCGCACACCGTAGACCGAGGCGGGGCGCGGCATCGGGTGCGCTGGACTTTAGAGCCAGCCGATAGCGAGCGCTTCGTCATCATCGGCTATAGCGCCCTAGATAGCGGCCGGGCGCTGGCCTATTGATTCGTCTAGCAAAATAAGGAGAGCCACAGATGACATGGACGACGCCCAAGACGTGGGTCACGGGGGAGCCGCTGACCGCGTCCGACATGAATACCCACCTGCGCGATAACCTCGACGCGCTCAAAAACCCGCCCTCCGCCCAAGTGACGCTGAACCAAGCGAGCGACTACACCACCACGGCCACAAGCTTTGTGGATGTGGATAGTAGCCTGCTCTCGTTGACGATAAGCACCCACGGCGGCGATGTGATGGTCGCTTTCCACGGCAACATTGGGGCGACGAGCCGCGTTTATGTGACCGTCACGGCGGACGGCGTGCCCGTTGCGGGGGACGACGGCATCGCCTCCAACACGGGCACGGGCAATAACACGCTCTTTAGCTTCGTGCGCTTGGTGACCGGCCTAGCCCCCGGCGCCCACACGTTCCGCCTACAATGGAAGGTGAATAGCGGCACGGCCACGCTGTACGCTGGCGCGGGCACGACCAATTGGGATGTACACCCCCAATTTTGGGTTCGGGAGGTGAGCTGAAATGTTCATCGAACGCGAAGCGGTTAATCTGCCGCTATTGGATGAGCAATTGCGGGTTGCCTTGGGGGCTGTGTTCGTGGGGGTTAGCGCGGTAGATGGCGGGGTGGTCATTCACCTCAACGACGCGGCCGACGTCGCACAAACCGCGCGCGCCCGACAAATCGCCCGCGACCACGACGCGAACGCCAAAACGGCATGGCAAGCGGCCCAACAAGCGCGCCAGCAGAAATTGGCCGCGGCCCGCGCCAGCATCAACGCCGATTTAGCGCCTGAGCTGTTGGGGACGGCAGACCCCGCCTTGCTGACCATCGCGCGTTATGTGGCGTGGCTAGAGCAGGAAATCCGCGATTTGCGCGGCGGCTGAACCCGCGCTAGGGGGCGGGGGTAACCCGCCCCTGCCCCGTTCAAATGAGCGCTTCTAACCTATCCACCAAGCTTTCTAGCACCTTGAAGGTCTTTTCTATCGGTGCGGGCGTCCGCATATCTACGCCGGCCATATCGAGCGCTTCGATGGGGTAGACGGAACTCCCCGCGCTGAGGAAGCGGATATAGCGTTCTGCGGCGCCGTCTACCCCGGCCAGAATATCGGCGCTGAGGGCGTGGGCGGCGCTGATGCCGGTAGCGTATTGGAAGGTATAATAAGGCGCGTAGAGATGGCCGAATTGCGCCCACGTGATGGCGGTGCGCGCGGGGTCGTCGCTCATGGTCGCCCCGTAGCCTTCGGCGTAGAGGTCGCGCATGATGCCATTGAGGATGTCGGCTGTCAGCGGCTGGCCTTGCTCCGCGCGCGTGTAGACGGCGTATTCCAAGCGGGCCAGCGTGGGCATGATGAAGAAGTAACGGTGGATGTTATCCATCGCTTCGCCGATGAGCGCGAGTTGGAAATCGCGGTCATCTTTTTTCGCCTCGAACAGATAAGCGCGGGTCATGGCTTGGTTGAAGTTGGACGCCACTTCCGCTACGAACATCGAATAGCCGCTATAGATGTAGGGCTGGTGTTTGCGCGAATGGTAAGAGTGCATGGAGTGGCCCAATTCGTGGGCGAGGGTGCTCATCCCGCCGAGGCTATTATCAAAGCTCATCATGATGAACGGGTAGGTATCGTAAGTGCCGTAAGAGAAAGCGCCTTGCCGCTTGCCTTTGTTGGGGTAAATATCTACCCAGCGGTCTTGCAGGCAACCGCGCCGCAGAGCCGTTACGTAGGCGTCGCCCAAGGGGGCCATGCCTTGGCAAATCCAATCTACCGCCTGCTCATAGCTGATGCGCGGTTCGTGCGGGGTCAGCGGGGCCCAAATATCGTAGGGATGGAGCGCATCTAAGCCGAGGGCCCGCCGCCGCGCTTCCCAATAGCGATGCCATAACGGCAAGTGGCGCTTGCAGGTCTCGATGAGGTTATGGAAGACCTCTAGGGGGATGGCGTTAGGGTGCAATTGGCTATGCAAGACCGAATCGTAGCCGCGCACGCGCACGTTGAACACATTCTGCTTGACCGAAGTGATGTAGAGGCCGGCGAAGGTGTTCTGGAAGGCTAGATAACGGTCTGCGTAGTTTTCCCACGCGGTGCGGCGCACTTCGCGGTCAGGGTTTTGGAGTAGCGCGCCGATGGTGCTTTGGGCGAGGGGGTAGGTTTGGCCATCGCTCCCCACGGCGGGCGGAAAGTTGAGGTCTACGTTAGCGAGGGCTTCGGCGGTTTGTTCCACATTTTGGAAAGGGTCTGCTAGCAGGCCTAACACGGCCTCTACTTCGGCGGAGCGGATGAACGCTTGCTCGTGAAAGAGGGTGGTGATGTAGTGGCCGATGTGGGCGAGGCGGGGTTCTTGGGCGGCCCATCGGCGCAAGGTATCTTCGCCGATGGCAATTAGCTCTGGCTGGGCGAAAGCGTTCGCGGATAGCATTTGCCCGTATAAGCCGCCGGCGATGTTCAGCATGATTTTATAGGCTTCGTTATCGCCATCCACCGACGAGGACATCATGGCGTAGAAGTACAGCTTGCTGACGCGGCGATAATAGCTTTCGGCGGTGGCCATATAGTCGGCGAGGGTTTGGGGGCTGGTGTGGAGCGCCCCTTGAAAGGCTTGTAGCGTGCTGGTCATGGTTTGGGTGACGTCTTGGGCTTCGGCGTGCCAGGCGTCATGGTTGGGGAAGACACTTTCGGCATTCCAGGTGTGCTCTAGGGGCACAGCGGCGCGGTCGAGCAGGGCTTCTGGCGGGGTCATGATTCCTCCTGAGTGTATGAATAGGGGCGCGTCGAGCGCTTCGCTTGAATTATGCCATACGTTTGAAAATTTTACAAAAGGTGGGATAGATGCCTAATGGTAGCCCCTGCCCCAACCAAAATTTGCCCTTTCCCTTTTGTGAGTGGTATATTGTAAATCAAAAAAAAGGCGCAACGTCGCATCCCGCATAAAAGCGCTATTTTGTGCCTCATCGCCGTTTTGTATGGGCGGAATGTATCTATTTTATTGTTAGCAGAGGCCTTTTTATGCAACTTAACGGTAGCCATATTTTTGAACATCCCCAAGAAAAAGTGTGGTCCGCCCTGATGGACCCGAAAGTCATCGCAAATGCTATCCCCGGCGTCGAAGAGCTACAACCTATCGAAGGCGAGAGCCACGCATGGCGGGCAGAAGCCAAAATCGGCATCGCCGCCGTCAGCGGTCGTTATAGCGGTATCATCCGCATGAGCGACATCCAAGCGCCGCGCCAATATCGCCTCACGGTCAGCGGCGAAGGCCAACAGAGCATCATCAACGGCACAGCGCTCATCACGCTGAATTATGACCCCGACAGCCGCCAAACCACCCTAACGTGGGACGCCGAAGCCAACATCAACGGCAATCTAGCGCGGGTGGGGCAACGGGTGATTAAAAGCGCGGCCGGCCTGATGAGCAGAAACTTCTTTGACGGTGTTGATAAACAAATCCCCGCGGAAATTGAACAACCTTCCGCCTCTGCTCCTCCTACAGGTGTTATCGGGCGCATCGTGGCTTTTTTCCGCGCTGTGATGCGTATCTTTAAAAGAGAAAGGAGTGTTTCGTCGTAGCAAGGGCAACCACAAATCTTTTTACATCGTTAAATAGTGTTGTTATGGAGGCGAACCTTGAATATTACCGTTACTGTGAATGGGACTTCGTATACCCGTGATGTCGAACCGCGCCTGCTATTGGTGCATTTTCTGCGCGAGGTGTTGGGCATGACGGGTACTAAAATCGGATGCGACACGAGCCAATGCGGCGCTTGCACCGTGCACTTCAACGGCAAAGCGCTTAAATCTTGCACGATGCTAGCGGTGCAAGCGGACGGCGCGACTATCACCACGATTGAAGGCGTGGGGAATGGGCATCTGCACCCCATGCAAGAGAGCTTTTGGGAAAAACACGGCCTACAATGTGGCTATTGCACGCCGGGCATGATTATGGCCACCAGCGCCTTTTTGCAAGCCCACCCCCGCCCTAGCGAGGAAGAAATACGGGCGCACGCCCTAGAGGGCAATATGTGCCGTTGCACAGGCTATCAAAACATCGTGGCGGCGGTGAAAGCCGCGGCGGAGAAGATGGGAGGGGGCGACTGATGGTCACCGGGACAACACGCATTTTCGGTTCTGGCATCAAACGGCGGGAAGACCCGCGCCTCATCACCGGCAAAGCCAAATATACCGACGATATGCACCTGCCGGGCATGGCGTATATGGCCATCTTGCGTAGCCCCTACGCCCACGCCCGCATCAAAAGCATAGATACCTCCGCCGCCAAAGCCGCCCCCGGCGTGGTGGCCGTCTTCACCGGGGCCGACGTGGAGATGAACGCCCCGTGCGCGTGGCTCATCCCCAATAGCGACCTCAAGACGCCGCCGCACCCGGTGTTAGCCAAAGAGAAGGTGCGCTATGCCGGCGACGCGGTGGCTATCGTCATCGCGGAAAGCCGCTACCAAGCCCAAGACGCCGCCGAGCTAATCCGCGTGGATTATGAACCGCTCGGCGCCGTGGTCAACCCAGAGGAAGCCACCAAAGATGGCGCGCCCCAACTGTTTGACGATGTGCCGAATAATATCGCCTTCCGCTGGGTGATGAGTAGCGGCGATGAGGGCGTCGAAAAGGCCTTCGCCGAAGCCGATATGGTGGTCAGCGAGCGCATCGTACAACAGCGCTTGCTCCCTACAGCGATGGAGCCGCGCGCGGCGCTGGCCCAATGGAACAGCGGCACAGAAGAACTAACCATCTGGTGCACCAGCCAAAACCCCCACATCCACCGCTTCATCCTCAGCGGCATGACCGGCGTACCAGAACACAAGGTGCGGGTGATAGCGCCGGAGGTGGGCGGCGGCTTCGGCAGTAAAATACCGGTCTACCCAGACGAAGCCCTCGTCGCGTGGTCGGCCATGAAGCTGAACCGCCCCATCCGCTGGGCGGAGACCCGTAGCGAAAATTACATCACCACCATTCACGGGCGCGACCATGTCGAATATGTGGAGATGGCCGCGACCAAAGACGGCAAAGTGACCGCTATCCGCGGGACGGTCTACGCAGGGATGGGGGCTTATGTTTCCACCGCTGGACCCGGCATCCCGACCATTTTACACGGGCTGATGTATAGCGGCGCGTATGCTATCCCCCACATCCGTTGCGAATCTATCGGCGTTTTCACCAATACCACGCCGACAGATGCCTATCGCGGGGCCGGGCGGCCAGAAGCGACCTTCCTTGTGGAGCGGCTGATGGATAAGATGGCGGCCGCGCTAGGGATGGATGTGGTCGAAATCCGCCGCAAGAACCTTATCCCCAAATTTGAAAATGGGTACACCGTGGCCACCGGGCTAACCTACGATAGCGGCGATTATATCCCGGCGCTGGAAAAGGCTTTGGCCAAAATCGGTTACGAGAACTTCCGCAAAGAGCAAGCGGAAGCGCGCGCGCAAGGGCGTTATTTGGGCATCGGCGTGACCACCTATACCGAAATCTGCGGCCTTGGCCCTTCCCAAGTGGCGGGGGCGATAGGCTTTCAAGGCGGTCTGTGGGAAGGCGCTATCATCCGCGTGACGCCGGTGGGCAAAGTGCAGGCCATCATCGGCGCTTCGCCGCATGGGCAAGGCGAGGAAACCACCTTCGCCCAACTGGTATCCGATGAGTTGGGCTATCCGGTAGAAGATATAGAGGTCATCCACGGCGATACCAACAATACCCCGATGGGCTGGGGGACATACGGAAGCCGCACGACGCCGGTAGCAGGGGCGGCTTTGGTCAAAGCGGCGCGCAAGCTCAAGGAAAAGGCCCGCGCCCTCGCCGCCCATTTGCTGGAAGCCGCTGTAGATGATATTGAATACGCCGATGGCAAATTCTACGTCAAGGGCTCGCCCGATAATTTTAAGACCATCCAAGATGTGGGGCTGATGGCTACGCTGGCGTGGAATCTGCCGCCGGGGATGGATCCGGGCTTCGAGGAATCGCAATTCTACGACCCGCCCAATTTCGTCTACCCCTTCGGCACGCATATTGCCATCGTGGAGGTAGACCCCGAAACGGGCCATGTCCAGCTCAAGCGCTATGTGGCGGTGGATGATTGCGGCCCGCAAATCAACCCGGTGATTGTGGCTGGTCAAATCCACGGCGGTATTGTGCAGGGCGCGGCCCAAGCGCTATGCGAAGGGGTGATTTACGACGATAACGGGCAATTGCTGACCGGCTCGATGATGGATTATTGCCTGCCGCGGGCCGATATGTTCCCCAATTTCGAGCTAGACCACACGGTCACGCCCTCGCCGCATCATCCGGTCGGCGTCAAGGGTGTGGGCGAGACGGGCACTATCGCCAGCACGCCCACCATCTACAACGCCATCCTAGATGCCTTGCGCCCGTTGGGTGTCGAGCATATCGAGATGCCGGCGACGCCCTATCGCGTATGGCAGGCGATACAAGACGCTAAAGGAGGCGCATAATGTGGCCCAAACAGTTTGATTATGTGCGCGCTTCGTCGGTGGAAGAAGCGCTCTCTCTGCTATCCCAAAACCCCGACGCCAAGATGTTAGCCGGGGGCCATAGCCTGATACCGGCGCTCAAGTTGCGGCTGAACGAGCCGGCCTTGCTGGTGGATATTGGGCGCATCGCCTCGTTGAAGGGCATCAGCGCGAACGGTAGTCTGAAGATAGGGGCGACGTCCACCCATGCGGACGTGGCCGGGTCGGCCCATGTGCGCCAATACGCGCCGGCGCTGGCCGACGCCGCGGGGCGCATCGGCGACCAAGCGGTACGCAACTTCGGCACTATCGGCGGCAACATCGCCCACGCCGACCCCGCTAGCGACCCGCCCACGGTGCTATTGGCTTACGATGCCACCATCCACATACAAGGCAAAAATGGGACGCGCACGGTGAAGGCGGGCGATTTCTTCGTGGATTTGTACACCACCGCCCTAGGGGCGGACGAGATGGTGACCGGTGTAGAAATCGCCAACCATAGCGGGATGAAATCGGCATACGCCAAATTCGCGCATCCGGCCTCGCGTTATGCGGTGGTGGGGGTGTGCGTGGCCCTGCAGATGAGCGGCGATACGTGCCAAGCGGCGCGGGTGGCCGTGGGCGGGGCGACCGTGAAAGCGGTGCGCTCCCCGAGCGCCGAAGCGGCGTTGGCCGGCTCTAAGCTCGAGGCCGCCGCGCTCGAGGCCGCCGCCCAAGGCGTCTCTAAAGACATCGCCGATTGGCTGACCGGCGATGTAGCCTACCCCGAAGCCTACCGTCAAGCGATGGCCGGCGTCTATTTGAAGCGGGCCGTCCAGATGGCCACCGTCTAGCGCTACAGCGGCGCGCCGTGCGCGCTGATGCTGTACCCGACGGGGGCAACCGCAGTGAGGATGTGTTCGGGCGCGCTGATAGGTGCGCCCGCTTTATGATAACACTAGGGATGGGACTTTTATTGGTATGATAAACACGCTAGACACCCTGCGCCATGCGTTGGCGGAGCAACAGTATATCGCCGAGCGCGGATTGACAACCGCTATCTTCCTCGCCCTCAAATTGCACAAACCCCTTTTCTTAGAAGGAGAAGCCGGCGTCGGCAAGACCGAAATTGCCAAAGTGTTGGCGCGCATCCTCGATACCCCCCTCATTCGTCTGCAATGTTACGAGGGGCTAGACGCCAACACCGCATTATACGAATGGAATTATGCCGCGCAGATGTTGCATTTACGCTTGCTAGAAGCCGCCGGGGCCGACCGCGCCCAGATGGAAGCGGAGTTATTCTCGCGGGGGTTTTTGCTGGCCCGCCCGCTCTTGCGCGCGGTGGAAGCGAGCGCCGATGGCCGCCCCCCCGTCCTGCTCATTGACGAGATAGACCGCGCTGATGAGGAGTTCGAGGCTTTTTTGCTGGAGTTGCTCTCCGACTTTCAGGTGACGATACCCGAACTGGGCACTATCCAAGCGGCCACCCCGCCTATCGTCATCGTCACCTCTAACCGCACGCGCGAGGTGCACGACGCGCTCAAGCGGCGGTGTTTATATTATTGGATAGAATATCCCGATTTCGCCAAAGAGCTGGCCATCGTGCGGGCCAAAGCGCCCGATGTCGAGCCGATGCTCGCGCGCCAAATCACCGCCTTCATCCAAGAGATGCGCCGTATGGAGTTATTCAAAGCGCCGGGCATCGCCGAAACGCTCGATTGGACCTCGGCCGTCATCGCCCTAGACCAGCAAGCGCTGACGCTGGAGGTGGTGGCCGATACGTTGGGCGTCATCCTCAAATATCAGGATGATATACGGCTATTCACGCCGGAGACGCTGAGCGGCATCTTTGAACGCGCGAAGTTGCAGGCCAATTTGGCGAAAGGATGACGCGCATGGACGGCGACCGTCCTATAAAAGGGGTTTATCTCGGCCCCGAAGAAGCCCCCTACCCCTATGATGGCGGGCAATTGCTCCATAATCTGTTGCTTTTCGGGCGCTTGTGCAAGGGCCTAGGGCTGGCCATAGACCCCGAACGCATGATAGATGCGGCGCGGGCGCTGGAATATGTGGGTTTGGCCCGCAAGCAGGATGTTTACCACACGTTGCGCGCCGTCTTGGTCAGCCGTCAGCGCGATTTGGCGCTCTTTGACGAAGCGTTCAAGCTATTTTGGCGCCGCCCCAACGAAGGCTATACCACGATAGATGTACGCTCGATGGGCGAGCAACGCTACCAGCGCAAGACGCAGTTCTTGCCGCCTATGGGGAGCGCGCCGAATGACGAGGACAATAGCGACGACGGGCACTTTGACCCCGCCTGGTTGGCTATCGTGCCCACCTTCAGCGCCCAAAGCGCCTTGCGTCACAAGGATTTTGCCCTGATGAGCGGCGAGGAGTTGGAGCAGGCTAAGGCGGTGGTGGCGCAGATGCCGCGGGCTTTGGGCCTGCGGCGCACGCGCCGTTACCAGCGTGGCGGCGGCCACACCCCCGACCCGCGCCGCGCCTTCCGCCAGAATATGCGCTATCTGGGCGAACCGCTGGCCATGCCCACCCGACGACGGCGCGCCAAACCGCGCCCGCTGGTGTTGTTGTGCGATATTAGCGGGAGCATGGAACGCTATACGCGCGTGCTATTGCACTTCGTCCACATCTTGGCCAATTACTTGTATCAAGTGGAAGCTTTCGTCTATAGCACCGAGCTGAGCTATATCACGCATCCCATCCGCCATAAATCGGTGGATGTGGCGCTGAAAGAGGTGGGGCAACGGGTGCGCGATTGGGGGGGCGGCACCAAGACCGGCGAAGCCCTGCGGCACTTTAACTATCGCTGGGCGCGGCGGGTGTTGGGGCGTGGCGCGCTGGTCATGCTGATAAGCGATGGCTGGGACCGCGGCGATGCCGACCTGCTACAAACCGAGATGGCGCGCTTGCAACGCAGTTGTCACCGCCTGTTGTGGCTGAACCCGCTCCTCGACGCGCCGGATTACCAACCCCTGACCCGCGGCGCGCAAGCGATGCTCCCTTACGTGGACGATTTTTTGCCCATCCGCAATCTGGCGAACCTAGAGATGATTGTGCGCGCTTTGGGGGCTGTGCATTGGGGACGGCGCGCCCCACAGCCCACACATAGGGCTTGAAGGGTATTAAAGGAAGGATGGAAGGACGCTATGCTAGATATTTTGTACACTGTAGACCAGTGGCTGGGCGCGGGTCATCGCGTCGCGCTCGCTACGGTAGTAGAGACGTGGGGGTCTGCGCCACGGCGGGCCGGGGCCAAGATGGCCGTGCGCGCCGATATGACCATGAGCGGCTCGGTCAGCGGGGGGTGTGTGGAGACGGCCGTGGTGGAAGAAGCGCTAGCCGCGCTGAAAGATGGCCGCCCGCGCTGGCTGAAATACGGCGTCAGCGATGATACCGCGTGGGAAGTGGGGTTGACCTGTGGCGGCAAAATCAGCATCTTTGTAGAGCCGTTAGATACGGCATGGTGGCGGGTTGCCGCCGATTGCGCCCGCCGCGACGACCCCATCACAACTTTTATCGTTGTGGAGGGTGCGGACGCCGGGCACAAAGCGCTAATAGACGTTGCGGGCGCGGTGCGCTACGCGACGGACGGCGCGCCGCATCTCGCTAGCGCTGTGGCGGCGGCCGGCCAATATCGCGCGCCGCGCTTGGCCGAGCTGGGGGGGCGGCTCATCTTCGCCGATGTACAACGGCGGCGGCCGCATCTCATCATCATTGGCGGGGTGCACGTGGCCCAGCCCTTGCAGGCCTTCGCGCGGGCGTTGGGCTTTCGGGTCTCGTTGGTGGACCCGCGCGGGGTTTTCGCCAGCCCTGAGCGCTTCCCAGAGGTGGAAGCTATCCTCGATAGTTACCCCGATAAAGCCCTGCCGCAATTGGGCCTCGATGCCGATACCTATATCGCCGTGTTGACCCACGACCCCAAGATTGACGATAAAGCCCTGCTCACGGCCCTACCCTCGCCCGCGCCCTATGTCGGGGTGCTCAGTAGCCGCAAGACGCATGTTGCCCGCGTGGCCCGCCTGCGCCAAGCGGGGCTATCGGACGCGCTCATCGAACGCATCCGCACGCCGATAGGGGTAGACATCGAAGCGCAAACGCCAGCAGAGATTGCGCTCAGCATCATGGCGGAAATTATCGGCGTCCGCAACCGCGCGCAATCGCCCGCCGAGCAGGAGGCGCGCCGATGAAGTTCGGCACTGTGCCCCTCGCCCAAGCGGCCGGCCACATTCTGGCGCATACCGTGCTGGCGTCCGATGGGCGTAAGCTATTCGGCAAAGGGCGTCGCTTGAGCGCGGCGGATGTGGAGGCGCTACGGGAGGGCGGCCACGAGCGGGTGATGGTGGCCATGCTGGAAGAAACCGACCTGCACGAAGACGAGGCGGCGCGGCGCGTGGGCGAAGCGCTGGCCGGCGCGGGCGTCCGCGCCAAAGCGCCCGGCGTGGGGCGCGCCAACCTCACCGCCGAGGTCATGGGGCCGCTGTATATCAATGTGCCGCTGTTGGAAAAGGTGAACAACATTGACGAAGGTATCACCATCGCCAGCTTGCGGGCCTATACCCTCGTGCGCCCTGGCGATTTATTGGCCTTGGTGAAAATTATCCCTTTCGGCGTGGCGGCCGATAGGGTGATAGATGTAGAGGCTATCGCGCGGGCGTCGGGGCCGGTGCTATGGGTGCGCCCCTTGCAGACGCGGGCGGTGGGGCTGGTTGTATCGGGCCCAGAAGCGGCGCGCGACGCTTTGTTAGGGTCTTTTGTGCCGCCCGTGCGGGGTCGGGTGGAAGCGCTCCATAGCGCCCTAGCCGAGACGGTCTACGTCGCGCACGACATCGCCCCGCTAGCCCAAGCGCTCCGCCAGCAGAAGGCGGCCGGGCGCGACCTCGTGCTGGTGGCGGGGGTATCGGCCATCATTGACCGTGAAGATGTCGTGCCGCAGGCCCTGCGCGCGGCGGGGGGCAGTGTCGCCCATTTCGGCGCGCCGGTCGATCCGGGCAGTTTGCTGATGTTGGGTTATCTGGGGGATATGCCGGTGGTGGGCGCGCCGGGGTGCATCAAATCGCCCAAGGTCAACGTCATAGATTGGATTCTGCCGCGCTTATTGGCTGGCGAACGCCTGACGCGCGCCGATTTGGTGGCGATGGCCCATGGCGGCTTGCTGGACGACATCCCCGAACGCCCCTCCCCGCGCGCGCATGCGGCGGGGGATGACTAAAGCGCCCCGACCCCGCCCAACTTATATCAGCGTCGGCAAGTCGAAGCCGAAGGTGCTACCCTGCCCATAGACGCTTTGGAAGAACATACGCCCGTTGTGCCGCTCGATGATATTTTTGACGAGATGCAGGCCTAGGCCCGTGCCTTCGATGTGCTTTGTCTCTTTGGTTTTGGCGCGGAAAAAAGGCTGGAATAAGCGCCCTTGTTGCCCTTCTGGCACGCCGTAACCATCGTCTATCACGCGGAGGGCGATAGTTTGGTCGGGGGTGCGCGCCACCGTCACGCGGATATGGCCGCCATCAGGCGTATATTTGATGGCATTGGCGACGAGGTTAGCGATGGCTTCGTGCAGTTGCACGGGGTCGCCGATGACGCGCAACGGCCCTTCTCCAAGCTCTACGCTGAGGCGCTGTTGGCGCAATTGGGCGGATGCGCGCTGTTCTTCGACCGTGCGCCGCGCCAATTGCCCCAAGTCGAAGGGTTGCATGGTGTTATCTTGTCCCGCCTGTTCGATGCGCTCTAGCGATAGGATGTCGGCGGTGATTTTTTGCATGCGCCGCGCGGCATCTTCGATGGCCTTCAGGCGTTCCCTTTGCACCGTGGGCAATTGGGGGCCGATTTCCAATTGCAACAGCTCCAGAAAGCCTAAAATGGCCGCTAGAGGATTGCGGAGGTCGTGGCTGGCGATGCGTATCATATCGGTTTTGAGCTGTTCGAGGCGGCGCACCTGTTCGTAAAGGCGTTTGAGTTCAATTAGTTGCCCTTCGGTTTGTTTGTGCAGGCGCGAGTTTTCGATAGCGACGGCAATACGGTTGGTGGCCAAGCGCAAGAACTCGAAGGCGTCTTGGGTGAAGAAGTTCTCGTGCGGGGTTTCTAGGTTGATGATGCCGATGAGGCGGTCTTGGGAGACGAGGGGGATGAGCATCAGGGCGCGGGTTTGGGGCAAAAGCGGGATATATTTAGGATTTTCTGCCACGCGCGGGATGAAGCGCGCTTTTTGGTCGGCGACCACCTCGGCGATGAGCGGATGGTTATTTTTGAGGGCGACTTCCACTTCTTCGCGCACGTAGAAGCCGAGGATATGCGCGAGCCGCAATTGGCCATCTTCTAGCAGGGCGATGAAGCCGCTGTTGGCCGCGCTCAGGCGCATAGCGGCATCTAGAGCCATACCTAAGACGTACTGGATGCTCAGCCGTTCGGATAATTCTTCTTCGATTTGGTACAACACGGTGAGGTCTTCGATATGGCGGCGCAGTTCGTCTTCAATGCGTTTGAATTCGCTGGCATTGCGGATGATGACCAACGCTTCGTCTTCGGCTACGGCGATAGCGCGCACATCTAGCAAGATGTCCTCGCCGTTTAGGTGCGTCACATACTCCAACGTCACCACCTCGCGCGCTTGCAGAGCGCGCCCGATGGCGTCGCGCATCGCGATGATGAGGTCGGGCGGTAGGGCGGCCTCGCTCAGTTGTGCGCCTAGTATGCTGTGCAACTGCTCATGAGACAGGGGCATCGTGTGGCGGTCGCCTAAATGATAATCGAGATAAACGCCGTCGCGGTTGACCACTAGCAACAAGTCGGGGATGGCTTTTAGCAAGGTGCGGTAACGTTTGTCACTGGTCAGCAAGGCGCGGCCGGTCGCTGGTGGCGGGTCATCGTAGGGGCGTAAGATGGCGTGGAATTGCTGTGCCGCGCCCTCGGCGTCGTATTCGATTAAGAGCGTATGTTCAACCCAACGCGGGCCGCTGTGGGTGAGGATGGGAAAATCGTAGCGGGCCATCGGTTGACAATCAGCGATTTGGGCTTTGTAGCGGGCGCGCAAGGTTTGCGCCCATTCGCGGGGTAGAAAGCGGTCGTAACGCATCCCCAAAAGGTCCGCGGCGTCCTGCCCGACGAGGCCCCCCACATCGCCGCCGAGGGCGACGATGCGCCCTTTAGCGTCGCAAGTGACGATGACATAGCCCGCCGCTAACAACAAACGCTCATAAGTAGAAGAGGTGGTTTGATCCGACATGATAGGAGGCGCTTCCATCACTCGTTAAACGTTTACCTATTTATTGTAGCACCCTTGCCAAATCGCTAGATGAAGTTTTGCTATGAAAATGGCGTCGGGGTGGGGGTGTTATCCCTATAGGGAACACCGAAAAGCGGTTTAGGATGCGGCGCTGTTGGCATAAGCTATACGCTGGCATCACGGGTGGTCGTCAGTGGCAGTTCAAACCCAAAGGTGCTCCCTTGCCCATAGACGCTCTCAAAAATCATGTGGCCGCGATGCCGCTCGATGATATTTTTGACGAGGTGCAGGCCTAAGCCGGTGCCTTCGATGAGCTTCGTTTCCTCGGTTTTGGCGCGGAAGAAGGGTTGGAACAATTTTTGTTGTTGGGCCTGTGGGATGCCGTAGCCGTTATCGCGCACGGTGAAGCGCGTCTTCAGCTCGTTGACGGCTAGGTCTACCTCGATAGCGCCGCCTTCGGGGGTGTATTTAATGGCGTTGCTGATGAGATTGGTGACCGCTTCGTAGATTTGGGAGCTATCGCCGTGGACGTTGACCGGTTTATGGGTCGGCAGGCAGAGGGCGAAGCGCTGTCCCTTTCGTTCGGCTTGGGGGCGGTATTCGTCGGCGGCTTTTTCCACGATGGCGTATAAATCGAAGGGCTTGCCGCCGGTCTCGCGGGCCATCTGTTCGATGCGCTCTAGCGAGAGGATGTCCTCTAGGATGTTGTTCATGCGGTTGGCGGAACGTTGCATAGCGGCGATATAATCTTTAGCCTCTGGCGGTAGCCGCTCTGCTTCTAGCTCCAACA
Organism: Anaerolineaceae bacterium; assembly: GCA_037441665.1. Taxonomy (GTDB): domain Bacteria; phylum Chloroflexota; class Anaerolineae; order Aggregatilineales; family Phototrophicaceae; genus JBBIRQ01. The sequence continues at coordinate 31,228 of JBBIRQ010000021.1, read as the reverse complement.
AGGTGATATAGCCGATGAGCACCCCTAGGGGGTTGCGGAGGTCGTGGCTGGCGATGCGTATCATATCGGTTTTGAGTTGTTCCAGCCCGCTGACTTGTTCGTAAAGGGCGCGGGTCTCTTTGAGCTGGTGGTTGAGTTGGTCGTAGAGCTGGGCGTTTTCTAGGGCGATGGCGATGCGGTTAGCCAGCAGTTTGATGAAGTCGAACACCTCTTGGTTGAAGTTATCGTCTAAAAAGCTCTCCAAGAGCAAGAGGCCGGCGAATTGATATTGCCGCCCGATGAGCGGAAAGCCCATCAGGGCGCGGGTTTGGGGCAAGTCGGCGTAATAATCGGGGTCGCTATGGACATCGCGCACCAATTCCGGCTCTTGGTTGATTAAGATGCGCCCGACGACGCCTAAATCTGGCCGTAGGACTGTGCCGATGATATTGCGTTTATAGGGGCCTACGTACTTGCGGACGATGACTTCTTCGCCCTCGGTGAGCGCCACAAAGCCCGCTTGGGCGTTGCTCAGGCGTAGGGCGGCGTCTAGGGCGACCATCAGCACATGGTCAATGCTCAGTTTGCCCACGATTTCTTCATCGATTTGTTGAAGGATGGACAGTTGTTCGGCGCGCTGGCGCAGGGCGCGCGTTTGCGCGCGCGTTTCGGTGATGTCGGAGAAGGAGACAGCCACGCCGTCAAGGTTGGCCTTTTCGTCGTACATCGGTTGGGTGTTAATGTTAATCCACACTTCGGCATTATCGCTTTTGACCACGCGCATGACCACGTCGCGTTGCGGTTCGCCGTTTTTCAGGGTTATCATCGCCGGGTATTCTGAGGGGGGGAAGGGCGTGCCATCCTCGCGCAGGGTTTGCCAGCCTTGGGGTCGCGGCGCTTTGACCATGATTTGTTCGCTGGTCAGCCCCAAGATGCGCGTAGCGGCGATATTGCAGGTGATGACGTTGCCGCCGCCGTCGTAGACGATGATACCTTCGCGCAGGACGTTGATAACGGTGCGGTAGGTGGCTTCGCTGGCGCGCAAGGCGGATTCGATGCGTTTACGCTCGCTGATGTCGCGGACGATGCTTTGCACGTGGTGCGGCGTGCCATCGGGGTTGCGGACGAGGGCGGCGTTGACCTCGGTATAAATTTCGTGCCCGTCTTTGTGGATGAAGACGCGCTCGTATAGGGGCACTGCGCCATCATCCAAGATGGCCTTTAGGCGCACGGTGCTATTGCGTTCTTCTTCTGGCCGCATGAAGCGGGTGGTGCGCTGTCCGACGAGTTCTTCGGGGCTATAACCCAGCAGATCGCAGGCGCGACGGTTGACGGCGAGGATGATACCCTCGGTGCTGATGATGAAGACGGCGTCGTTGGTGCGGTCGAAAAGGGCGCGATATTGCAATAGCTCGTCGTTTTGTGGGGATTCTCGGCGTAGGTAGATGAGCGCGGCGGCCGTAGCCACACAACCCATCACAATACCGATAATCACGCCGATGACATCTACGCCCATTGCTCGTTAATCCTGCTTCATCAATTTATGTGCCGTAATTGTACCAGAAAAACGATTTTGTGGCGGCAAAATGCAATTTTTTGCGCCGCCCCCATGCGCCCCCCACGCTTTCCACGGCGACCAAGCCGAAAGGCGCTGAGGTGAAGGCTTTGCGCTACCTAAAATCAAGAGGAGGAGACCATGTTCAACGCTTTATTCGCCCGTTTGCGCCCGTCGCGCGCGCGGTTGCGCCCGTCCGCGCCGCATCTGGAGGCGGTGGCCCTGCATCAGCACTTCGCCGGCCCCGATGTGGGCCTGCGCGCGGCCTATAGCCGCCTGTACCAGCAATCGCCGTGGGTGTATCTGGCGGTGAACCGCATCGCGGAGGCGGGGGCGCTCGTCCCCCTGAAGGTGTTGCGCCTCGATGGCGAGCGGCGTATCGAGGTCATCCGCCATCCGCTGGAAGATTTGTTAGACGCGCCTAACCCGCTGATGAGCCGCTTTGAACTGTTGGAGCAGACCTTAGGCGCGTTGGAGCTGAGCGGCAACGCCTATTGGTTTTTGGCGGGGGATGGGCAAGGGCGGCCGGCGGAGATTTGGCCCCTGCGCCCTGACCGCGTCACCATCGTACCCGACCCGGCCCATCTGGTGCGCGGCTATGTGTATCACATCGCTGGTCAGTCCATCCCGTTAGAGGCGGTGGAGGTGGTGCATTTCCGCCGTTGGCACCCCGCGGACGATTATTACGGGCTATCGGCGCTGGAGGCGGCGCGGCTGGCCGCCCACACCGACCGCGCTATGGCTGAATGGAATCGGAACACGTTCAGCAAAGATAATGGCGTCCCGGCTGGCATCGTCACCGTGCGGGAGGCGATTTCGGATAGCGACTTCGAGCGGATGAAGCGCGAATGGCGGCAGAGCTACGGCGGGGCGCAACGACGCACGGCCTTTTTGCGTGGGGGCGCGGTGGAATGGCAGAATATCGGGCTGAACCACACCGAGCTAGACTTTTTGAAAGGGCGGCTGGCCCAGCGCGATGAAATCCTGAATATCTTTGGTATCCCCGTCGGGTTGGTCAGCGAGAACGCCACCGAAGCTAACGCCAAAGTGGCAGAGCGGCAATTTATCGAGCGCACCTTGTGGCCGAAGTTGGTTCGCATCGCCCAAAAAATCACGGGGGAGCTATTGCCCTTTTACCCCGGTCGCCATGTCGCCGTCTTCGAGGACATCCGCCCCACCGATGCCCAAGCGCGCATCGCCGACATCCGCGCCGCTTACCCGCTCCTGAGCATCAACGAGCTACGCGAGCGCTATTATCATTTACCGCCGATGCCGTGGGGCGATAGGCCGCCGAGCGCGCCCCTAGCGCCCGATGCGCCCCCCGCCGTGCCCACGGAAGAAGCGCCGCCGCCCGCGGCCAAAGCGGCGCACGAAGAATTGCTCCATTGGGAGCGTTTCGCGCTCAAGCGTTGGGGCAAAACGCCCGCGCGCCCTTTCGCGGTGCATCACCTGCCGCACGAGCTCGCTTTTGAAATTGCCGCCCGCTTGGTGGGCGCGGAGGATAAAGCGACGGCGCGGGCTATCTTCTCGGAGGCGCGGCAAGCCTTGGCTAGTCCAGAGCCACCCAATAGCGCCGCGTGAGGACGTGGCGGTTATTATCTACTTTGTCGTGGAGGACGCCGCCATTGGCTTCAATGATTTTGTAAGAGCCGATGTTGTCGTCATCGCAGGTGATGAGCGCTTGGCGGAGGCCCAAACGGCGCGCCTCCGCCAGCCCCAATTGGCAAATGAGCCGCCCATAGCCCTTGCGGCGCTCGCTGGGGCGGATTTCGTAACCGATGTGCCCGCCAAAGCGCAAGAGATGCTCGTTGAGGTGGTGGCGTAAACCCAGTTTGCCGATATATAGTTCTCCCTGCACCAACCAAAAGATAGTCTCTGGCACGAAGCCCGGCAGGGGGTCTGTCTCGCGGGCGTGTTGGGTGGCCACATATTCGGCGAAGTCGGTTTCCAATACGTCGAAGTTCCAATCTGGGCGGCGGCCTTCGGCTTCAAATTCGCGCTCGGCAGTGATGAAGCTCGCCCGATAAGCGATGTCTGGGCGGATGAGGTGCGGCGAAGACATCGGATGTCCTCCCTTGGTGAATAGCGGATATAGGGTTCATTGTCCTGCGCGCGGGGCGGCTTGTCAAATGTGGGCGCGTCCATGATTAAAGTACAGTTTGCTATAACCCTATGGCGCGATTCTGCGGTAAACTGTAGGGCGTCAAGCTGAGGAGATGAGATGAAGCTATATTTTGTACGACACGCAGAGGCGAGCTACGACGCGCCCACCGACCACGATCGCCCTTTGACAGCGCGCGGCGAAGAACGTATGAAGCGCGCCGCCGATGTGTTGCGGCGTCTGGATTTGGGGGTATCGCGCTTGTATAGCAGTCCCCGTCTGCGGGCGCATAGCACCGCAAAAATTGTGGCGCGAGCTTTGGGGCTGGCGGTGGAGGTGCGCGAGGAGCTGAACTTCAGTTTCAATGTGGCCGATGTGGCCCGTCTGACCGCTGTGCTCCAGCCGCACCAGAACGTGATGTTCGTAGGGCATAACCCCAGCCTCAGCGACATTGTGCGGGCCATGACGGGGGCCATGGTAGACATGAAGAAAGGCGGGCTCGCCCGTATAGACATCCCCGAACCGGGGGCGCATCATGGCGAGCTGGTATGGCTTATCGCCCCTAAAGTCTTTGACGCGCTAGACGATTGAAGGATAGACATGGGCGCTTTGCGACGTATCCACAAGACCTCTCAATTTTCGCAATGGTTGGGCTTCCAGATGTGGGTAGAGCCAGATGATACGGTGTTCACGCGGTTGGCCTTGCAGGCGGAACAAGGGGGTCCGCCCGGTCACGTCCACGGTGGCGTATTGGCTTCGCTCCTCGATGAAGTGATGGGCGCGGCGGTGATGGTGCGGGGGCGCAAAATTTTAGCGGCCAACCTCAACATCAATTATCGCCAGCCGGTGCCGTTGGGGGTAGAAATCCTCGTGCGCGGGCATTGGGAGCGCGCCGAGGGGCGCAAGCATTACGCCCGTGGGGCGATTTATCTGCCGGATGGACGCATCGCCACCGAGGGCACGGGCCTATTTGTGGAAGGCGCGCGCATCATCGCCGACCTGAGCGCGGATAGCTTTTTCTTGGTGGAGAACGTAGGGGATTGAGCCGAAAAGGGGCGAACGATACGCCCGCCCCTCGCTGTTGGCTCATCAATCTACGCCGCGCATCCGCGGGTCTAGGGCGTCGCGCAGGCCATCGCCCAAGAAGTTGAAGGCGAACATGATGAGGAACAACGCCAGCGCCGGGAAGAGCGCCTGATGCGGGTAAGAGGCTATCGAGCGCGCCCCATCAGAAATCATGCTCCCCCAGCTGGGCGTCGGCGGGTTGACGCCGAGGCCGATAAAGCTGAGGAAAGCCTCGTAACGGATGTAAACCGGTATTGCCAAGGTCTCCGATACGATGATAGGGCCCAGAATGTTGGGCAGAATATGCTTCCACATGATTACATTATTGCGCGAGCCTAAAGAGCGCGCGGCGGTGACGAATTCTTTTTCCCGCACCGATAGCACTTGCCCGCGCACCAGCCGCGCCAATTGCATCCACGACGTCAGCCCTACGCCAATGAAGATGAAGAACATGCCCCCCGATGCGCGGTCTATCTGCCCCAAGGTGGCCGCTAGCGTGCCCTCCTCGTAAGAGGCGAAACTGGTGCGGAACAGGGCCATGAACAGGATGATGAGCAAAATGGTAGGGAAAGCGTACATCAGGTCTACAAAGCGCATCATCAGGTTATCCACGCGCCCCCCCACAAAGCCAGAGACGAGGCCGAAAGGCAAGCCCACCAAAAAGCTGACCAGCGGCCCGACGAAAGCCACCAGTAGCGAGACGCGCGCCCCATAAATGATGCGGCTGAACAAGTCGCGCCCCACGTAATCCGTGCCCATGGGGTATTCGTTCTTGAGCGCGACGTAACCGGAATTGGCCGGGCGCACCAGCACGCGGTCTTCAAAGACATAGACTTCGCCGCCGACGGTCGCTTGCACCGTGCCCAAGCCGCCATTTTCCGATAGGATGACCGTGCCCGGTGGGATGATTTGGCCGTTGGTGACCTCCACCTTCCAATTGTTGGGGATGGGCGCTTCAAAAATTTCAACCGGCGTCAGCGCCAGCCGCGAATCATCGAGAAATACCGTGCCGTCCATGTTGGCGTAGATCGTTTCGGCATTGCGGCCGACGTTTTGGGCGAGCACATCGCCCTCTTTGACCTTTTGCCCATTTTCCACCAGGGCGTCGCCGCCGCTCAAGCGCCATTCTTCGTCACGCGGGCGCAAGATGGGGAACATACTCATCACCCATGCGGGGGCGCTATTGTTGTAGTTACGGTTCTGCAAATCAAAAGGGTAAGGGGCGATGAGGGGGGCGAAGATGGCGATGAAGATATTGGCAATGATGATGATTAAGCCGAGCATGGCCGCGCGATTGCGGATGAGACGCCGCCATGCATCGCTCCACAAACTTTCCCCTTTTTGTGCGGATTCTAGCTTGACCACCGGCCCCGCTACTTTTTTGCTTTCAACAGTCGCCATAGGGTTGCTCCTTAATCATAACGAATGCGCGGGTCGAGCCATGCATAGACGATGTCTACGAAGGTATTGGCGACCACGAGGAAAAAGGCGAACAATAAGACCATGCCCATAATCAGCGGATAATCGCGGTTGCTGATGCTGGTGATGAAGGCTTCGCCGATGCCGGGCACACCAAAAACCCGCTCGATGACGAAAGACCCCGTGACGAGGAAGGCCACCAAGGGCCCTAAGACCGTCGCCACCGGGATGAGCGCATTTTTGAGGGCGTGCAAGCGGATGACGTAACGCTCTCGCAGGCCTTTAGAGCGCGCGGTGCGGATATAGTCCTCGTGCAGGACTTGGAGCAGGCTGGCCCGCGTCAGGCGGGCGATGAGCGCCGATTCGGTGAAGCCCAAAGCGAAGGCCGGCAAGATGAGGTGTTGCCATGTCCCCCAGCCAGAGATGGGCAATATCTTCAGGTTGACGCCGAAGATATATTGCAAGAGCGGGCCGCTGATGATGGTGGGGATAGAGACGCCGATGATGGCGATGCCCATACCGATATAGTCGTAAGCGGTGTTGCGCCGCAACGCGGAGATGATGCCCGCGGGTATGCCAATCACCAAAGCCACCGCCAGCGCCGCCAAGCCCAATTGGGCGGAGTTGGGCAGGTGAAAAGCTATCATGCTACTGACGGTGCGGTTGCGCTCGCGGAAGGAGGGGCCAAAGTTCATCCAGCGGAAAGCGTAACCATCTGGCAAGTTGATATTGACCAAATAATCTTCTAGCGGGGTGCGTTTGAAGGTGGGGTCGGTGATGCGTGGGAAGATGATAGCCGACATATAGTCCGTGTATTGTTGGACGAGAGGGGCATCTAGATTATATTTCGCTTCTAGAGCGGCCAAAATTTGCGGCGGCACTTCTTTCTCGCGGGAGAAAGGCCCCCCCGGCACGGCGTGCATCAGCGCGAAGGTGACCACCGAGACGAGGAACATCACCAATAACATCCATATAAAACGACGAAAAATAAATACAGCCATACGCTTATACTCCAACTATATCAGCTTCACCGACGCTATGGCGCGGCGCCGAGCGGGCGTTTGGGCGATTATCTACTATCGTTTAGGCGTCGCCGTTTGCCTATAGCCAGCCTTAAAATGGTTATAGGGAAGCCATATTAAAAGAAGATAACAAATTACTGTCACTTTTGCATCCATCTTTTTGGCCGCGCTTGGGTCAGCGGCTCATGCGCGGGACGGGGAAAAGGAACAGGGGCGGGCACATCGGCTCGCCCCTGTGAAAAAAGTTGCCCTGGGCCCATAAACAGGCGCCCCAAAGCCCGCTTTTAGCGGTTGATGTCCCATTTCTCGAAGCGTTGGTTGCCGGTGACGGCGTAGGTGCGCTCCACGTAGGGTTTGGTCATTTCGTTGCTGGAATACCAGTAGATGGGAATCATGCCCACCACATCCACCGACAAGATTTGTTCGGCTTGGGCGTAGAGTTCGGTGCGGGTGGCGAGGTCGGGTTCGCTCTTGGCTTGGTCTACCAGCGCGTCGTATTCGGGGCTATTGAAGCCGCCATCGTTGAATTGCGAATCGCTACGGAAGACATCGTAAGCGAAGTTGTGGGCATCGGGGTAGTCTTGGCACCAGCCCGCGCGCCAGATGGGGAAGGTCCCGCGTTGGTCGAGGTAGGTAGCGAATTCTTGGTTGGTCAATTCAACTTGGACGCCCAATTCATCGGCCCACATCGCTTGCAACGCTTCGCCAATCGCTTGATGCGCGGAGGAGGTGTTGAACAGGTAGGTGATGGGCGGCAGTTCGCTGGCATCGCCCAGTCCCAGTTCTTCCAGAGCCAAAGCCAATTCTTCGCGCGCCTTGTCGGGGTCATAGCTGATACCGAGGTCGGGGTGCGTTTCTGGCTTGGGCGCGGCGTTCAAGCCCGGATGGGTGAACCACGCGGCGGGTTGTTGTCCGCCCTGGGTGATGTTGTTGACGATGTCTTCGCGGTCAACCGCGTAGGATAGCGCGCGGCGCAGGTGGACGTTATCCATCGGCGCGATGCCCGCGCTGATGCCGACGTAGTAGGTGCACAATTGCGGGCCAATGAACAGCTCTTGGCTGAGGGTGGGGTCCGCTTTGATGCGCGGCAGGTCGGCCACGGACACGGTGTCGGTGCGATCGAGTTCGCCGGCTTCGTATTGGGCTAGGGCGGTGGTTTCGTCGAGGACGAAGAAGGTCACTTCGTCAATTTTGGCTTGTGGGACGCTATCGGTGCCAGGCCAGAAGGGGTTCTTGATGATGGTGATGCTCTCGCCGCGCGGCCATTCTTTCACGGTGTAGGGGCCGAAAGATTGGAAGTTGCCGGGTTCAATCCAGAATTCGCCGAATTCTTCAATCGCCCATTGGGGTTGCGGCATGGCCATCCACAAACCGTAGATGTTGACGCTGAAGGCCAATTCTTCGGGGGCGGTGATTTCTAGGGTGTAGTCGTCCAGCGCGCGGATAGCGACATCATCGGCTGTGCCTTCGCCACTATTGAAGGCCTCGCCGCCCACAACTTGCGGCGCCAACACGTAGGCGTATTCACCGGCGGTCGCGGGGTCGAGCGTGCGCTTCCAGCCGTAGACGAAGTCGTTAGCGGTGACAAAACGGACGTTGCCGTTCTCATCCGTCACTTGTTCTATCTCGCCCGTCTCGGTGTTGTAGCGCACCCACGGCACACCTTGTAGCAGGGTGAAGGTGTAGGTGACGGTGCCATCGTCGTTGACAACGGAGGTCCATTCGGTGGCCATGCCCGGTTCGACCGCTACGGTCTCCTCATTGAGCGTGGTCAGGCCCACATAGGTGGATTGGATGATTTGAATGGAGCTGGTGTCGGTGGCGATAGCGGGGTCGAGCGTGGGCACATCGCTAGGGCCGATGTCCGTACGCAAGACCTTAATATCTTGGGCCAGCGTGTTGCCCACAAGGCTGAGCGCTAGCGCCAAAACGACGCACAAAGCCATAAATCGGATAAAGCGTTTCATTTACTTAGTCCTCCTGAAACGTATATATTTAGGTAGGCGCTTCTGTTTTTGGCCGATAGCGCAATATATAACGCCATCTTGGGCCAAATAGCAACGAGCCAGAACAGAGGATAGCACATCTTGGAAGGGGTAGCAAGTGATATGAATTCGTCAAAATTGACGAATTTATGAGGATTTTATCGGCGAATGGGCATATTGGCGAAAATTTTTTCAGCGTGCGGCCTGTTTTGGCGTGCGCGCCTTCGGTCGGGTGATACCCAAAGAGGATGGTCTTATTTGGCCTTATTGGGGGCGATAAGTGAGGGCGGAATAAAAGCCGCCGAGGAAGCGGCTAGGGCGCGTCGCCAGTTGGCGCGTGCCTGTAAAGCCGGCCGCGGCCGCCATGCGCGCCCATTCGGGGTAACGGAAGGGGTAAGGTACCCACTGATTGCCGCACTCGGCGTCGTATTCCACTATCACCAGCCGCCCGCCGCGGCGCAAATAGCCATACAGCAGGCGCAAGAGCGGTTGCTTATCGCGCAGGAAGTGTAAGGCATTGGCCATCACCACGCCATCGAGCGGCGGCAAAGCGAGCGGTTGGGTGAAATCGGCGACGTAACTATGCGCTTGGACGTGGGGGAATTGGGACGATAGACGGCGCGCCCCGCGGGTCAGCGCGCCTTCGTCTTTATCTATCGCGTAGATGGTGCTATCGGGGGGCAGGCAGTGGGCTAACGCTAAGGTGAAGGCGCCGTCGCCCGCCCCAAAATCGGCCCACACCCCGCCGACGATGCCCGCTTGGATGAGCGCGACGTGGTCCGCGTGGTCCATGCTCAACGTTTCATGGCGGAAATCTGGCGGAAGCCGAACACCAAGAACAAAAAGCCGCCCAACACTACCAGACGATGGATGAAGTTATTCAAGCCGCCATCGAGTTTTAGCACCGACGTGCCAAAGGTGGCGATGAGATGGGCCGCCCCCAAAATGACCGTGCCGATGACGACGAAGGTCAGGGTGCGCCCGACGAGGCCGCCCACGCCGCGCACGACAAAAATCATCCAGATGGATGCCGCGATGAGCACGAAATCTAAAATGATGTTCACTGTGCTGTAATCCATGAAAAAACCCCCTATTTTTAAGGCCCCGTCCCGCACTAAAGGGTCGGTTTGGGGCTACTTCAGTTCCTTAAATATAGCGCGTAAGCCCAATTCGTCCACAAATTGCAAGACGGCCGGGTCGGTCTTTTTGTCTATATCGGCGAGGCCTTTAGCCACAATTTTAGCGCCGATGATGCCCGCGGCATAAGCCACCGCCTTAGCCAGCAAGGCGCGGTAGATGTCGGCGTCGGTGCTCCGCAATTGCACGGTGATATTGCCCCCCTCCACGCCGACGGGCCACACGTTGCGCTGTGCGGTCTCGTTGATGACATTAGCGAGGTTGGCGGCGGTGCGTTTGCCGCCCCATTGAAGCATCATCTCTAGCAGGTTGGTCATCTGGGCGATGAAATAATCGCGCACGTAGGATTCTTCCAGCGTGTCGAGGCGTTCTTCGATAGTCTCGAAGCTACCGGAATCGGGTTTATTGGGGTCGCGCTGGCCGCGCAGGGCAATATCCGCGCCGACGAAGTTGCCTTTTTCGTCTTTGGTGGCGGTGGCGTTGATGATGACCTTGACGTTCGCGCCGCGGGCATCGCGCACGGTCATTTCTGCCTCGCCGATCTGCCCGCCGCGGGCGAGGGCCGATAGCAACTGCTGGACGGTATTTTCTTCGATGCCGAGCACCTCGCGCAGGGGTTTGCCGATGATGCTACGGGCTTCGTTGTGCCGCCGCCGCAACAAGCGCAAGCAATTCTGGTCTACGAAGATGACATGCCCTAGCATGTTGGTCATCAGCAGGGCGGGGGCGATTTCTACCGGCGCGCTGGGCATAGCGCCCGCCCCGCCGCCTTCCACCACCGAGCGCAAATCGTTAGCCATCTCCACCGCCGTTTGGTAGCGGGCGGTCGGGTCTTTGGCCATGGCCCGCTCGATGACGTATTGCACGGCTTCCGACAAGTCCGGGCGCAACATGAGTACATCGGGGATGGGCTGGGTGACGTGGGCGATGAGTACCCCCATAGGCGTAGCCGCCTCGTAGGGGGCGCGCCCGGTCAACATCTGAAAGAGGGTGACGCCGAGGGCGTAAATATCCACCGAAGCGGTGACTTCCCCCGGTTGCGATTGTTCGGGGGCCATATAGGTAGGCGTGCCGAGAATAGATGTGCCGGTGATGTTGCTTTCGGATTCGATGATTTTTGCCAAGCCAAAATCGGCCAGATAGGTATTGCCGCGCTCATCCAATAGCACATTGCCGGGCTTAAAGTCGCGGTGGATGATGCCTTTGCTGTGGGCGTAGTGGAGCGCGTCGGCGATTTGCCCCAACATGCGCGAGGCTTCGCTAGCGGGCATCGGGCCGGCGTTGATGCGGTCGGTGAGCGTGCCCCCGCTGAGGTAGGCCATCACCAGATAGGGTATTTCTTGGTACTGCCCAAAATCGTACAGCGGCAAGATATGCGGGTGTTGCAGACTAGCGATGACTTCTGCTTCGCGATAGAAGCGCTCGGTGAAGGTGTCGTCGTGGGTCATGCTGGCTGGCAAAACTTTGATAGCAACATCCCTTCCGATAGATTTTTGGCGGGCACGGTAGACGGTGGCCATGCCCCCTTTGGCAATTGCACCTAGTATCTCGTACTGGCCGACAGTGTGTCCGGTCAAATCCATGGCATTTTGTCCTAGTTGTATGGCTACCAATACGTTGATTATAGTATAAAACAACGCATATCGTTCAACCTAGCGCGTATTTATATATTTTTTAATGTTAAGGGCGTGTGTCCTTTTCAGCGCCCTTGTACGGTAATCGTCAGTTGGCGGGCGCTTTGGCTGGCGTCGGGGTAAATGACGGTTAGGGTGTAGGTGGTGGTTTGGGCGGGGCAGACCTCGCGGCTGGCTTGGCTGGGGACTTCTTCGGCGTCGAAAAAGACGGCCTGAACGTTATAGACATCCCAGCGAATGGTGGTGCAATCGCCGACGCTCAGTTGCTCATCATCGGCGCGGTAGGCGATGGCGCTAGGGGTGCCAGTGGGCGGCGGCGTGGGGGATGGCGGCGTTTGTGGGGGCACGCGCAACACTAGCCCCACGCTCAAGCGGTTGGGGTTATCGAGGCAATTACCCGCTTGCAGTTCGGCTAAAGAGAGGTTGTGGCGCGCCGCGATGCCCGATAGCGTATCGCCCGCGCGCACGCTATAGCGCGCGCTCCAATCGTCGCGGGGGTGGCATGGTGTCGGAATAGGCGTCCCTAAAGCGGCGCTGGTCAGCAGTAGCGGGGCGCTGGTGGCGGTGGGGCTGGGGGGCGGCGTATACCACGGCGGGGCGGCGATAGGGCTAGGGAAGGCGATAGGGCGCGGCGGGGGGTTGGCGGCCAGCGTATCGAGCAGGGCGGTATCGTAGGGGATGGGTTCGCCCAACGTTTGGGCGAGGACGATTTGGGCCCCCGCCCGCAAGACGCGGGTGGTGTCTGGGGCGGCGATGACGGCCGTCCCCTCTAGGACGGTGAAGCGGCGCGCCCCCGCCTCGGTTTGAATGACCATCGTACCGCTCAGGGTGATGCCCGCGCCGTGGCCTTCTAGATAGAGTTGTTCGGCGGGGTAGGTCTGCAAGAGCCACGCCCCTTGCCCTAAGGGCGCGCAAACCAGCCAACTATGGCCCGCGGGCGGCGCATAACCGCCGCAATCCGCCGCCGTGGTGGGCGTGGGCGTCGGCTGTGGGGCGCAAGCGCACAGCCCCCCGATGAGCGCCGCCACAATACCCCGCTTCATTCGGTCGCTTCCGTCGCCGCGAGCGCTTTGTTCAACACGTAATACGAGCCGCGCTTTTCGCCCATCTTCAGCAAGATATTTTTGTTGACCAAATCCACGAGGTCGCGGCGGATGGTCTCGGAATGCACATCTGGGAATAAGCCCTGTAAGTCGCTATTGGTCACGCGGCTTTGGTCGCTGTGTAGCAAGAGGGCGATAGCCGCTTCTTGGCGCGGGTTGACGGCGATACCCTGATAAACGCCGTTGAAGCCCGATTCCGGCAGGGGGCGTTCGGGTTCGCTTTTGCGCGTTTTGGGGGCTTCTTCTAGCGGCGCTTTGGATAAGGTGACGAGGAAGCCGCCGGCGCGTTCGTGGAATTCGGGGGCGCGCATGCGATATTGGCGCATCAATTCGATGACGCGGTCTACGCCATAGCCCAATTTTTCGATAAAGCCCATGTCTGCCAACACTTGGACGATGATAGGATTGCGCGAGAAGCGTTCATCCTTGATGTTGGCCACGGTGACGGGGCCGGCCAAGCCGCCGGGGCTGTTAACATCCATGCGATTGCTGAAGATGTACAAGCGGATACCGTCGCCGGCGATGCTATAATCGCGGTGGGCTACGGCGTTAACCACCAATTCGCGCGCCGCCTCTAGGGGATATTCGTAGACCTCTTGGCGCTCCATGGTGTGGAGCAATTTCACTTCTTTTCGCAAATGGTCTATGAGGAAGGTTTCTGCGCGGCGGATTTGGTCGGGCAGGGTGCCGATGATGTCTTGTCGGGTGAAGGTGTCGCTCATGATAGCGCCGGCGAAGCGCACCGCGGTAATTTCCGCCCCGCGGACGAAGCGTTGCGGGTCTTTGCCGAATAGCAAGATGCCGGCGTTGGTGGGGCGCAAGGTCTCGCCTTCGCGGGCGAGGCAACCGCGTTGTAGCAGGAGCGCTTCGGTGTTTGCGTCCGTGCGACCGCGCAAACTTTTAGCGTAAGCGCCAACTTTATCCCAATCGATGTCATTCAGGGTTGCGCCGTGGGCGATTTGCGCTTCAAAGCTGATTTCGCCGCGTTGGAGCATGAGCAAGCGCAAATCGAGCGGCTTCAGCGGGGTATTCAGGACGCCGCGCCGTTGCAGGTAGCGCCCGCCGAGGGCGTAAATATGGGGCAGGCCGGCCGGAATATGAATGCTGATAGCGCGCTTATCGCCATCGGCGATGATGTCCGGTAGGGCGATGACCAATTTAGGTTCGATGAGCAGGGCGGCTTGTAGCGCGCGGTCCATCACCGCTTCGGGGTCTTCCACACCGCAGATGCGCCCCTCCTCTACGCCGATGAGGATAAGCCCGCCCGCGCCGTTGGCCATGGCGGCCATGCTTTCCGCGATGGTTTCTATAGGAGCATCCGCCGCCAACCATTCGGCATGGGTGGTGCGCCCCAGCTTCAGCAATTTGGCGACATCAAGGCTTGGCGCGTCCATCTTTAGCTCGTTTCTTCTTCTTTTTGGCTTTTACGGTGGCTTTTGGCGGGGCCTCGTCCTCGGTGTCGGCGCGTTTGGGGTTTTCGAGGTCGCGCTTGCGTTGGGGTGGCGGCGGGAGCAAGACGAGGTCGAGAACCGCTTGCATATCGTCTACGAACGTGACCTGCAGATGTTTGAGGGCCTCTTTGGGGACATCCACGATGTCTTTACGGTTATCGGACGGCAAGATGATATGCGGGATGCGATTACGGCGGGCGGCCAGCACCTTTTCCTTGATGCCACCCACCGCTAATACCTTGCCGCGCAGGGTGATTTCCCCGGTCATGGCGTAGTCGCTCCGTACGGGGCATTCGGTGAAGGCGGAGAGGATGGCCGTCGCTAGCGTGATGCCGGCGGAGGGGCCATCTTTGGGCACAGCGCCTTCTGGCAGGTGGATATGCACATCATAATTTTCAAAGTCATCATGGGGGATGTGGAAATCGGTGGCGCGGGAGCGGGCATAACTGAGCGCCGCTTGGGCCGATTCCTGCAGGACTTCCCCCAATTGGCCGGTGAGCAGGAGCGACCCCTTGCCGGGCAAGACCGAGACCTCGGTTGTTTGAATATCGCCCCCGGCGGGCGTCCAGACAAGACCGGTGACGACGCCCACGCTGGGGGTTTGGTTGGCGCGGGCGCTGGTGTAATAAGCGGGGCCGAGCGCGCGTTGGACTTGCCGCGCGGTGATGCGCTTGGGGTAGGCTTTGCCTTGGGCCACCAAACGCGCCAACTTGCGGCAGACGCTGGCAATCTCCCGCTCTAAGTTCCGCACGCCCGATTCATAGGTATATTCGCGGATGATGGCCAGCAGGGCATCGGTTTCAAAGCGGATGCCGTAAGCGTCCAAGCCGTGCGCTTCCAGTTGCTTAGGGAGCAAAAAGCGCCGCGCGATTTGTACCTTCTCCTCCTCGGTGTAGCCGCTGAACTCGATGACTTCGAGGCGGTCTTCGAGGGCGGGAGAGAGGGGGGAAAGGTCGTTGGCGGTGGTGATGAACAGCACTTTAGACAAATCGTAGGGCACTTCTAGGTAGTGGTCTACGAAGGCGTTATTCTGTTCGGGGTCGAGCACTTCCAGCAGGGCGGCGGCGGGGTCGCCGCGATAGTCGGCGCTCATTTTGTCGATTTCGTCTAGCATCATCACGGGGTTGATAGCGCCGACGCCGCGCATCGTCTGGATGATGCGGCCGGGCAAAGCGCCGATGTAGGTACGGCGGTGGCCGCGGATTTCGGCTTCGTCGCGCAGGCCGCCCAAGCTAACGCGGATGAATTCCCGCCCTAGCGCTTTGGCGATGCTCTTGCCCAGCGAGGTTTTGCCCACCCCCGGCGGCCCGACGAAGCATAAGATGGGGCTTTTCATCTTATCGGGGGCCAGCTTGCGGACGGCGATATATTCGAGGATGCGGTCTTTGATTTTGGGCAGGCCGTAATGGTCGGCGTCTAGCGTGGCTTCCGCATGGTCTAAAGCGAGGTTGTCCTCGCTTTGGGTTTGCCACGGGATAGACAGCAACCAATCGAGATAAGTACGGATGACGCCGACTTCAGGCGCCATCGCCGGGATGATGCTCAAGCGCGAAAATTCCTTGATGGCTTGTTCGCGGGCGGCATCGCTGAGCGGGGCGCTGGCGATTTTATCGCGCAGTTCGTTCAGCTCTTGCTGGAAGATGTCTTGCTCGCCCAGCTCGGTTTGGATGACGCGCATCTGTTCGCGCAGGTACATTTCGCGCTGGTTGCGCGCTAGCTCTTGTTCGATATGGCTATTGATTTCGTCGCGCACTTCTAGCAGGCTGAGTTCTTTGCTCAGCAGGAAGGCGATTTGTTGCAAGCGTTCCTCGACATCCAGCAGTTCGAGGATGTGTTGGCGGTCGGGCAGGGGCAGGCTGAAGGTGGCGGCGATAGCGTCGCAGAATTGGGCGGGGTCTTCCAGCGCGAGGATGAAATCAGCGACCTCTTTAGGCACGGTGGCGCTCAGTTCGGCGCGTTGGCGGAATAGGTGGCCGGCCGTGGTCATCAGGGGGGCGGCCCGTTCGGGGGCGATGGGCTGGTCGTCTAGGGGTTGGGCGTGGGCGCGCCAGCCCTCGCCGTCTTCATCAATTTGGGTGATGTGGACGCGCCGCCGTCCTTGGGCGACAACCGCCGTGATGGGGTGCTGTCCGTTGGGCGGGGGGGCGATGGCCACCTCAACGCCGATAGGGTAGAGCGATTCGAGGCTGGGCGTTTGGTCGGGGGCGCGGCGGGCTACAGCGATGAGCGTTTGCCCCGTCTTTAGGGCGTTGGTCACGGCGGCGCGGGCGGTCTCGTCGTTGATGATGATGGTCGTTAACACATGGGGGAAGATGACGTGTTCATCCAAGATGAGCAAATCGCGGGCGATAGAGCCATCCTCGCCGATTTCGGCGTTACGAATTTTATTGATGCTAGAAAAACTGCTCAAGCGAAGTTCCTACAGGCTATTGCGGTCATGTTGGTTTTGGTAAGTTTACCGCAAGGCAGAAGGGCATGTAAAGCGCGCTTGCGGTTACGCGGGTCCTTTTTAAGCTTGGCGCGCGTAATAGCGCGCTTCCGCCCGCACAAAATCCACCGTGCCGACGATGACGGGATGTGGAGGCGTCGCGGTCGGCAGGGGGTGGGTTTCGGCGGTCAGCAGGCGCGGCGGGTCGGTGGCCAGCAGGCGGGCCATGCCCACGACCCCTTTAGGCACGCTCGCCAAATACAAGGTATTAGCGTCTAGGCGGGTGTGCGGGGCGGGGTCGAGGACGATTTGCAAGCGGCGCGGGGGGGCGTCGGCGGGTCGCCAGCAAGCGATGATGCCCTCGTCGCGGTCTGGGGGCACATCGTAAACCCACGTATGGGCGGCATCCACCAAGCCGATGCGGACGTGTGGTTCTAGCTTGGGGCGCGCGGTCGGGTCTAGCGCGTCCACGACATTAGCGGCGTGGTAGCCCATGGCATCCAGCACGACCAAGGTAGAGCGCCCCCCGGTCAGGGCGCAGGGCCACACCGACGGCAGGCAAGAGCGCCCCAAGTCCAGCCACAGCGGCTTGTGCAAACCGCGTTGGGCCGCCAAGTCGCGCATGAAGGTATACAACGGCGGCAGTAGGTCGAGGTCACCGCCGATATTTTCGGTGTAGAGGATGTCGAGTTGGGTTATCACGGCGCGAACTGGAGATGGACAATGCGGTCTACGGTATTGCGTAAGGCGGACAGCGGGGCGGGCCATGCCACATCTAGGGATAGCCAACGCGCCTCGTGACGGTCGTAGATAGAGACGTCGTTAACGTAGTGCAAGCGCGGGTCCCAATCGGCGATGTCGGCGGCGTGGCGGATGCCCCAACGGAAATGAGCGCTGGTTTTGGCCACCGCGTCGCTCCGATTTTTGGCCGCTTGGCTGGCCCCCACCACCTCGATAAAAGCGTCCCCACCGCGGAAACGCTCCGCCAGCGCGAGGAGCAAACGGCGCACGTCGGCTTCATCAAAATACATCAGCAAGCCTTCGGCTATGATGAGGGTATGGGGGCGCGCTTCGATGTGGTCCATCCAGCCGAAGTCTAGGGCAGAAGCGGCTAGCATGGTGTGGCGCGGGCTATCTTGCAAGAAGCGGCGGCGCAGGGCGATGCTCTGCGGCAGGTCTAGTTCATACCAGCGGACGCGCCCATCATCCACGCGGAAGAAGCGCGTATCCAAGCCCGCGCCCAAGTTGACCACAACCGCGTCAGGGTGGGCGGCCAGATAATGCCGCGTCCAATCGTCCAAAATTTCGGTGCGGATAGCCACGCCCAACGCCGATAGGGGGGCATCGTCGAACTTGCTAAAGTCGTAGTCAATGCGGGCCATCATGGCCACCGCGTGTGGGTCTTGGATGATGGCATCGGGGCGCGCGGTTTCCACCGCCCGCGCATAAAGCGGGATGAGCATTGTCTCTGGCACGCCGTCGAGTTGGTCGGTGGGGTATTTATCGCTCATAATGGGCATCCATTTCTGAAAAATGTGTAAATAATGAAAACATCAAGAACCCGTGTTTTTTTTTCATGGTATGTTGGACATTATAACATATCGCATCAAAGGATATTGGCTCATGAGCCACTTCAACGGTCATTCTGACCCGAATACCATTTTTTTGAATCGCGGCGGCACGGGCACTTTGCCCACCTTGCCCCTGAGCAAAACGACGGGGCATTTGGGCGACCCTAGACGGCTGATGCGCTTCATCTTCAGCGATTTGATGTCCGTTTTGGATATACCGCTTCAATACCAATTGGTCATCGGGCGGCGGTCGCACCCCGAAGACCCGGCGGTAGATGTGGATTTGATGCCCTTTGATGCGGTCAAGTTTGGGGTCAGCCGTTATCATGCGGTCATCCGCCAACGCGGCCCGCGCATCACCCTGATGGACGCCGATAGCACCAACGGCACGCTCATCAATCGTCATATCCTCGAACCGATGCAGGAATACCCCTTAGCGCACGGCGACCGCGTCGCTTTTGGCTTCTTAGAAGTGACGGTGCACTTCATCAACGTATAGGCGCTGTATGGGGTCGGCGCGGGTTGGGCGGCCCAAGTGGCTGAATGCCCAAAGTGTGGTATCATCCCCTGTAATTAAATTGCTGTTTAATTACAAGGGAGATGAAGCCATGAGTTACCAATTCATACTAACCGAGACGCCCGCAGAAGGGGTAGGTTTGGTGCGGCTAAACCGCCCGAAAGAGCTAAACGCGCTGAGTAACGCCCTGCTAGGGGAACTCAACGCCGCTTTGCGCGCTTTCGACGCCGACCCGTCTATTGGTTGTATCATCATCACGGGCAACGATAACGTTTTCGCGGCGGGAGCGGACATCAAGGAGATGGACGGGCAGACCCACCTTGATTTGCTGATGGGGGCGTCGTTGGTGGATGGCTTCGATTTCCGCGCCATCAAAAAGCCCATCATCGCGGCGGTATCGGGCTTCGCCTTGGGGGGCGGGTGCGAAATCGCCATGATGTGCGATATGATAGTCGCTTCTGAAACGGCCGTCTTCGGCCAGCCGGAAATCAACCTCGGCATTTTGCCCGGCGGGGGTGGCACCCAACGCCTGACGCGCGCCGTGGGTAAGGCGCTGGCTATGGAAATCATGCTGGCAGACCGCCGCCTGAGCGCGCAAGAAGCGCTTTCCTTCAATCTGGTCAATAAGGTGGTGGCGATAGAAAGCTATCTGGACGAGGCTATCAAGCTCGCCCAGAAGATCGCCTCTATGTCCCAAGCCGCGGTGCGCCTGACAAAAGAAGCTATCAACATGGCGGATGAAGTCCCGCTCAGCGAGGGGCTGAAGTTCGAGAACCGTAACTTCTTGCTGGCCTTCAGCACGGAAGACAAGGCGGAAGGGATGCGCGCTTTCATCGAGAAGCGCAAAGCCCAATGGAAGCATCGTTAAGGCGTGGCGCGGGCTAAAACGCTGTAGCAGTTCATATCGCCTGTAGCGCCGTCGGCGCGGTAGGTGGCTAGGTGCTGTAGTCCGCTGGCGGTGATGAGGGCGTCATGTTCGGCGTCGTCCACGTAGTGGCAATAGCGCAAGGCGTGGCCGCCCTCGCGCCAATCCAGCAGATAATCGCCCGTTTCGCGCGCCACGCCTTCGGGCCATGGGGCCGCCCGCGCCATAAACCGCGCTTGCTCGGCGAAGCGCCAACAGGCAAAAGCCAGCAGTCCCCCCGCGGCGACGCGCGCCGCCAAGTCGCGCACCAGCGCGCGCCGTTGGTCGGCCCCCGCCACATGGTGCATGACGCCGAATAATACCACGAGGTCATAGCTCCCTTGGGGCAGTGGCGCTTCCATAATATCGCTGGCGGTGAACTGCGGTTGCGCGGATGGGCAAGCGGCCATGGTGGCGGCCGCCCGCGCCAGTAGGGCGCTGTTATTATCCACACCGTGGTATAGCAGGGCCGTTTGTGGCCAGCGCTCCGCCAAAAAGCGCCCAAAGCGCCCGTTGCCGCATCCCACATCCAAGACGCGATAGCGGGCCGGGCAGGACGGCAGATAAGGCACCAGCCGTTCCCAGCCGGGCCACGGCCGCCCGCGCGTCTGGTCGAAGGCGTCGGCGACGGCGGCGTAAAAGGCGCGGTTGATGGCGTTCAGATGGCGGCGGCTGGCGGTATCCATGCGGTATCCATCAAGAAGCTGATAGGCGCTATAGCGCGATGCACTCTAGTTTAGCGCCACGGGCGAATTGGGCAAGCCCCGCCGTGTTCGGGCCGCCGCTAGCCGCGGCGCATTCTGAAAATTGCGTAAATTCCGCCCCCACGCCCTGTTATTCCCGCCAAATGAAGGTATTATGTGTAATATAAAGAAATAAATCGTTAGCGGAAGACATGACGCTTCAAGTGCAGTGGTTAATAGATAGACGAATCATCCTCTGTCAGGCGAGCCAAGCGCTATCTGCCGAGGAGATGAAGACGGCGCGGGCGCGTTTGGCGTTGCTGGTGAACGTCGGCGATGCGCCCATCCATATTTTGTTCGATTTCAGCGAAGCATCCAACCCGCCGATGACCTTAGCCGATTATGGCGAATGGCTCATCAGCCATCCGCATTTGGGCTGGTGTATCGTCATCCAGAAGCCTTCGTTAAAGGCGCGGCTGACAACCTCTCTGGCCCAGATTTTCAACGGCACACCCCTGAAAGTATATCCCTCTCTGGAACATGCGCTGGCCTTCTTGCGTGGCGTAGACCCTTCGCTCGCCCAAAGCCCGCCCGCTACATCAGCTAAAGCCGCCACTGGGCGGCTCTAAGCGCGTCCTTGCCCCTGTCGGCACAAAACATTGATTTTGTGTTGTAATCTTAATGCTCAATTCCGCCTTTAAGCCTTAAGATGGTGTTAAACGTTCGATGGGGGTTTTACCATGGAAACACGCACGGTAGAAGATTTAGGGCATGGCGTCATCATGTCTTGGCTGTACGGTGGCCAATTGCTCCATATGACTTTGAATCGGAGCGAGCGGCGGGCCTTTGATGTGTGGGCCGATAAGGTGATGGAGTTTCTCAATCTGTGGCCAGAGGAATTGCCATGGCTCGCGGTGCACGACTTATCGGAAGCGATGTTGTCGCCGCATGCGTCCAAGCGCTTTAAGGACATCGCCCTTTTGACCAACGCGGCCCAAATCCGCGGGCGCTATGCGGTGGTCGTCTCCAACAACATCTTTGGGGAAGCTATCCGCTTCTTCATCGCGCGGCAGATGCACCGCCTATCTTCTCCCCAATTAGAGGCGCGCTGTTTTCTGAACGCCGACCAAGCCCTAGAATGGGTGGCCGCGTGGGGCGAATGAGCGCCCCGCGCTTTTTTTATCCCCCACCCCGCTAGCCGTCCCCAGCGTCGCGACGCTGAGGGGCGAGCTTTGGCTTGCGCGCGCGCGTCTTTTTGATTACAGTGATGCGCGCTAACCGTACCGCACCCAAAGGCTAACCACCTTGTCCACCCTGCGCGACGCCTTTTTGCTAGACCCGTCTATCATTTTCCTCAATCACGGCTCTTTTGGGGCATGCCCCCGCCCCGTCTTCGACGAATACCAGCGCTGGCAACGCGAATTGGAGCGCCAACCGGTGAAATTTTTGGGGCGCGAGGTAGACGCCTTTTTGAACGCGGCGCGCGCCACCGTGGCGGCCTATGTGGGCGCAGAGCTTGATGAGCTAATTTTCGTCCCGAACGCAACAATTGGGCTGAATACGGTCATCCGCTCCTTGCCCTTGCGAGAGGGCGACGAGATAGTGACGACCGACCACGAATACGGCGCTCTAGATAAGACGTGGGACTTTGTGGCCCAAAAGAGCGGCGCGCGGGTCATCCGTTGTGCTCTGCCCGCGCCTTTGACGACGGCGCAAGACTGCGTAGAGGCCTTTTGGGCCGCTGTGACGCCGCGCACACGGGTTATCTTCCTCAGCCATATCACCTCGCCCACCGCGCTCATTTTGCCCGTGGCGGAAATTTGCCAGCGGGCGCGCGCGCAAGGCATCTGGAGCATCGTAGATGGGGCGCATGTGCCGGGGCATATCCCCTTAGATGTAGGGGCGATAGGGGCCGATGCTTATAGCGGCAACTTTCATAAATGGCTGTGCGCGCCCAAAGGGGCGGCGTTTTTGCACGTGCGCCGCGCGCTTCATCCCATGGTGGAACCGCTGGTCATCAGTTGGGGATGGGGAGCGGGCAACAACTTTGTGACGCAAAACCAATGGCAAGGCACGCGCGACGTGGCCGCTTTCTTGTCGGTGCCGTCCGCTATCCAATTCCAGCGGCAGAACGATTGGTCGGCGGTGTACGGCCGTTGCCACGCGCTGGCGGCCGCCACGCGCGAACAGGTGGCGGCGTGTAGCGGGTTAGCGCCGCTCGCCGTGGGCGATGATTGGTTCGGGCAGATGGTTTCTCTGCCGCTCCCCGAAAGCGACATAGAAGCGCTGAAGACCGCGCTATACGAGCAGTACCGCATCGAAATTCCGATATTGCGTTGGGGCGGGCGGGTGTTGGCCCGCGCCTCTTTCCAAGCGTATAACACTGCGTCCGATGCCGATGCGCTGGTCTATGCGCTAAAGGCGTGGTATGGCTGGTAGGGCCTAAAAAAAACCCCCTCAAGAAATCATGAGAAAAGGTAGAATTTAGTAGATTTTTGCGCTGAATTTGGTAGAATTAGCGCACATTCATCATGCGCTTTGACGCCCGTTAAAGGATGCGCTAAGCGCGGTTAAAATTGTTCGATGCTGAGGATAAAGCATAATGCAAACACCGATTGGCGTCATCGTAGCGCAATTGGGCACGCCCGCCGCCCCGACGGCGCGCGCGCTCTACCCTTATTTGATGCAATTTTTATCTGACCGTCGCGTGATTGATTATAGCCCTTTCGTGTGGCAACCCATCTTGCGCGGGATTATCGGCTGGACGCGGCCGGCGCGTTCCGCGCGCTTGTATCGCCGTATTTGGATGGCGGAAGGTTCGCCGCTATGGGTGTATACCCAACGGCAGGCGGAGGGCTTGCAGGCGCGTTTGGGCGCGTCTTATCGTGTGGTGGTCGGCATGACCTACGGCCAGCCCAGCATCCGCGAGGCGATGCGCCAATTAGAGGCAGAAGGCATCACGCGGATACTGGTTTTCCCCATGTATCCGCAATATTCCTCCACAACGACCGCTTCGGTCTATGATGCGGCTTATTCTGCGGCGGCCGGGCGGCGCGGCCCCATCGGCAACGAGCACAAGCGCTTTGTGCCCGCGTTGCGCTTCGTCCCGCCGTATTATCAGCACCCGTCATATATCGAGGCGTTGCGCGCGCGCCTAGAAGATACCATCGCCGAGCACGGCGAGCCGCAACGCTTTTTGTTCACCTTTCACGGCATCCCCAATCGTTACGTCCGCACGGGCGACCCCTACCGCGCCCAGTGCGAACAGACGGCGCGCGCCTTGGCCGACGCTATGGGCCTGCCTGATGATGCGTGGCAGGTCAGCTTTCAATCGCAATTTGGCCCGGAAAAGTGGCTAGAGCCGTATACCGAAGATGTCCTAAAAGCCCTGCCGCAAGAGGGCGTGGAGCGGCTGTTGGTCTTCGCCCCCGGCTTCACGGCGGATTGTCTGGAGACGCTAGATGAATTGGGCAACGAGGGGCGCGAACAGTTCGAGGAAGGCGGGGGGCATCATCACGGTTTTTGCCTCTCCCCTTGTTTGAACGACCATCCCGTATGGTTGGACGCCATGGCGGAAATCGCCCGCCAAGAGACGGCCGGCTGGGTAGAAACGCCCCTGCCAGAGGCGCATTGGGTCGGCGCTAGGGGGTGATGGCCGCTCATTCCCCTAGCGTCAGTTGGTCGCCGCTGATGTTCACCGTCAGGGGGCTATCCGTCAGGCGCACGGTGAAGCTGGGCGGGACGGGCGCGCAAGTCAGCCTATCGAGCGAAGATAGCAGGTAATAGGCTTCTAGCGTGGCGTCGCTAGCGCTAAAGTCGCGCAATTGGTCGGCGATGTCTGGCGCGAGCAGGGTATCGGCGTTCGGTAATTGGGCGGTGTCGAAGGGTTCTAAGGTGTCTAGGGGTATCCACGCTTGCCCCGTCGCGGATTCCACGCGCACCCACGCCCCATCAGCGCTGATAGCATCGGCTTGTAGGGGCGTGCCGCGCAGGATTTGCCCCACTTCGTCCCCATTGGGCGCGTCCAAGAGGCGGGTATTGCGGGCGGTGGTCACCTCTGTGACTTGTATCAACAAACGGCTGACCCAACCGCTGACGTTGACGCTATCGAGGCCCAACCCTAAGAGCGTCGCGCCGCTACTGATGCGCTCCACGGACCAACCTTCTTGGCCTTGGGCGGTGCGGATGCGCCACCACGAGAAGCCATCGGCTTCTATGGGCCCTTCAAGGAGCGTGAGGGTGGTGCCGCTCTCTAATTCGGCGACGAGGGGGGCGTTCGTGCTGGGATTTTGGCGCAGATTGAGGGTGTCGTTGGTGACGCGCACAATAGCTTGTCCGCCCACCTCTAAGCGCCCGACCACGACCCGCGCCCACGCCAAATCATCGCTAAAGGCATCTACCAAGATGGGGGTATTCACCGCGAGGGCGCGCGCCACCTCGTAATTGGGTCCGGGTCCGCGGCGCATGTTGACCGCGCCTTCGCCCAAAGCCGGGTTGACCGCCGTAGTCATGAGGAGCGGCCGCGCGAGGGGGCGGATGAGCAGTGACTTCGATACCCAGCCGACTTGCCCTTCATAAGTGACGCGCACCCACCCGCCATCATCGCTGATAGCGTCGGCGGGTAGTCGGGTGTTGGCGGGGATAGCGCCGGCCAGCAAGCGGTTATAGTTCAGCCCCGGCCCTTCGCGCAGGTTGACGTTAGCCGCAGAGGTGACCATGATTGCGTTTTGGGCGATGGTTTCGCCCTCGGGGTTGGACGCGCCATAGAGTACGATAGTGACATTTTGTCCGGGCAACACATTGGGTAAATCCGCCTGTGTTTGGAGCAAGACCACTCCCCATGTGCCGTTTTGCTCGTTGGGCGGGGCCAGTTGCAGGCGTCGCAAATCGGTTAGGGGGATGATGTCTCCCGCCGCTTCAAAACGCGCGCCCTCGCGCACCTCCGCCGTCAGCGGGCCGCTGACGTAGCAAGCGCGGTTGCGTTGGGCCGCTTGGCAGACGGCGCTACTGAGGCTGATGGCCGCTTGGACGAGCGCGGGGCAGTCGTCGGCTTGGGCCGCTTCGGTGTTGTTGCTGGTGAGGATGCCGTCGGGCCGGTAAATCGCGTCCGGGGCGTTGTAGACGGCCCCAGCTACGCGCGCGGAATTGCTGTCGAGGTCGGCATCGGTGAGCGTGAGCGTCCCATAATTGGCGATGCCGCCGCCGTTGCCGGCCGCCACGTTGGCCGAGATGTACAGGTTGCGGCCCGTCAGGGCCCCATAATTGAGGATGCCGCCGCCGTCGCTGGCGCTATTGCCGCCGGTGATGGTCAGGTCGCGGATGGTCACGATGGCATCTGCGGCGATGGTGACCACGCTACCGCCCCCCCCGCCATTGATGACCGTCAAGTCTATATTTTCGCCGTCTAGCGTGATGTCCTTTTCCAGCAAGAGCGTTTCGTTATAGACGCCGACGGCGATATGCACGGTGTCGCCGTCTTGGGCTTTGGCCACCGCCGCGCCGATGCTGGCGCAGGGCACGACCGGGTTATAACAGGGGTTTTCATCGTCGCCTTGGGGGCTGACGAACCATTGCCCGGCCAGCGCTGGTATGGGCGTGGGGCTGGGGGTGACCGTCGCGGTGGGCGGTTGGGGGGAGGCGGTGAGGCTGGGCGTGGGGCTGGCGGTCGCGGTGGCGCTGGCGGTGGAATCATCGCTGAGGCCCTCTTCCGGGCTTTCGGTAGGGATAGCTTCTGGGATGTATGCGGTAGACATGAATAGCGCGGCCACTTCCACCGCGATTTGTGTATTTTGGGCGTAAAAGCTTTGGGTGGCTTGGGCGATGAGCGCTGCGTTCTCGCTGGCCAGTTGGGTGCTTTGGGGGATGAGGACGGTCAGCGTGCCCAGCGCGCTAACGCCAGTCGCTTGGGCTTGGGCGATTTGGGTACGATTATCGGCTAGGCGCGTGGCTTGTTCGCCTAATGTGGCGTTGAGCGCCAATTTTTCCGCCACTTGGGTGAGGCGCAGGGCGGAATCGTTGGCAACTTGGGTTAGCCGTCCGGCCTCGCTGGTGGCATTGTTGGCCAATTGCAGGGCGATAGCGGTTTCGCCCGCCTCGCTGGTTTGGCGCAGACGGTCGGCGAATAGGGCCCCTTCGGTGGCTTGGGCGTTGGCTTGGGCCAGTTGGCGCGTCAGCAGGAAAGAGAGCGCCGCCAAAACCAAAAAGAAGCTCAGGAGGGCGATAGCGCTGATGAAAAAGCGGCGTTGGCGGCGATTGTGGGCCTCTTGGCTGGCGAGGATATATTCTAACTGTAATTCGTTCGGCTTGGGGTCTTTGGTCTGGCTGGCCAGCAACCAGCGGTTATATTCGTCCAGTTCGCCGCGGTTCAGCAGATAATCGGCGTGGCGCGCTTTGCTCTCCCATTCTTTGGCGCGCAGGAGCAGGCGCGTATGCAAGTGCACATGGTTGAGGTCGGTATCGAGCGCTTGCAGAAGTTGGGTGACCGCCCCGTCGAAATCGCGGTCTTTGAAGATAATCCAATTGTGGGCTTGGATGGCCGGATGCACCAGCGCTTTATCTATCGCGCTGATGTCGCGATGCAAGATAGGGATGAAGCGTTTGTTGTTGGCTAGCGCGTAGTTGATTTCGTCGCGGCAAATGTCGGAGACCACCGAATCGGGGCTGATGATGAAGGTGAAAGCGTCGGCGGATTCGATAGCGGCGCAAATTTCCTTCCACCAATCGGCGGTCAGGGGGATGTCTTCCCAATCCACCCAAATATCACGCTTGCGCGCGCTGAGCGCGTTATGCAGATGGCGCATGAATTCGCCATCTTTGCGAGAGTAGGAGATGAAAATATCGGACATAAACGCGCCTTTGTTATCCGAAAATGCTCGCCTAGACCTAAGCATAGCGGATTTCAAGGCGCTGTCAAAGGGCCTGATGGCGGGTTCATAATGGCATTTGGGGGGCTAAACGGCGCTTTTGGGCGGCGAAAAGGGGCATAGCGCGCCTTTTCCCGCGCGATGGGGTTTGATACAAGCAAGTGTTGATTATACAATGTACGCTTATTTTGGGGTTATAGGGGGACCTCTGATGCGTGTTCTTAAGCATCTATTCGATAATAACCGCGCGTGGGCGGAGCGGATGAAAGCCCAAGACCCGCAGTTCTTCCAACGTCTGCGCGCCCAACAGCAACCGCGCTACTTGTGGATTGGTTGCGCCGATAGCCGCGTCCCTGCTAATGAAATCATTGACTTGCCACCCGGTGAAGTGTTTGTGCATCGCAATGTGGGTAACGTCGTCATCCATAGCGATTTGAACTGTTTATCGGTGTTGCAATATGGGGTGGAGGTGCTCCACGTGTCGCATATCATCGTCTGCGGGCATTATGGGTGCGGCGGGGTGCGGGCGGCCATGCAACAGCGTAGCTTCGGGCTGATAGATAATTGGTTGCGCCACCTGAAAGATGTCTACGAGAAGCACCAAGCGACGCTCGACGCTATCGCCGACGAGACGGCGCGCTTCTATCGCTTTTGCGAACTCAACGTCATAGAGCAGGTGTATCATGTCTGCCAGACGACCATCGTACAAGGGGCGTGGCAACGGGGGCAAGCGTTATCGGTGCATAGCTGGATTTACGACGTGGGCGATGGTTTGCTCCAAGATTTGGGGTTGTGCATCACCCACGCCGATGAATTGCCGCTGTTGTATCGTATGGCTGTTGGCAAGCCAGAGATGCCCTAAGGCGTCATTTGCCGAAATCGGCGTTATGCACCACGCGCACAGCCAACACAAAGATAATCGCGCCGATACAACCGATGATGATAGGGCCTATCAACGGCACAGAGCCGATAGTCCAACCCATCAGCCACACCAATAGTAGATTGCCGACGAACCCGCCGATGAAGCCTATCAGCACGTTGGCGGCGAGGCCATAGCCCGCCCCGCGGATGATGCGGCCGGCCAAGGCCCCGGTAATCGCCCAAAAGACGACCGCTACCGCTATATCCCAGATGGGGCCAAAGATGAGACGGCTAGCGACGAAAGCGAGGATGACTAAGGCGACTGCCGCAACCGCTTGTGTCCGTGTGATGGTCATTTTTGCCACTCCTCTAACTCATGCTTGTGCTTATTATACGCAGTTGGCGGGGCGCGAGTTGCTAGCCGCTGGCGAGGCTCGCCACGATGAGGTCTAGGGCCAGACGCGGGGCGATTTGCCCGGTCTTCATGCGGACGTCGTAATCGAGCAGGGCGCGGTAGATATGCTCTAATTGGCCCAAGGAGAACGCGCGGGCTTGTCGGGCGATTTTTTCCGCCAGCCATGCTTGCGTACCGACCACTGCGGCCATCCGTTCCCCGTTGGGCGCGCCGCCGTTATCGAGATATTCGCGGGCCAATAGCAGGCGGCGGAATTGGGTTGTGATGAGGGCGAATAGCCCAAAACCATCATCGCGCGGGTCGTTGGCCAGCGCGCGATGCAAGATGTCCAGCGCCACCGAGCCGCGCCCGCCCACGAGGGCATCAATCATCTTGAAGATGTCCGCTTCGGGTTTATAGGGGGTTAGCAGGGCGACGTCGGCTTCGCGGATGGGGCGGCCGCCATCCACATAGCTGATGAGCTTGATGAGTTCGTTATCGGCGCGGCGCAAGTCGTCGCTGGTGACGCTGGCGAGGGCTTGGGCGGCGGGCGGCTCGATGTCGGCTTGGTAATGGTCGCGGGCGCGTTTGATAATCCACGCGACGGGATCTTTGGGCGGGGCGAAGTGCTTGCTATAGCCGCTGGGGTCGCTTCTGGCCAATTGCACAATGGGGTGATTTTCTGCCAACGCTTCGCGCTCCACCAAGACGAGGCGGGCGTAAGGGGGCAATTGGGGCAGGCGCTCGCGCAATTCGTTCAGCGCTTTTTTACCCGTTTCCCCGGCGCCTTTGCGCGTCAAATGGGCGATTAAATCTCTGACGATGACCAGCCGCTTATCGGCCAAAAAGGGGTAAGAACTGGCCGCGTTGACGATTTCCGCCACGCTGGCCGTCTCGCCGTCAAATTCGCTGATGTTGAGTTCGGCGTTAGGGCCGTCGCCCATGCTAGCGCGCAGTTTTTCTAGCGCGGCGTCGCGTTCGATGCTGTCTTCGCCGTACAGCAGATAAAAGGTAGGTGCAGACATAGGGCCTATCCACAACAAAGACGGAGCGCAGACAAAGGCCTATTGTAACAGAATAGGGGGCGCTCCGCCTTGTTCAATTCCTCGCGGGGATGATCACGGCGATTTTTACATAAATCACAGAAATGTAATTCCCTTTGTTATGCCCTCGCAAGTTTAGCAAGGTACTTTTTAGGCTGGGATGATTGTAGCTCTTTCGTAGCATAACCAATATTACGCACAGCCTTACATCGCATCAAACGATTATCGTTAATATAGGTTTTGTGGGGGATTATCGGCATGGTTATGCCCGAAAAACAAACGAAAAATAAATCTTTTTTACTATTCATCTTCTTCTTATCGCTCAGTTTGGGTTTGGGCTTGGTCACCTTGCTTTTTGCTGTGCCGCCCGCGGTCGTTTCTGCGGAGGTTTGCACCCATTCGTTAAGTCCGTGGGAACAAATCGCCGATATTCCTGTAGCGCGGGTGGAAGGGCAATCCGGCGTAGTGGACGGCAAACTGTATGCCTTGGGCGGCTTCTATGGGGGTTGGCAACGCACCAAGCGCGTAGATGTCTACGACCCCGCTACCAATACCTGGACGCGCAAGGCGGATATGCCCATAGAGACCACCCACGGTAGCTTTACGGTGGTGGATGAAGAAATTTGGGTGGTGGGCGGCTTCAACAACTATGATACCGTGACGGCCGGCTGGTATGTGACCAACAAAGTCTACATCTATAACACCCAAACCGACACATGGCGGCAAGGTCCGGACCTGCCGGGACGGCGCGCGGCGGGGGTCTTGGCGCTGATTGGGCGCAACCTGCACTACATCGGCGGCACGATGGAGGACCGCCGCACCGATTCCCCCGACCATTGGGTGCTGAATGTGGATAACGAGGCGGCCGGCTGGATACCTAGCGTGCCTTATCCGCGCCCGCGCAACCACGCCGGCTATGGGGTGGTGAATGGTAAAATCGTCATCGCGGGCGGTGTCTTCAGCCATGATGGCCCCACCAACGGGCAAGATTTGACCATTGTAGACATCTTCGACCCCGCGACCAACACATGGCAAATCGGCGTAGATATGAGCTATTGGCGTTCCCACCACGAGCCGGGCACTTTCGGCTTTAACGATAAGCTCATCATGGCGGGGGGTAGCAATTTACCGGGTAACGGCGGCCTTAATCGCGTGACGGAGTACGACCCCGTGGCTGGCACCACGCGCGAGGTGCGCCAATATCCCGCGTGGAATCGCTCTCCCATCTCTAAAGTGATTGGCGATTATCTCTACGTGATTAGTGGCGTGCTAAACGACCGCCGCGGCTGGCGTAGTCGCATCACCTATACATGCGTCCCCGGTACGACGACCGGTACCACGGGCGGCACAACCACGGGCGGCACGACCGGCACGACGACCGGCGGCACGACCGGCACGACCGGCACGACCGGCACGACGACCGGCGGCACGACCACGGGCGGCACAACCACGGGCGGCACGACCACGGGCGGCACAACGACCGGCGGCACGACCACTGGCGGCACAACCACGG
>JBBIRQ010000020.1:0-51914 GCA_037441665.1 Anaerolineaceae bacterium | reverse complement strand
CGGCACAACTGGGGCGGCGTGGGCGTAATCGTCGGCGTATCGGTGAAGGTGGGCGTCAGGCTGGGCGTCCACGAGGGCGTGATGGTCGGCGTATGCGTCGGCGTCAGGGTGTGCGTCGGCGTCAGCGAGGCTGTCGGCGTCCACGAGGGCGTGATGGTTGGCGATGGCGTCCATGTCCATGTGCTCGTCAGCGTGGCTGTGGGCGTGTTGCTAGGGGTGAAGGTGGCCGTCGGCGTGAAGGTGTCGGACGCTGTCGGGGTGATAGAGGGCGTATAAGTCAGGGTGGGCGTGGCCGTGGGCGGCGGGAACAATTGGTAGAACCACGCATCGCGGGTGGCAAAGCCCACGATGCCCAATAACAGGATGACCCCCCCAGCCATCACCGCCCGCAAGATGCGCGCCCGCCCCCGTTCGGCGCGGATAGCGTTTTCAAGGCGGTTGATTTCGGTGCGCCGCCCCAAAATGCGGAAGGGGTCTTCGCGCAGGGTCTCTAGCCAGCTTTGCGCCTCGTCCAGGTCGCCATTTTCCAGCGCGATTTCCGCCCGTTCCATGTAGCGCGTCAACAAATCGTTGACGACGACCCGATAGCGTTCATCTTGGGCGTAATCGCGCAGGCCGGCCAGCATCTGCCGCGCTTGGGCCAGCTCGTTATCGAAATTTTGGGCGATGAGCGCCGCCGCCCGTTCGATAACTTGGCGCGCGCGGGTCATATCGCTGGCGGTGGTGCGCGCTTCTAACATGCGCTCCGATAAGTGGCTATCGCCCGGATCTAGCTCGATAGCCAATTCCATCAGCTTCAGCGCTTCGTTGCTCAGCAGAACCCGTTCTTCTAAAGAGATGGCGCTATTGGCGCGGGCGAGGGCCGCTTGCGCTTGGTCGTGCAACTGGGTTTTGATGCCGTTCAAACGATTATCGGCGTCGCGCTGGAGTTGGGCCAGCCGTTGGCTATTGGGGAGCAACTGGCGCACGCGGGCCAGGGCGGCGCGCACATTTTGCAATTGGGCGACTTGTTCTTGTAGCGAGCCGCCCAACATGTTCAATTGCATGGCGGCTTGGTCGGTATCTTGTTGGATGCGGCGCACCATCGCGATGCGCTCCTCCGCTTGCGGGTCGTTGGCGACCACGCGCAAAGCGCCTTCGTACTTGCGAAGCGCTTCCGACCAGTTATCAGACGCCATCAGGCGGTCGCCTTCGTTCAGCAATTCGCGGGCCAGCGCGAGGTCTTGAATATCGAGCATCGCTTGTTCGGCATCTTTCCACGACAAGATGCCTTCGCGCGCCGCGAGGTCGCGCGCCTCTCGGTAAAGCCGTTCAGCTTCTTCGTAGTTGCCAGCGCGCACCAAAGAATTGGCGCGGTTAAAAGAGACGCGGGCATCAAAAGGGATGCGATGGTCCGGCACGATGCCGCGGATGAGGTTATCTTCTGACTTTTGGCGATATTCCAGCGCGGTAGGGTTGCCCGGTTGGGCCGTCAAGATGCGATTGGCGATGTCTATCGTCTGTTGGTAATCGCCCGCGTAGTAGGTTTCGGTCAACTGAGAGAGTAAATCGTTCACATCTTCGTTATCGTAGCTGGGGCGTGCGCGGCGTTCGCGTTCGGGGCGGTCGCGCAGTTCGCGTTCCGGCGGGCGATAGCCTAGGGAGGTTGGGTAACGCGGTTCTGGCGCGGGGGTGGCGGGCGGCGGTGGTGGTGGTGTTTGGGGCGGCGGCGTGGGCGCGGCCTTCACCCCATACCGCGTGAACAAATCGCGCACGCGCTGGGCCGCTTGCGGGTTGTGGGCGGCCGCCTGTTGGAGCAGGTCTATCACTTCGGCATTATCCGACGCGAGGGCTAAGGCCTCGGCGAGGATGTCTATCGCCTCGTCTATATCTTCTTCGTCTCCCGCAATTTCAATGCGGATGCGCGCGCGCCGTGCCAGACCGCGGACGGCCACAGCGCTAGGCGCGCCGGGGTTGCTCAACTGTGCCAAATCCGCGAAGAGCGCTTGGGCCGCGGCTTCGTGCGGGGTATTTTTAGCATCTGCCAACAGTTCCCGCGCCGCTCGCTCCAGTTCGGCCATATCTTCGCCGACGTTGATATTCTGCAAACGGTAACGCAACTCATCTAAGCGTTGTTGTAAATCGCGCATGGCCTTCGCCTCAATCTTGTTGATTCACTGCAACGTTACCGCAAGTCCTCACACACGGCAAGTAGGCATTTCCTTGCGTTGTGGGCGCGGAGCGCTTACAATCACAAAAAAGTACCTAAGTGAGTCATCGGCTTTTATGCAACAACCTATCCCCATCATCCCACAATATAAACTCTTGCTCTCCTACGATGTCAAGGCGGATTCTAGCGAGCCATATTATCGCTATGTGCTGGGCGAATTCGTGCCCGCGTTACAGGAGATGGGTTTGTATCTGTACATGGCGTGGCACACCGCTTACGGCGATTATCCGGCGCGCCATCTGGAATTGGTGGCGGAAAATTGGGCCACCATCAGCGGCATCTTGCGCCATGCCCGCTTCCAGCAGATGGAAGCCCAACTCAAAGAGTACACCCATAACTATCGGCGTAAGTTGGTGCGCTACCGCGATAATTTCCAGTTTTAGCGCCGCCAAGCGTAGGGCAATCGTCGTTCACGCGGGCGGCGCGGTTGTGGTACAATGCCCCGACGTATCGCTTACTGTGATAGATAGATGGGTATAGCTCATGTTCAGACGTTCCTTAGTCTTAATAGGTCTTTGTGTGGGGGCGTGGTTGGTGTGGCCGGCCGCCGCCCAAGATTATGACCCCACCGTCTGCTATGACCACGTCCCCGGCCAACCCCTCACCGATGCCTGCCTGAAGATGATGGCCGCTTTCCCCGAACCCGTCGTTCTCGAAATCGGCGTAGACCGTAGCACCATTAGCCAATATAGCTTTTGGCGCGTGCGCGCTAGCTCGCTCATCACTTATGATGTGCCGAATGGCGACGTCATCGGCCAGATACCCGACGGTTATAATTTCGTCAACGCCATCAATACCAGCGTGGACGGTTGGCTACAAATTGAAGGTGGCGCATGGATACCCCGCGCAGACGCCGAATTGGCCGCGCCGTCACAATTCCATGGCGTGCGTATCCTCAATGGGTTGAAGTACCCTTTCGCGTGGGTGTTGGATACCACCGGCCTGTATACGTCTGAATATCCCGGCGGCCCCCAATCGCCAGAGAAGGGGCGCTTGCTCTTTCGTTACGACCGCGTCAACATCTTTGCCGAAGCCTACGATGAACAGGGCTGGCGTTGGTATATGGTGGGGCCCGACCAGTGGATTAAGCAAGTCTTCGTGGCGAAAGCCCAATTGATCGAGCGACCGGAAGGCGTATCCGGCCGTTGGGTGGCGGTGGACTTGTTCGAGCAGGTGCTGGTCGCCTATGAAGACGATACGCCCGTCTTCGCCACCCTAGTTTCTACCGGCGTGCCGCCTTACGACACCAACCAAGGCGTCTTCGAGGTTTGGGCGCGGCTCGCCCGCGATGCCATGTCCGGCGCGACCGGCGCCCCCGATGCCTACGCCTTGCAGAGCGTGCCCTACGTCCAGTATTTCGACGAGAGCATCAGCCTGCATGGCACGTACTGGCACGACCTCTTCGGCTACCGCACCAGCCACGGATGCGTCAATTTGACCATCAGCGATGCCCGCTTCCTCTTCGATTGGATGGGCGCGGCCCCGCCCGATGAAGACGGTAACATCGTCAATTATGTTTACGTCTACCAAACCGAAGCCTTCCGCAATTGGCGCGGCGGTTGATGGGGGAGCGGGGGCATGCTGGCTTTGCTGGCTTTGACGGGCATTTTCGCCTTCGCCACTTTCGCCCAAACGGTGGCTGGCTTCGGCTTCGCCCTCATCGCCATGCCCTTGTTGGCGCTCGGCGGCGTCCCGTTGACCTTGGCCGCGCCGTTGGTGGCCTTGATGGGCTTGCTGTTGCGCCCCATCTTGCTGACCCATTATTGGCGTTCGCTCCGTTGGGGGCAAGTTTGGCGGCTGGGGTTGGCCTCGTTGCTGGGGGTGCCGCTGGGGGTGCACGCCCTCGCCGCGTTGGATGGCCGCTTGGTGACGGCGATTTTTGGCGTGGTGGTCACCGCTTACGCCATCTTCGCCCTGTGGGAATTTTATATTCCGCCCATGCGCCATCCCTTATGGACTTTGGGCTTGGGCTTTGTGGCCGGGGTGATGGGCGGGGCTTATAATATCCCCGGCCCATCCGCCGTCATCTACGGCATCGGGCGGCGTTGGCTATCGGCGGAGTTCAAAGCCAATTTACAGGCGTTCACCCTCTTCAACAGCGTCACCGTCACGCTGGCCCACGCCGCCGCCAACCACCTGACCCCATGGGTTTTGGGCTGGTTTCTGTTCACCTTGCCGGCCATCCTGTTGGGCTTCTTTTTGGGCGCTCAATTAGATGAGCGCATCCCACAAGGGGCCTTTCGCCGTCTCGTCCTCTTTTTGCTGTTGCTCACCGGGTTGAGCTTGGCCCTTTGACCCATGCGCTCATTTAGGGTTGGTTTTGGAGACGGGCGCGGCTGTATCTTTGTGGCGCGCGGCGTATGCTAGCGCTTCTGCTTCGGTATTGAACCACAAAACATTATTGATATTGGTTGTGGTACTCAAGACGCGCTCTATCATCGTGGCGATGACCGTTTTGCCCACAATCAGCCAGCCTATTAACTTGGGATTGCGATAAGGGCCAAACAGCGCCCCCACGATAGTATCGGAGATGGGGAAGTTCGGCTGGCTGGAGATGTCCACAAGCACATAAAGCGGCTGTTCGGAGCGATTGAGCAGGTCATCAATCGTGCGGAAAGCATCCCGCACATCTTTAGCGATTACTTTTGCCTCCCACTTCATGCGGATAAGCTTGTGAATGGCGTCGTACTCAACGGTCACTGTTTTGGTCTCCATGGTGATTAACTCAGAAAGCTTAAAGGTTTCAGTGCGCTTAATATTACTTATTATTTTAAAAAACGTCAACACCTTTTTACCCAACTTTCATCTTCGCGTAACAAGTGGCTTAAGTTGTTACGAAAGACTGCCCAACCGTGTTGACAGCGCGGGGCAATTGCAGTAGGCTTGCCTATGCCGCACCCCGCACGCCGCGCTTTATCGGCGTCCTTATCGCGCGGGGCACGAGCTGAAAGGCAAGGCTGATGCGCCATCAAATCCGCTGGACGATACCCAAAATCAAGAGCCGTTTGGCGCTGGTGGAGCGGGCGGTATACCGCCAGCTTTTGCCCCTGCCGCCTTTTCGCTATCATCCGTTGGAGGATGCTTTTTCCCAGCCGCCCGTAGAAGCCGCCGTAGATGATAGCGCGTGGCCGCTCCTGCGGGCGTATGATTATTGGGCGCGCGCGCGGACCAATTTCATCTTGCGGACGCCTTTCACCATCCCTTCGGATTGGGGCGCGCCCCCGTTGGCGCTGTATTTGCCATTGGGCGATGCCGGCGGTTTCAGCCATCCGGAAGCGCTGGTCTACCTCGATGGCCGCCCTCTGGCCGCCACCGACCGCCATCACCACGAGGTAGCCCTGCCGCCCGCCTACGCCGACGGGCGCGCGCACACGCTAGCCCTGCACGGATGGACGGGTAACGACCATCCCGAAGGCGACGAAGCGCGCCTTTACCTGCGCCCTTGCCACATCGTGCAGATAGACGCCCCCACGCGGGCGTTCGCCATCTTGGCCCGCACCGCCCTAGGCGTCGCCGAAAGCCTGCCAGAAGATGACGTGATACGCGGCCGCCTGCTCAACGCGCTAGAAGCGGCTTTCATCGCCCTAGATTTGCGCCCCGAACGCCTTTACGATAGCATCGCCGCCGCGGACCGCATCTTGCGCGCGCGGGTCGCCGAAGCCGGCCCGCCGTCCCCGGTCACCATCGCCGCCGCTGGCCACGCTCATATTGATGTGGCGTGGTTGTGGACGCTGGGGCAGACGCGCCAAAAAGCCCGCCGCACGTTCTATACCGTCCTGCACCTGATGGAGCAATTCCCCGATTACATCTTCACCCAAAGCCAGCCGCAACTATACGCTTATCTCAGCCAAGACGACCCCGACTTGTTGGCGCGCATCAAAGACAAAGTGGCCCAAGGGCGCTGGGAGCCTATCGGCGGCATGTGGGTAGAAGCCGATTGTAACCTGAGCGGGGCGGAAGCGCTCGCGCGGCAATTCTTGTTGGGGCGGGCGCTATTCAAAGACTATTTTGGCCCCTCTGCCGATGCGCCCGTCTTGTGGTTGCCGGATGTCTTCGGCTATTCGTGGGCTTTGCCCCAGCTCATCAAGAAAGCGGGGCTTCAGTATTTCATGACCATCAAAATTGGTTGGAGCCAATATAACCGCCTGCCCTACGATAGCTTCTGGTGGCAGGGGATAGATGGCACGCGCGTTCTGACGCACTTCAGCACCACGCCAGAAGCGGGTAGCGCTTATGCTAGCACGTATAATGCGCTCGCCACCCCCCAAGATGCCTTTGGCACGTGGCGCAACTTCCAGCAAAAAGAACAGCAAACCGACCTGCTGATGGCTTTTGGCTATGGCGACGGCGGCGGCGGCCCCACCCGCGAAATGCTGGAAAATATCGCCGCCTTGCGCGCCTTTCCCGCCGCGCCCCAAATGCGCCATGAAAAAGTCGGGCGCTTCTTCCAGCGTATGGAAGCCGAAGCCGGCCCTCATTTGCCCGTGTGGAATGGCGAACTGTATTTAGAGTACCACCGCGGCACATACACCACCCAAGCCCGCAACAAACGCGCCAACCGCAAATGTGAATTTTTGCTCCACGATGCCGAATTTCTGGCTAGCTTCGCGTGGGCCTTAGACCCCAATTACCCCTATCCCCAAGCGGAGCTAAACCGCGCATGGCGTCTATTGTGCCTCAACCAATTTCATGACATCATCCCCGGCAGTAGCATCGCGGAAGTTTATAGCGAATCGCTGGCCCAATACGCAGAAATCGAGCGCATCGCCCAACAAGTGCGCGAGCAGGCGCTAGTGGCCTTGCGCCCCCATCTGAACGCAGACCTCATCGTCGTTAACCCCACCTCGTTCACCCACGATGCCTTAGCCCGTTGGCAAGGCGAGCCGTTGGCGGATGGGGGATGGGTCGGCGGCCATAGCGGCAACACAGCGCGCCTACAAACGGACGCGGAGGGCGCATGGTTGTATCACCAATGGTTCCCCGCCTATAGCTTAACCGCTCTGCGCGTCGGCGACCCCGCCCCAGACACCGCCGCGCCGCTCGATGTCGGCCCGCGCCACCTCGAAAATCGCTTTTTGCGCGTCGAGATCAACGACGACGGCGACATCATCCGCATCTACGACAAAATCGCCCGCCGCGAGGTCTTGCCCCAAGGCGCTACCGCCAACCAATTCCAAGCTTTTGAAGACCGCCCGCTCAGCTGGCCCGCGTGGGATATAGACATCTTCTACGATGATAAAAGGTGGCTGAGCGAAGCGGCGCACAGCATCGCCGTCGTCGCCCAAGGGCCCCTGCGCGCCACCCTAGAAATCCAGCGGCGCATCCTCGATAGCCCCTATACCCAGCGCATTTCCCTAGACGCGCATAGCCCCCTGTTGCGCTTCGATACGCAGATAGATTGGCGCGAACGGCATACCCTGCTCAAGGTCGCTTTCCCGGTGGATATTTTGTCGCCCGTCGCCACCTACGACATCCAATGGGGCAATGTGCAACGCCCCACCCACCGCAACACGAGTTGGGATTGGGCGCGCTTCGAGACGGTGGCCCACAAATGGGCCGATTTGGCAGAAGGCGATTATGGCGTTAGCCTGTTGAACGATTGCAAATACGGCCACGACATCCGCGATAACGTCCTGCGACTGACCCTACTCCGTAGCCCCGATTGGCCCGACCCGCACGCCGACGCCGGCCACCACCACTTCACCTACGCGCTCTTGCCCGGCCGCGTCACCTTGCATAACACGGTGTCGGCCGCCTACGCCCTCAACAATCCGCTGATGACGACGCGCGGCCAACGCGGCGACGGCGCCGAGGTCTTGCAATTGCTGGCGGTGGATAACCTGAATATCATCGTGGAGACGGTGAAGCGCGCCGAAGACGGGCGCGGAATTATTGTGCGGCTTTACGAAAACTACCGCACCCGCGGCGTCGCTAATCTTTTTGTTGGTTTCCCGCTGGCAGAAGCTTACATCGCCAATCTGCTAGAGGAAGATGAGCGCGCGTTAGACGTATCTGAAAACCGCGTTCGCATCGCTTATAAGCCCTACGAAATCATCACGCTACGCCTCGTGCCGCGCCGCTGACCCGCGCCCCAGAACCCGCCCTTGCATTCTCGCGCTGTGGCCTTATAATCACGCCACTTCATACGCTGTGCTATTAAACTGGTGTTCACATGGCGCGTCCGCCGCGTCTGGGATAGCCAGTTTTCATTTTGTCACGGCGTAGCGTTTTGTATCCGCGATGCGTTTATTATCGAGAGGTGCTCTAAAAATTCGATGAAGACCCCATTCACTGGTCGTATGTTGGTGCTGGGCTGTGGCTCGGTGTCGCAATGCTTGCAACCCTTGTTGCTCAAGCATGTGGATATGGATTTCAGCCGTCTGACGGTGATGGATTTTATGGATATGCGCCATACCATCCCCGATACGTTGGCCGCGGGCGCGCGTTACGTCCAAGAGCGCGTCACGCAGGATAATATGTCCCAACTCTTGGGGCAA
Source organism: Anaerolineaceae bacterium (assembly GCA_037441665.1). Taxonomy (GTDB): domain Bacteria; phylum Chloroflexota; class Anaerolineae; order Aggregatilineales; family Phototrophicaceae; genus JBBIRQ01. The sequence continues at coordinate 43,208 of JBBIRQ010000020.1, read as the reverse complement.
TATGTGGGCGCGGGCGATATTTTAATAGACCTTGCGTGGAATATCGCCGCCACCGACATCATCCAATGGTGCCATGATAACGACGTGCGCTATATCAATACCTCCGTGGAATTGTGGGACCCCTACGCGAGCGACTTAACGCCTACCGAGCGCACGCTCTATGTGCGCCATATGGCCCTGCGCCAGATGGCGCGCGCGTGGCGCAAACGCGGCGCGACCGCCATTGTCGAGCATGGCGCTAACCCCGGCCTCGTCAGCCATTGGACCAAAATAGCCCTGGAGGACATCGCCCATGCCATGTTGCGGGGGGGCGTCTCGCCCGAAAAACACCCCGCCCTTGAACGCGCCCTCGCCGATGGCGATTATCCGCGCCTCGCCATGACCAGCGGCGTTAAGGTCATCCATATCTCCGAGCGCGACACCCAAATTAGCCAGCGCCCCAAAGCCTTTGGCGAATTCGTCAATACATGGTCGGTGGAAGGCTTTTACGAGGAGGGCATCGCCCCGGCGGAGATGGGCTGGGGCACGCACGAATGCCGCTTGCCGCTCGGCGCGCACACCCACCGCTACGGTCCCGCCAACCAAATTTGCCTCAGCCAGCCGGGCATGAGCACCTATGTACGCTCGTGGGTGCCCATGGGGGAAATTATCGGCATGGTGGTACGCCACGGCGAAGCATTCACCATCAGCGATTATCTGACCGTATGGGAGGGGGATAAGCCGCTCTACCGCCCCACAGTGCATTACGCTTATCATCCTTGCGATGCCGCCATCGTCTCCGTCTGGGAGCTGAAAATGCGCAATTGGCAGATGCAAGACCAGCAACGCATCATGAATGACGACATCATCGAGGGCAAAGACGAGTTAGGTGTCTTGTTGTTGGGGCATGACCTGAACGGTTGGTGGGTTGGCTCTCAGTTGGATATTCACGAATCGCGCCGCTTGGTGCCCGGCCAAAACGCCACCACGCTACAAGTGGCCGCTTCGGTGTTGGGCGCGCTCTTCTGGATGATAGCGCACCCTGAGGAGGGCTTAAAAGTGCCCGACGAGTTGCCCCATCGCGACATCCTCGCCGTCGCCAACCCCTATTTGGGCCCCTGCCCTTCTATCCCTACGGATTGGACGCCGCTCAAAAACCGCTATGACCCCTTTGAGGGTTTCGGCAAGCCGTCCCCGCGACCTGAAGATGTCTGGCAGTTCGATAGCTTCCTCGTTTGAAGCGGAGATGGGGCGCGCTGGGGGGCGTGCCCCATCTTTTAACGCGCCGCCCGTAACGGGCGCATCCCATTCAGCGTCACCGCTAGCGACATGCCCACATCGGCCGCGATGGCCAGCCATAAAGAAGTCGCGCCCCAAAAAGCCAACAAGAGGAACAGGGCCTTTAGCCCCAAGCTAAGGGCGATATTTTGGCTGATGATGCCCCGCGTCTGTCGGGCGAGGCGGATAACCCGCGGCAACTGGGCGAGGTCATCGGACATGAGCGCGATGTCGGCGACTTCTAGCGCTTGGGGGCTACCCGCTCCGCCCATCGCGATGCCCACCGTGGCCGCCGCTAGGGCGGGCGTATCGTTGATGCCATCGCCCACCATCGCCACCGCGCCATAACGCGCCCGCATCTCCTGCACGGCGCGCACTTTATCGGACGGCAACAGCTCGGCGCGCACATCGTCGAGTCCGATTTCTGCGGCGATGCGCCCCGCCGCCTGCGGGTTATCGCCCGTCAATAAGACCGTGGCGATGCCCAAGGCGCGCAACTCGCGGATGACCGCCGCGCTAGTATCGCGCGGGCGGTCCGCCAAGGCGATAAAACCGCGCACGCGGTCGCCTTCCGCCAGTAACAGGGTGGTTTGCCCCGCCGCCTCCGCCGATGCGATGTCCGCGCATAGCGCCGCTGTATGGGGGAAAGCCTCATCGAAGAAGGCATGACTGCCGGCCGTGACCCAACGGTCGCCGACGCGCCCCCGTATACCGCGCCCGGCCAGCACCTCGACATCGGCCGCCGCCGTGTAGGCGCTATCCAGTCGCCGCGCTTGCGCCGCCCGCACCACCGCCCGCCCCAGCGGATGCGTCGTCTGGCGCTCTAGGGCGCTGGCCAAAGCCAAGACATCAGCGCAGGACGGGCAACCATCATCCGTTCGGCAATCGGCCGCCCGCGTCGTGGTCAAGGCTAGCTCGCCCGCGGTCAGCGTCCCGGTCTTATCGAAGGCCACCGCGCGCAAACCGGCCAACGCCTCTAGATGCGCGCCGCCTTTGATGAGCGCACCATGGCGCGCCGCCGCGGCTAAGGCGCTCATCACCGTCACGGGCGTACTGATGACCAGCGCGCAGGGGCAAGCGATGACCAACATCGCCAAGGCGCGGTACAGCCAATCGTAAAAGGGCGCGCCCCCGATGAGCGGCGGCAGAACGGCCACACCGGCCGCCAACAGGGTCACGGCTGGCGTGTAATAATGGGCGAAGCGGTCTATTTGGCGTTGGGTGGGGGCGCGTTGGCTTTGCGCTTCTTCCACCAATTGGATGATGCGGCTGATAGTATTATCGTGGGCTAGGCGCGTCACCCGCACGGTCAACAGGCCTTCGCCGTTCAGGGTGCCGGCGTATACCGCGTCGCCCGCGCTTTTGGCCACTGGCGCGCTCTCGCCCGTGATGGGCGCTTGGTTCACGCCGCTGTGCCCGCTGAGCACTTGGGCGTCCATAGGGATGCGCTCACCCGGTTTGATGAGCAGAATATCGCCCACCGCTAGCGCTTCTACGGGCACCCACGTTTCCGCGCCATCCCGCAAGCGCAACGCCTGAGCGGGGCGTAGCGCCATCAGCCCGCGGATACTACTACGGGCGCGTTCCGCTGTGTAGCCTTCTAGCGCCTCGCCGATGGCGAATAAGAAGATGACTGTAGCGCTCTCTAGATATTCGCCCAAAGCGATAGCCCCCAAGGCGGCGATGCTCATCAAGAGGTTGATGTTGAAGCGCCGCAGGAGCACTAAGGCCTGCAAGCCGCTTTTGGCGATGGGGTACAGCGCGACGACCATACCGACGCTGTAGAGCGCATCAGCGATGGCGGAGGGCCAAGCGGCCGCCAGCTGGCCCGCCAGCGCTATGAAGATGATGAACCCGCCGAGGAGCGCTAGCCGCGTTTCGGCCCGCGCCCGCAAGTAATCCCAAAAGCCGCGGACGCCGCCGCGCGCGGGGGGCGGGGCGGGCGCTTTTTCCGCTAGGCCTTTGCCTAGCGCTTCTACGCGCGCCTGCAACACGGCGAAAGGCACATCGCCTTGTACGCGCATATCGCCCGTGGCAAAGTTCACCTCCGCCCATGCGACCCCCTCTAATTGGGATACGCCCGCTTCCACTTCGCGGGCGCAAGCGGCGCAATCCATGCCGAGGACGCTATAAGTGCGAGTGGGTGCTTCGGTCATTGGTCTTCATACTCCTCTATTTTTTGGGATTTTGTATCAATAAATGAGCATTTATTCATATATGTGCCTAAAAAAAGGTCAACCATGTTGCGCATGGGAAAGCCCCTGTAAAAAGAGTTCCCGCACGTGCTCATCATGGAGCGCGTAAAAGACAAAACGCCCCTCTTTGCGCCAGCGCACCAAATTCAGCTGGCGCAGGTGGCGCAACTGGTGCGAGATGGCCGATTGGCTCATGCCGAGGGCGGCTTCTAGAGCTTGCACGGTCTGTTCGCCATCCAACAGCAGGGCGATAATTCGCAAGCGCGACGGGTCGGCCAGCGCTTTGAACAGCTCCGCAAGGCGATTGGCTAAATCGAGGTCGAGCGCTTCGGCGGGCAGGGTATCAGGCGACACAAAACCCCCTAAAAGATGAACAATTGCTCATATGATAACACTTTTGGGCGAACTTGTCTACAATGAATGCGCCCCCACTCCCTAACCCGACGGAAGCGGGGGCTTGTACTCAGGGACGGGCGGGCCGCCCCCGCGTCTCAGTCGCTCGTGACCTCGTAGGCCACGCCATCCCACACCACGATAACCCGTTCGCCCAGCGCCAGATAATCGGCCAGAGCGGGCTTTTCCGCCAGTAGCGCGAAGTAAGCATCGCTGAGGAACGCCACTTTTTCGGTGGTCATCGTATCGGGGTTGAAGGTGGTATCGGTCCAGACCCCATTTTGCAGGACGAAGGTTTTATCGCCCACGGTTTGGATGGGTTGTTGCGCGCCTTGGGAGAAGAGCAAGTTCCCGTCGCTTTCCCCGCTGGTCACGGGTGGCGCGCCTAGCGTGTTATCAAAACCGCCGCCGCCCATGCCGCCGCTAGCGCTCATCGTCGGCATGGGGGAAGGCGTAGCGAAGGCCAAGGGAGCGGTCGCGCTCCGCAAGTTCAGCGTGGTATCCGCCGCTTGCACCGCCCCGGCCCCGGTGAAATCATCGGCGAGCGCTTCCGCTTCTTCCGAGAACAGCCCTTCGGCGCGCTCGCGGCCGGCGCTAGATAGGATGTCCTCTTCTTCGATGAGGAAACTGGTATAAGGGGTGATGATGCCGTAACGAATGCTCAGGTCTACCACCGCTTTCACCAGCTCTTCATTTTCGCCCCGCAGGCGGATAGTGTTCAGCAAGTCGCCGATGCGCCGCGTGGCCCATAGCCGCGCGATGAAAGCATCGCCACCCGCCACCGAGGGGAAATCTTGCCCATCATAGACGAAGGTGACCGCTTGGCCATCCACCGTCCCGCTCAGGCGGATGCTGACATCTTCCGCCGACCCGCGATAGCGCCCCACCAGCGTAATTTGCTCGCCCGCGAACAAATCCAACAATTCCGACGGGTACAGCAGTTCGACCACCACATCGCCATCAAAGCTTATCCTCGGGTTGGTGAGTATCGGGGCGCTGATTTTGTTGTAAAGGCTGGCCACTTCTTCTTCGATGCGTTCGCCGGGGCGCACATAACTACCCGCCCCGCGATGATTTTGGACGATGGCATCTAGCAGGAAGGTATCGACATCGTCGCCCACGCCAAACGTGAAGATGCGAACATTGGGCGAGGCGGCATCTTTGAGATTTTGTAAGATGCTGGCCGTATCGGTGACGCCTTCCGTGGCCAGACCATCGGTGAGGAACAAGAGAGTAGTGGGGCGTTCGTCATCGGCCAAGCTGAGGGCGGTGGTCAGCGCGCCGTTGATGTCGGTGCCGCCCTCCGCCGCGAGTCCCTTTATCCAATCGGCCGCTTCGGGCCCACGCTCGGCGGGGAGCAATTCATTGCTATACACGCGCCAACCGGTGCTGAAGACCACGGCGTTAAAGCGGTCTTGGGGGTTGAGCTGGTTCAGCACATAGGCGGCGGCTTCCCGCGCTTGCTCCCATTTTTCCCCCTCCATACTGCCCGATTGGTCTAGCACGATGATGACATCTTTGGGCATGATGCGTGCTTGGTCTACTTGGAGCGGCGGCTGGACGAGGAGCAAGAAGAAGCCGTCTTCCGTAGCGCTCTCCCGATAGGTGAGCAAATTCATACTAATTTCGTCGTTGGCGATGCCGTAAAAGAGGTTGAAATCGCCATCGGGCAAGAAGGCCGTTTGTTCAAAGCCAGCGCGGAATTCGGTATCGCCAATGCGGCTGACGATGATGTTATGGCTCGGCGAATAGACGTTGCGGATGGGGTCGCGGCTTTTGACCGATACGCTGATGCTCATCTGTCCTATCTGTCGCGCCGCATTCCCCTTGTGGAGCGGGTAAACATAGTTGAACAGCCCATTTTCGATTTCCAACACTTGGTCATAACTAATTTCGATGCGGCGGCTTTGGTTGGGTTCGATGGGGAAGATGCTCGCTTGGATGGCGCTAGCGCCGATATATTCCAACAAGGCCGGGTCTACCAGGCGGCGCACCGTCTCGATGTAGATTTGGCGGGCCTCGTCGGCCGGTAGAATTTTGCCCTCAATCGCTTGGCCATCTACCCACATCGTCAGGTTGTTGACGCTCGCGCCTTGGGGCAAGGGGAAGATGAACGTGCCTTCTGCCATGCGGTCGCCGCGGTTGGTGAATTGCATCTCCACATGGGTATGGGCGATTTGATTTTCCACCGTGACATTGACGCGCTGGTAATCAATCAGCAGGGTGGCGGGGTCGGTATCCACCCCCGGCGGCGGCACGATAATCCCTTGGGCATATGTTGGCAAAACAACAACAAAGCATAATAAAAGGCTGAATAATAAAGCGTATCGGCGTATCATCTCACACACTCCTTTGCGTGTTCTCTTGCAAACATGACGACCCACGACGCGCCTTTGTTCCCTTTTTTGCGGGATTTTTACGAAATGGCATAGACATTAACGAACCATGACAATCTTCCTAAATTTGGGCACAGGATGGCCCATAATGGCGCGTTTTGCCGTACAATGAATAACAAGACGGGTATAGCGGGAGGTGTTTTATGTACGCTCAAATCACGACTTTGAAATCGCCGATGGGCAAAATGGCCCAATTGCGCCGCCTCATTGATGAAGTCTATTTGCCCGATGTACAAAAGCGCGAAGGTTTTATCTCCGCCCATTTTCTAGAGCAAATAGACGACCCCGACACCGCCCAACTCATCATGTACTGGGAGACGCAAGCGGACTTAGAGCGCTCGCGCCAAACCGGTATGTTGCGCCAAACGTTAGAGGGCCTCGCGGCGGAATTGCCCGGCCTCCGCATCCAAAAACAAGGCTATAGCGTGGAACTGCAACGGTTTTCTCGCATGGCCCAAGCCCGCGCCTAAGGCGGGAGGGCGGCCGGTGGCGCGCCGGCCGCTTCTACCTCATCATTCATCAAAATCATAACCTTTTTTCGTGCGCCGCTGGGGGCATTGTGGTATGCTTGTCTATAGATTATGACCCTGAACAAAAGGGCCACTATGATTGGACAAAAACTCAACCAGCGCTACGAAATTATCGAGCATCTCGGCGATGGCTCGACAGCGGCCGTCTATCGCGCGAAAGATTTAGTGCTGGGGCGGGATGTGGCGCTGAAAATTTTGTTGCCCCACGTCAAGGAGTCCACCCGCAAGCGTTTCCTCGGCGAAGCCACCGCCGCCGCCAAGCTCAACCACCCCAATATCATGGCCCTGTACGACATCGGCGAAGATAAAGACCGCATCTTTTTGGTCGTTGAATATGTCCAAGGCGACCCCCTGACGCATTATATCCCCTCCGCGCCGTCCGTGGTGGTGGAATTGGGGCGGCAGATTGGCTACGCCCTGCAATATGCCCACGATAACGAAATCATCCACCGCGATATTAAGCCCGCCAATATCAAAGTCACCCCCGAAGGCCAAGTGAAAATCATGGATTTGGGGCTAGCGCTCTCGCGGGAGGGTAAGCGCGTGACGGCCCAAGGGATGGTCATCGGCACGCCCGCGTATCTATCGCCAGAGCAGGCGCAGGGTCTGCCGCTCGACTCCCGCACCGACATCTATTCTTTGGGCATCGTGCTGTATGAGCTAGCCACGGGGCAGTTGCCCTTCAACGCCGACGACATCACTGCCCTATTGCTCCAACAGGTCAAACAGCCGCCGCCGCCGCCGCGCTTAATTGTGCCCGATTTGCCCATCGCCCTAGAACATGTCATCCTAAAGACGCTGGAAAAAGACCCCGCCCGCCGTTTCCAAAGCGCCCGCGCCCTCGCCGACGCCCTGCAGGCCGCCTTGCCCCCGCGCGCCGATAGCGAGCGCCCCACCTTGCCGCGCCGACCCGCCGATATGAGCAAAGCGGCGGCCGAGCATATCACCAAAACCGCCATGCACAACGCCCCAACTATCCGCATTATCCTCGCGGATGACCATACTGTGGTGCGCCGCAGTCTGGCCAGCTACCTAGAAACGCGCGATGAATTCGTCGTGCTGGCCGAAGCCAACGATGGCGATAGCGCCATCTTGCAGACGCTGGCCCTACTGCCCGATGTGCTCATCCTCGACCTCAACATGCCCGGCAGGGGCGGTCTAGAGGTTTTGCCTCAAATCCGCCAACAGGCCCCCGATGTGAAGGTATTGGTGCTGACTGGGCGCGAAGAGAACGCCTACATCGTGCGCGCCCTGCGGGCCGGCGCTCATGGGTATGTCCTCAAATCCGGCGACCCCGAAGATTTGGTGAACGCTATCCATAAAGTGATGGAAGGTGAATTGGTGCTCGGCAAAGGCGTTACCCAGCGCGTATTGCTCGATTTGCTGAACCCCAACGCCAACGATGATAAAAAGCTCAGCGAGCAAGAAGGGCGCGTGTTGCTCCTCGTGGCCGCCGGCCTCGATAACACCGCCATCGCCCAGCGCATCGGCTCATCTATGGCCGCGGTCATCGAGTTATTGGCTAAATGCATGGACAAATTGGGGGCTAAAGACCGCCACGATGCCGCGCTCATCGCCCTGCGCGATGGCCATATCCTGCTCGACGATTTGCACGACATCACCAACTAGCCCCCCGCCGGCTGAAGCTAAGGGACGATCTCTAGCGCGATGCTGTAGCTTTGGGCGTCGGGGATGCCCACCCAAAAGGGGCGCACCAGCTCGTAGGGGCAATCGCCCGCCGTGACGAAACGCAGACGCACGCGGATACGTTGGCCCGCATCATCCCGCAGGACGTCTAACACCTCATGATGCGCCGTACAGCCCGTGCCCACGCTCCACAAGCCCGCCAACGCGCGCCCCGTCGTGAAGTCGAAAGGGTGGCGCGTTATCGGTCGGCGGCACAAGCCCGATGCGTCCGCCAAATCGTAAAAGCGGATGTGCGCCTCGGCGTTAGGGATGACGAAGGTCCGGCCGGCGGCATCGTAGGCGGATTCAAAACAGATGCCGCCCATCACCCGATTCTCATCCGTCCAGCCGATAGGCAAGGGCGCGGACGGCGTGGGCGACGCTAAACGCACGATAGACGGCTCGGCAGAAGGCGGCGCTTCTATCAAGTGGCATCCGTTCATCATCACCATTATCACAAGCCATAACCTACGCCCCATCGTCACGCCTACTTTCCCAACCTTAAGTGATATTCTGTAACATGAAAATTTGTTATAATACCTATCAGCATTAATATTCATTGGTGAATTGTTTCAAATCCTTGATTTATAGACCACAAAAACGTGGTAATATGCACTATATTACACCGTTCTCATGATAGGTTTTCATTATGAAAATTCTGATTATCTCTGATATTCACGCCAATCTCACCGCTTTTCAAACCGTATTAGACCATGCCGGCGGCAAATGGGATTACGTGTGGTGTCTTGGGGATGTCGTGGGGTATGGGCCAGACCCCAACGAATGCGTAGAACTGCTGAACACCATGCCCCATCTGTGTTTGGCCGGCAATCACGACTGGGCGGCGCTAGGTCGCTTGGACATTCGCACCTTCAACCCCGACGCGCGCCGCGCCGTAGAATGGACGCAAAACGCCCTCAAACCCGAAAATATCGCCTATCTAGAGGCCTTGCCGGTCACCTTCGTCATCGGCCCCTATACGCTGGTGCACGCTAGCCCGCGCGAACCCGTTTGGGAATATATCCTAGAGCCGTTGGTGGCCGCGCTCAATTTCCCCCATTTTGAAACCCCTTACTGCTTCGTGGGGCACACCCACCAACCCGTGATTTACGAATTAATTAACGAGAGCGGCGACACCCGCGCCCGCGAACCCCAATATTACGAAAAACGCGCCCTCAATGGGCACCGCGTGATTATCAATCCCGGCAGTGTGGGGCAACCCCGCGACCAAAACCCGGACGCCGCTTATGCGATTCTCGATACCGAGGCCAACACCTTTGAACATCGCCGCGTGCCCTACGCCATCCACGAAGTGCAAGCGCGGATGCGCGATTACGGCTTCCCAGAGCGGCTCATCACCCGTCTAGAACATGGCTGGTGAGCGCGCGACGCAATGACCACACAAGGGGCCCTTGTGCCCCTTTTCCTTTTGTTCTGACCGTGGGAGACGGCGATGATGACCTTTAATCCTCAGGGGAAAAAAGTAATCTTATCCATAGATGGCGGCGGGATGCGCGGCATTATCCCTTTGGCGATGCTCGTTCATCTAGAAGAGCAGACGGGTAAACCCGCCTATGAATTATTCGATATGGTGGCCGGCACCAGCACCGGCGCTATCATCGGCGCGGGGCTGGGCCTCGGACTCAGCGCCCGCCAAATACTGAACGACATCTATAAAGATAAGCTCGCTAAAGAATTCGCCCGTCAGCGCGATGGTTTCGCTTTTTGGTGGCGCTACTTGGCGCGGTTGTTGCGCCATGCCTACGATTTAGAACCCTTCGTCCAGCTGTTGGGGGCTTTTGCCAACGGCAAGACCGTTAAAGATTTGGGCGTGCGCGATGGACAACGTAAGCTCATCGTCCTGATGCTGACCAAAGATGTCCGCACCAGCAACACTTACTACGTCGTCAACGCCGGCCCCGGCGCGGCCCGCTTCCAAGATTGGCCGGTCAAAGGCGCGGTGGCCGCCAGCGGGAGCGCGCCCATCTTCTTCCAACCCGTTTTAGGCAACCTGATTGATGGCGGCGTGGGCGCTTTCGGCAATCCCTGCCTGGCCGCCAGCCTAGAGGCTTTGGAATATATCGCCCAAGACCCCGCTTACGCCGATTTCCGCCCCGATAACACCATCCACTATTCGTTAGGCACGGGCTTTGTCAGTACCAACATCCGCGATGGCCAAGCGGCGGCCTACTGGCTGAAGCCGTGGATTGAATACACCATCAATGAGAGCATTGATGACGCCGCCTTGCAACAGGTCTACGCCACCAAGCTTGTCTATAAAACGCTCGATTTGCGCCGTTATAACCCCGATTTAGATAGCAAAGTGGTAGAAACAGAGCTAGGCATACCCACCCACGGGCTGAATCCGTCGAGCTGCGGCTTAGATGCTCACCGGACCCAAGAATTGGACCTGCTAGAGCGCATCGGCAAGGCTTATGCCGCGGCCATTGACTGGAATAACGCGGCGACCAATATGCCATGGCTCACGCGGGGCGGCCACCCACAGCCCGCCATCGCTGATGTGCGCTGGCGCGGCACGATTTACGACGGCTAACAGCGTTTTTCAGCAACTTCTAACCTTATACCCCCGTGCTCGATGCATCCATATAACCGCTTATCGCCGTTATCTGTAAGCAGAATCGGGCGCTTTTTGCTATGATAAGCGCTGCGATAGAGACCACAGCGAAGGAGTCGCCAACCGTGAAGTTGGTATCGTGGAATGTGAACGGGATACGCGCCGTGCAGAAAAAAGGCTTCCTCCAATGGCTGGAGGGCGAAGCCCCCGACATTGTGGGCCTACAAGAGACGCGCGCCCATCCCGACCAAATCGAACCGAGCCTGCGCCAACCCAACGGCTATTACAGCTATTGGGCTTCTGCGGAGAAGAAAGGCTATAGCGGCGTCGCGCTATTCAGTCGGCGGCCGCCGCTAGCGGTACAGCTAGGCTTGGGCATCCCAGAATACGATGTGGAGGGGCGTACTATCGTCGCGGAATACCCGGCGTTCACGTTCATCACCGCTTACTTCCCCAACGGCGGCAACGACCATCGCCGCGTGCCCTATAAGATGGCTTATAAAGCCGCCTTTTTGGATTTTTGCAACCGCCTACGCGCACAGGGTAAAAGCATCATCTTCTGCGGCGATATTAACACCGCCCATCAAGAAATAGACCTCGCCCGCCCCAAGGAGAACGCCAAAACGACCGGCTTCTTGCCGCAGGAACGCGCATGGCTAGACCAAGTGATAGCAGAAGGGTATGTGGATATTTACCGCGCGCTCCATCCCCAGCAAAGCGGCGCTTATACGTGGTGGACCGCCCGCGGCGATGCCCGCGCTAGAAACATCGGCTGGCGTTTGGATATGTTCTTCATCACCCCCGATTTGCGCGATAAGGTGGTCTCCGCGGATATACACCCCCATATCTTGGGGTCTGACCATTGCCCCGTCAGTTTGACCTTAGCTATTGATTAGGATTGTATCGCTATGACCGCGCTCAATTTTTACCAACTCATCCCCCCTATGCCCAATATCCACGAAATCACCAATCCCAATTATTATTATGATGTGCCGTCCGATTGGTCTATCGCCTTAACCGATGTGGCCAATTCCACCGGCGCTATCGAAAATGGGCGCTACAAAGATGTGAACGCCATCGCGGCGGCTTCTATCGTGGCTTTGCTCAACCATGCCCCCGACCACGATTTGCCCTTCGTCTTCGGCGGCGACGGGGCTAGCGTGCTCATCCCGCCCGACCTAGTCGCTGGCGCGCAATCCGCTTTGGCCGCCACCCGAAATCTCGCGCGGGAGCAGTTCGGCCTACAATTGCGGGTCGGCATCGTGCCGATTTCCGATGTGCTGGCCGATGGCTACCGCGTGCAGGTGGCCCGCTTGTGGATGTCGGAAAATTTCCAGCAGGCTATCTTCAGCGGCGGCGGACTAGAACATGCCGAACGCCTATTAAAAGACCCCGCCCGCACGGCCCGCTACGCTATCCCCGACGATACGCCCCCATCTGCCGATTTTTCCGGCTTTGAATGCCGCTGGAACGAAATTCCCAGCCCTTCAGAGGAGACCGTCAGCCTGATGGTGAAAGCCACCAACGATGACCATAACGCCGTATACGCCGATGTCCTCCGCCAGATAGAGAGCCTCTACGGCGATAACCTGATGCGCCACCCCATCCGCGTGGAGCAAATGAGCGTGGCCAAAAATCCGCTACAATATCGCACCGAAGCGCTCATCCGCGAAGGCCAAAGCCCCTTGGGCCGCTTGCTAAAAATGACGCTCAAAACCATTGGCGCGAGCTGGTTTATGCGCTTTCGCATCGGCGATTGGGGGCGTTATAAAGACATCGTCAGCGCCGCCACCGATACCGAAAAATTCGATGATACCCTGCGGATGCTCTTTTCTGGTCGCCGCGACCAACGCCAACGCCTGACCGCCTTTTTGGATGCGGAACGGGCGGCGGGGCGCTTGGCTTACGGCTTGCACGCCGCCCCCAACGCCCTGATGACGTGCCTCATCTTCGACCGCTTCGGCCGTCAAGTCCACTTCGTGGATGCCGCCGATGGCGGCTATGCGCTAGCCGCCCGCGCCATGAAAACCCAACTCAGCCAAGGATGAGAAAAGCGCCCCCATTTTCCCGCAAAACGTGGCATTTTCGCCCATTTGGGTTATATTTACCCCCGTGCCTACACGCAATAAGTCCAAGGAACTGAAAAAGGCGTAATGACCATGCCTGAAGTGAGCATTGGGGATATACAACTCTACTATGATGTCCATACGCAAGCCGAAGGCGGCGGCGAGCCGGTCATGTTTCTGCACGATTTGGGCGGTTCTTCGCGCGATTGGTCGGAACAAATCGCCGCTTTTGAGGACCGCTACCGCGTGGTGGTGGTGGATTTGCCCGGCCATGGGGAATCTGATAAGACGGTGAAAGGGTACACCATCGGCCGCCTAGCCGATGACTTGGTGAAGATGATGGACATCTTCCGCTTGGGTTCTGCCCATATGATAGGCTTAGGCTTGGGCGGCATGGTCGCCTTGCAATTGGCTATTAGCTATCCGCGCCGCGCCAAATCGCTGTTGGTGGTTAACGCCGCGCCCCTCGCCAAAGCGGGCGGTTTCGGCGCGCGGTTGCGGGGGGCTTTGGGCGGTTTTAAGGGGCGGGGCAACGCGCTGGCCAAGCAATACTTCCCCCGACCTGAACAAGAAGTGCTACGCCAGCGCTTCAAAGAGCGTTGGTCGCACAACGACCCCCAAGCGTACCAAACGTTGGAGCGGGCGCTCAGCGGTTGGGATGTGGTCAAATCGCTACCGAGCATCGCCATCCCCACCTGCTTTGTGGTGGGGGAAAAAGCCGGCCTCGCGGTTCAGGCGCTCCGCCAATACGCCCAGCAAATGCCCAAAGGGAGCGTGGAGGTGGTGGCCGATGCCCACGGCGCGCTACCCCAAGAACGCCCCCAAGCCTTCAACACCTTAGCGCGTGCCTTCGTAGATAAACACACCGACCGCCCTATCGAAAGATAGCACGGTTCTAGCGGGGCAGACGCGCGATTTCCTGTTGGCGGGCTTGTTCGGCCGCCTCCGGGTCCGCGATGACCGCCCCGCCGCGCACGGTCGCCCCGATGACGATGGCCGCGCTCACCAGCACAATATTCTTGATGATGTACTGGCCTTCTAGCGTGGGGGCGTAGGGAAAAACGGTGAACGTCTCCGACGGGAACAGGAATAAGGGCGTTATCGTGCCCAACATCTGCACCCACAGCAAGAACAGCGTCGCCCGCATCCAGCGCCCGCTCAGCAAGCCCAAGCCAATCAAAACCTCCCACGCCGCCAATATCGGGAGCGATAATTGCGGCCCCATCAGCCCAAAGGTCAGCGTTTGGATAGTGCGTGCCGCTAAATCTTCCGCCGGGCTAAGGTCGGGAAAGAATTTGAGCGCCCCGAACCACAAAAAGACCATGCCCAAGCTCAAGCGTAGTAGGGTGATGCCGTGGCGCGACATCCAATAGGTGAGGCGTTGGTCTAGGATAGAGAATTGTTGGCGCATCGCTGTAGAAGTCCTTTCATCGCTATTTATTGTGAATTATATCACAAACCGTTCAGCGCATCGGATAGATTTAGCAACTTCTAAGCAGGGTTTAAAACAAAAGAGCGGCTCTTCGCCGCTCCTTCGTCACGCAACAACTGGGCTGATCATACAGCGCCGGGGTTGAAGACGTTGACGATGTTGGAGAAAATGTTGCCGATGGCGGGGCCAAGCAGGGTGAGAATGACGATGACGACGACCGCTACGAGCACGAGAATGAGCGCGTACTCAACCAAACCTTGACCTTCTTCACGTGGCATGTATAACATTATGATTTCTCCTACATACTATGATATATGGGGTTGGTTCATCCAACCTAATTTCATCATACGCATAAGTGCATTTTTTGGCAATACCTAAGCATTAAGATTTTACGTTTTTTTTCACACAAGTACTTAAGTACCATTGTCGCTAGTGGGACGCGGGGGGATGGCCGCTAGGTGGGCCGCCAACGCTTCTAGCGACGGGCGCAGGGGCGTTGCTCGCAGGCTATCCAGCGCGATTAGCCCTTCTAGGCGGGCGCTATCGTCCATATTGCTCGCGTAGATTACGGTCAATTGGTGCGGGTCGTCGTGTTGGAGCATGCGCGGGTACACCTGCTCGAAGTGGTAATGGATTTGGGCGAGGATGACTTGCATAGAAATATCGCGCCCCGCCATGCGTAAGCGCACCTCGCGGCGTATGGCCTCGCCCCAGCCGCTGGCTTCTGCCTGCCGGTATACCTCCGCCAATTGGGCGCGCCCCTGCGCTAACCATTGGCTCAGCGCGGGGTGCGGGTCGGGCTTTTGCCCCCGACCGCTCAGGGTCAGGCGTAACGCTATCCACAAGGCGCGTATGGTTCGCATCGTTTTTGTCCTAGAAATACTTCAAGATGCTATTGGGATGGCGGCGGCGGAGCGCATTATACAGGCTACAGGCTAGGTACAACACGACCAGCGTAGCGCCCATCAGCAAAAAGGATAGCCCCAGCGGCGCTATGGGCAAGCGCCCGATGAACAGCGCCAACCCGCGCGCGAACATTTGGTGCGTGACGAAGAAAAAGAGCGACGTCTGCCCCAACAACACCAAAAATTTGAAGAAAGCCAGCCCCGATAGCTGTTCTATGAAGCGTTGGTGCAAGGCGATAACCCAAAAGGTCGCCCCTGCGTAGAATAGCAAATAGACCGCATCCGGTGGGTAGCGCGTCATATAGAGCAGGTGGCCGGGATACAGCTTGCCGAAGCCGTCCAAGGCCGATAGCGCTAGCCACGCCCCAAAACACAGCAGACCCGCGCGCCACGCCCGCGCCTCTAGCGCCGTCGTATCCGCGGCCCAGCGCCGCCCCGCCACAAAACCCCATAGCACAATCGGAAACCAGCCCAAGATAGGGTATTGCACGTATAAGGCGCGATTCGCCCCCCCGATGAAAGCCGCATACAGCGCCGTTTGGGGCGGGTCGGGGACCAAGGCGTAAACCGCTTGCACGCCCGCCAACAGCACCAAAGACCCCGCCAACAGTAGCCTATCGTTCAGCGGGCGGCACAGCGCCAGCAACCACACGCTAAAGCCCAAACTGCTGAGCACCAGAAAACGGAAGCTATAATAAAGGCCGGTGCTCGGCGTCCAATCCCAATTGACGATGAGCGCATCCACCGCCACCAACGCCGTCCCGCGGATGAGCAAGTACCGCGTGATTTGCCCTTCGCTCCAGCCTTGCTTGCGCCGCGCTATGATGAATAGCGCCAGCGCCATCCCCATCAGCAAAAAGAAGGCCGGCCCCGCAAAGTCGGTCCAGTAACCGATAAAAGCGGAAATACCGCTCAGTTGCGGCGGCGTCCCGCTGATGCGGTTGTGCGCCATGTGGTAATTGAGGTCGGGCAAGATGTTATCGGTGTGCGCCAGCAGGATAATCACCAACGCCCAGCCGCGCGTCATATCTACAGACCCCAAGCGCTGTCCCTTGCGAGCGGAATGGGTGACCACAGGAGCAGATGGGGGAGTTGTGGGGGGGGATGATGTGGCTTCCATGCGGGCCTTTATGATGAAAAACACCACTAACAATGAAAAACAGCAATCGTTCCAGCCTTACTTCCATCATAACCCAAGATGCCCCGCGCCGAAACCCCACATTGCCCCCGTCGCGTCGGTAATCGCCACTTGTAGCGTTCGCCGCGCTGATTTAGACTGTGGGGGCTACCGTTGGAGGAAGATAAGGTCATACGATGCGTTTTCCCATTCTGTTAACCTTAATCGCGGCGCTGGTGGGCGTCGGGGTGGTCGTGGCCATCGGGGCGGCCCTCATCCGTCCCAATCAACCGCTGATTTTGGAGGCGGGCTTTTCCCTAGAGACTATCTCGCCCAATGCCGACGGCGTGGACGACATCACCATCTTTCGCTATCGGCTGGCGCGCAACGCCCAAGTCTCCATCCACTTTGAAGCCGAGGATGGCCGCATCTACCAGTTCCGCGACCGACAAGCCCGCGTGGACGGCGATTATCAGGTCGAATTCAGCGGCGTGGTAGATGGCTTCGTCCTGCCTGACGAGACCATCGCGGGCGCGGTGGAGCGGCGTTTGATGCCCGATGGCCGTTACCAATGGGTGCTAAAGGCCCGAACCGCCGATGGCGAACAAGCCGAGGCCCGCGGCGCGCTCCTCATCCGAGATGGCGACCGCCAACTGCCCACCATCAGCAGTTTCACCGTCGCCCCGCCCACCTTCACGCCTAACCAAGATGGCATTGATGACCGCGTGGCGCTCAATGTGTATTTGGACAAAGCGGCCGATTTGCGCGTCTTTTTAATAGACCAAAACGGTAAAGAAATCCCTATCTCTGCTCGGCAAGAAGGGCGCAAGCCCGGCGAACCCGGCCGCCACATCTTCGATTACGAGGCCGGTATAGACCTCAACGCCGAACCGCCCCCGGATGGCGTGTATCGGGTGGTGGCGCTGGCCCAAGATTTGGTCGGGCAACGCATACGGGTAGAATCCACGTTAGGCATCCAATTAGGCGGTAAGCCCATCGCGGAGATTGTGCCCCAAGCGGTGGGGGTGGATGTCGTCTTCGATGTCCAGCCCTACGAGGAGCGCTTCTACAGCGCGCGCGGCGCCTTCGGCGACCGCATCCCCATCCCCGACGACCCCGCTAGCCTCGCCTTGACGACCTTAACCATCCCCTTAGGGGATATGCTGGTCTTCAAGACCACGATTGAAAATTATAGCCAAGTGCCCATCCGCACCAGCGGCCCATGGCCCGGCACGGTCTACGAGCAAGACCAACTGCCCGCCGCCATGGGCTACCCGGACGAATCCGGCGCGTGGCGCGTGGGCATCGAATGCCAGAATTCCATGTCTAGCTTCCCTTATCGTTGGGCCATCGGCACAGAAGCCGATTTAACCCGCGTCGAAGACCCCAATAACGATAACGTCTACTATTATCTAGAGCCGGGGCGACAGACCGTCGTCTGGGGGGCTATCCACTTCACCCGTATGGAGGAGCGCAACCCCCAAGCGTGTTGGGCCGGCCTCATCCATGAAGATGTAGCGGTGGTGAACAATAACGTGGGGCGGCGCGAAATCCGCCTTGTGCCCCCCATTGGTGAATAGGCGTGTTATAGTATAAAGATGCCTCTAGCCGAATATCGAGGAAGCGCTATGATAATCCGTTCGCTCAGCCTATTGATTGTGGCGCTCGCCGTTGTGATGGCGGCCTGCCGCCCGCCACAAACCACTGTAGAAGTGGTGGTGCGCGCCACCAATACCCCCGTCCCCACCAGTACCCCCCTGCCCATTGTGCCCACGGCCATACCCGCCGGTAGCGCTGATAACCCCTTACAACTGGTCGTCATCCCCCAAGCCGACGTGACCGAAGCCGACGAGAGCGCATGGGAGGCGGCCCTAGCCGAGCAGGGCGGCGTGACGGTGGATGTGGTGACGGTCGCCACCCGCCCCCAAGCGATTGAAGCGCTCTGTAGCACCCAAGAGGGCGTTATTTCCGCCGCGTGGCTAGATGGCATCAGCTATGCCGCGGCCCGCGCCCGCAATTGCGGTAGCCCTGACGTGATGGCCGCCCGCGATGGCGCGATAGGGGAGGCCGGCTTGCTCCTGCTAGACCGCTCTTTAGGGACAACCCAAATCACCGCCCTCAGCGGGCGCGTCTATTGCCGCTTGGGGTACGATGATTTTTATAGCTGGCTACTGCCTTTGTTGGTGTTCCGCCGCGCTGACCTAGACGAGCGCCGCCTAAACCAAATCGTGGATATGGCCGACACAGAAGCGCTAGTGGCCGGGGTGGTCAACGGCGATTGTGACGGCGGCGGCTTGGGCGAAAACGCCTATAACCGCCTGCTGGAACAAGACCCGACCCTAGCCGATAGCGCCCGCGTCGCTTTCACCACCCCGCCCGTGCCCTACGCGATTTTGATGTATCCGCTAGAAGTAGAGCTGGGTATCCGCCTATCCCTGACGGAAGGGCTATTGAAATTAGCGGAATCGGAAGAGGGGTCAGCGCTCATGCGGCCGTTTCTGGGGCAATCGGCGTTGGTGCGCGCCACCGATGAAGAATTGGCCGCTTTCAACACATTTTTAGGAGAAGTGCCGCTTGATTTCGCCAGCATCGGCAACTAACCCCCCGATAGAGCGCCCGCCGCTAGATGTGGCCGTGGTCATCGTCACCTGGAATGTGGCGCGCCTCATCGTCAACGCTTTACAGAGCCTGTACGACGATTTGGCCACCAGCGGCCTACGCTATAGCGTCTATGTGGTGGATAGCGCCTCCTCCGACGAGACGCCCCAACTGGTGGCTAGCCATTTTCCCCAAGCGCACCTCATCGCCAGCGCGGATAATATCGGCTTTGGGCGGGCGAATAACCTCGCCATGCGCCAGATGGGCTTTGGCGGCCCCGCCCCAGAAGACCAATTGCCGCGCGCGGTCTATCTGCTCAATCCCGATACCATCACCCATAGGGGGGCTACCCGCGCCCTTTACGATGCCCTCTATGCCCACCCGCGCGCGGGTTGGGTGGGGGCCCAACTGGCTTATGAAGACGGTCGTTTCCAGCATGGGGCTTTTGCCTTTCCGGGCTTGCGCCAATTATGGGCAGAATTCTTCCCCATCCCCGGCCGGTGGGTAGAAGGGCGCTTTAACGGGCGTTACCCGCGGGCGTGGTACGCGCGCGGCCGCCCCTTCCGTGTGGATTTTACGCTAGGCGCTACGATGATGCTACGCCGCGAGGTCATCCAGCAGACGGGCCTATTCGACGAAGCGTTCTTCATGTATTGTGAGGAGATTGATTGGGCGTGGCGCGTGCATCAAGCCGGCTGGCAAGTGCTGTGCGTGCCCCAAGCGCGCGTCACCCATTTGGTGGGGCAAAGTAGCGGCCAAGTCCGCTCCGCAAGTTTGCGCTATCTCTGGACGAGCCGTCTACTGCTCTTTGATAAGCATTACCCGCCGTGGAAGCGTCGCCTCGCCCGCGCGCTGGTGGCGCTGGGGATGCGCTATAAGATGCGCCAAGCGCGCGCTAACCCCGACCTCAGCGATAGCCAACGCGCCGAATTGCTCTCCGTTTACCACACCATCGCTCAGCAAGCGGGGGGATGATGAAGCAATTGGTCGGCGTCATCCTCACTTATAACGAAGCGCGCCATATCGCCGATTGCATCGCTAGCCTGAGCTGGGCGGATGCCGTGATGGTGCTGGATTCCTACAGCACAGATGATACCGTGCCGATAGCCCGCGCCTGCGGGGCTATTGTGCATCAACGCGCCTTCGATAACTACGCCGCCCAGCGCAACGCCGCGTTAGACTTATTGGCGGGGGAGAGCCAATGGGTGCTTTTCGTGGATGCCGACGAGCGGGTGACGTCGGAGCTGGCCGCCGAAGCGCGCCAACTCATCGCGCGGGCGGGCTATGACGGCTGGCGTATCCCACGGTATAACCATATTTTCGGCCATGTGATGCGCGGCGCGGGGTGGTACCCGGATTATCAGACGCGCTTACTGCGGATAGGCGCGGCCCGCTACGACCCACAGCGCACCGTCCATGAAGTCGTCATCCTCGATGGCCAGGAAGGCACAGCCCGCGGGCACTTCCATCATTATAACTACGATACCCGCGCCCAATTCAACCGCAAGCAACGCCAATACAGCGCCTATGATGCCCGCATCTTGTATCAGCAGGGGGTGCGCCCCCGTTGGTGGCGCTATCTTTCCCAACCTGTGCGCCATTTCTGGTGGCGTTTCATCACCCTAAAGGGCTATCGCGACCATTGGCGCGGGCTGGAGCTATGCCTGCGGATGGCGTGGTGGGAGGGGTATAAATATTGGCTATTGGGGCGTTTATGGCGGGGGGCGCCCGACGACGCTACCCCCGCAGAGCGCGCTTAAGCTTCTACTTGGGGCACCAACACCCCATAGCCGCCGCTCTTGCGCTTATAGATGACATTGATACCGTTGGTTTCGGTATTGAAGAAAACGAAAAACGAATGGTCGAGCAATTCCATCTGGTGGATAGCTTCTTCTTCGTTCATAGCGGCGACGGCAATTTCTTTGCGCCGCACGATTTCTTCTACATCCGCTTCTGCGCCATCCACGCCGCTTTGTGGCGTCTCCTCCGCTAGGCTCATCTCCTCCGCCGTGGCGATGTAGCGTTCGCGCAGGCGTTTGCTGGCGCGCCGCTTATTTTTGAAGCGTTCAATCTGGCGGTAGAGCTTATCCAACGCCCCTAAAATCGCCGAGCGGATGGTATTATGGTCTTCGATAGCCAGCCGTTCTTCCGCGCGCAGGATGGCCCCGCGGCTGTGGCGCACGGTGATTTCCGCGATGGCGAGGTCGGGGCCGCGGTTGCTGTGTTGTATCTCTAATTCTACTTGCACGTCGTTGATATTGGGTAGATAACGGTCGAGGCGGTCTACTTTCTGGCGCGTGAATTCTGCTAGGGAATCGTTGACTTTGATATTGTGACCATGGATATTGATTTTCATAGGACGGACTCCTGAGCAAAAACGAATAAAAACAGAACCCTTCGTGACGAGCGCCTTTGGGAAGAGCGCCGCCACGCGCTTTGTTTAGCGGTGTGTGCAGGCGCGCAACCTGCCCCGCTTTCAAGCGGCCGTGACGGTCAATCCGTAGACGCGCGTTGCCCCCGCGGCCATAGCCGCTTGGGCACAAGCGCCCAGTGTGGCGCCCGTCGTCAGCACATCATCTATCAGTAGGATAGCGCGCCCGCGGAGTTGTTCGGGGTCGCCGCGGAAGGCGCCGGCCACATTTTCGGCGCGTTCGGCCACACCTAAGCCTACCTGCGACGCGGTGAAACGGTGGCGTTCGATGGCGGAGGGTTGGCAGGTCATCGCGGCGTCCCTTGCGAGCGCGTTAGCGATTAAGTTAGCCTGATTATACCCCCGTTGGCGCATCCGTTTTAGGTGCAAAGGTACAGGAATAAGGGTGTCGAACGTCCAATCCAACTGCGCCAAACACCATGCCAAGCGCTGGGCTAGCGTATCGGCTACATCTTGGGCGCGGTTGTATTTCAGGGCTTGCACGGCGTCGCGCAGGCGCCCTTGATGCACCCCGCTAGCGGCCAACCCGACGAGGGGGAGGGCTGTATCGCGGATGACAAGGCCGAGGGGGTATGCTTGCAATTCGTGTTGGCAAGCCGCGCACCACACCGTATCTACCCGCCCGCATCCTTCGCACCGCGGCGGGAATAGCAGGTCAAAACACCACCGCGCCGCCGCGCCCCAATGTCGCCTAAATTCAAACAGCCCGGTATCGCTCCGGGCTGGGCTTAATACGGCGTTCGACATGAGGAGACTTCCTATCGAGGCGTGCGTTAAAACATGGCGCCGAGGCCCGAATTCATCACTTGGAGGATAGCCGGCCCCAATAGCACAATCCAAATAGATGGGAAGATGAGCAAAACCATAGGGATCATCATCTTCACGGGGGCTTGTTGCGCTTTTTCTTGGGCGCGTTGGCGGCGTTTCGTCCGCATCTGGTCGGATTGCACGCGCAAAATTTTGGACATGGGCACGCCGAGTTGGTCGGCTTGGATGATGGCGGCAGTGAAGGCGTTGACATCTGGCACATCCATACGGTCGGCCATGTCTTTTAGCGCTTCGCGCCGCAGTTTGCCCAGCTGGATTTCCCGCAGGACGCGCCCGAAGGCCAGCGCCAGCTCGTTATCCCACTTCTCGTACACCTTGCCCATCGCTTGGTCAAAACCGACGCCCGCTTCTACGCAGATGACCAACAAATCGAGCGCATCCGGCAGAGCTTTGACGATATTCTCTTGGCGTTTGCGGATTTTGCTATTGAGCGAGATGATGGGGAAGTAATACCCCAGCGCGAGGCCGATAGCTGTATAGAGAACAGCATCTTGGAAGGGTTTTTTGAGCACGACGAAAGAGACCAACAACGCGCCGATGCCGAAGACAACCGTCATCAAGATGCGCGTCATAAAAAACTGGACCGGGTCGGTGGTTTGGCCGGCGAGTTCTAACTTATGCCGCGTTCGCCTCAGTTCTTCTTGCGGGGTGAAGCGCGTGGTAATATCCGCTAGCCATTTCATGATAGGCACGATGATACGGTCGCGGAAGGGGAGCGACAACTCCACATCTTCTAGCGATTCCACCACAATTTCGCGCTCGCCCAAGCTGGCGAGGCGGTCTTGCAGGGGGTCGCGTCCGCTGTTATCGCGCAGTCCGACGTACACCAAACCGCCCACAATAGCCAATAAGCCAACGACGATGAGAGGAATAATTGGGTTCATGGCGCGAACTCCTAAATATCAATATCAATGATTTTTTGGATGATGGCTTGGCCGATGCCGATAAGACCCAGACCAACCCCAATCATGGGCCAGCCGCAAGCCTGATTTTCAAACATCTGCCCCATATAGCCCGGATTCATCACATTCAAAAAGAGCGCTAAGGCGATGGGCAAAAAGCCGATGAGATAGCCAGTCACGCGCCCTTGCGCTGTCAGCACGCGGATTTCGCCCTTGAGCTTAATCCGTTCGCGGATGGTCGAGCCGATGACTTCGAGGATTTCGGCCAGATTGCCGCCGACTTCGCGCTGGATATTGACGGCGGTGATGACCAAGTCGAGATCGTCGCTTTCCACACGCTCCAGCAGGTGGTCTAGGGCGTCGGGCACATCAATACCCAATTGCACTTCCTGCACCACGCGCAAAAATTCGGTCTTGGTGGGTTCGGGCGCATCTTTGGCGATAGCTTCCATCGCCTGCAACACGCTATAGCCAGACCGCAGGGCGTTCACCCACAAGCCCAGGGTGTCGGGTAGTTGGGTCTCGAAAGCGATAAGCCGCTGGGAGACGAGGCGCGACACATACAAGCGCGGGGCGAAGAAGCCGATAGCCCCTAAAATGGTCGAGCCGATGATGTCGCCGCTGAATAAGACGAAATAGCCGCCCAAAAAGAAAGCCCCCATGCTGACGAAATGCAAGGCGAAAAATTCCGCCACGGTCAGCTTGAGGTTAGCGCGGGCCAACTGGCGCCGCCACTTTTTGCCGAACTTGCGGTTCGCCAGCGCGTTGTTCAGCGGCTCGAAGAAGCGCTTGCGCCCCTCGTCCAACACCGAGCCACTGCTGACACTGGCTTCTTCTTCTTTCTCTTCTTCGGTAGGCATAAACGCTTGAAATTCTTGGTCTGCCTCTTTCAGGCGACCGAGGCGCTGTTCGGCGATGGTGTTGCCCCCGCGCCGCGATAAGACGATGCCCGCCACCATAAAGATGAGGGCGACTACACCCGCTACCGCTAAAATCGCTATCTGTTCAGGCGTCATCTCTCAATAAATCTCCACCTGTCTTACCGATACTTGTATTGTATGAGCTTTATAGAAAGTGCGTCAACAAGGGACGCACTTTCTCCGCCTTATTGGGGTTTGAACTTCGTTATAATTAGCGCCGTTGCCCCAAACCGAAGACCGAAGGCGGCAAGTTGATGCCGGCATCTTCGATACGCTCAATGAATTTGGGGCGGATGCCCGTGGCGCGTAGCCGTCCGATGATGCGGTTATCTTCCAGACCGGTTTGTTCAAACTCGAAGATGTCGGTCATGGTAATCATCTCGCCTTCCATGCCCTGTACTTCGGTGATGTTCAAAATCTTGCGCGAGCCATCGCGCAGGCGTTGTTGCTGGCAGATGACATCCACCGCCCCGGCGATTTGTTCGCGGATGGCGCGCACGGGCAAATCCATACCGGCCATCAGGCACATCACTTCCAGACGGGCGATGCTATCGCGCGGGGAGTTGGCGTGTAGGGTGGTCAAAGAGCCGTCGTGGCCGGTGTTCATCGCTTGGAGCATGTCCAGTGCTTCGCCGCCGCGGCACTCCCCAACCACGATGCGTTCCGGACGCATCCGCAAGCAGTTGACCACGAGGTCTTGGATGGTGATAGCCCCTTTGCCTTCGATATTGGGCGGGCGGCTTTCTAGGGGGACGACATGTTCTTGTTGCAATTGTAGCTCGGCGGCGTTTTCAACCGTGATGATGCGCTCGTCGTTGGGGATGAAGCTCGATAACACGTTGAGCAAGGTTGTTTTGCCAGAGCCGGTACCGCCAGAAACCACCATGTTCAAACGGGCAATGACGCAGGCCCGCAAGAAATCGGCCAAATCTTGGGTCATGGAGCCAAAGCGGATGAGGTCTTGGATGCTCAGCGGTGTTTTAGAAAATTTACGAATGGTGATAGTGGGTCCGCACAGGGCGATAGGGCGGATGACCACGTTCACGCGCGAGCCATCCGGCAGGCGGGCGTCCACCAAGGGCGAGCTTTCGTCTACGCGCCGACCCAAAGGCGCGACGATGCGGTCAATAATCCGCAAGACGTGGTCCTCGTTGTCGAAGGTGATAGGCGCGCGCATCAAATGCCCTTTGCGCTCGACGAAAATATTCTTAGCGCCATTCACCATGATTTCCGAAATCGTATCGTCCGACAAGAGCAAATCGAGCGGACCAAAGCCGAGGATGTCGGCGACGATGGATTCTAACAGACGATGCCGTTCTGCCCGCGAGATGACTAAACTTTCCTCCGCCAAGATGGAATTGAACAATTCTTCGATTTGGCGGCGGATTTCATCCTTGCGCGACATATCTAGCGCGGTCTGGTCTAGCTCCGACAGCAATTTATTCTGGACGCGCACCTTCAAGTCAGAGACATCTGTTCCCGCGGGGTTAGGGCGGCGCGCGGCAGGGTTATTCGCCGGTCCCGGCGCTACAGGCTGGCGGCGCGCGGGTGTATCGGGCGTGTTGGGACCACCAGCCCCCGCCCCAGATGCTCCGCTAGGTTTATCACCGCCACCTTTTTCTATTCTTCGCAAAAGAGACATTGCGTTCCTCCAACTGCTTTTACCCTAAAGTTGCTTGACGATATATAGCCCTAACGTCCCAAAAAACCTAGACGATTCTTCTGCTTCTCTTTTTGGTCGCCGCCGCTTTCGCCTTCGGCATTGCCCATCAAGTCGCTGTAGAGATTGTTGGCTATCTGGATTAATTGTTTGACGGGTGGCTTGGTGGTATCGCGCTCTACGGCGATGACCGGCACGCCTTTATTGACCGCGCTGAGCAAGATACGTTCCTCCACCAAGGGGATTAGGCCGCGCACGGGTATTTTAAGATGGTTCTGGATAGTCTCCGGCGGGATGGTGGCGCTCTTACGCCCGCGGTCGTCCGGCGCCATATTAATCGTCAGGAAGGTTTTTTCTTTGGGATACCCTAACTGGTCGAAGACGTCTAACACCCGCCGCGCCGAATTCACCGAGGGCAGGGTAGGCGTGGTGACCAGCAAGATACGCGCCGCCATGTCCAATACCGGCAAGATGACCTCGTCTAGCGGGGTGGCCGTATCTACGATGATGAAGTCATAATAGCTGGCGATTTTTTCGATGATGGCGGCAATGGCCCCCGGATTCGCGCGCACGCGCTCCGCCAATTCGGGACGCGGCGGGGCGATGACCACCTTCAGACCGCTATCATGGGTCATGACGATACTATCGAATAGCTCGACGTCGAGGTCTTCCACTTGGTCTACGAGGTCAATCAGGGTGGTGGAGCCGGTGACATTCAAAAAGGCGCTGACATCGCCGAATTGCACATCGGCATCTATCAGTAGCACCTTGACGCCCTCTTTCATCATGGCGGAGGCGAGATTGGTAGAGATGGTGGTACACCCTGCGCCGCCTTTGGGGCTATACACGACGATAACATGCCCGCCGCGCCCGCCTTCGGTCTCGCGCGATTTTTGCTCCAGCTCCATCGCGCGGGTCACGTCGCCCAAACGGCTGAGATTGGCGCGGATGGGTTCGTATTGTTGGTAGACGTTGCGGATGGTGGCGTATAGCTCGTCCATGTTGACCGGCTTGCTCAAAAAATTGCGGGCGCCCGCTAACATCGCTTTACGCATATAATCGGTGTCGTTTTGCACCGACATCATGATAACGCCGATGGTGGGTACCGCCTTGGTGATGAGGCTGGCCGCCTCCAGACCGTCCATATCCGGCATGTTAATATCCATGATGACGATGTCCGGCCGCAACTCTTTGGCCAGTTGCACCCCTTCACGCCCGTTGCCGGCTGTGCCGATGACTTTTAAGTCTGGCTCGAAGGCGATTAACTTTTTGATAGTCTCTCGCGTCTCTACAGAATCATCTACGAGAATGATTCGGATAAAATTATCGCTCATAACGCCACCTAAACGATATGGTCAACATTACGGGTTCAGGGTCAATTCATCCAAGAAGATGAGCTGACGGATGCTTCGGATAGCCGGCTCGATAGAAAAGGCCCGTTTTGACGGCAACTCGATGCGGTAACGCGACATGATGTAATCGAGCGAGACGGCATCGGTGGGCGCTTGGGAAGTTGTCGTGGCCGAGCGCAAGGTGAAGGTGATAGGCAAGCGCGCTTCGATAAACCACGTCAGCACCACCGCATCTTGCGGCGTCACCCCCAAGGTCACCACATCGGGGCGCGGCGGTAAGGGCGTGGGCGTCGGCGGGACGGTGCCATCTTGTTCGGCCGCGCTTTGCGCCGGATCGAGCGTCGGTAGGGGGGTAGGCGTCGGCGGGATGCCGAAGATTTTGCCATCCCGCGGGAAATCGCCCAGCCAGACCACCAAGGCATCTTGTACCGTGCGCTGGGTGACTAGCCGCGGGCGTTGGTTTTCGCTGGGGCTAGTCACGCCCAGTACCGAGCTGACCGTCGTTTCGCCGATGACGATAGGCGGGATGGGACGGCTTTCAAAGTTGCCGGGGAAGCCCGTGCCGCCCGCCTCGAAGACGATGCTACCGGCGTCATCTACGGTGATGCTGTAAGGGATGAATAAGTTGGGTTCTTTGCTTTGGAATTCGGCGTCCACATCAACAAAGAGCATCGAGACGATGACATCCACGCGGTCGCCGGGTTGGATACCATAAGCGACGCTGGTTAGGCGATCCATCGGCACGGCGATAGCCACCCGATTACTGGGCAAAACGGCCGCCGCGTCCGACCCGAAAGCCCCGATGCCGGTCAAATTTTCGGCCAACATGTTGGATAGTATCGGTTGCTCAATGAAGATGTCGGTGCGGGCGATTTTGCCGATGACCAATTCGATACTGCCCAAAGAATTAAAAGGCGCCGCGGCTTCGGGGTATAGGCGCAATTCCACCATATTGGGCGCGATGACTTGCCCGCGCGAAATCTCTTGTACCGCCACGACAATTTCAACCAGCGGGACAGGGGTAGATGGGGCGATGGTGGGTTCAGTCCCAGCGCCGCCGACACTTCCAGCACCGCCGCCCGTCGTGGCGCTGGCTGTATCCGTGCCGTCATTTGTCGTGGTGGTCGTCGTCGTGGTTGTCGTGCGCGATTGCCCGCCCAAAGCCACCACTAGCACCACCGCGATAATGACGATTAAAAAGCCAATGACGATAAAAATTCGCGCGCGACCCTGCATAAATCCCTCCAATTTGGAAGCCGCGCCCGCCCTAGGACGGGATGCAGGCAATTGATAATAGAGTGATACAAGTTTTAGTGTATGCTAATGCTTATAATTGTCAAACGGGCGGATAGTCCTACGACAGTCCGCCTTTCGGCAATTCCAAACGAATCGTTGTCCCGGCATCTTCGCTACTTTCCACCGAGATAGTCCCGCCGACCAACTCGTATTTCTCGCGGAGCGTGACCAAGCCCTGCACGCGCGCGTCGTGGTGCGTATCCTCCTCGTCCGAAAAGACCGCGCTGGCATCAAAACCGCGCCCGTCGTCTTCAACCATGATACGGATGGGGTCGCTGGTGATATTGAGCCGCACTTTAACGCGCGTCGGGTTGGCGTAATCGCGGGCTAAGCCCATCAGGTCTTGGATGCTACGGAAAATCAGCACTTCGCGATGGTTTTCTAAACGTCGCTCATCGCCGACGATTTCTAACTCGGCGTTGATGTCGTTTTTCTCCTTAAAGGAATCAATATAGCGCCGCACGGTGGGCACCACGCCGAGGTCATCGAGCATCATCGGGCGCAAATCGAAGATGAAATCGCGGATTTTTTGGAACGTTTTGCTGGCGTTCTCTTTCAGCGTGTTCAGTTCTTCGGCGGCGCGGGTGGGGTCGCGGTCGAACAATTTTTGGCAAATATCCACTTGGAGGATGAAATTGGTCATGGATTGCGCGGGGCCATCGTGGATTTGCCGCGCCAACCGTTGCCGTTCTTCCTCTTGCGCTTGGATGATGCGGATGATGTTGGCGCCCCCTTGGCTAGTGATTTCGCCGTGCTCCTCGTCGCCGCCAAACGCTTCAAAGCCTTGTATTTTGCTGAGGATATTGTTCAGGAACTCTTGTTGTTCCTCTAGGTAGCCGTATTGGGCTTCAAACTTCTCTAATTGGCCGCGCATGGTCGCCAGACGGAAGCGCACATTCAGCGCTTCGTCGTACTTATCGCGGATGTCGTCGCGCGGGACGGTATCGAGGTTATCTTGGATGGCGCGTAAGTCGGTGGCGATGCCAGAATAACGCGTTTGCTCTTTTTCCACCGAGATAGACATCTGGTCAATTTGGGCGCGGATTTCTTTTAATTTATTGCGGATGGCGTTCAATTGGTTGGTCAACAAATCCACCAATTCTTGTTTAGTGTCGCCGGTAGCGGGTTGCAAAAGGCTGTCTCTGTCCATACGTTTTTAGCTCATTCTGCTCATAGGCTCGTGTGGGTTAGGGTTAATCGGCATCGCCTTCTGAATTATAGACGCGCACCCAACCGCGTCGGATGGCCATCACGGCCGCTTGGGTGCGGTCTTCGACATTCAGCTTTTTCAAAATGGCGGTCATATGGTTTTTGACCGTCTGCTGGCTGATGTCTAGCCGAGTGGCGATTTGTTTATTGCTCATCCCTTGGGTGACGAATTGTAAGATTTGCATCTCGCGCGGGCTGAGTGGGATGAAATGTTCGTCGCCGTCGGCGATGTAGGGGCCAGCCAACGCTTCGATATGGGCGTTAATCCAGCTTTTGACTTCGCGCTCGGTCATGCGTTTATCTTCGATGATGTAATAGCCGCCCGCCACATCGCGCAAGATAGCGATGAGATCATCAGCGCTGACATCCTTACTACAATAGGCCGATGCCCCCGCGCGCATCACATGGAGCACTTGCTCGGTATCGTGATGCGCGGTGAGGATGATAATAGCGGTATGGGCGCGTTCTGCCTTTATCTGTCGCGCCACTTGTAACCCGTTCATCCCCGGCAGGTTAATATCCAACAGGATGATGTCCGGTTGTAGCTCCCGTGTGATGATAATGGCTTCTTCGCCCGTTTCGCTGTAGCCGATGACGACAATATCAGCTTCAAATTCCAAAGCGCGCTTCAACCCGTCGCGAAATAAGGGATGATCGTCTACGATGAAGACCGTGATAGGTTGCGAATTGGGGCTTTTCATCCAGTCGCCCATAGTTCTTGCGGCTCAGCCATCAGCTTTGCCGTCATCCCCTTTCCGACTTGCAGACCTGTTCGATAAAGTTCAAGCGTGATGACATGATCAACCAACACCAGCATTGACAAGTGATGAGCGGATTTGGCAGACTACAAAGCATCATTAGGTCATCGTCATCAGATAAAGAAGGTCTTGTTCACAGTATAACAAAAAGGACCTTGCTTGACAATCAAGCTTGATGAGGTGAATTATCGCCAAACCCAGGATAGCGCGCCCGCGCGGTCGCTATCTTGCCCGATAGATACGAGGTGCCAGCGTGCGAGCCGAGCAATACCAGTCGTTATGTTATTACCAATTTGATCTATTACACGGTGTCCGCCACGCGATTTTCACCCGACAAGGCGGGGTCAGCCCGGCCCCGTGGGATAGCCTGAATGTCGGCGGCACGGTGGGCGATAGCGTGGCGGCCGTGCGCCGCAACCACGAGCTGATGTGCGCCGCTTTGGGGTTATCGCCCCAACGAACGGTCACCACGTGGCAAGTGCACGGTAACGAAGTGGTCATCGCGCAGGGGCCGGTGGCCGGGCGGCGCTGGTTGGCCCAAGCCGACGGACTCATCACCGACCAACCCGATTTAGGGCTGGTGATGCGCTTTGCCGATTGTGTGCCCCTGCTCTTCTACGACGCGCAACGCCGCGCGGTCGGCATCGCCCATGCCGGCTGGCGTGGCACGGTGCGCGGCATCGCGGCCAATATGGTGCGCGCTATGGGCCGCGCCTATGGTTGCCGCCCCGCCGATATTGCCGTGGGCATCGGCCCTAGCATTTGTGGCCAATGCTTCCAAGTGGGGGAAGAAGTGGTGCAAGCCGTGTACGATTATTTCGGCCCTAACCAAGACCTTGTGCGCCGCGACCCCGACGATGGCACCGCCTATGTGGACTTGTGGGCCGCTAACGCGCTCGATTTGCGCCGCGTGGGCGTGGAGCGCATCAGCATTAGCCACGTGTGCACTTACCAACACACCGACCAATTTTATTCTTTCCGCGCAGAGAAAGGACAAACGGGGCGCTTCGGCGCCATCATCGCCCTATGAGCATCGCCGATAATGTCCAGCGTGTTCGGGAACGCATCGCCAGCGCTTGCGCCCGCGCCCAGCGTTCCCCCGATCAGATAACCTTAGTGGCTATCAGCAAACAACACCCCCCCCAAGCCATTTGGCGGGCGATGGCGGCCGGCGTGCAACATTTTGGCGAAAATCGCGTAGAAGAAGCAGAGCTAAAAATACCCGCTGTCCATGCCCAAGCGGCGCAAGCGCCCGTCTGGCATATGGTCGGCCACGTCCAAAGCCGCAAAGCCAAGCTCATCCCGCCCTTGTTCAGCGTGGTGCATTCGGTGGATAGCTTAAAAGTCGCCCAGCGTCTGGCCCAACGCGCCTTAGAACTGGGCACGGTGTTAGATATATTGTTAGAAGTGAACGTCTCTGGCGAGGCGTCTAAATATGGCATTGCGGCGCAGGGTTGGGAACGGGACGCCCAAGTGCGCGACCATGTGTTGCAGTTGACGCGCGACATCAGCGCCCTAGAGGGGTTGCGCCTGCGCGGGCTGATGACCATGGCGCCCATCGTAGACCACATGGAGGCGGCGCGGCCGGTTTTCGCCAGTTTAGCCGCCCTGCGGGACACTTTATCGCAAGCGCTCCGCATCGCCCTGCCCGATTTGAGCATGGGCATGACGGATGATTATCCGATAGCAATCGAAGAAGGCGCAACGCTCGTTCGTGTCGGCCGGGCCATTTTCGGCGAACGTCCTTAAGGAAAGGGTAACGCATGTTCATTTTAGGTCTTTTGCTCAATCTCTACCAGCTCATTTTGCTGGTGCGCGTGTTGATGAGTTGGATTCCCAATCTCGATTATAGCCAGCCGATGGTACAACTGCTCTTCGATCTGACCGAACCGGTCTTGCGCCCCGTGCGCGAGATGTTGCCGCCGGCCGGCGGGGTGGATTTTAGCCCCTTGGTGGTGATGTTGGGTATTTCGGTCTTGCGGGTCATCATCGGGGTATAACCCGCGCCCATTCGCTAATGCTCATGATACGACGGCTACCATCGCGCAGGCGTTGCTGGTTGACGATAATATCGAGCGCCGCCGTTTTCATGATGGTGCATCTCTTTCTTTCGTCACACAGGCTAGATATAGGCTAGAATGGAATGCGCGGCCTAAACCCAGTTCCACGCCACCACGACCGTTAATACATTGAGCGCCATACTCAGCGCTAACAAGTAACGGTCATAAGCGGAAGGGTACGTAGGCAAGCCAACCAGATTGAACAGGAAGAAAAAACCGGCCGCGATGATATTCACCCAGCGGCTCAAGGATGGGTCTACGAACAGGCATACTACAATCATGACGATGGGGATAGACATTAACACCGCTATACCTAACCACATCGGCTTAGTGAAGTGCCGCGTAGGCATCAAGTCGGGGAAATCGTAGCTAAAAATGCGTAGAATATCCCCGTATAGATAGAGGAGCACGACCGCTACCCATAGTCCGGCCAATTGTATTGGCGTCTCAATCATGATGTTCTCCTTATTGTTAGATAAGATAGGATGCTGAAATAGCAATGCTGAAGAAAGCCTAAGCGTCTTTTAGCGGTGGGGTTTCAAGGGGTGTCGGCATTGGGGTTATAGCCCCACAGCCGCGCCTGCTTGCTCCCGGCGCTAGCCAGCTTGACCAAGACGCTGATGACGACGAGGAACTGCGGTAGATGAGCGATGAACGGCCAATGGCCGAATGTCTCATGCGTCGCTAGCAGATAATCCGCCAACGGACGGTACAACACGAAGTATAAGCATATCGTGCCGAATACCTCTAAGAACGTCTCCAATAGCCATAACGGACTGCTCCAGCGGTTGCGCCGCGCGACGGTGATATTGATAGCGATGATGCCGCTGATGGTCGCTATCAGCGCGATGAGCCACGGCCGAGCGATGAAGACGGGATAGCTGGTCTGCGGGAATAAAACGGCCCCATTCGCCCAAAACAGCAGGAGCGCCAATACAATGACGATGCCAATCGCGCTACCGATGATAGCTTCGGAGCGGTCAACAAGGTGTGGGGCGTCTACGGGGGGCAAGTCGCGTGGGTTGAACGATGCCCACTCCTGCTCAGCGCCTTTCATCGAGCGCTGAAGGATGGAAAAAAAGAGCACGACGACGCTAAAAACCCATACGGCCGCTTGTAGCGCGGCGAACAAAGCGGATAGCAAGAGCCGTTCCCAAGAGGGTTGGGGCGAATCCGCTAATGCGCTAAAAACGCTCAGGAACGCCGCGATGGGGGGCACAATCAACCAGCCACGACGGAGCGCCGCCACCAGCATAGGGTACAGGTCTGGGCCAACCAAGTATTGTTCATGATGATAGGATGCCGCTAATTGGTATGGCGCGCCCCATTCCGCCAATAACGTCATTATCTCCTCCTCGGTCGCCGTTGCCCCGTAGCGGCCTTCTAACTGGTCGCGGATTTGCGAGCGCAACTCTGCTTCTATCTCCGCCCGTTCTTTAGGCGGGACATAGCGCCCGACTTGATGCACATAACGCTCAACCCAATCAATCATGCTTATCTCCCTGCAAAATTGCGCCCATGACGGCCGCAGTCTGAAGCCATTCTTCCTTCAAGAGGTCTAGCACGGCGCGGCCCAGCGGGCTGATGCGATAGTATTTGCGCGGGCGTATTCCGCCCACTTCCCATTCGCTCTCTAACAGCCCTTGCTTTTCCAGCCGCCTTAATAGGGGATAAAGGGTGCCCTCCTCAATATCCAGACCTTTAGCGGCCAACTCTTGTATCAGGCTGTAGCCATAATGGGCGCTATCCATCAGGCCCAACACCGCCAGCACGACCGTGCCGCGCCGCAGTTCTAATCGCAATTGGTTGAATTGAGCTTCTAACTCGGTCATATACTGTGTATCACAAAATACTGTTTGTTGCACAGTATCACTTATACTATACGACACACAGTATTGTCAAGCCCCATAGCTCAGCCCGACGACCCAATCCCATTTTGCGGGGGATCGGGCGCGTGTGTTATCCTTCTGGGGAGCGCGGCTAGCAGAGCCGCTTATCGAATAGGAGGAATTGTCTATGAAACGCTATCTAGCCTTCTCGCTAACCTGCTTGCTGGGCCTGTTGGGGGTAGGGGTAGCGTCATCAGTCGCCCAAAGCGAAATAGATACCGTCTGCCTCATCACGGATGTTGGGCAAGTGGATGATGGCACGTTCAACCAACGCGCTTATGAAGGGATGCTCCGCGCCGCCGAAGAATTCGACCTAGAGACTAGCTATATCGAAACCCAAGCCCAGACCGACTACGAAGCGAATATCGAAACGTGCGTGCGCGCTGGCTTCGACATCATCATTACGGTGGGCTTCGCGCTGGATGTCGCCACCTACGAAGCGGCGCTAGCCAACCCCGATAAGTACTTCATCGCTATAGATGTGGTTTACGGCGAGGAACAAGCCTTGCCCAATCTGGTAGGACTCTCTTTCAAAGATGACCAAGGCGGCTTTTTGGCCGGCGCGCTCGCCGCGATGATGACCCAAACCAACATCGTGGCCGGCATCTACGGCATAGACATTCCGCCGGTGGTGCGCTTCCGCAATGGTTTTGAACAGGGCGCGCGCTACATCAACCCGAACATCACCACTTTAGGCGTCTACATCCCCGATTTCCAAGCCCCCGATGATGGCGCTTCCGCCGCCGCCCAATTCATCGGCGAGGGCGCGGATGTCATCTTCGGCGCGGGCGGCCCCACGGGCTCCGGCGGCATCAGTTACGCCGCTAGCGAGGGCGTGTTGGTCATCGGCGTAGACCAAGACGAGTTCTTCACGACCTTTGCCGGCGGCGAAACCCCCGGCGCGGAATATCTCATCAGTAGCGCCCTCAAGCGGGTGGATAATGGCGTCTACGACATGATTAAAGCCGTCGTCGAGGGCGAGGGCTTCCCAGAGACGAGCAACTACATCTTAGAGGCGTCCAACGGCGGCATTGATTTCGCTGAACCGCATCTGGCCGATGTGCCGCCCGAAGTGACCGAACGCTTGACAGCAATCCTCGAAGGCCTGCGCGACGGCACTATCAGCACCGGCGTAGACTTCGAGACGGGGCAAGTTCTGCCAGAACTCACGCCAGAGGCCACCGAAGACGGCAGTTGAGCACCTTTTGCGCCATCGCCCCCCTCCCCCGATGCCCTGTACAGCGGCGCGGGGGGGGATGGCTGTATCTGTGGAGTATGTTATGAACGCTGTGCCCAACCCGCCGCTACCAGACGGGCAACGCGCTTTTCTCGACCAAGAGCTAGAGCGCTTTTTGAACTTGTATAGCGAAGCCCAAGCCAGCATCCAAAGCGTCTTCAATTTCTATTTGACCTTCGCCACTACGGTTGTTGGGGCGCTCATCGTGTTGTTGCAGGTGGTGGATGTCGTCACAGTAACGGTTCATTTGACGTTGATAGCGCTATTGGGCTTTGCGGTGATGGTGGGGTCGGTGTATATGTCGGCGCTGGTTGGGCGCTAGCGGCTAGCATCCTCACGGCGTTCATCACCTTCTTCATCCAAAACGCCTACGCCCACCTGATGGCGCGGTCTTCTTTACAGCGTTTGCACGTCCGCATAGATACCGGCCAAACGCTAGGGTGGTGGACGGGGCACAATTAAATATAGCGGGGTTGTTTCTTTCCGCGCGGCTGGCCGCTATAATAAGCGTTCAATACCCTAGCTTCGCGCAGATGAGGTCTACAAGCCCATGTCTACCTTCCGCATCCGCCCGCTCGGCAAAGAGGACCGCGCATGGGTCGCCGATTTCCTCGACACACATTGGGGCTCCACGCAGATTGTCTCGCGGGGCAAAGCCTGTTATGGCCATTTGCAACCCGGCTTCATCGCGGAAAGCGACGGCGACGCCCCAACGCAACGCCTCGGCTTGCTCACCTATCGCGTCGAGGAAAAAATCTGCGAGATTCTCACGCTCAATAGCGCTGTGCCGCAACAGGGGATAGGCACGGCCTTAGTGGAGAGCTTGCTGGCCGCCGCCAAAGAAGCCGCCATCCGCCGCGTTTGGCTGGTGACCACCAACGATAATCTAGAGGCCTTGCGCTTTTGGCAAAAACGCGGCTTCGCGCTGAGCGCCGTCTATCCCAACGCCATCAGCGACGCCCGACGCCTAAAGCCACAAATCCCCCTCGTCGGTCATCATGGCATCCCCATCCGTGACGAAATCGAGCTAGAGCTATTGCTTTAGGCGCAAGCGCGGGGGAATTGCGTTATACTTTTGGGGAGATGCCCGCATTAACGAAAGGGAAAGCTGTTATGGAATATCGTCGGATGGGCAGTACCGGCATCAAAATTAGCGCTATCTCCATCGGCGCGTGGCTCACCTATGGGAGCGAGGGGGTAGATTTTAAGGTCGCCGCCGATTGCCTGCGGACGGCCATAGATTGCGGCATCAACTTCATTGATGTTGCCGATGTCTACGCCAACGGCAAAGCAGAAGAAACCGTCGGTAAAGTGCTGGCCGATTATGACCGCACTAAGCTGGTCATCAGTTCCAAGGCTTATTGGCCCATGAGCGACGATGTCAACGACCGCGGGCTATCGCGCAAACATCTGATGGAATCGGTCCATAAATCGCTCAAGCG
This sequence comes from Anaerolineaceae bacterium, assembly GCA_037441665.1. Lineage (GTDB taxonomy): Bacteria > Chloroflexota > Anaerolineae > Aggregatilineales > Phototrophicaceae > JBBIRQ01. Next base: position 6,074 of record JBBIRQ010000020.1, on the reverse strand, counting down.
GTTGGGCACGGATTATCTCGATATTTTCTTCTGCCACCGCTACGACCCCGATACCGCCACTGAAGAAACCGTGCGCGCCCTCGACGACCTCATACGGCAGGGCAAAATCCTCTATTGGGGTACCAGTATGTGGGAAGCCGCCCAAATCCGCGAGGCCGTCAGCGCCGCTGACCGCTACTACGCTTATCGCCCGGTCGTGGAGCAACCGCTCTATAACATGCTTGACCGCCACGTAGTGGAAGGGGAGCTAGAAGATGTGCTGGCCGAATACGGCATCGGGCTAGTGGTTTTTAGCCCCTTAGCGCAAGGGGTGTTGACTGGCAAATATAACGAGGGCATCCCTAGCGGTAGCCGCGCCGATACCATCGAATGGGTGCGAAAAGGCATCATCGCCGAGCGGGTGGAAAAAGCCAAAGCGCTGAGCGAACTTGCCAAAGAATTGGACGTCACGCCTAGCAATCTGGCCTTGGCGTGGGCGCTCAAGCATCCCAACGTGGATAGCGTCATCACTGGCGCCACCAAGCCGCAACAGGTAGAAGACAACGTGCGCGCCCTAGAAGTGCGCCTGACGCCAGAGCTAGAAAACCGCATCGAGGCGATTTTGCAAAACCGCCCCTATGGGAGCAAGCGCATCATCGAAAACCCAATGGAGATGCCCGCCCTATGAACGCGGGGGCCTAGCGATCATTTTCGTCGGTGCAGGGGCGCTTTGTCCTCCTCTTGGATGGCGAGCAACTCATCCAGCGACATCCGCGGCAATTTGTTCTCCGCCATCGCCACCCGCAATTCTTGGGTTAGCTCGCCATCTTCGCCGATGGGCGTACGCTGTGTTGTGGCGCTGAATTCGGTGAAGTTGAATTCATGAATCGCTAGCGGGACGTCGTCGGCCATAATCTGTAACTTCCAGACGCCATCCATGGCCTGTTGGTCGTGGATGGGCAGGCGCGCGGATGGAGAGATGAGCGTGCGCCCGCGCTCCAGATGGTGGTTATCTTCGTGGATGAAGATAGTCTCGCCCGCGCCGTCCACGATTTCAAAGCGCACGCGCCCAGTGGCCGCAGAGGTCAAGCGCAACTGGACGAATGGCTGGATGTAATCCACATCGTCCGGCAGATTTCCGCGATAAATCCTTTGTTTTTCTCCCACGAAGGCTAAAAACCCAATATCTACCGGCAAGACGCTGATTTTATTGGGGTCTAGGCCTGTGCGCCGCACGGCCCTGAGCGCTTGGCTATAAACCGGTTCCGATGAGCGCATCCACGGAAAGGATAACGGCTCAGGCTCAATGAGCGGGAGCGATGGCCGCAGAAATCGCGAGTATAGCGAATCGGCTTCGTAGGCTTCCTCATCTTCAAAATCTTCAAATCGAGTCGTGCGCCTATCTGTTGTCGGCGTCCACAATACCGTGAGGTTGTTGTTATCGAATTGGCGGACGAGGAACAACAACCCAAAGAGAATGGCTATCACCGATAAAAAATTGCCCTGCCCGAATAAGGCCAACAGGCCAATCAAGATGAGGGCCACAGCAGGTATAATGCGACCGGGTGTCATGTGCGAACTCCCATTACTCTTTGCGTGGGCGGCTGGCCGTACGGATGTTACGGCGGATGCGGCTATCGCTCGCCGTGGTTTGTTGCTCCTGCCTGAGCAATTGTTCGAGGGTGAGAGGTATTTCTTCCTCTGCGGGGGTTCCTATGCGGGCTAGCGTTTCGCTCAGGGATGTGGCGCGCTTCTTCGTGAGCCGTTCGCGGCGCTCTCTGACAGATGGCGCGAGCGTGAAGGTATGCATAGCGAACAGTTCGCCATCCACATAAACGCGCATGTCCCAATCGCCTCCCTCGTGGATGGCGTCGTTATCCGCTAGGGGCAAGTGGTGGTCGGCGAGGATATTCATTTCGCCATCGCGCAGAAACGGCTTGGCTTCGTAGACGTATTTGATGTCGCCGTGGTGGTCGTAGATTTCGTAGCGCACCCGCGCGGAACGTTCCGCCTCGCTAGGCGGCACATGCAAGATGACGAAAGGGCGCACGCCGTCATCATCTTTAGAGATGCTACGGGTGCGGCGCATGGTCAGCCCATCATCGACCGTTTGCAAGGCGATTAGCCCCACATCGAGCATCGTTAAATCGCTACGAGGCATCCCCGACAAATTGCGAGCGCGTTCTATCGCCTCTTTGGCTTCAGGTGTGACGCGACGACGGATAGGGGTACGGTAGAGGCTTCGCAAGAGGTCATTTTGGCTTACCGATAGGTCTACGAACGAACCGAACAGCGCCACTATCAACAGGCCGATGAGCGTAGCTTGTATCAAAGGGGAGCTAGGCGCTGTATACATCGCAAAAGTCACCAACACCCCCAAAGCTATCAACCAACTGGTATTACGTCGTCTAAATCGAATCATCGCCGTTTGTCCATACCCAAAATGTTCTTTTTGTATTATACCGCAGTGTAGCCCTTGTCTACCCCTTATACGTCTGTTTAGGCCTAAAGTTGCGCGCTCATCCCCCGCTGTGCAACCCCGAAGCGCGCGCGTGCGTATAACGTTTATGGCATTTTATGCCAGTTTGTCCACTAGCGCGGGAGGAAATCGGGCTATGTTCGGTCATGATGCCAACCGTCAGCGCATGCTCGCCAATATGCACCGTTTTTGGATAGCGGGCTTGCTCAGCCAATCGTTAAAGGGGGGCGATTTCATCAATCCCACCTTTCATCTCAAGGTGGGGCCCATCACCCCCGATGCCGACGGCGACGATGCGTTACCGCTCGATATGGATATAGGGGCGCTGTATGACCGTCTCGACGAGAGCCTGCTCATTTTGGGCGAGCCGGGGAGCGGCAAAACCACCGCCCTACTGGAATTAACCGACATCCTGCTTCAGCGCGCCGCCGCCGACCCCCGCCAGCCCATCCCGGTCATCTTCAATCTCGCCAGCTGGGCCAAGGACCGCTTGCCTTTTCATGAATGGCTCGTTGAAGAATTCCTCGCCAAATACCAAGTGCCGCGCAAAATCGCGCGCGAATGGGTAGCTCAAGAGGCGCTCGCGCTCCTGCTGGATGGGCTTGACGAGGTGGCGACGCCGTACCGCGACCAATGCGTTAGCGCCATCAAAGCCTATCGCCGCCAACACCCCAATACGCCCCTGGTGCTCTGTAGCCGCACGCGCGATTACGCCCAACTCTCCCAAAGGCTCGATGTCGCGGGGGCTTTGGTCATCCAACCCTTCCAAGATGAACAAATCGTGGCTTATTTGGATAGCCTAGGGCCCAACGCAGACCCCCTGTCGGCGCGATTGGCGCGCGATGAGCACCTGCGCGAATTGGCGCGCACCCCCTTAATGCTCCATATCATGGCGACCGTCGTCGAAGAATTGCAGGCAGAAGCCCATTTCGCCACTTCCGCCGAATGGCGCGATTACCTGTTTGATTTGTACATCCAGCAGATGTTCGCGCGGCGTCCTAAGGCCAAGTCCATCCCGCCCCAAGAGACGATTGGGGAACTGCGCTGGCTGGCGCAAGAGATGGAGCGGCGCTGGCAGACCGTGTTCTATATCGAAAGTTTAGGGCTGGATTGGTTGCCCCAAAGTCACCAACGCGCCCTTTATGCCTTGCTCAGCCGTTTGGGCTTTGGCGTGATTGTGGGAGCGCTGGCCGGCGGTGTGGCAACCCTCATCGGTATGGTTTTGGCGTGGCTACTATCGGGCCAGACACCCGTTTTCTTCTCCGCCACTGTAGAGTTGAGCGGGCTTTTCGCTTTGGCATTTTATACGGTCCTCATTAGCTCTTTCGGGGCTTTGGTCGGCGGCATTTTCTTCGGCGCGGCCGGCGTGCTGGCCTATACGGTAGAGCGCGTTAAGCACAAGAGCGGCGCGACGGGGGGCTACTTACGCCGCGCGGCGGAGGTCTTAGCCTTGGGGGCTGGTGGGGGCTTGGCCTTCGGCGTAGGGGCGTTTTTGTGTATAGGGCTAGCCAATCTCTCTTTTAATCTGTGGTTCGGTGATGGGGTCTTATCCTTTATAGAAGCATTGCTATATTTTGTCCGCTACGGCGTCGCCTTCGGCCTCGTCGGGTCGCTGATAGCGCTGGCCACAGACGCCATCCTCAAGCGCATGGGACGCCCCTTGACGCAACTGGTCTATGGGGTGGGTGGGGGCTTCGTCGCTTGGGCGTGGCTCGGCATCATCACCCTATTCAACCCCAACTATATCGTGACTCCGATGACATTAATCGTCGTGTGGTTGCTGGGCGGGCTAGTGGGGTTGTTGGCTGGCGGCTTCAGGGATGATGTGGTCATCGCGGAGAGCGTGCGTTGGCGTTGGAATGGCAAATGGGCCACCGTGGGCTTGGTCATCGGCGGCATCATCGCCGCGCTCGATTTCCTGTTCATCAGTAGCTATGGCGGCCAAGCTTCTCTCGCTCGTTTGGTGCATATGTTCGTGCCTTTTGGCATCTTCGGCTTGTTGGTTGGGGGTGTGGGCGCTGGCCTTCGCAAAAATGAGCTGGTGGAAAGCCGCGTCCAACCTAACGATGGCATCCGCAAGAGCGCCCGCAACGCTTTACGGACGATGTCCTTCTTCGGCGTGGCGGGGATAGCGATTAGCGTTGCCGTCTTGCTCAGTAGCGCGGCGGTCAATATCAACATCGGCGATGGTTTTCGGGCGGTGATGAACGCCGTCATCGTAGGCTTGGCCGGCGGCATGGCGGCCGGCTTGGTCATGGGGGGGAGCGATGCGGTCATCAAGCACCTTGTTTTGCGGCTGTTGTTGGCGCGCGACCCGCGTATCCCGCTCAATCTCGCGCGGCGTCTAGACCATGCGGCTAATCTCATCCTCTTGCGGAAGGTGGGCGGCGGCTATATGTTCATCCATCGCTATTTGCTGGAATATTTCGCCCAATTGCCGCAAGAAGCGCCCGAAGAAAAAGCCAAAACGGGTTATCTGCCCGCGCCCGATGACATCGCTGATGAAGCGTGGCCATCCGACGGGGAAGCCCCCTTGCCGAACGTTGTCCAACGCGAGAGTTAGCCTAAGGTTTATTGCGGAGCGTCTCTAAATATGTCATAGTAAAAGCTATCCTCTGTTGAGATAGCGAGCGACCACATGCCCAAAATCTTCATTTCCTATCGTCGGGCCGATAGTAGCGCTGTTTCCGGCCGCATCTACGACCGCTTGGTCGCCGCCTTCGGGCGCGAACAGGTCTTCAAAGATGTAGATGCTATAGACCTCGGCGAACATTACGCCGACCGCTTGCGCCACGAAATCTACCAATGCGACGTCATCCTTGTGGTCATCGGCCCTAAGTGGGTGCACATCCGCCAAAACGATGGCGACCGCCGCATAGACGACCCGGCCGACCCCGTTCGCATCGAAATCGAGACCGCCTTACAGCGCAAACAACAATTGCTCATCATCCCCCTATTGGTGGATAACGCCACCATGCCCGATGCCGAAGAATTCCCCGAGTCCATCCGCGAATTGCACTTCATCAATGGGCAACCGGTGCGGAATGACCCCGACTTTCACCGCGATATGGATACGCTCATCGCCAAAATCCAGCGCAAGTTCGGCGCAGAAGACCCCAAAAAAGAAGAAACGCTCAGCGGCGCTATCGTACGCCCGCAAACCACGCTGACCACAGCGGGCGGCCCGCCGCGCTGGGTGTTGCCGCTGACGGGGGTTATCGTCGCCGCGGTCGCTTTTTTGGCCTTCGGCATGGCGCCGGGCGCTTTGCTCAACCCTTTTACGCCCACGCCCACCAACACGCCGACGGCCACCGCATCCCCCACCGCTACGGCCACGCCCACGCTCTCTACCGCGGTCGCCGTCGCCCGCCAAGCGCTGGTGGCGCGGCTGGGACCCGGTAGCAATTATCCCGAACTGCTGACCCTAAACCCCAACGACGAGTTAGACATCACAGGCATTAGCGAAGATGGCCGTTGGTATCAGGTATTCCTGCCGGATGGCCGCGAGGGCTGGATTGCCGCTTCTGAACGATTGGTGAACGCGCAAGGGCCGCTGTCTATCCTGCCTGTAGTGCTCGCCCCTACCGAAACATTCACGCCGACACCCACACCCACC
>JBBIRQ010000019.1:0-57280 GCA_037441665.1 Anaerolineaceae bacterium | reverse complement strand
TGCGCGCCGCTGGCCAAGTCCCACACGCGGAGCGTGCGGTCAAAAGACGCGGAGACGACCGTGCGCCCATCGGGCGTGATGGCGACGTGGTACACACTATGCATATGCCCCGCGAGGGTGTGCCGATGCGCGCCGCTGGCTAAGTCCCACACCCGTAGCGTGCCGTCACCGGACGCGGAGACGACCGTGCGCCCATCGGGCGTGATGGCGACGTGCTCCACCGGATCCTCATGCCCCGCGAGGGTGTGCAAATGCGCGCCGCTGGCCAAGTCCCACACGCGGAGCGTGCCGTCAAAAGACGCGGAGACGACCGTGCGCCCATCGGGCGTGATGGCGATGTGGCTCACTACCCATTCATGCCCCGCGAGGGTGAACAAGAGCGCGCTACCGGCCGGGTTCAGCACCCCATAGGGGCTGTCGAGGTCAACCGGATACACCCCCGCCACCTCCCGCACGAGGGCATCGGTCAGTTCCTTGATGTGGGCGTGCTCGCCCCGCCACAGCATCAGCCGCCCCACCAGTTGGCTGGCCAGCTGGGTCTTGTCGCCCGCCAGCACGTGCGCGGCGTTGCGTAGCGCCGACTGCACGAGGCGTAGGGGGTGCCCTGCCTCTCCCAACGTGTCGTAATCGGCTATCAGGGCGAGCGGGTCGGTGGCGTCCAGCTTGGCTTGCAAAAAGCGGTGATCGAGCAGGAGCGCGCGCAGGGTCTGCAACTGCCCCGCTTCGCGCAAGTGGTAGGCCAAGTGGCGCCATAGGTAAGGCTCATCTGCTGGCAGTCGCCACCCGTTGTCGGCAAGGCCGTAGGCGTCTAAAAACGCGCGGTGAACTTGCGACGCATCCTTCAATTGGTTGCCCAAGTATTCGCGGATTTTATCATGGAAGCGTAGCGTCGGCGCGCCGTCATCTTCCGATTCCGAGCGGAAGCGGCAAAAATGCCCGGCGATGCGCCGCAGGAGTGCCTTACCCGTGAAACTTGCCATCCCACATGTGCCCTGCCACAGCTTTAGCGCCGTCGCCTCTGGGATGGGCGTATCATCGGGGAAAATCGCCAGCTCGTATAGGCGCTGTTTGTCCTCGTCGCTATAACGGCGCAAGCTAGCGTTCATGCTACCTTGCAAGGTTCTGCGGCGCGTCTCATCATCGCGCCCGCGGGGGAAGGGGTCAAGCCCTACTTCGCGCAAGCCCTCTTTGACGTAGTTCAACGCCGATTCCACGCTACTACCGCGCTGGCATTCCTCGCGTATCGCCCACCCATGAATATCCAATAGCAGGGGCCATTCGCCCAATTGCCCGCCAAAATCTTGGAGGGCTTGGCGTTGGGCTTCTGTCAGGTTAGAGCGCTTGTCCTGCGGGATGTGAAGAATCAGGACGTCGCGGGCCTCGATAGGGGTCATCTCGGTAACGCGCACGGGGCTGTGTGTCGCCAACGCCGCCACCCGTTCATCGCGGGTGCTGATGAGGTAGGTGCAACGCGGCAAGCGCAGAATCGGCTCGATATGCGCCACATCCCACACATCGTCTAAGATAATTAGGAAGTCATCCCCTTGTAACTTGAGCTTCAATTGCTCGATGGGGTCGCTCACCGTCGCCTCGTCGCCCGTGAGGGCGCTCAGCATGGCGGTCCACTTTTGCGCCAGCTGTGCGCCTTCTTCGCCGATGGTGGCGAAGAGCACCCCGCCGGTGAAGGTTTCGTTCACGTCAATATCAAGACCTAGCGCTTCTATCAGGGTCGTCTTGCCAAAGCCGCCTTCCCCGATGCAGGTCACGACGTGGGCGCTCTGGTCGCTATGGTGTGGTGCCGCCTCATCCGCGCTCAACAATCGTGCCTTCATTTGCGCGTACAATTCTTCGCGCTCGACATATTCATCAGGCAGGGGTCGAACCATGTTCGGCACACGGCGCACGGGTTTGGGGGCGCGCAGTTGCTTGAGCAGAGCCCGCCATTTATCCTCTCTCCCCACCACATCGCCGCTGAGGATGGCCGTATCTATCTTGTTCACCCAGCGCGGCACATCGGCTTCTTTGTAGATGTCGCTGAAAGCGACGGGGAAAATCGGCGTGCCGACGCGGCGGGCATGCACCCATTCTTGGCGCACCATCGGCGACTTTAACGCCTCTGGGGTCAGCACTATGACGAGGGCGGCGGCCTGCTCGATGGCGTCGAATATCTGCGGAAGCCAATTCTCACCGATGTTCATCGCCACGAGGTCTTGCCACACCTCCAGCTCTTCATCTTCTAGGCGCTTGCGTATGGTTTGGGCGTGTTCGTAGCCATCTTTACGAGCATAACTGATGAAGATCTTCTTCGTCTTGGCGCGTAGTTTTGGCATGGCGGCGCTCCCAAAACGTCTGATGAGTGGGGTTTTCTCGATGACAACAGATGATAATCTGCGCTTATTTTAATGGCGAATCGCGAAAAAACAAACACACCCACGCGCTGTTCACAAATCGGCCTCGCTGAGGAGGGGCAAGAGGTAAATGACCGGCTCTTCGTACGGGTGGCTGGCGCGGATGGCCGCTACCACCGCCTTAGCCACGTCGCGGCGGCAAAAGGTTTCGATGCGCGCTTCCTCCACCCGATTTATAGCGCCCACTTGGCCGATGTGCGGGTTAGCCGTCTCTTTGGGCTTAAAGCGTCCGTCGCCAACGTTGGTGAAGGCGCAATGGGTGTATTCGCCGATAGTCCCGCCGCCGGCCGCGGCAATCGCGGATAGCACCGCCTCCAAGGCGTCGGGCGGCACGGTGGTGATGATGAGGATTTGCTCAGCGCTCATGGGTATAACTCCCCCAATCTCTACAGGCTTTCAAGCGGATTATACAAAAAACAACCCCGCCAGCGATACGGCTAGCGGGGCTGATAAAAGTATATTCTAATAAGGGTGTTCAATAACGGGTGTCAAAGGATTCTATGACGACTGCTGATGTTCTAGCTTCAGCATACCGCAGGCCATGGTCGGGTCACTAGTGATGAATGTCACGGATTTCAAGCGGTCCCCCATGACTATCCTTGCAACATCAGCGAGATGACCGCGGCGGCCACCGCCGTAATCATGACGACCATGAAGAAATAGGCGGCCATACGGAAAAGACTCCGCAGGCTTTCCCGTTCGGCCGCTGTCCAATCATTTTGTTTCGCGGACTTATCCTGTTCAGCCATTGTAGTCCCCTGTTATCATCATGGGTGCGTTATGTGTATCGTACCGAATGAGGCGCTTAGATGGCAAGTGTTTACAAACAGCTCCAGAAAACCGCGTGGCAATGGCTCAATCGTCACGCTCATCACACCTATTTGAAGATGCTCCACGTGGGCGCGCGCAACCGCTTCTACGGCGGGCCATGGTGGGCGCGGGTCTTGCGGGTCGTGCCGTCCTTGTGGCGCTACCCGCTGGCCGATACCGCCGCGCGGGCGCATCTGCTCCCCCTAGACCATCCCCAACCGCTGAAAAGCTGGTCGCAGGTGGAAGACGCCTTGGAGCGCGTGCTGGCCTTGGGCCTGCCCGCCCACAAAGGGCGAGAGAAAAATTGGGATTTTCTGGCCGCTTTCAGCCTGATTTTAGCCCGCGGCCGCCGCGATGATGTCATCGTTGATATGGGGTCGGGGCCGACCTCGGTCATTTTGCAGTGGCTGGATTTATACGGCTATCATCAGCTACATGGCAACGACCTTCACCTTGTCGAACGGCGCGAAGGGCGCGTAGATTATCGTATACAGAACATCGAACAGACCACTTACCCCGACGCCTTCGCGGATGTCATCACGTGTCTATCGGTGATTGAACATGGGGTAGACGGCGGGCGCTTTCTCGCGGAGTGTTGGCGCGTGCTCAAACCGGGCGGATTGCTCCTCATCTCCACCGATTTTTGGTGCGATACCAGCGACTTACAAGGCATTGATGACGAGCTAGGCCCCGTCCATCTGGCCGACCCGACGACCATACAAGCGCTCATCGGGATAGGACAGGCGTTAGGGTTTAAGCCGCTAGGCGCGCCCGACTTCACTTGTGGAGAACCCGTTGTGCGCCGCCCGAATGTGCCGCGTTTGCACCAACGCTATACGTTTTACTTCTTGCCGTTGGTCAAACCCGCGCCCTAGTGGATGACCACTTTTTCGATTTCCGCCATCAATTCATGGAATTGTGGTATAGACAATTGCTGTTTGGCATCGCTCATCGCAACCGGGGGGTTGGGGTGCACTTCCACCATCAGGCCATCGGCCCCGCTCGCTTTGGCCACGCGCGCCAAGGCGGGGGCAATATCGCGCCGTCCGGCGGAATGCGAAATGTCCACGATGACCGGTAGGTGCGTCTCTAGTTTGAGGACCGCGACCCCGCCAATATCAAGGGTATTGCGCGTCCATTTTTCAAAGGTACGGATGCCGCGCTCCATCAAGATGACGTTGGGATTGCCGCTACTGACGATATATTCCGCCGCGTATAGAAATTCTTCTAGGGTGGCGGCTAGCCCGCGCTTGAGGATGACCGGCTGTTTGACCTTGCCCAATGCCCGCAAGAGGAAGCTATTTTGCATGTTGCGCGCGCCCACCCAAAAGATGTCCACATAATCCGACATCATGGGGATTTGCGACAAATCCATGATTTCGCTGGTGACGTGCATACCATATTTATTGGCCACCTGCCGCGCGATTTTAAGCCCCGCCTCGCCCATGCCTTGGAAATCATAGGGCGAGGTACGCGGTTTATAAGCCATGCCGCGCATAATCTTCACGCCGTGCTCGGCCAACGCCGCGCCGACCTCGTCCATTTGCTCGTAGCTTTCTACCGCGCAAGAACCCGCAATCACTTGGAAGGCGCTATTGCCAATTTGCGTACCATCTGGCAAGGTGATGATCGTCTTTTCGTCTGCCGTTTTGCGTTGCACCATAATCTTAGCGCGCGCTTCTTTCTCCTCTAGCGCGAGCGTTGCGCGGAAAATTTCGCGAAACAGCGCTTTAATGGTCTCGTTGCTGAAAGGCCCTTTATTGGCGCGCTCCAACTCGGTCAGCATTTCTGCTTCGCGCACGGGGTCATAAAAAGCCACGCCCAATTCAATTTGCACTTTGCCAATTTCCGAGGCGATGGCGGCGCGTTTGTTCAAGAGTTCTAAGATTTGCAAATTAATAGGGTCTATTTGGGCGCGTAATGTTTTTAAGCGGTCGGTGGGCGTCATAGCCGTCATCCTGTAGCTGTTCGCTGTATATTTCGCCGATAATCGCGCGTAATTATAATCTTCTGCGCGCGCCGTCTCTATAGCGATAGCGCACAAGGGTTTATCGTCAACCTGCACAGATAAAACAAAAAACGGCGTTAAGGCCGTTTTTTTGAAGGTCTTATAGCGGGGTCATTTAGGCTTCGACCTTGACGCCCCGCCAAAAAGCGACATAGTTGGTGATTTGCTTAGCGGCGTCCTTCGGTGTGGGGTAATACCACGCCGCGTTAGGGTTTTCATCGCCATTCACCACCACGGTATAATAGCTAGCCACCCCTTTCCACGGGCAAGTGGTGTGATAATCGCTGGTCTTAAAGTACTCTTTGTTAATCGCGTCTGGGGGGAAGTAATGGTTACCCTCTACCACAATGGTTTTATCGCTTTCCGCCAAGACAACCCCGTTCCATATTGCTTTTGCCATGATAATGCCTCCATCTATAATGTGTCTATCCTTATAGACATAGACGCGCGGTATATCGTTTCATTACACACCTTAGATGAAGCGTAGATTAACGTTTGATGCGCGCTTGGAGCGCTTCGTAAGAGGCGTCTATCTCCTTTTGTAGCGGCTTGAACAAGCCGTAATAGACGGCTAATGCCAGCAGAAGCACGGCAATAGCGGACCAAATGAAGGCGATGACCGCTGGCGGCAAAAGGGGCGTCACCTCTGCGGCGAAAGCGGCGGCATCGTTGCGGATAGCCCCGCGCGAAGCATCGGCAGAGCCAACCAAATACCACACATCCAAAACTGCGTTCAGCGCCGTCATCAAAGCCAATACATTCAACACTAAAAGATTCACCGCTACGCTCGCTCGATAGCCTAAGCCCGCCAGTAGCGCCCCAAAAGCTAAGCCGATGAATAGCGCTATGGGCGCGCCGCTTTCGTCTGGCCGCGCGAACAACACGGTGAAAATAATCATGCCAACGCCCAAAGCCAAAGATAACCCTTGGCAAAACCGCGGAAACCGATTCGCCAAGTAGAATAAGCCGGAACCAAACGCCGCCGCCCCTAAATAACCCGCCGGCAAAATGATAGCCCGTTCTCCGCCGACCGTCACCGCCAACCCAGAGCCATTGGCCGACACCAGAAATTGCTTCACTTGTCCGCCGGTTACTATGGCCGCCAAGCCATGCCCCGCTTCGTGAATGTAGGTGACGAACAAGCGCAGGGGGTAGACCAAGGCATCAAAAGTCGGCACATTCCACAAAATATATACAACAATCAGGGCGAGGGCCGCCATCACCAAAGCTTGCCGACGGGCGCGCACCCCTTGTTGAACAGCCATAGTAGCCCTTTCTAGCCGATTCACCCATTAACCATTATACGGTAGACGATGCCATCCCGTTGCTCATCCGCCCAGCAAAATAGGCGCGGAAAAGAAGGCGAAAATGCCGGCGCCAATATGCGCTAATAAGGACGCTTGGGTGCTTTGGGCTAATACGCGCACCCCGCAGAAAAAGATGCCCATCAGCAGCGGGTACACTTGCCCATAATAAAAGCCGGCGGCGCCGCTTAGGGCAGTGGGGTAAAGCAAAGCGTGGAAGAAAGCATAAGCCCCCACCGTGAGTAAAAAGCCGCCCCATCCCCCTAACCGCGACCGCAACCACGGCAAGACAACCCCACGAAATACCAACTCATCCGCGACAGGCTGAATGAGGAGCATGAAGACGCCCGCCAGCACCCACGCCAACGGCGGCGCGTCGCGCAGGACCTGCAAAACGGAGGGTGGCACAAATAGCCCCGCGTTGGCCGCCACGAATAAATGCACGCTGACCGACCCCGCCAAACCCACCAGCAGGTACAAAGGGCGCGGCCACGGCCCCGGCCCTAAACGCATGGCGCTTAGGCTATCCGCCCGATTTAAGCGCGCCAAAACAACATATACGATGGCGATTAGAGCACCCACTATCCATCCGATAAACAGCGCTGACGGCGTTGGCGCATCGCCTAAAAGCAAGGTGGCGAAGGTGGGCCCCACCAAAATCATCCCGATGAGCATAAACGCGAGCGCATTCGTCATCTCTAGGAAAGACCACGGTGGGCGGGTATCCGGTTCGGCGAGCCTTGTAGTCACTTGACGCATTTTGTTCTGCCTTATCCTCTATGGGTTTTATCCAGCCTTCTATTATGCCCGATTCTGCCTAAATTCCGCGCACTGCTGTATGAGTATCTGCTGAAATGCGTTTGCGTTAGAATCGTGGAATCTTAAGCTATGGTTGTTGCTTATATCGCAAAGCCCATTTACACTGTGAAAGAGGGGTTTTCGTCCAGCAAATAAAGGTCACTGTCATGTCATTCTTATCAAAACGTTTACAGGAACAAGCCAAAAAGGAAGCGGAAGAAAAAGCCGCCCGCGATGCCGCTTTCCGCGGCCATAGCGCCGATGAAGAAGATTTGGACGCGCTTTTCGGCGATTCTGCCCCTGCCGAAGCGCCAACGGCGGGGACAACACCCCCTAAAGGGGTGAAACCTATCGCCAAAGCGAGCGCGCCCAGCGAGCCTAGCGCACCCTCTGGCCCTATGACGGTGGGCGAGGGCGTCTCGAAAATCACGGTGGTGGAAGTGCGCCCCGATGGCTCATGGGTGCTCGATACCGGTTATGTCGTGCCGCCTAAAAAACGCCTGCCGCCTAAAATCGTGGAACTCCGCAAGAAGTTGCGTAGCAAGTTATTGACTTTCCCCGATGAAGCCGACCAATGGGACCGCAAAGACCCCGAAAAGCAACAAATCATCGTAGACCGCTTGGTCACGGTGCTCAAAAAGATGAACGTGAATCTCTCCTCACAAGAATTTGAGTTGCTCAAAGAGAGCCTGCTAGACGACTTATTGGGCTTTGGCGCTATCGAGCCGCTGGTACAAGATAAGGGCTATTCTGAAATCATGGTCAACGGGCCTAATATCGTGTTCGCGGAATATAAGGGCAAACTGCGCGAAACAGAAATCATTTTTGACGACGAAGACCACGTCTATTGGACCGCCCAACGCATCGTTCGCCCTCTGCGCCGCACGCTCGACCGCACAAACCCCATGGTAGATGCTCGCCTGCCCGATGGTTCGCGCGTGCATTTGGTGACTTTACCATCGGCGCTCTTGGGCACGACTATCACCATCCGCAAATTCCCTGAAAAGCGCCTGACCGTAGAAGACCTCATCAAATTTGGCTCTTTCACTAAAGATGTCGCCGACTTCTTCCAAGCGTGCGTGGTATCGCGTTTGAATATCGTGGTATCTGGCGGCACAGGCTCCGGCAAGACCACCCTGCTCAACGTGCTCAGCGCCTTTATCCCCGAAGATGAGCGCATCATCACGGTAGAAGATTCGGCGGAACTACAGCTAGCTCAGCGCCATGTGGTGCGCCTAGAAACCTGCCCGCCCATCCCGGGGAGCGAAGACGTCGGCAAGCTAGAAATCCGCGATTTGGTCAAAGGCACACTGCGGATGCGCCCTGACCGCCTCGTGGTCGGCGAATGCCGTTCGGGAGAAGCTTTAGATATGTTGCAAGCGATGAACACCGGTCACGATGGGTCATTGACCACGGTACACGCCAATAGCCCGCGCGACGCCGTCGCCCGCCTAGAAACGCTGTGCATGATGGCCGGTATGGATCTGCCGGTGGAGGTCATCCGCTCCCAAATCGCCGCCGCCATCCATCTCTTTGTCCAGCAGGCGCGCCTAAAAGATGGTAGCCGCAAGGTCGTACAAGTGACCGAGATGCAGGGTATGGAAGGCGAGCGCGTCACCTTGATGGATTTGTTCATCTACCAAACGCCCAACCACAAAGGGCAAGGCTATTCGCACGAAGGCGGCGGCGAGCTGATTTCTACCGGGTATCGCCCCAAATTTGCCGACCAGTTGCGGCAGTATGGCTTTAACCTCTCGGCTAAAATCTTCGGCGTCGGGCAGAATAAATTCAATAACTAACCCGCTAACATACTGCAACCATAAATGAGGGGCTTTTAAGCCCCTCGTCTCTTTTCCCAACTCAGATTGCTAAATTGTATCGCGCATATTTGCCGCTTTTAGCTTATAATAGTGGTGGGGCGAGTGCTGAAAAGCACACAAATAAAATAAGTGATTGAGGCGCGTTATGATGATGCTTAAACGTTGTTGGGGATTATTAATATTATCGTTTGTGGCCTTGCTCGTTGCATCTCCCGCGCCCAGTCACGCCCAATTCTGCGGCTTCGTCGCTTCTGGCCAAGTGACAGGCGGCACATTCCAAAGCATTGACTTGAACATCTTCCCCAATTCGTTATTGTATGTGCGCGTGCGCGCGCTCACCGATGGCGCGGATTACCGCGTCAAAGTCACCGATCATCCCCCCAAAAGCGGGACGCTAGATTTGAACGTGGATGAAGGCGCCGTAGATTTGTTGTTCCCATATACCACCAAAACCACGGCCAATGTCAACATCCGCAACCTCGGCGGCGGGCTGAATTACGCTATCGAAGTGCGCTGTGGCACAACAGGCATCCCGCTTAACGATGGGCGCATCACTAATTACAACACCGAAGCCGCCATCTACGCGACCGCCGACGGCATCTTCATTTATCGCATCGCTCCAGATAGTAGCGGCGTCTTGGTCATCGCATTGGATAGCGCTTCGCTAGCGCGCCTGCCGACCACCCCCACCCGCAACTTGACCATCGCCACCAGCCCAGACCGCTATATCGGCGTCTATAAGCTGACCACCGGGCAATATCAGGTGAACGTCGGCCCCGATAAAGACGGCAAGGTTTTCGTCACGCGATGGGTGGGCTTGCCGGCCACACAGGTAGAAAATACCGAATTTTTCGTCACACCTCGTTAAATACATAGCAGACGTTAACGTTCGTCTTACAAAAGAGGTGATACAGTGATGGTATTGTTTCGTTTAATAGCGGAGCTAAACCGCTGATTCGAGGATACCATGTACGACATCACCGAAATGCCCAGCGACGACCTCAAAGTTCTGCTCATCCAAGCCTACTTGACCTTTGGCTACTACGAAACGGAGGCGGTCTTGGCTATCAAAGGCGAGCTGTTCCGTCGCGGCTATAGTGAAACAGAAGTGGACGGGTTAGAAGTGGCGGCCCGTATGTACGGCAACAGCCACAATTATGGCTCTAAAACGCATCTTTACTTCATCAACAACTAAGGCAAGGGGCGCATCGCGGGTGCGCCTCCTCCGTTAGTGCTATTAGCGCCCACGCACCAACCCCGGATAATCTAAAAACATCACCTCCAGCCCAAGGCGTAGATTAGCGTTCGTATCTAGCAGGGCTACCATGCGGCGCGTCGCGGCGAGTGCCTGCCGCGCGTCGGCGGGGGACATCCCCACCATCAGCCGTTCCATCTCTGCGCGGCGGTGGCTATTGGAGGGCTTCACGGGGCTATCCAAAGTCAATAGGAGCATATCGCGCCAATAGGTCATCCACAAATCCAGCAACATCCGCAAAGAATGGCGGTCTTTGCCGGCATCTTTAGCCAGACCCTCGGCCACCTTAAAGCGCCGCGCGCGGTCGCTACCGATGACCTCGACGAGCATATCTAGGGCTGTTTCGTGATTTTGGTAAATACTTTCATCATGGAGCGCGGATAAAGCCCACCCGATGCGCCCGGCGCTGAGGCGGGCGAGTTGGGCGGCGCGCGTTTCGTCTGCCCCATGCCACGCCAACACAGCGCTAATAACCTCGCTCGCCACGGGACGCAGGGCGATATGTTGGCATCGGCTGAGGATGGTGGGCAAGATTTTATCGGTAGAGGGCGCTAGCAAAATCAGCAGTGCATGAGGTGGGGCTTCTTCTAAGGTTTTGAGCAAGGCATCTTGGGAGCGGGCTTGGGCGCGGTCGAAGTCTTCAAATAGGGCGATGCGATAGCGCGAATCGAAAGGCTTTAGCGCGAGTAAGCGCGTGGCGGCGCGGATGGCGTCTATCTTCAGCGCCCCGGTTTGGGGGTCATTTTCGGCATAAATTAGGTCGGGGTGATTGCCGCTAAACACGCGCTTACAAGAACGACACTGGCCACAAGGGCGCGCTGTGAAATCCTCTTGGGCGCAGTTGAGCGCCATCACAAAAGCGTGGGCCAAGGTGCGCTTGCCCACCGATTCGGGGCCTGTGATGAGATAAGCGTGCCGCACCCGCCCGTGGCGCATCGCCTTTTGGAGGTGCTCGACCGCCCAATCATGCCCATAAACAGGCCAGTTGTGTCCTTCTGCCATGCTCGCATCCCATGAACTTCACGTGGCCTTTGTTATAGCAGGTTCAGGTTAGGCTCGCTAGGGCGTCGCGGGGCATCGCTGGGTGCGGTTGGGGTTGGCGGGCGCGCAGGCGCAGGCGCAAGCCCCCTTGCGGCGACATGGTGATTTGGGGGTTGATACGCACCTCTTGGCCGGGCAAAGGCAAAAAGCGCCACTGTTGCGCGATAGTGGCTAAGGCCACGGTCGCTTCCATCATGGCGAAGCTGTTGCCAATGCAGATGCGCGGCCCACCGCCGAAGGGGAAATAAACATATTTAGAAATATCTGCTTCTCGCTCTGGGCTAAAGCGTTGGGGGCAAAAGCGCTCTGGCGCTTCCCAATAACGCGGCAAGCGGTGCATCACATAAGGGCTGATGAAAACACGACTCCCTTTAGGGATGGTATACCCGCCGATGACCACATCCTCTAGCGCCTCGCGGCCAATCAGCACCCACGCGGGCGGATACAGGCGCAGGGTCTCTTTAATAATCATCGCGGTGTAGACGAGTTGCCGTAAATCGTCGAAGGTAGCGGGCCTATCGCCGAGGACGCTATCCACTTCTTGATATAGGTTGTCGGCCACATCAGGATGTTGAGATAGCAAATGCGCCGCCCACGTCAGCGCGTTGGATGTGGTCTCGTGGCCGGCGGCAAAAAGGGTGACCGCTTCATCGCGCAATTGCTGGTCGTCCATGCGTTCGCCGTCTTCGCCGCGCGCCAATAACAACATGCTCAGCAGGTCGCCGCGGTCTTCTTCGCCGCTAGCGCGCCGCGCTTGGATGAAATGGTTGACCATGGCATCCAGTTCGCGCTTGGCGGTCTTACGATAATGCGTATGGGGGATAGGCAACCAATCGGGCACGGGCATAGCGGCCTTGAATTCGCGGTTTGCAATCGCTTGCAAAACCTCAATTGCTCGCCCTACGTTATTAGATAGGCCGCGCACGTCTTGGTCAAAGAGCGTCTTGGAGACGATTTCCATCGTCAATTGTATCATCGCCTTATCAACAGCTATTACATCGCCATCGCGCCAATCCGCCAATAGGCGACGGGTATAAGCGACCATCGTATCCGCATAGCTGGCGATGCGTTTGGTATGGAAAGCGGGTTGCGATAAGCGCCGTTGCCGCCGCCAAAAATCGCCTTCGCTCAATAAAATGCCATTCCCTAAAAATTTGCCCAAAATGCGCTTGTCGAACCGCCCCTTGTGGAATTTGTCTTGCTGAGCGACCAACACCTCATGAATCGCCCCCGCCTCAGCGACAAGATAACAGTGATACATTGCTAAACGCAAATAGACGATGTCGCCGTATAGGCGCGCGTTTTCCAGCAGATATTCGGGCGGGCATTGCTGGAATTGGCGTATATTCCCCCATAGAAAATGACCTTTTGGGCCGGGGGGGCGTTGGTGTGCCATGATAAAATGTGCCTCGATGAACAATTGACTTTTGCCTATTCTTAGACATAATGCCCATAAACGGCGTCTTTTGTCAATCAGAGATTACGTCTCGATGCCCATTAATAGACGCGCTTCTATAAACATGAAACATGCGAAAAGTGAACTCATGAAGCCCCTCGACCGCCGCGTACGCCGCACCCGAAGACTCCTGCGCGATGCGCTCATCGCGCTCATCCTCGAAAAAGGTTATGAATCTATCCTCATCCAAGACATCACCGACCGCGCCGACTTGAGCCGCGCCACCTTTTATTTGCACTACAAAGATAAGGAAGAATTGCTAACCGCCAGTCTAGAAGAAATGTTTGATGAATTGGTGGCGCGCATGCCCCAACCGCTAGCGACCAAAGATACCTTGAATACCCGCGAGGCGGCCTTGTTGGCGTTCCGCCACGTGCAGGAACATCACCAGTTTTACCGCGCGCTCATCCATGAACGGGTGTTAGCGTCTGTGATGAACCGTATCCGCGAATATCTGGCGCAAGAAGCGGGAAAACGGGTCTTGGCCCTATTCGCCGATAGCCCATCCCCGCCCCTCCCCCCGCCGCTGGTGGCGCAATTTTTAGGCGGAGCGTTGTTCAGTTTGTTGGTGTGGTGGTTGCAAAACCATATGCCAGAATCGCCCGAACGGATGGCCGATGTATTCGACCAATTGGCCAAAAAGGGCGTTTTAGGTCCGTTGTCGCCATAGCGGATAAGCAACCCATGCCCTTACTCGCCACGCTCATCTACACCATAGCCCTATGGCTGGGCTTATATCTTTTCGCCCGTCCGTCTGGCATCGCGGGGATGCGCTGGGTGGGCGCGGGTCTGATAGTCTATGCTATCGGTTTGGGCGTGGACATCGTGGGGCGCGCCTTGCCCAAAGGGGCTATTGACACCGTGCGCGCCGTCATCGCCCTGTTGCCGGCGCTGTGCTGGAGCGTGGCGATGCGCCAATTATACGCGGGCACATGGCATAGCGGGTTGCCGCGCCGCCGCTATCGCCTCGTCTTGCTGGCTGGGGTGTTTTTCGCATTCAGTTTTGGGATGCTTTTCTTGCCACAATCGCTCTTCAATAGCGATAGTATCCTGCTCAGCGTCGGTGTAGACTTGCTCTTTTTAGGATACGCCATCGCCCGCCTAGATGCTTTTTCTGCCGGGGAGACCTTATGGCCCGATATGCGCCGCTCTTTAGCCATAGCGACCGCGCTGGCCCTTTTATTCGGCGGTCAGGCGGCGCTATTTATCGCATGGGAAAAGATGAACACACCGACGAGCAGTTTCTTTCTGCTGGCCATCCTCGCCACCGCGCTACTGATTGCGGTCATCGGCGGGCGGGCCAGCCGCCTGCTAGATGCGCTGTTGCTCCCGCTAGCCATCGGGGCGGAGCGCGCCCAATTACAGGCCATCGCCGATGCCTTGCCCCGACGTGATGATGCTTTAGACATCCTCTTGTTAGATGACATGGAGTTCACCCGCCTCACGCGGCGCGCGCTGAGCGCTATGGGCGATTTGCGCCGCCTCGCCGCCAGCCCCTTAACCCGTCTGCCTTGCGTCAGCCAGCGGCTAAAAGCCAAAGGCGCGCGGGATAACACCCTAGAGCGCGCCGCTGAACTGAAAGCGTTATTGACCGAAAGCATCGCCCGACTGAAGCCCCGCGAGGGCGATTTTGGCACGGGGGAAGCGTGGCGCTATTACAACGCGCTCTATTACCCTTATGTCGTTGGCGTCAAGCCCTATCAGCCGCTATTATGGGACGAAGCTGAAGAAGACGTTCAAATGGTCCTGCGCTGGTTCCAATCCCAAGTGCCAGAGCGCACCTTACACAATTGGCAAAACGCCGCCGCCGAACTCATCGCCCAAGACTTGCGAGAACAACATTATCCCTGAGCGATAGAGGATTGGCGCACAGGCAACCATACTTGTATTTTTGTCCCTACACCTTCTGCGCTTTGGTAACGGATGCGACCGCCCCATAAATCCACACAATCCTTGACGATACGCAACCCTAAGCCCGTCCCCTGAATCGTGCCGACGTTGCTGGCGCGCTCAAACGCCATGAACAAGCGCTCTTGGTCTTTTTTGGGGATGCCGATACCGTTATCTTCGACCTCGATATAGAAATCGTCGCCCTGCAAAGCCACGCGCAACCACACTTCGCCGCCGTGAGGGGAATACTTGAAGGCATTAGAGAGTAAATTGCCCAAGATATGATGGAGCAAACGCTTATCGAGGGGCAGAGAGGCATCTGGCGGTAGTGTGCTGAGATAGCGCGCGGTGACCAGCGGATAAAGGTTATTCTTGATGTCGCTCAACAAATGTCGGCAAAAGGCGTCGGCGTCCATCGCTTGGGGCTGGAATTGCAATACTTTGTCGTCCATTTGGATGATGAGCGTCAAATCATCCAGCATAGAGGATAAATGCCTGATTTGCTGGCGGATGCGGTCAAAGCGCTCGTCGCGCTTCTCTGGCGAAAGGCGCTTATAATATTGGCGCAACATATCAATAGAGGATTGGATGATGGCAAGCGGCGTGCGGAATTCATGGGAGATGGTCAGCATCATTTGATTTTTGATGCGGTTCAACTGCCGCTCGTGCTCTATCATCCCGCGCAAATAGGCTTCCATTTCTCGCGCTTGTTCGGCGATGCGCCGCATGGTCATATCAAAACCGGTCAACAGCGATAGCGGGCTAGGGTGCGCCGCTGATAGAATGGGCGTTGCTTGCCATTCGACAAAAATCTGCTCCCCCGACGGCAACGGCATCTCCGTTTGTAGCAATATCGAGGTCGGGTTTTCCCCCGCAAGGCTACCGCGCATAAATTCTAGAAAATTGGGAACATCTGACGGGGCGACAAAATCGCTTAAGGGTTTGCCTAAGGTTTCCGTTTCGTTCAGGTTAAAGCGCGCCAAAAAGGCCGGATTCACCGATTGAATGCGTCCCGCTTCGTCCACTATCAGCAGAAAAGCGGGGAAAAGTTGTATCAATTGCTGGTTGAAATCATATTCACTTTTGAGCACTTGGTTGGCGATGAGCACCTGTTGGATTAACTGCTCCTCAAAATGCATCATCTCGTTGATGATAGTTGGCAAAAAGCTGGGCGACATCGGCCGTATCTTTTGGGCGTAGGGGGTTAAAACCACCTCTAGGTCGGGGCGATATTGTTTTAACACCGCTTCCATGGTGGCGATAGCGTCTAGAATAACGGCATGGTCGAAGGAGATAAAAGTATCGAAAAGGCGACTCCCTTCATCCTCCACCATTACTTGCCTATCTTGCCCGCACAAGAGCACGGAAAAGGTCTCCGACAGAATGAGCACAAACCACTCTTGGCGAAAAGGGTCTTCATCGTCTAAGGCCACCTGCACGACCGACGCCGCGCTATCCTGCGGTAGAGGACGGCCCGCAAAGATGTATACCTGCTTGGCAATACCCGCTAATTCGCGATAGCGTTGGGTCTCTTTGCGCCAATGCGACGATTCTTGAAAGCCCGTTAGTAAGATGGCGGGTATACGCTGTTGCAAGACAATATCTTCTAGCACGTGGGATAGATGCACCAAAGTGCTTTTAGTGCATTGGATGGGTTGAAAGCGGTCTCCCATGACTTGTTGCATCAATGCAAACAAAGAAAGCCGCAATTTCGCTTGATTAGACATGGTTTCATCTGCCTTGATTTTTGGCGGCAATTATACCAAATGTTGAACGCCCATCACAAATGACTCCAGAGAAAGCGGAACAAAACCATCCACGTCTGAATAAGGCTTAAAATTTGACGGTAATTTAACAAAGGCTTAAAATTTATAAGGTAATTTAGGACTCTCGCTCATTTTTTTGACCATAAGGATGGATTATGTTTAGAAGACTGTTCATTTTGGTTCTGTTGCTGGGGTTAGTCTCCTTGCAGGTAATCGCCCAAGGCGATCTCGGCTCGGAAAGCAATCCCATTCAAGTTTTCTTCGTGCCATCGGTCGAAGCGCAAACCATCACCACAGGTGGCGAAATTATGGCCCAAGCCCTAGAAGAAGCGACCGGCCTCAATTTTGAAGTTTTCGTCCCGACCTCTTATGCGGCCACTGTCGAGGCGATGTGCGCCGCCCCGGACCGCTCGATGGGCTTTATCCCGGCGGCGGGCTATGTCATCGCCAATAACCGTTGCGGCGTCGAGGTCGAAGCCGCCGCCGTCCGCCGCGGTTGGAACGTCTATTGGGCGGCGTATATCGTTCGCCGCGATAGCGACATCTATACCTTCGGCGATTTGGCGGGCAAGAGCTGGGCGTATCCCGATGCTGGCTCTACCTCTGGCTTCATCGTCCCCTCGGTTGAATTGCAAGCCGCAGGTGTCGAACCCGGCGAATTGGTGGAAGCGGGCGGCCATAACCAAGTCGTGCAGGCCGTCTATAGCGGCGAGGTGGATTTCGGCACGACCTTCTTCAGCCCGCCGTTGGTGCCCGGCGCCCCGTGGCGTATCGGCGATTTGGCCGAACCCTACGATTTGACCGTAGATGAATCGCGCATTGGCGAAGATGGCAATCTCTACGTCGGCGATGTCCGCATCCTCGACGCCCGCGCCAATATCCGCGAGACCGCGCCTGATGTGATTGACCAAGTGCGTATCCTGCGCCTGAGCGCGCCCATCCCGAACGACACGCTCAGCTTTGGCCCCGATTTCCCCGAAGAACTGAAAGCGCAAATCATGGACGCGCTCTATGCCTTCGCAGAAACAGAAGGCTGGGCGCAATCCATCGGTAGCGAAGATTTCTACGGCTGGAGCAGTATTGCGCCCATTGACGATGACGCCTATGACCCGGTGCGCCTGCAATTTGAAATCCTTGGGCTAACAGAAGAAGACATCTTCGGCAATTAACCCCTGATAAACGATTTCGTCCATTTGTGGGTAGGGGCGACGCCCTCTACCCACAACATTTTATATATGGGTTATCCATGCTCATCATTGAAAATCTCACCAAAGTGTACGATAACGGCTTTGTCGCCCTCAAGAATATCAATCTAGAAATACCGGAAGGGCAATTCGTCGCCATCATCGGCCTCAGCGGCTCTGGCAAGTCTACGTTGTTGCGTTGCATCAACCGTCTCATCAATCCCACAGAGGGGCGTATCATCTGGAATGGCATAGACATCACCGCCGCCAGCGATGATGAATTGCGCCATATCCGCCGCCGTATCGGCATGATTTTTCAACAGTTCAACCTCGTCAAACGCTCCAGCGTGATGACCAACGTCTTATCGGGACGCTTGGGGTACTTAAACCCCATCTATAGTTTGGTGAACTATTTCCCTAAAGAAGAAAGAAAACGCGCCATCGCCGCCCTAGAACGGGTGGGGATTGCCGATAAAGCGTATAACCGCGCCAGCGCCCTCAGCGGCGGGCAACAGCAACGGGTAGGCATCGCGCGGGCGTTGATGCAAGAGCCAGAGATGATGCTAGCTGATGAACCCGTCGCTAGCCTAGACCCCGCCACCTCGCATTCAGTCATGAAGTATCTGGAATTGCTCAATCAAGAAGATGGCTTAACGATTTTGTGTAGCTTGCATTTCCTCAGCCTCGCCCGCACTTATGCCCAACGGGTTATCGCGCTCAAGGATGGCGAATTGCAATTCGACGGATTGCCAAAAGATATAGATAACGAGCGCTTCAAGATGATTTATGGCGAAGAAGCGGTCGAAGTCGAAATCCATTAGAAGGATGGATTGATGAATACTCCTACCTCTCGCGTAAAAATCGCTCGCCAACGGCTGTTGTTCATCGGATTGTTCACGATTGCTTTAGTGATTTTTTCCTACGGATGGACCGTCACCGATATTGACCTAAGCGTGCCCCAAGAACCGCAACGCCAACAAAACGTGGGCAACGCCCTGCGCGAGCTATTATCGCCTAACATCTTCACCCAACAATACGAAATCATCGCGGTTACCACCCCCTTCCGCATGAATTGCTCGGAGGACTTCCGCGCGGCGGAAGTGGTCGCTAGCGATGAGCCGTATATCCGCGTAGAACCGTCCTGCGGCACTTCGGGCGATACGGTCACGGTTTACGGCTATAACTTCACGCCGAATGCGCTGGCCCGCATGAATTGGATAGCCACCGATGGCGAAAGGCGGGTGCGCCAAGTGAATGAATCGGGGCGCGATAATTTCGTTACGGGGGCGGATGGCAACTTCACCGTCACTATCGAAGTGCCGCGCATCCGTGGTAGCGCCAACCAAATCCACACGATTGAAACGCAAGGGCGCATCCCTGTTGGTCTGCCCGCTCTCAGCGAAACGACCTACACGGTGTTAGAAAAGATGGTGGAAACGATTTTCCTCGCGCTCATCGCCACGGCTGTTTCTATATTGCCATCCGCGATTTTGAGCTTCTTCGCCGCTCATAACCTGATGCGGCCTATCCGTCTGCCGTTGGGGGTTTTATTGGTGGGCTTCGCCGCCCTGCCTATCGGTTGGCTGGTGGGGACGGCGCTTTATAGCCAGCTGGGGACCTTAGCGCTCGATGTGGGTAGTGGTCGTTTCTTCAATGGGGCGATCGCTTCGGTGTTGCTGGTGTTGGGGGCGGTCGCTTCCATGCCTCGCATGGGGCGCAAGAATACGCCTACGCCCATACCCCTGCGCGCGGTGGTCAATACGGTGCTGGCCAGCCTC
This sequence comes from Anaerolineaceae bacterium, assembly GCA_037441665.1. Lineage (GTDB taxonomy): Bacteria > Chloroflexota > Anaerolineae > Aggregatilineales > Phototrophicaceae > JBBIRQ01. The sequence goes on along the minus strand of JBBIRQ010000019.1, from coordinate 37,762 downwards.
GCGGCCGTTTTCGTCATCGGGCTGATAGGCGGCTTGGGCATCCTCTTCAAAGATACGTTCCGCGAAGGCGTGTTGGGCTATGTAGGAGCTTTTATCGGCTCTTTGGGGGAGATGGTATCTTTGGGCATGGTGCCGTTGTGTGGGGTGATAGGCGCGTTCACGGCGTCTTCTATAGCCATCGCGCTCAGCAGAGGCGCGCTCAAACAAATCAGCGTCCCGGTTGGGCATCTCGTCGGTGGGCTGTTGGGGGCCATCGGCGGGGCGATTTTATTAGGCGTGATGGGCGCTATCGGCATGGCCGCGGCGTGGCTGGGCTTATTCCCCTCCATTGCCGCCGCCGGATTGGGTAGCGCGATTCTGCCACAACTCTACGGCCTATGGGTGGGCAGACAAAAACACGCGCGCAAGAACGCCGTGTTCTCTAGTTTATTGGGGTGGGTTAGTATGTTGGGCGGTTTCGTCTTGGCGTTCAGCGCGCTCAATGTACAACAATCGCTCGTGGAGGGCGTCTTGCCCCCACAAAACACGATAACCTTACCGTTGAACATCACCCTATACGATTATATTTGGCGGGCGATGCTCATCGGGGCGCTGTTGGGTGGGGTGAATGGCGCTTTAGCAGGCACCAAAGCGAACTTCCCGTTTGGGTCGGTGCTCTATAATATCACGCGGACTTTGCTCAACGCCTTGCGCTCTATCGAACCGTTGATTATGGGCTTGGTCTTCGTCATCTGGGTAGGGATTGGCCCCTTCGCCGGGGTATTAGCGCTGGCCCTGCACTCTATCGCTTCTTTGGGCAAGCTCTATTCGGAACAAATCGAAAATATAGACGAAGGGCCGATAGAGGCTTTGCAAAGCACGGGCGCCAATCGTCTACAAGCGATTATGTACGCCGTCGTGCCGCAAATCATCCCGCCTTATATCGCTTTCACCATGTACCGCTGGGATATAAACGTGCGGATGTCTACCATCATCGGTTTTGTGGGCGGCGGCGGTGTGGGCTTTTTGTTGCAACAACAAATCAACTTATTGCGCTATCGGGATGCTGGCGTGGCCGTCTTGGCCATCGCCATTGTCGTTTCGATTCTCGATTACGCGAGCGCCAGCATCCGCGAACGTTACGTCTAGCGAGGCGGGGGAAAATACCCCGCCCCGCTTTTCACCCCTCATTCAGCCAATTCAATGCTGATAGTGTATTCGCCCTCGCCCGCGTCGCCATCGGTGAGCACTTGTAACACGAGGTCGAAGTTCGGCGGCAATTCCAATTGCTCCCAACCGGGGTCATCCGCCGTCGTGCCGCTGGCCAGCACTTGGCCATCAGGCGCGAGGATGTTCACATAAGCGCCGATTTCGCTTTGCATCACGATATTCACAACACCCCCATCGCCGGTATTGAAGGCGTGGTTGACCCGTTGGCCGGGCGCTAGCGTCACGGTCAAGCTGTCGCCTATGGCGATGGCCTCGCCTTCCACAATTTCTACCGCTGTCGCCTCGTCCAGATAAGCGATGGCGGCTTCTAGAACGAGGTCGTCGGTGCTGGACATATTTTCTTCGGTGATGGGTACGAAGATGTCGGGGTCAATGCCTACGCCTTCGATGATGATGGTTTCATCGGGGGCGATGTCGCGCGCGATGGGCAAGGCGAATTCGATGCCTTCGGGCATGGACACCGGTTGCGTACCGCCGGCGATGCCGTTCGTCCCGTAATGACCCATGATGGTGACACGGTCTATCAAGTTCAAGTTATAGGCGAAAAATTCGCAGGCGCTGGCGCACCCCGGCCCCACCAGAACCACAATCTGCCCCAGATAGCGCTTGCTCTCGTCGCGCTCTGGCTCTAGTTCTATCTCTTGGCGCGGGTCGCGGAAGTACGCTTCGATATAGGGATTATATTCCTCGCTGTAGTAGAGGTCTATTGGCTCATCTATGAGGTAAGAGGTTAGCTATGCCGACAAGACGGAAAAGCCGCCGCTGTTTTGGCGCAGGTCTATGATGATGGCGGGGCTATTGAGGTTGTTGGCCGTCTGCAAGAACAATTCCCAGTTCTTGACGATGAGTTCTAAATTCCCGAATAGGTCGTTCACTTGCACGTAACCATAGTTGCTACCCGCGTAGAATTCCCATTCTAAGGGGGGCACGGGGACGAAAACAGCTTGCCCATAGACGAATTGCCGCGTGAAGCTCAGGCTTTCCCGCTCGCCCACCACCGGCAAGGTCACGGTTTCTTCGCTATCGGCGTCGGGGTTTTTATAGGTTACCTCCACTTCGCCCTTAGCCAAGGGAAAGCGCGTGACAAAACGCACGAGGTCCAGCCGTTCGGTGGCGGGTTTGCTGTAGGGGCCGTTGGGGCTGTAAGCGCTGAGGATAGCATCTTGGATAGGGACGCCATCTATGGCGATGATTTCCGCGCCATATTGGATGCCGGCCTCTTGGGCTGGCCCGCCTTCCGTCAGGAAGATGACCAGTACGCGCCCATCGCTGAGTTCGCGCACCGCCAACCCTAGCCCGCCGGCGATGAGTTCTTGTTCGCGCTGGTTGGAGACAGACGACGCGGCCGAGACGTGACCATCGGGTATGGCCTTGGCGAATTCGTCCATCGCCAGCAAGTAATCGTTCACGTTGCCATCCGCTTCCGCTTGCGCGATGCGCGGGCGGTATTGTTCGGCCAGCGCGTCCCAATCCAACCCTTTAAGCTCTGTGAAAGGATATTCGCGCTTGGCTTTTTCGATGAGCGCGTCGAAAGCTTCGGTATAGCTCAGCTCGGAAAAATCGTCTAGCTCAAAGCTCTCTGGCTCGTACAAATCCATGGTCACACTGGCGGAACGGTCGAAGGTGAAGGGGTCGGTCTCCATATCCACTAGCGTATAGCCGGCCGGCACGATGACGATAGGGTCATCTTCCGTGAAAAGCTTGCCATCCTCGCCGAAACCCGCGGGGAAGCCTTGTTCGTCGTTAGGCGCATAGATGAGGATGCGCCCGCCTAGATATTCGCCCAGCGTTTCGGGGTTCTCGCTGACGCGCGCCGAGCTATAAGCCGTAGACCAGCCCTTGCCGTCGCGGTCGTCTAAATAAATATCGCCGTAGAAATTGTCCCAATAGGCCACTTGGTAGATTTGCACGCCCGCGTCACTTTCGGCGTCGTTATCTACATCGTGTTGGCTACCTTGGGGGATAATCGGCAAATCGAGTTCATAACTCACCGGTTCTTCGCTGAAGAAGTCGCTGGTGAAGCGCCCGATGATTTGCGATTCTGGGGGAAAAACAAAGTCATAATCGCGCGCCACAAAGCCGCCTTGGTCTTCTAACAAGATGAAAGCTTCTACCGTGGCGATTTTGACGAAGGGGTTCGTGATGGGCAAAATGCCCGTGACGGTAGCGATGCCGCCTTCATCATTGGCGATTTCCGCCGACGCCGTCCCCTCTTGGGCGAATCCAACGCCGACTACACACACCAACAACAACAAAAATACATAGAGGTATCGTTTCATGATGGTTGCCTTTTCATCTATCTAGTCGCTTGTAGGTAACTCAAATATACCGCTATCGTCAATTGTGGACAACACGCTGATAAGCAACTTTTAAGAGTGCGCCCAACCCGCCCAACCGCGCGCTTGCCACGCGGCGTACAAGGCCACAGACCCGGCGGTGGCCACGTTCAAACTGCCGACTTTGCCGCGCATGGGCAGGGTCACCAGCAAATCGCAGGTATCGCGCACGAGACGGCGCATGCCTTCGCCCTCGCTCCCCAATACCAAGCCTAGCGCTAAGTTGAGGTCGGTTTTATCGAGCGGGGGGATATTGGGGCCCACATCCAGCCCCACCATCCAAACATCGTTATCTTTTAGCTCTTTCATGGCTTGCACCAAATTGGTGACTTGCGCCACCTGCAAATGCTCCACCGCGCCGGACGAGGCCGATACCACCGCAGGCGTGACCCCCACCCCGCGGCGGTCTTGCATAACCACCCCGTGGATGCCCACAGCATCGCCCACGCGCAACAACGCGCCGACATTCTGAGGGTCTTTGAGCAAATCGAGCACCAATAAAAAGGGTTTTTCGCCGCGTTGGCTGGCCGTCTGCAATATTTGCTCCAAATCCACATAAGGGTAAGGGCCGACGCGCAAGGCCGTGCCTTGGTGGTTGCTTTCGGAGGTGATGTCGTCCATGATGCGCTTGGGGACGCGCCGTATGGGCAACCCCCGCTCTTGGGAGGCCTGTATAATCTCCGCGATGATGCCTTTTTCCTCTAATTTCTCCGTCAGGAGCAATTGCTCTAAGGGCCGTTTGGCGGCGCGCAACGCCTCCATCACCGGCCAATGACCATACAAAAATTCGGGCATAGGTCACCTTTTCATCCGCCACACATCACGCGCTATTACTGTAACAGCGCTCCGCAACGCTTGGCAAGGTTCTCGTCGCACAGACAAATAAAAACCACCAACGTATTGGTTGGTGGTCATGAGCGGGTGACGAGATTCGAACCCGTGACCTTCTCCTTGGCAAGGAGACGTTCTACCGCTGAACTACACCCGCAATCTACCGCATAGTATAAAACTCTGCGCGGCGCTTTGCAAGTGTGAATTTTATGACTGATATATGAGCGCTTATCGCTTATGTGGTATACTAGGGCCATAAGCTAGGGGGAACGAACCCTTTGTTCGTCGGCTCGTGAAATGTTCAAGGTATCATGCCCACTATCAAAGATGTTGCTAAAGAAGCTGGTGTTTCTATCGCCACCGTATCCTACGTGTTGAACAACAAGACCGAATCTATTAGCGAAGAAACGCGCGAATTGGTGCTAGAAGCGGCGCGCCGCATCGGTTATGCGCCCAATGTCACCGCGCGCAACTTGCGCTATAGCCAAACGCGCCTCATCGGCTATGCATGGCACGAAGTCCCGCGGGATACAGTCAACCCGGTGATGGACCGTTTCACTTATCATTTGGCTTATGCCGCCGAAGAAGCCGGTTACCATGTGCTCACCTTCACGCATCCCACCCACGCCCCCGCGCCGGTGTACGATGAACTCATCCGCACCCGCCGCCTAGACGCTTTTATCCTATCGGCTATCACGCCCAATGACCCGCGCATTGAACTTTTGCTCAAGCGCAAGTTCCCTTTCGCCACTTTCGGCCGGAGCAACTTCATGAACGAGCATCCATGGGTGGATGTAGACGGCGCGCATGGCGTCAGCGAGGCGCTATCTTATTTCGTCGAGCTAGGGCATCGGCGCATCGCGATGGTGGCATGGGATGATAATTCGTCGGCGTCGAACTATCGTATTGATGGTTACAAGGTCGCGATGCGGACCTTGGGCTTGCCCCTGCGCGATGATTATATCTGGCTGGGCGACCACAGCGAAGATAGTGGACGCGCGGCCATGTCGCGCTGGTTAGAATTGCCCCCCGAAGACCGCCCTACGGCTGTCATGGGCATTAGCGACCTCGAAGCTATCGGCGTGATGAACGAAGCCCAAGAACGGGGACTCGTCGTCGGGGAGGATATATCGGTTATCGGCTTCGATAATGTGCCCATGGCGAATTATTTGCGCCCGGCCCTCACCACCTTGCATCAACCTATCCCGGAAGTCGCCAAGGCTCTGGTGGGTATGCTCATCGCTTTGTTGGAGCATCGCCGCCCGGACCCGTTTAGCCTGTTGATGAAGCCAACACTGGTCAAACGCGCTTCTGTAGGGCCGCCGCGCGCCTGATTTCATGAGGAAACGAGCGAAAAATCGCGCTCGTTTTTGGTCGTTACCCGTGGTTTGCGGGGATATTTCCCGATGCTCCAACTCCAATTAGAAGCGACGCCCGACGCCGAAGATATTTACACACTCCGTCAGGGCATCGCCCATGCTAACCGCCCTTATGTCGGCGACCCCAGCCGTTTTGATTTCGCGGTAGTGGCCTATGATGCCTACGGGGCGATTATCGCCGGCGCTTATGGTGAGGTCGAATGGAATTGGTGCTTTCTGGATACGGTGTGGGTACACCCTAGCTTGCGCCAACAGGGATGGGGGCGGCGCTTGCTGTCCGCGGTGGAAGGTTATAACGCCGCTTGGGGCATCCATAACCTCTTTCTGATGACGACCAGCTTTCAAGCGCGCCCTTTTTACGAAAAAGCGGGCTACCAGATATGGGCGCAATTGCCAGACCGCCCCCGTGGCTACACCTATTACTATTTGCTCAAACAGGGATTACGCGCCACCCCGCCCGACGACCCCTTCAGCCTAGAGCGTCCGCTCACACGGACGACGTGGCGTTTTTTAGACGCCGCCTTGCGCGCCGATATAGCCCAATATCGCCCGCTGGACGACCGCGCGTTAGCCGTGTTCGCTCGCCAAGCGAAAGCGCTACCGGGGCAAATCGCGGGCGGTTTGCTGGGCTATACCTATTGGGACTGGTTCGACCTGCGCTATATCTGGCTGGCCGAGGGATGGCGGGGCGCGGGGTGGGGAAAGCGCCTGTTAACAGAAGCGGAACAGGAGTGCCGCCGCCGCGGGATTCATCACATGGTCACCGAGCTGGTCGATTTCCAGCCGATGGGCTTCTTCCTCAAGAGTGGTTTCCGCGTCTTCGGTCAGTTGGCAGAGCGCCCTGCTAACCACACCAGCTATTGGTTGCAAAAAACGTTATAAGTTGTTATCCTCGCGTTACTTTGTGTAGCTAAATTCATGGATGATATATTATGACGATAACGCTCGATGACAGCATTTGCCGTCATATCCCTCATTCTGTTGAGTTGCACGAATTCATCTTCTTGGAATCTTCGCAGCGTGCTGTAGATATATGGTTCGCTCATATGGGAGGTTTTATAGATGACATCCCCTCTGGCGGCAAAGTGCGCCTCCTGCTCGATGTTAGCCGTTCCGGACACCAGCCGTTATCTTACGTCAGCGCGCGCGCGCGACAATTCAATATGGAACACCCACGGCACCCGAAAAGCCGCGTCGCCATTTTATACCACACCCATATCTTGATGAGCATATTCATCGCCTTTGACAATTTGATTAATAACGGCAATTATCTTAAACATTTTCGCCCTGACCAAAGAGAACAGGCTTTATCATGGCTGATGGAGAATTAGAAGTTATCATCCGCGAACCCTCAGCGACCGCCAAGCCTGCGCCGCTATTATTCGTCCATGGCATCTTGCATGGCGCATGGTGCTGGGACGCGCATTTTTTGCCCTACTTCGCCGAAAAAGGGTACGTAGCGGCGGCGTTGAGCTTGCGCGGCCATGCGGGTAGCCCCATAAAGGGCGCTCTGCGTTGGGCGTCCATCGCGGATTATGTGGCGGATGTGGCGCAAGTGGCCGATAGTTTGGCCATGCGCTACGGGGCCCGCCCGATCATCATCGGTCATTCCATGGGCGGCTTCATCGCCCAAAAATATCTCGAACGTTACGAGGCCCCGGCCGGCGTGCTGGTCGCCAGCGTGCCCACACATGGCGTCATCCTAACAGCGTTGCGCGTGCTATTATACCAGCCGATGGCTTTCATCACGGTGAATCTGAAATTGGCGCTAAGCCCATTGGCCAACACAGTTGAACGGGCGCGCTGGGCTTTTTTCTCCGCTGATATGCCCGACGCACAGGTTCAAAGCTATGTGGAGCGCTTCGGCGAAGAATCGTATCGCGCTTTTTTAGATATGCTCCTGTTGGCTTTGCCGCGGCCAAAGCGCGTCTCCGCCCCCGTGTTGGTGGTGGCCGGCGAGACCGACCCCCTCTTTTCGCTAGGGGAAGAACGCGCCCTCGCCGAAGCGTATCATGGCGAATGCCTCGTCATCGCGGGGTGCGCCCACGATGTCATGCTAGAAGCCCAATGGCAAACCGCGGCCGACGGCATCCTGAAGTGGTTAGGGGAGCGCGGGTTATAGGGCCACGACCATAGCGGCGGCTAGGTCTTTGGTGTGCGTCAGGCTGATGTCCCATTGGCTGATGCCCAATTCTTCGGCCAATTTGGCCGCGTTGCCGTGCAAGATGAGTTGCGGGCGTTTGCGCGGATTATCCACGCGAATTTCAATATCCACCCAGCGCACATCGCCAATACCTGTCCCTAAGGCTTTGGCCACCGCTTCTTTGCCCGCCAACCGCGCCGCTAAACGATGTGGGCTATCCTCGCAATCGGCGCGCTCGCCCGCCGTGAAAAAACGGTTGAGGAAACGCTCTCCCAACCGACCGATGCCGTCGGCAATTCGTTGATGCTCAACCATATCTATGCCGCACCGTAATAACATCTTTCGCTCCCATTAGGCAAAACCGCGTAACGCGCTATAGAATAGACGGGATTAGACGGGACAGCAACCGATTGATAACCTATGGCGATTTCATCTGAACGCTTGTTCATCATCCCCTATTTATCTTGGCCGCGGGAAGGCCTGCTGACCTATGAAGCCCAGCGGGCCCAACTCCTAGATGATTTAACGCGCATCCTGCTAGAGTTGGATAATGACTCCCCCAACCCGTTGAAGCTCATCGTATTGGCTGGCCAAACCAGCCTCATCCAAGCCATTAGCGACATCCGCCCCGATTTGCCCGCCCTGTTGGCCATCTATAACGCTAGCGGGCGTGTGGCGATGGGGCCGCCGTATACCGCCCTAGATGATAGTTGGGCGGGCGGGGAAGCGTGGATTTGGAACTTTTTATTGGGGCAACTAGACGCTGAACGCGCCGGATTGCAGTTAGGCACTGCGGTATTCATGCCCCAATGGGTCGGCGATGCCCCCCAACTGCCCCAGATTTTGCGCGGTTTTGGGCTGAACGCTTTATACACCAGCGCCCACGGGGCCGCGCCGCCTATCCCTTTCCGTTGGGTCGCGCCGGATGATAGTAGCGTCTTGGTGATACCTTACTATCAAGGGGAGGATTACCAAGCGGACATCAACCGCCAAAACGAGGCCCAACCGGACGGCCCGCTATTGTGGATGGCGCCCGCCGACCCTAGCCAGCTTTTGCCGCCCGCGGGGCAACGCTCGCTAGCCGATTATACCGCCGCCCTGCGCGACTACCTGCCCGATTCGCTACGCCCCAAAGTGCACGGGACATTGTTAGAAGTCCTCAAGCTGGAAAACGTGGTTGGGCGTTTATCCGCGCGCTTACCCCTAAAACGCATCAACGCCCGCCAAGAAGCCGAACTCACCCAACAAGTACAACCGCTGGCCGCGCTGGCCCTAGCGCACCTCGCCAACGACGATAATTTGCGCGGCTGGCTGGAATATGCCTGGCGGGCCTTACTCAACAACCAATCGGCGGCGGCTTTGGGCCTGTGTGGCGACCGCACCGCTGACGACGTGCTCGCCCGCGCCCGCCGCTTAGATGATGTCCTCGCCCATCTGCGCCATAGCGCTTTGGCGGCGCTGCCGGCCCGTCATTCCCGCCGCGCATCCGTCACCGAGCGTACCTATATCGTCGTATGGAATCTGAGCGGCATATTGACCGAGTCGGTGGTAGAGCTACCCCTAGACATCCCGCCTGACCGCCACCCGTCGGCGCTGAGCGCCCCTGATGGCGAAGCGCAAATGTTCGGCTGGGACCCCGATAAGCGGGTCTTCAGTTTTCGGGCGGTGGTGCCCCCCGTGGGCTTCGCCGTTTACACGGTTGATTTAGGCGATACCCTGCCCGATTCCGCCCATCTGCCCCATACCCTGCCTAGTCACATCATCGGCAACATCTTCGGCGAAACGTTGGTTGTGGAGGGCGAGCGGCTCATCTGGAAGCGTGCCAAGGCGTGGCTGAATAATGTCTTGCGCTTCCAAGATGGCGGCGACGCTGGCGATTTATACGCCTATCGCAAACCCGCGCGCGATACAGTCGTCGCGGGCATTTTATCGGATGTGGTGCAAACGGAGGTCGCGGCCCTATACGAACGGCTCATCATTCATCATCGGATGCGGATTGCGCCCGCGCTAGGCGCTGACGGCGTGCGGGGGCGCGGTATTCGCCTGCTCGACCTGCGGACAACAGCCACCTTCTACGACAATATGCCCGGCATCTATTTTCACACCATGTTCACCAACAACGCCGATGACCATCGCCTACGCGCCATCATCCAAACGGGCATCGGCGAGCCTGCGTTATTTCGCGGGTCGGCTTATGGCTTCAAAAGCGGAGCCGGGAGCGGTTTTCGGGATATTGTCGTCGCCGCCGATGAGCTCAACGCTATGGCCCTGCTGACGCGCGGCCTCGCGGAGGCGGAAGCGATACGAGACGCCGCCCAAACGTCGCTCGCGCTGACTGTATTACGCGCTGTTGGTTGGCTAGACCGCCGCCAAGGCATTCCCGCGCGCGGCGCCCAATCGCACGGCGAACATCACGCCGAATATGCGCTCATCCCGGTAGCCCCTAACGACCCTGTCGGTTGGTTCCGAGAAGCCGCTCATTATCAGCAACCGCTCCTCGCCTATCAAAGCGATGACCGCCCCACTTTCCCCGCCATGAGCTATCTTCAGCTCGATGGCCATGCTATCGTCCTGACCACGCTCAAACCGCCACGACAGGGGCGCGGCTGGGTGATTCGCCTTTTTAACCCCACCAGCGACAAGGCCGAAGTGGCCCTAACGCCCCAAGCCAAGCTGACGCTGGCGCATCTGCTGAACATGGCAGAAGCGCCCCAAGCGGAATTTGAAATCGTGCGGAATAGTATTCGGGTTCGCCTTGACCCCTATCAAATCGCCACTATACGGCTGGAATTCGGAGGCTAACGCCGATGCTCCAGAAATTATCAGCCGATGCGCTCAACCTTATCTGGGGATACATTGGCGCTGTCAGCATCCGTATTAAGGTATTGGGTATTGTGTTGGGCGTTATCGCTCTGTTGGGGGTTTTCGTCACCACGCAAATCCGCGCCGTGTTGAGCAACGCTTTATCCCAAAGCCTTGAAGAACAGGGCGTCGCCCTAGCGGCTAACATCGCCGAGCACCTCGCCCCCGTCCCGCCAGATGATGAGGGGCGCATAGAGGCGATTTTGACCGAACGCCAAACGCATTTTTCCTCTGCGAGCCACAATACAGCTGTGCTGTACATCCACCTAGAGGCGGACGGCGCGCCTAAAGTTGCGGTGGGCGCGCCCCCACCGCTTGGGACGCCCGCGCGCGTCTACAATCACGACCAAGCCCGCATCGCTCATTACGAGGGGGCGCCGTCGGTGTTAGAAGTGTGGTATCCGCTGGAATGGACAGGGCAATACCTGCGCGTCGGTTTGTCGGGGGCGGGCATCGGCCAGATGGTGGATAAAGTGAGTTTGCAACTGTTCTCTACAACCCTCGTGATGGTGGCGGTGGGCTTTGCGGCTACGTTTTTCTTGACGTGGATATTGACGCGCCCCATCCTCGATTTGGTGAAAGCCACAAAAGCGGTCGCTGAGGGCGATTTCAGCCAACGGGTACCGCGTTGGGCTGATGATGAAATCGGCGATTTGGCCACCGCCTTCAATGACATGATGGCCGCCCTACAAGCGGCCGCCCGCGAACGCGACGCCCGCGAGCAACTGCGCGCGGATTATACCCAGCGTATCATCCTCGCCCAAGAAAACGAGCGCCAGCGTATCGCTCGCGAACTGCACGATAGCACCAGTCAGACGCTCACTTCTTTACTGGTGGGCCTCCAAAACCTTAAACAAGCGCCGTTAGAGGCGGACACACTAGCAGAGCGTATCGAAGCTTTGCGCGCCATCGTCGCGCAGACGCTAGAAGATATACGCGCTCTGGCGTGGCAATTACGCCCCGCCATCTTGGATGATTTGGGGTTGGCCAGCGCCTTAGCCCGTTATCTAGACGATTATCAAGCGCGCTATGGTATCCAAGTAGAAATGGTCGTCCACGGCCTAGAAAAGCGCCTGCCCCCGACCTTAGAAACAACGGTCTATCGCATCGTGCAAGAAGGGTTGACCAACATCGCCCGCCATGCCGACGCCCGCGCCGCTAGCGTCGTCATCGCGCGGAAGGGCGCTACACTAAAAATCATCATCGAAGACGACGGGCGCGGCTTTAACCCCGACCTCATCGAAAATCGGCAGAGTCTGGGGTTAAGGGGCATCCGCGAACGCGCGGCGCTGTTCCAAGGCACTGTGACTATCGAATCGCGGCTTGGACAGGGGAGCAGTCTTTTTGTAGAACTCAAGATGAATGAGGAGGTGGCATGAGCCAGCCGATACGCATTGTTCTTGCCGATGACCACGCGATTTTGCGCGCGGGACTCAAGCTTCTATTATCCGCCCAGCCCGGTTGGCAAGTCGTGGGCGAGGCCCAAAATGGCCAAGAAGCGTTAGAACTAACGCGCCAACTCCAGCCGGATGTGCTCTTGCTCGATTTGAATATGCCCGTCTTAGATGGCATCTCGGCCATCCCTAGCATCAAAGCGGCCGCGCCCAAAACGGCCATCCTCATCCTCACCATGCACGACGACGGCGATTACCTGCAAAAAGCTATCCAAGCAGGGGCTAACGGCTACGTGCTCAAAAAAGTCGTAGATACGGAACTGCTCATCGCCATTCAGGCCGTTTTACGTGGGGAAATTTACGTACAATCGGCCATGACCCATTTTCTCATCAACCCCAAGCGCCCGCCCCAAACCAACGCCGACCCGTGGCAAAGTTTATCCGAACGGGAATATGAGGTGCTCAAACGGGTAGCTTTGGGCTATACCAACGTCGAAATCGCCGAGGAGCTTTTCCTAAGCGCCAAAACGGTAGAAACGTATCGCGCGCGCGGGATGGAAAAACTCAATCTACAAACGCGCGCCCAACTGGTGAAGTCGGCTTTGGAGCACGGGCATCTGGAATGATGCCAGACATCGCCGCCCATTTTGTGTTACAGTAGGGGAAATCCTGACATCATCAGCGCCAAATAGCGGGATTTGCCCGCTACAACGCCCATTCAAAGGAGAGTATGCTATAGAAAATCGTTCGTAAGGAGGAAACACCATGTTAGACCTACTCAAACGCAGACAACATCGCGTTATCGAAGACCCCAAGTTCGTGCAAGTGTTATTCAATGATGTTCGCTTTTCGGTGCTCTGGCTGGCTTTACGGGTATGGCTAGGCTGGCAGTGGATTGAGTCGGCGACCCACAAAATTGGCGTGCCCGCGTGGACCGAGACAGGCGAAGCCCTTAAAGGCTACTGGGAACGCGCCGTCGCCATACCGGAATCGGGGCGCCCGGCTATCGCCTTCGATTGGTATCGGGACTTCCTGCAAGGGTTGCTGAACGCCGAAGCCTATACGTGGTTCGCTAAGTTGGTGGCCTATGGTGAATTGTTGGTGGGTATCGCCCTCATCATCGGCGCGTTCGTGGGTATCGCCGCTTTCTTCGGCGCGTTCATGAACTTCAATTTCATGTTGGCGGGTTCGGCCAGCACCAACCCTATCTTGTTCGTCGCCGCGTTGCTCCTCATCTTCGCGTGGAAGACGGCGGGCTTCATCGGCGCGGACTACTTCCTGCTGAACTGGATTGGCACGCCGTGGGGACGGGGCAAGTTCGCCGAAGCGGATAGCGGCGGGATGACCAAAGCCAGCGCAAGCAGTTAACCGCCTACGCCACAATGACGCTGAACAGGGCATCGCGCAGATGCCCTGTTTTTTGCGCGCTCCCCATCCCCCCACAAAATGTTATACTGGGGAAAACGATTCCCGTATTAGGGGATAAAAGGAGCACAAAATGCCCACCATACCCGAAATTTTTGAAACGATGACTTACGGGCCTGCGCCAGAATCGCCATCAGCCGCCTATGCATGGCTCGATGAGCGCCAACGCCGCTTCGGCTTATTCATCAATAACCAATGGGCCGCCCCTAAAAGCGGCCGTTACTTGGATGTAATCGCCCCCGCCACGGGCGAGACGCTGGCCCAAACAGCCGACGCCGACGCCGACGACATCGCCACTGCTGTTCAGGCGGCCCGCACCGCTTACCCCCTGTGGTCGGGCTTATCGGGCCATGGGCGCGCCCGCTATTTGTACGCCATCGCCCGCCATATCCAAAAGCACGCCCGTTTATTGGCGGTGGTCGAAGCGCTGGATAACGGCAAATCCATCCGCGAAACCCGCGACCTCGACATCCCATTGGTGGCGCGTCACTTTTATTATCATGCCGGCTGGGCGCAACTGATGGAAAGCGAACTGCGCGATTACGCCCCGCTGGGCGTCATCGGTCAAGTCATCCCGTGGAATTTTCCCTTGTTGATGCTGGCGTGGAAAATCGCCCCCGCGTTGGCCATGGGCAATACCGTTGTGCTGAAGCCGGCCCCCTATACCCCGCTGACGGCGCTCCTCTTCGCTGAAATCATCGCGGAGGTAGGCCTGCCGTCTGGTGTGGTGAATATCGTCACCGGCGGCGATGCGGCCGGGGCGGCGCTGGTCAATCATCCCGACGTGGACAAAATCGCGTTCACCGGCTCTACCCATGTAGGGCGCATCATCCGCAAGGCTACGGCCGGCACGGGCAAACGCTTATCTTTGGAACTGGGCGGCAAGTCGCCCTATCTCGTATTCGATTCCGCCGACCAAGACGCGGCCGTTGAAGGTTTAGTGGATGCGATTTGGTTCAACCAAGGGCAAGTATGTTGCGCGGGGTCGCGCTTGCTGGTGCAGGAAAATATCGCCGAGCGCTTTCTCGATAAAGTGCGCTGGCGTATGGGTAAGCTCCGCGTGGGGCATTCTTTAGATAAGAGCATAGACATTGGCGCGATTGTAGACCCCGTTCAGTACCAGACGATTGATAACTGGGTGAAGCGGGGCATCGCAGAAGGCGCGCAGGTCTTCCAGCCCGATACCCCCCTGCCAGAAAAAGGCTGTTACTATCCGCCCACCTTGCTCACCCATGTTGAGCCGTCCGCCACCGTTGCCCAAGAGGAGATATTCGGCCCCGTACTGGTCGCCATGACCTTCCGCACGCCCGCCGAAGCGGTCGCCCTAGCCAATAACACCCGCTACGGGCTGGCCGCCAGCGTCTGGAGCGAGAATATCAACCTCGCGCTAGAAGTCGCGCACAAAATCAAAGCGGGCACCATCTGGGTGAACTGCACGAATCTTTTTGATGCGGCTAGCGGCTTTGGCGGTTACCGCGAGAGCGGCTTTGGCCGCGAAGGCGGGCGCGAAGGTCTGCTGGAATATGTGCGCCACAAATGGCAAACGCGCCCGCGCCCCAAGGTGGTTTGGGATGAGAAATGGGGCGACGCGATACCCGGCCGTCCTCTGCCGCTCAACGGCGTTAACACGTCCAACGACGGACTGCCGCCCATAGACCGCACGCCCAAGCTGTTTATCGGCGGCAAACAAAAGCGCCCCGACGCTAACTACATCCGCCCGGTCCTCAACCCGTTGGGCCAGTTGGTGGGCCAAGTGGGCGATGGCAACCGCAAAGACATTCGCGATGCCGTAGAAGCCGCCCACAAAGCCAAAGATTGGGCCGACCGCACCCCGCACCATCGCGCCCAAATCCTCTATTACATCGCCGAGAACCTAGACATCCGCCGCGACGAATTCGCCCAGCGTATCGCCAGCATGACCGGCGCCAAAGCCAAAGAAGCCCAGCGCGAAGTCGAGCTGAGCATCGAGCGCTTGTTCACGTATGCCGCGTGGGCCGATAAATTCGGCGGCTTCATCCAAGAGACGACGCTTAAGGGGGTGGTCATCGCCCAACACCAGCCCGTTGGGGTTATCGGCATCGCCTGCCCGGATGAATACCCGCTCCTCGCCTTTGTCTCGCTGTTGGCGCCAGCCATCGCCCGCGGTAATACCGTCGTCTGCATCCCGTCGGAAAAGTACCCGCTGAGCGCCACCGATTTGTACCAAGTGTTTGAAACCTCAGATTTACCGGGCGGTGTGGTGAATATCGTCACCGGAGACCGCGACCATCTGAGTAAAACACTGGTTGAACACGATGATGTAGATGCGATGTGGTATTTTGGTTCGGCGGCCGGATGCGCTGAGGTGGAAAAACGCTCCGCATACAACATGAAACGTACTTTTGTCGGTTATGGGCAACCGCGCGATTGGGCAGACCCGCAGAAAGGCGCGGGCGAAGAATTCCTCTACGAAGCAACCCAAGTCCGCAATATTTGGGTGCCAACGGGCGTCATCTAACGAAAAGGGCGCAGAAATGCGCCCTCATTCACTTGGTTCTATAGCTATCGGCTCAGCTTGCTACCCCAATAAAGCATACTTGGATGGCGATACCGCCTACAGTGATGGTGTCGTTCGGACTCAGGGGGTATTCTACCGATGGCTTGAGCGCAAACCCATTCAATAGGGTTCCGTTTTTGCTGTTCATATCCTTGATGACCAGCCGCCCATCCACCGATAAAATCATGGCATGATAGCGAGAAACGCCGTGCTCTTGCCCGCCAAAGGGGGCGAGGTCTAGCGTTACTTCGCGGTCGTTGGCGCTCGTTTTGCGCCCAATGACGATATAAGGCAATACCGACGTATCTATGCTTTGCAAGCGGTCGAGGATGATAAAGCGCAATTGTGCTGGCAGTTGCACATCCACCAAATGACGCAACCGTTCCGGCATCAGACGCGCATCATATAGCTTTAGCGGTAATGTATCGGGGTTAAGCATGGTCGTCGTCATATCGCTATCCTCCCACTTACTGACTCATATTCACAGTATAGTGGACGACAAACCATTGATTTCCTTAAGGGTTCGCCTTAAGCGTAAATAATTCTTCAGATATATGAAGAAATCTTCAGTTTTGGCGGAACAAGCGCCCTACACCCAAAGCCAACAGGGCGACGATGGGGATGGCCAATATACCGCGAAGCCAGCGTCTTTTTGGAGAAGGCGTGTCCGCAATGGGCGCTAGCGTAGGCGCGACCGATTGGGAGATGGGGGCAGGTTCGGGGGTGGGCTGTCGCCGCCGCTGTAACCAACGCAGGAATAGCCAATATGCGCCCAAAACAACGATCGCCAGCGTGGGCAAAAAGCGGATGAACGAATCGCGCGTCTCTAGGCTACGGATGCGCTGAGCGACGTCTTCGGGGATGATGTCGGGCGTCAATTGGCGGTAGGTCTGATAATGTTGAAGCGCTTCGTCCAATAAGCCGAGATGGTAAAGGGCATCGCCCAACCACAGATGATGCGTGGGGTTATCGGGCGCAACCCGCACCGCTTCCGTTAACCAGCGGCGCGCGTCGGGGTAATTTTCCTGCTCCAGATAGAGCAAGCCCAAATTCTGATAAGGATAAAAAGCGGGTTGTATCTCTAATTCAATCGCTTTTTCAAAGTCGGCGATGGCCGCTTCCATGTTTTGGGAGCGAAAATAAGCCAACCCGCGCGAATTATAGGCGAAGGCGTATTCCGGGTCTAAGGCGATGGCGCGGTCAAAAGCGGCGATAGCGTCTTGGTAGCGCCCAAGGTTATATAAGGCAAAGCCGCGGTTATGATGCCCTAGGGGATTTTGTGGCGCGAGCGCTACCAACGCCTCGAAATCTGCTAACGCCAGCTCATTTTCGCCGCTATTCAAGTAGACGTTGCCGCGGCCGTTCAGCGCTATAGCAGAATTGGGCTGTAACGCTAAAGCGCAGTTGTAGGCGTCTAAGGCGCGGTCGTATTCGCGGCGGCCAGCGCGTAACGCCGCCTCGTGGATGAAGCCCGTAAAAGCGTCATCCCAACGTGTACGGCAGGATTCCTGCGCCGCCACCGCATAAGCGCTAACCATGCAAAATAGCAATACGATGATGTATCTCATACCGCCATTGTACGCGAGTCATCACCGCGCCGCCACCGCCAATCAAGGGGTGACGGCGGCCAAAAGTTGGAGCGTGGCGGAGACCACCTGCGCCATTTGTTCCTCGCGGGTGATGCGCGCTTCGTTATCGCCCGCTTGGGGGCCGTACCAGCCAAAGTAGGCGTGGTTGCCGCCTTCAATCCGCACCAAGCGCGCCCCGATAGGCAAACGAGCGATAGACTCGCGGATGTTCCCTTCGTCCGCTAAGCCATCGCGGCTACCGTAAATAGAGACCACTTCAAAAGGCAGTTGCGATAAATCATCGAAAGGCGCGGGGTAAGACGCTAACAGAGCCAAACCGTCCACCCTATCGGGGTTGGCTTTGGCGAAGCTGGCCGCGGCCACACCTCCCAGCGAATGCCCGCCCACCACCCAATGGCTCACTTGGGGGTGAGCGTCCATCACGCGCCCGGCCGCGCCGACATCGAAAAAGGCCAAATCCAACGGGGCGCGGACAATGACCACCAGATAGCCCGCTTCGGCGATAGCGCGGGCCATCGGCGCGTAGGCTTCGGGCTGTACCCGACCGCCGGGATAAAAGATATACCCGACCCGCGCATCATCCCCCGTTGGGCGAAAAACCAACTCATCGGCTACGGTGACCGTCACGCGCGAATCGCTATGCAACGCGGCTAGCGCTTGTGGCATGGGGCTAGCGGCCGGCGTCCCTGCCCATACCGCAAAACCGCCGATGGCGAATACCAATAATAAAGCCAACACAAAAAAAGCCCATCTCAGGCGCTTTAAGGTGATTATCATCTCTACTCCGCTTTTGTGATTTTTAACACAATGTCTATGTTAACCCCAAAAGCTGAGCGACAGATGAACACAAGTTAAAAGGCTTCTTCCGATTGGCGGAGAAGCCTTTCACAGCCTCACCACTTTTTGTTCAAGTAATCCCAAAGCGCTTTCGCCGCCGCCAACCCGGATAACGCCGCGCCTTCCACGCGCCCGCGCCCCCCAAAAGCATCCCCAGCCAGCACCAGACCCGACGGCGCTTTGGCCCTAAAACAATCGTGAGGGTAGGTGGTGAGCGGGACAGAATAGCGCCAACGCTTCAGTTGGCCTTCCACAACCTGCCCTTTCAAGCGCGCTTCTAGCGCCTTTTGCAATGCCTTCAAGACGGTATCATCGTCGTCATCCCAATGCTCGCGGCTATAGCTAGCGCCAGCATGCACCGTGATGATGCGCGCTTCGGAAATGCCCTTGCGCTGGTTATCTGCCATCCAATAGAAGGGCTGGTTAAAATCTTGGAGCGCGCCCGGCTCCGGTAGGTCTACCTCGCCTTCTACGAGGAACATCCCGCACAGACAGGGCCCATATTGGATGCGCGCCAATTCTGCGTGGTCTTCGGGGTCTAGGGGAATGTGATTTGCCTCTAGCAATTCGAGCGCTTGCGGGGCAGGCGCTGTGAGCAGAAGGGCGCGGCTGATGAAAATAGCTTCGTTTTCCGCGCGGGCCGACCAACTATGCCCATCGGTTTCTAGGGTGATGATGCGCGTATCCACCTGCACATCTTTTAGGCCGCTGGCCAGATGTTTGGCCAGCGCATTCATCCCGCCGCGCGTCGCGTAACGGGGATGTCCATCGTTGGGGGTAGGTTTTAAGCTACCATCGCTCCACCCCCGCGACCATTCGTAGACCAGCCCATCGGCCAGCCAATGGTCTACATAAGCCTGAAACGCGCTATCGCGCACGGTGAAAAACTGCGCGCCATGGTCAGCGAGACCGCTAGCGATGCGTCGGGTGGCCATGCGCCCCCCCACACTGCGCCCTTTATCCACTATCGTGACGCTAGCCCCGTTTTCTTCCAGCGCGCGCGCGGCCATCAACCCGGATAGGCCCGCGCCAACAATCAAAACATCTTTCACGATGATGCGCCTTTCGCCTATTGATCATTTCCTGTTCAATGATAACCAAAGTCCACGACCAACGCCTATCAAAAGAGGCCGACGATGTCGCCGTTATCGTCTATATCAATCCCTTCTGCGGCCGGATGCTCCGATAAACCGGGCATGGTTTGCATATCGCCAGCTAAGGGATAGATGAAGCCTGCGCCGATGCTGGCCCGCACCTCGCGGATAGGGAAGGTAAACCCGCTTGGCGCGCCCTTCAGCGATGGGTCGTGGCTGAGGCTGAGGTGCGTCTTGGCCATGCAGATAGGCAGATGCCCATAACTGTTCGCCTCGTAATCGCGAATTTGGCGCTCGGCCAACGGCTCATAGCTGACGGCGGATGCCCCGTAAATTTCGGTGGCGATGGTCTCTATCTTCTCTTTGATGGGGCGGTCGAGGTCGTACAGAAAGCGGAAGGTATTGGGTTTGTCGCAAGCAGTCACCACCATTTCCGCCAATTCGGTAGCGCCTGCCCCGCCCAAAGCGTGATGACGGCAGACGGCCGCGCCCAAAGCGCCGGCCTCTTGGGAAACCCGTTTGATGACCGCGATTTCTTCCGGATGGTCGCTCTCAAAAACATTGATGGCCACCACCGGCGTCACGCCATGCTTGGCGATAATTTCAATGTGCTTGACGAGGTTTTGCGCGCCTAGCTCGACTTCTTCTTCGTTACATTCGAGCATTTCCCGCGGGAGCTCTTTACCGGCCACAATTTTATAACGCCCGCTGTGCGATTTGAGGGCGCGCACCGTGACCACTAAAACCGCGGCATCGGGCTTCATGCCGCTATAACGGCATTTGATGTTGAAGAACTTCTCCGCCCCTATATCCGCCCCAAAACCCGATTCGGTGATGAGATAATCGCCACATTTGCGGCCGATGAGGTCGGCGAGGATACTGCTATTGCCGTGGGCGATATTGGCGAAGGGCCCCGCATGGACAATAGCAGGGGTGTGTTCTAGCGTTTGCATGAGCGTCGGGCGTAGGGCATCTTTCATCAGCACCGTCATAGCGCCCGCCGCGCCGATGTCCTCGGCGGTGACGGGCTTTTTATCATAAGTGAAGCCAATGACAATGCGTCCGAAGCGTTCGCGCATATCTTTTAACGAAGTGGTCAGCGCGAGGATGGCCATCACTTCGCTAGCAACAGCGATGTCAAAACCGCTCTCCCGCGGCACCCCATTGAGCTTGCCGCCTAAGCCAATCACAATATCGCGCAGGGCGCGGTCGTTGACATCTAGAACGCGCTTCCATGTGATGCTATAGGGGTCTATGTTTAAAGGGTTGCCGCGCATCAGGCGGTTATCAATCATAGCCGCCAAGAGGTTATTAGCCGCGGCCACGGCGTGAATATCGCCGGTGAGATGCAGATTGAAAATATCCATGGGCACGACTTGGGAATAGCCGCCGCCGGCCGCCCCGCCCTTGATGCCGAAGGTCGGCCCTTGCGATGGCTGGCGCACGGTGATGACAGCGCGTTTGCCGATGTGCTTCATGGCTTGGCCCAAGCCAACGGTCATGGTCGTTTTGCCCTCGCCAAAAGGCGTCGGCGTGATGGCCGTGACGTCCACATATCGCGCGTTTGGGCGGTCGCGTAGTTTATCGAGCACATCAAGGCGTAGTTTGGCGACATAAGGATTTCCCACAATATCAAAATCATCAGGGCCTAAGCCCATCTGGTCAGCAATTTCACCTACTCTTTTCAGTCGGGCGTGTTGTGCGATGGCGAGGTCGGATAACATGCAATCCCTTTCTAGTGGTTGAATACCGTAAAAACTTATCCTTAACATAACGCAAAGCGTATTTATTGTAACGCGGATTTCATCACGATTTGCGGCGACATTGCTCCTATTCGCTCCCAAATCTACAAAGTTGCTAGCAATTCACGCCATTTGCGACTATATTTGTAGACGTAACAGAGCGCAATTAACCCGCCAACGGAGCGAACCGAATGATGGAAACCATTTGGAACTTGCCGCGTGTAGAACTGCGCGACTTGGGAACGATAGAAGAGACCCGACCGGTAGCCCTGCTCACGGGTAAACGGGCGTGGGATGCCGTCGGCCCTATGATGAAATTGCCCATCGTCGTGCAGGCAGAACCGTATACGGCCGATATTGACTTTTTGGAAATGCTGGCGAACGGATTACCGCCCCAAGCGGAAGTCGTCTATGGCATTGGCGGCGGCTTGGCGGCCGATGTGGCCAAATACATCGGCTGGAAACACAAGCTACCCGTCGTCATCATCCCCACCGCGCTCAGCGTAGACGGTTTTTTCACGGCATTGGTGGCCGTCCGCAAGCAGGGACTGGTCTATTACGAGACCACGGGCCCGGCGGAGAAGGTTATCATAGATATGGACGTCATCAGTTCAGCGCCGGAATACATCCGCGGCACAGGCATTGTAGAGATTTTAAGCATGACTACGGGCCTGCTCGATTGGAAGTATGCGGCTGAACATAACAAAAATACCCCCTCAACCCGTTTTCAACCGTGGGCGGCATCTATCGCGGCGGGCATCGCCCAACAAGCTTATAAAATTGCCGATGGCGTGGGCAAAGGGAGAATAGACGCGCTCCGTAATTTGTTAGATTTGATGTGCGTAGAAGTACAGCTCACCAACCAACTTGGCCATAATCGCCCCCAAGAGGGGAGCGAACAATATTTCGCCCACGCTATCGAGCCGAAAGCGGCGCGCGGGGCGGGCGTCCCGTATGCCGACCTGCTCGGACCGGGCATCCTCATCGCCGCCGCCCTGCACAAGCAAAATATCGCCCCCATCCGCGATACTCTGCTCTCCGCGGGCGTGCGTTTGGGGCAATTGCGCCGCGACGACATCATCGAGACCTTGCACATTCTGCCTCAATACGTCAAACAGCATAACCTGCCCTATAGCATCATCCACGACCTCGACTTGTCGTCAGAAGAAGTGCACGCGCTCTTGAAAACAACCGGGCTAGATTTGAGCGGCAAACACCCCCTATAATCGTGCTGAGGACGGCCCCCCAAGCCGTCCTTTTCAGCGCTATAATACCGAGCCAGTATTGCCAATACAGACAAAACGAGGATAAACAACACTATGATTAGCTTTGGCACAGATGGTTGGCGCGCGGTCATCGCCGATCAATTCACCTTTGCGAATCTACGCTTAGTCGCCCAAGCGGTGGCCGACCTGCTCAATGAACAGCGCGTGGGGGATACCCCGCCGGAAGTTGTGGTCGGCTTCGACACCCGCTTTTTATCGGACCGCTTCGCGAATGAGACCGCGCGCGTGCTGGCCGGCAATGGCATTGTGGCGTGGTTATGTCGCGCAGATGCGCCCACCCCCGCCATCTCCTACAACGTCAAACACAAGGGCGCGGCCGCGGGCATCGTCATCACCGCTAGCCACAACCCGCCGCGCTATAATGGCTTTAAGCTCAAAGCGCCTTATGGCGGCTCTGCCACCGCCGACGTCTCGGAACAGGTGGAGCGCTATTTGCATCGCATGGAGGCCGAAGGGCGCGGCCCTAACATCATGGACTACCAACGCGCCCTAGATGCGAATTGGATTCGCCGCTTCGACCCCGCTTGGGTCTACTACCAGCACTTGACCGAATTGGTAGACCTCGACGCTATATCGGAGCGGGAGCTAAAAGTAGTGGCAGATGCCATGTGGGGCGCCGGGCGCGGGGCGTTTTCCAGCATTTTATCGCGCACCCGCACCCACGTTAGCGATATTCGTAGCGCCATGAATCCCGGCTTCGGCGGCATCCACCCCGAACCTATCGCCCGTTATCTGAACGAATTGGTGGCGGCCGTCCAGCGGATGCACGCCGATATTGGGCTGGCCACCGATGGCGACGCCGACCGCATCGGCGCGGTAGACGCCCAAGGGAACTTCATAGACCCGCATCTCATCTTCTCTTTGGTCTTGCGCCACTTGGTCGAGGTCAAAGGCCAGCGCGGGGATGTCGTCAAGACCATCTCCACCACCTTCATGATAGAAGAGATGTGCGCCCGCTATGGCCTTAAACTCCACGAAACGCCGGTAGGCTTCAACCATATTGCCGACTTGATGATGAAAGAGGATGTGCTCATCGGCGGGGAAGAAAGCGGCGGTATCAGCGTGCGCGGGCACATCCCAGAAGGCGATGGCATCCTGATGGGCCTTTTGCTCCTAGAGGTGATGGGCCACGCCAAAGCCCCCCTGCATGAAATCATCGCCGATTTACAGCAAAACTTCGGCCCAGCCCATTACGACCGTATAGATGTCACTTTGGGGCGGCAATTGCCCAAAAAACAAGTGGTCGCCAAATTGGCCGATTCCGCCCCCGCTACCATGATAGGGGAAACCGTCCAGCGTGTGAACACACTCGACGGCGTGAAATATTATCTAGCGGACCGTAGTTGGTTATTGATACGCCCCAGCGGCACCGAACCTGTGCTACGCATCTACGCGGAAGCGCGCTCGCCCGAAGCGGTCAAGTCCCTGTTGCAGTTGGGGAGCGATTTAGGGCAACAGGTCATCGCCCACCCCTGAGCGCCCATAAAGGGATAGCGTATAGCACTAGAAACAGGCTGTTGGAAACGGCATTAGGGGCGAAACCCAGCGCTAAGGACATGGCCGTATCCCCGACAAACCACGCGCCGACGGATACGGCCAGCGCGCGCCATGCCCATTGCTCCCCCCGCGCCAGCCCGTGGGTGATGATGAACCACAAGGCGATAGACCAGCCTATCATCACCGCGCCTACAATCGTATATATGAAGGAGATGTAGCGCACAGCTTCTTGGCTGAATAGGGCGTTGGTATCTGCAGAGGGGAAAAAGAGGGCGTTGAAGATGGGTTGTAAGGCATTGGGGAACACTAACAACGCCGCGCCAAAGACGGCCGTGAACGCCGTAGCCCCCAATAGCCAGCGATGCCAAAAAACACGATTCATCACACTGCCTCCTTAAAGATAGTTACCTTACCCCCACACTATCTCAGGAGGAACTGCTATAGCCATACTATCTACTGCCACCGACTGCCATTACTTGTCCGATTTACCGCTATCGCCGCGCATCAGGCGATTGAGGATGTTGAACCAGAAGGGCGCGCCTTGGGCGATGGCGACCATCGTCGCCACTAACCCTAAAATCTTCGCTATCCATAATTCCCCTAAATAAGGATTGGGGAGATAAAAATAATTCCAAAGATTGCGATGGTCGCGCAATTCCGGGGCAGTGCCCGCCGCGTCGTAATACCACCCTAGCGGCAAGCGCAAATCGTTGATTTCCGTCAGCGTCTGGCGGATTTGTTCGGCCGCCACTTGGATATTTTGCAACTGCTCCTCGTTTAGGCTCGCTTCGCTTTCCGCCGTCGCACCTTCGCTAACGGGAGCGGCCGGCAGTAGAGCGGTTAAATCGGTGTTGGCGGCAATTTCCGCCACCGATTGCCGCACGAAAGGGTCATTCCACAAGGTCCGCACAATTTGGATAGAATCGACATTCACAAATAGCGCTATCATCAGCCCGACCGCTAAGGAGATGAATTGCATATTCCGTGTGAAGGATTCTGTGGCGCGGGCCATGCCATCGTTAAACCAACTTTCTAAACGGGCTTTAGCCTCCTCTAGGGTTTTGGAGGAGGCAAGGGCGGCTTCTAGGGCGGTGCGGAGGTAGGGGTCATTCAGGCTGCGGATGCCCGCGGCAATAGATACCAACCCGGCGGGGGCGATGCCGCTATCGCTGATTTCCTCCTCGATTTGGTCGAGCGCGGCGTTCAACGTCTCGATATAAATTTCGTTATCCAATTGGGCGATGGCCGCGCGCAAATCTTCCAGACCGCTCCCCGTCTCGCGCAGTCGTTTGATGAGCGCGCGCAAATGTCGCCGTTCCCCGCCCGATGGCATGCTATCTACAACTTGGAGCAAGGCGGCGAATAAGTCTTGGTCGTCTGGGGCTTTAATCGTATTGATGAGGACGTTGACGAAAGTCTGCGGCGCAATCTGCGTGACGCGGTTGAGCTTGCTTTTGGTCAGCGTTTCCGCTTGGGCTTTATCTAATTTTTGATTGGGCAGAATGGGCGTCTGGATGAGGCCGATGAGCGGATGTCCCATGATGCGGGCGCGTACCACTGGGTCGCTCAACAACTGGTTCAGCCCATGCCGCAAATGCCGCGCGCGCAGGTTCAAGATATTGGTGATGATGGTATTGATTTGGGTCACTAGAATGCTCAATAAGCTATAGACGAATACCATACCAATCATCACTTCGAGGATAGCAGGCATCACACACCTCTTTCAGGATGGGGTCTTGATAGCGATTAAGCAGGTTTAGGTATCCAATTTCCAAATCGTGCCGTCGGGACGGTCTTCTAGGATGATGCCTAGTTTACCGAGTTCGTCGCGGATGCGGTCGCTTTCGGCGTAATTTTTCGCTTGGCGGGCTTGGGCGCGCATCTGGATGAGCAACTCCACGAGGCCATCTACTAAGTCGGCGTTGACATCGCGCCCTTCGTCTTCTGGGATGACGCCCAAGATATTGCCGCCCAGTTCGGTATACAGGGTGTTGATAGCATCCAACACGCTCAAGCCGACGGTGGTATCGCTATTGAGCAAGGTATTGACTTCGCGCGTCAATTCTTGCAGGGCGGCGAGGGCGCGCGGGGTGTTAAAATCATCATCCATGGCCGAGCGGAAATCGGCGCGCGTCGCCTCTAGGCGTTCTAAAAAGCTGTTGCCGTCGGCGCTCTCTGGGGCGGTGTTCATCTTGCGGCGCAAGAGGCGCACCGCGTTATAGAGCCGTTCCCAGCCGGCTTTAGCGGCGTTCATGGCTTCGTCGCTATAGTCTACGGGGTTGCTGTAGTGGGCCGTGAGGGCAAAGACGCGCAACACCTCTGGGCGGTAACGATGCAAGGCATCTTTGATGGTGATGAAGTTGCCGAGGCTTTTAGACATTTTGACGCCATCCACCGTCAAGCTACCTACCAGCATCCAATAGCGGGCGAAGGGGGCATCGTTGGCCGTCTCGCTTTGGCAAATTTCGCATTCATTATGGGGGAAGATGTTATCTATGCCGCCGCCGTGGATGTCGAACGTGGGGCCCAGATATTTTTTGGCCATGGCCGAGCATTCGATATGCCAACCCGGAAAGCCTTCCCCCCATGGGCTATCCCAACGCAAGATATGCTCTGGCTCGGCGCGCTTCCATAGGGCGAAATCTTCGGGGCTTCGCTTTTCTTCGCGCACCTCTTCGCGGCTACCCGCTTCTTGTTCGTCTAGACGGCGGTTCGATAGCTTACCATATTCGGGGTTGGAAGAGACGTCATAATAAACGCTACCATTGACCACGTAAGCATGCTCTTTTTCGATGAGCGTTTGAATCATCTTGATTTGTTCTGGGATGTGGGCGCTGGCACGCGGGGAAATATCGGGGCGGATCACCCCCAAAGCGTCCATATCCTCGAAGTAACTACGGGTGTAGCGTTCGACAATTTGCATGGGCAGGGCTTGTAATTGGGCGGCTTTTTTTAGCACGCGGTCTTCGCCACTATCCAACAGATGCCCCACATCGGTAATATTTTGGACGTATAACACATCATAACCGCTATAACGCAGATACCGCACGACCACATCAAAGGCGATATACGTTTTCGCGTGGCCCAAGTGGGCGTAATCTTGGACTGTCGGACCACAGACGTATAGACCCACGCGCCCTTCATGCATGGGGGTAAAAACTTGTTTTGTCCGGCCCAGCACGTTATAGATGTGTAACGTCATAGAGTGTTCTCTCTCTCATGAATGATGACAAACGGGTTCAAGCTAATTGTAACAGAAAGCGGCGGATTGGCGCAGGACTGAAATGGTGTGCGGGCGGGACATTTCGTTACGCCGATGCGGTGGGGGTGGCGCTAGGCAAAGGCGTGACGGTCGGCGGCGGGGTGAAGGTGGGGGTTATGGTCGGTGTGGGGTTCAAAGAGCGGATGATGTCTTGGTGCATGTAGCCCGCTTCTAGCCGTTGGGTCAAGGGGTTGCGGTCAATCAGGAAGAATTCGCTGGTCTCGTCCTTGGCGATGACGCAAACGTCCGTCCCCCGCGGCCACGTTTCTAAGATGTCGGTGGTGGTGCTGGGGCCCGCGCGCACGATGGCGTTGGGTACGCTCACTTCAAAAGCTTGGCATTCCGGCACGGGTGTAGAAGTCGGGCGCGGGGTGGGCAAATTCTGCTGGATTTCTGCTTGGCGCGCGGCGGTGGCGCTGGCGATTAAAATCGCCTGTTGTGTCGCCTCTTGGATGCCTAAGCCTTGCGTGTAGAGATAATCGCGCAGGCCTTGCCATAAGTAGTACCCTGCCATGACCAAGGCTACACCGATGAGAAAGACAAACCATGCCGGCGGCCCGCTACGCCGCGAACGATACGTCATATAACCAAGACCTCTTTCATATCCTTAGTTTACGCGCCCCGCCCTCATTGGCCAATTGATGATGCGCGCGGCGGTGGGGAAACGTCAGGTAGGGGTCAGTAGTTGCTGAACCTTGCGGATGAGGTCTTCGCCGTCGAAAGGGCGCGTCATATACGCATCAGCGCCAGCCGCTAGCCCCGTCTGGCGCTCTTGCGGCCCGTCAAAAGCGGTCAGCAGAAGGATTTTGATATGCTGAGTTTTGGGGTTGCTCTTTATGCGTTGGCACAATTCATAGCCGTTCATATCGGGCATCTTCACATCAAGGATGACGAGGTCGGGCGTGGCTTGGGCAATTTGTTTGAGGGCGCTAGCGCCATTATGGGCCAGCCGCACCGGGTAATTGGCCAAGGTTAAGAACGCTTCTAGCACCTCGCGGTTGAGCGCGTCATCATCTACAACGAGTACGGCGGGCATTGCATGACCTTCATGGCATATCGTCTACCGATGTTTGCTTGGCTATTGTAGCGCATTCTCGCCCCCGCGCTATTGCGGAACGTCCACCCGCAACAAGCGAAAGCCGTTTACATCGGCCGCCACGGGCAAACGCGGGTCGCTTTCGCTATCGTCATAGAGCGGGTCTAGGGCTGGGCGAGCGGCGGGCAACAAAATATAGTCCACGCGATAGCGCGCCGCCGCCTCTAGAATCATCTCGCGCGGGTCGCTGGGTATCATCAAGGCGCGATAGCCATGATAATTGAGCATGAAGGGGTCTTGGGTCATGATGATGATGTCATCATCGCCGTTGGTATCGCCCAAGTCCTGTAGGGCGCGGGCCAGCGTTTGGGTGCTGGCTTCAAAGCGGGCGGCGAGGTCGAAATCAGCGCGGATGAGTTCAACGCTATTGAGCAAGGCTAAAGCGGCCATCACGGCGGCCAAAACATAGGCGACGCGGCGCGGGCGCACCCATTGCGCCAAGGCCCACGCCCCGCTATAAGCCCAAAAGGGCAAGGCTAGCATAGCGCTTTTTTTGAAGCTACCGCCTTGGGTGTGAAACGGCGTCACAAAGCTATAAAACAGGAACAGAGCGATTAACATCGTTAAAGGGAGGGCCAGCAAGAGCAGGCGTTCGCGGTCGCGCCGCCAGAGCAATCCCCCCAAGCCGACAAAGGCGATGACGGGCAAGAAAGTATCGAGCAAGGTATACAGCGTTTTCACGTTGGCGGCGGCCATAAACGCCCAATTCGCGATGATATTAGGCACGCCCCACGCTAAATAGTGTTGAAAATCGAGGACGCGCCCATAGGTGAATTGGTCGGTGAAGTGCGTCATGAAAAGCGTGCGCCCTGCGCCGCCCGTCAAGGGGACGCCGAATAGGGCGATATTGCGCGCCAACCACGGCGACAAGGTCAGCAACCAAGCGATAGGGATAGCCCACAACCAACGCGCAGAGAGGGGCCGCGCCCCCATGCGAAGGTATATCCCGATAGTAACCAACATGGCCGGCGCTAACAAGATGCCGTCTTGGCGCGATAGTTGCGCTAAAGCGGCGAAAACCCCGCTGAAAAATAGCCAAGGCGGGCGGGCGCGCAGACCCCGATAAAAGCACACTGCCGAGAGGCCAACCCATAAAATGTAGGTGATGGTGGTATCGGTGCGGGCGGAATTGAGCACCAATTCCGGCAAAAAGAGCGCCCCAGCCATGCTCATCAGGGCGACATCGTCTTCTTCGCCCGCCACTTTGGCGACCGCGTAAGCGAGCGTCGGGATGGCCGCCCCAAAGAGAGCCGACGGCAAGAGCGCTGTGAATAGCCCTTCCCCCAGTAGCGCGAAGCTCAAGGCGGGCCAGATAGCCGGTAGGGGCATCCAATAATCTTCAGGATGGGTGATGTCGGGCGGGGGATTATGATACTGCCAGATATAATCAATGACGAAACCCCGACCTTCGGCTAGATTGCGCGCCAGATTGTAATAGTGGGTTGGGTCGCCGATGCCCGGACCCGGCGCTAGCGCCGCCGCCGTTAAGCGCGCCGCCAAGCCCAAGGCGAATAGCACCCAAAAAGCGCGTGGCAACCGCTGAATACGCATGCTCACCGTGCGGGTTTACGGATGGTTGCGGCGTAGAAATAGCCGTGGAAAAGCTCCTGCCGCCGATAATCTACCCCTTGGGCGGCCATCCATTCCCACGGGCGGCGCGAGCTATCGGCGATGATGGCCACATCAATAACATCCGTCAACCAGCGGATGGGCAAGGTGTACCAGCGGGTGCTTTCGCACAGGTCGGCGACGCCATAAACGCCGCCCGCTTTGACGAGCGACCAGCCGCGTTCGAGCGCTTCTTGCCAACGGGGGATGACGGCGAGGCCCAGCGTGACGAGGACCGCATCAAAAGGCTCATCGAAGTGCATTTCGGCGGCGTCGGCTTGCACGAGCTGGATATTATCCCACCCTTTGCCGATGATGAATTGCTCGCGGGCGGCGGATAGCATCTCTTCGCTATAATCCACCCCGACGAGTTGGCCGGTCAGGCCGATACGCTCGATGATGTAGGGGAAATTGGCCCCGGCGCCACAGGCATAATCCAAGACGCGCATACCGGGGCGTAAATCCATCATATCGAGCAAGGTTTTTCGCATGGTGATGCGCGGAAATTGCCCCAAATAGAGATAATCCGTCAGATTATAAATCCGCGCCCGTTGCCGATAATATCTATCCAAGCGCTCTTGTGTGACGCCGCTCAACCGCCGTTGGCGCAAGATGGCCCCGCCCATCAGGCCGACCAACACGCCCAACCAAAAGGGTCTGCTGAACATAAAACACCTCATTTAGCGGACGTGGTCTTTGATGGTGTGAATGCCACTCCGCGATACCCCCCATAGGATATAAAATAAAGCGAGGGAAAAGAAGGTAAAGGTGGGATAAAAGAGCAAAAAGGGCAAAACGACAGTGCCCGCGACGATATGGCGCTTTTGGCGCAACAAGCGGGGAGAAAGCCAAGTTTTCCCCTTGCCATAACGCACCTCGCTGACCATGAGCAAGGCAACAACGATGAACACGAAAGCGGCTTGTAGCGGGGCGTTATGGTTGATGTAAGTATCGCTGAAGAGGACATACCCCGCGAGGAAGGTAGCGGCCATGGTCGAGGGTAGGCCTGTGAAATAGGGCGGGTCTTCGGCCGCGGTGCTATTATAATGCGCTAGACGCATCGCCGCGCACAAGACCAATAAAAACCCAATCCCCAAACCGGCCGCGCCCCACGGCTGGAAATAGAGCAAATAAAACAGGAGCGATGGCGCAACCCCATAGTTGACCACATCCGCCAGCGAATCGAAATGCATGCCGAAATCGCTACACACCCGCAACGCGCGGGCCACCTGACCATCAGCCATATCTAAGAGCGCGGCTAATAAGATGAATAATGCCGATTGATAAAAAGAGCCTTCTAAAGCAAAAATGATAGATAAATAACCACAAAAGATAGCACCCGCTGTCACCACGTTGGGCCAGATTGCCCGCAAGGGGGCGTCTTGCGCGTCATAGGGTTGGGGAGCATTCATTAGCTATCACTCGTTCATCTATTTTAACCACCTATCAAGAACCGATGAAGATAAATTAACACAAAACGCGGTCAAAAAACTAGACTTTTAGATGAGAAAGCCCTAGATAAAGCGAGATTTAGCGGGGCGTTGCCCACGAATGGTTAGAATGCGGTATAATACGAACATGGCATCTCTTAATCTTATATCGAACGAGAAAAAGTCATGACTGATCGCCCAACGCCTAATGACATCAGCCCTGACCCGGACGTAAAAGGCGGGTGGCACCAGCCCCGCTTGCCCGGCGGCTGGAAAGCGCCCGAAGATAAACCCGCCAAACCGTCCGGCGGTTGGCAGGTGATGCCCGCCCTGCCGCAAGATATGAGCGCCGAACCCGAACTCCCCGGCGCTTGGCATCTACCCACCCCCGAAGACACGATATATACAGCGACCGATGAATTACAAGTGAAAGCCAAAGAAGAGGTGGACGCAGTCGCGGAGGCCCCGCTCGCCGTCAGTCCGGAGGATATGATTATCTCCTTTTCTTCGGCGCGCGTCCAACCGCCCCCAAGCGAAGAAGAAACCGCGCCTATCCCCGATGTCATGGATGCGGACTTTGGCATTAGCGAATTGATAGCGCTCACCAGCTTAGAAGAAGAAAAATTAGGCGCGGGCACAGGCGTTAATATTTTTGATGAAGATGATAGCGACCTCAACTTAGATGATTTATCGGAATCTGATAAGGCGCTGTTGGCGGCCGTCACCAGCGCTAGCGCTACCGACAATGTGACAGAAGTGATTCCCTCCCCGACGACAGAAGCCAGCGCCGAGAGCGCGGCCGATGTGGCGCGACGTATGGCCGCCCAATTATCCGACGGAGAGGATGAAGCGCCGTCCGCAGTCGCCCCCGCTAGCGCAGAAGGCGAGAGCGCGGCCGATGTGGCGCGGCGTATGGCCGCCCAATTATCCGACGAGGGCGGCGACCATACCCCCCTCCCTTCGGCCACTGGCCCGATGGAGCCGGCCCAATCGGCATTGGCGCAAAAATTCCAACAGACTGAACAGCAGGTGCGCGCCCTCAAAAATTTGTACCAATCGGGGCAAATCACCCGCGACGACTTGCAAGCCCAACTCCGCACCTTGATGATATTGGATGAAAACAACGTTTGGTGGATGATGGGGGTGGAGACCGATTCATGGTATAAGTTCGAGAACGGCAATTGGGTTGTGGCCACGCCGCCCGTGCCCACGCGCCCGCCGGCCCCGCGCACGCTCACCAGCGAACTAGACCCGTCGCAGGTCATCGCCGGCAGTTTGCCATATCTGCCCGATGCCCCAGCGTCCCCCGTCGGCAACACCGAATATACCGGCTACAGCCCAGAATCAGCGGCATATGGGGGCACGTCCCCCAGCGCGGGCATTAATTTCGGACCGGATGTGCGCGCGGCGGAACGAGTAGACCCCAACGCTACCGTGGTCGGCAATTACGCCTTCGAGACCAGCATCCCATCGAGCGAACCGACGATGGTTAGCCCCGCCGTCTCCAGCGAGCCGACAATCCGTAGCCCCTTAGGCGGCTTGGCGGGGGGCGATGTGCCCACGCCAGCCCTAGAGCCGCCCAACTACGACTTGAGCGCGGCGGAATCGCCCATTTACGACGAATTCGCCGAGCAACAGCGTAGCTCGGTGATGCGCCTCGTCCTGACGGCAGTGGTGGCGCTCGTCGCTTGCGGCCTCATCAGCGGTATTGCCGCCGTCGCTGGGGTCACCTTGTGGTATAACAGCAATGTGGCACCGTGGCAGGCGCAAATCGCCGCTTTGGCCAATTACGAACCGGCCTTCAAGACGGCGCGCATCTACGACGCCAACGGCGGGCTTATCGCCGAGTTGAATAGCCGCGCGGGCGGGGCGCGCACCGAAGTGCCGCTAGACCGCATCTCGCCTTACATGATTCATGCGGTCATCTCTCAAGAGAATGAGCGTTTCTACGATGACCCCGGCTTCGACCCTATCGCTATCGCGCGCGCGTTCTTGCAGAATTTGGGGAGCGGCTCTATCCAATCGGGCGCGAGCACTATCACCCAACAAATCGCCCGTAATCTGGTCATCCGTGATACGGAAGTGAGCGCCGACCGCAAAGTTCTAGAAATCCTCATCGCTAACGAAATTGCGCGGCAGTACGATAAAAACTTCATCTTGCAACTGTACCTGAACGAGGTTTTCTTCGGCAATCAATCTTATGGGGTGGAGGCGGCGGCGCAGTTTTATTTCGATAAGCCAGCTAGCGAGCTTAATTTGGCGGAATCCGCGCTTTTGGCGAGCATCATCCCTGCGCCAGCAGATAACGACCCGGTCATCAACAAGGATCGCGCCACCCGCAACCTGCGCGATACCGTCCGCAAGATGATTGCCGTTGGTTGTTTGCAATTCCAGCATGGCAATTGGCCGCAACAAGGGCCTTTCTGTGTGGGCGAGGGCATCCAAATTGAGTATGAAGGCAGTCGCGGCCCGATGCTAACGGTGAACGCTGACGGCACTTTCGGCGGGGTTTTGGCCTTCCAAATCGCCGAAGTCGAGCTGACCGATTTTCGCCCGCGCGCCAGCACAGTGCGCTATCCGCATTTCGTCAACTTCATTCAAGGGCAAATTGAAGTCATGTTTGGCACTGATGTGATGTTCCAACGCGGCTTCAATATCTATACAACGCTTATCCCCACCCTACAAGATACCGCCCAAGATAATTTGGCGCGACGGGTGGCCCAATTGCGCGATAATGGGGTGAACACGGGGGCGGTGATGGTGACAGACCCGCGTACCGGCGCTATCCGCGCGATGGTGGGTAGCCCCGATTTCAATAACGAGGCCATCGCCGGCCAAGTGGATAATACGCGCACGTGGCAACAACCCGGCTCGGCTATTAAAGTGGTCACTTATGCCGCCTCGTTTGAAGGCGTGGACGGGCGCTACTTGACGCCGTCGAGCATTTTATGGGATGTGCCGTCTCCGTATAATATCAATGGCGTTTCGTATAATCCCGTCAACTTCGACCGCCGTTATCGCGGTCCGGTCAACGTGCGTTATGCCCTGCAAAATAGCTTGAATGTGCCCGCGATCAAGGCGTATGAATTCATCGGCAATCAAAAGTTCATAGATGTGGCCCAGCGCATGGGGCTACAATTCTTGCCAGAAGCGCAGTTCGGCTTGCCGTCGGGTTTGGGGGCTAACGAGGTGCGCTTAATAGATATGATGAAAGCTTACGGCACTATCGCCAATGGCGGGGTCTATCAACCGCTATTCGCCATCGAACGCATCACCGAAGAAGTAGATGGGCAGGTCATTGATGTGGCCATGCCCGCGCGTGAAGAATCGCGGCAAGCCATCTCCCCGCAAATCGCTTTCTTGATGGTGAACATCCTCAGCGATGACCTCGCGCGCGCCGACCAATTCGGCACAAACGGCACCCTGACCTTGGCGCAACGGGGCATCCCCACCCAAAACACCGTCGCGGCCAAGACCGGCACGAGTGATAACGGGCGCGACCTATGGACGATGGGTTTCACGCGGAATGTGGTGGTTGGCGTGTGGCTGGGCACGTTCGATAATGCGCCCACGTTCAATACCACCGGTTTTCTAGCGGCTTCGCCCATTTGGAACGCGGTCATCAGCGCCGCCACCGTCAACCAGCCGCCGCCCTTCGATAACCCCGGTGGCGTGGTGCTGGTGGATGTGTGCCGCGATACCGGCGCATTGGCTGTGGAAGGGGACGGTTGCGCCAACCGCGTGCGCGAATTCGCCATCCAAGACCGCCTGCCGCCGCAACAATCGTTCGTCCGCAACGTAGAGATTGACACATGGACGGGCCTTATCGCCAACGAATGGTGCCCGGAAAATAAGGTGTCTGCGACCTTCGCCAACATCAGCGACCCCTTCGCCGTGAATTGGATTAATAGCACCGCCGAAGGCCAGCGCTGGGCGCAACGGGTCAACCTGCCCTTGCCGTTGCAAGCGGCGCCGACCAACGCCTGCCAACAAGGCATGACCCTGCCGAGCGTTCGCATCAATAACCCCAGCGATAACCAACAACTCACCGGGACATTGACCATAACCGGTCAGGTGACCGCGCCAGACTTCAACCGTTATGAATTGCAGTACGCCGCCGCCAGCGCGCCCCAGAACTTCCAACCTATCGGCACTTTTTCCACCACCCAGTTCCCCAATGCGGGTTCAACTTTGGGGACGTGGGATACAACAACCGTGCCCAATGGTTCTTACATCTTGCGTTTACGGGTGACTTCCACTACAGGCGGTTACATCAACCGCGATGTTACGGTGAATATCGCCAACGTGCAACCGACGGCGACGCCCACCCCGCCGATTGTGCCCACAGCGCCGCTGGCCTTCCCCACCTTGCCAGATGCCACGCTTCCCTTCGACGACTTGAACCCGACGCCGACAGCCACGCTAGACCCCTCAGGCTAAGGATGTAACAAATACTCTAACGAAATTCGTAAAAATGACCCCTCTAAGGGGTCGTTTTTGTGTAGATAACGACTGTTAATAGGTAAAAGGTACTAGATAGATTGTTTCATATAACAAATTGTTATATGATGGTATGTGTAATCCACCATAATATTTTAGGGAAGCTGATGATTCGCTCTCATCTTCCCACTCGGCCGGCGCAGTGGTTGTGTGTAGCGGGATTAATTGCGCGTAGCACAAAAGAGAGCAACGCATGCATTCTCCTTGGCGATTTATTACCTATTTCTTCTTCATCTTTTTAACCAGTCTATTAGCGCTACGACCAGCAGAGGCAGAGGTTATTGTTCCGGCCTTTGCTAATAACGGTTTCATCCAAACGAGCGGCCCGAATTCCCAATTGAACGTGGGCGATTGGTGGACGAATGATGAAGGCGAACTGGTGCCGCATCGGATTGTGGTCAATGTCCCCTGCACCCCCAACCAGACGTTTGTCTTTCAATTGTTCGACCCAGAGAGCAACGCCAGCGGCTTAGGCGTGCTAGACGAGGTTTTGGGCACGGCAGATAATACGTTCTTCCAGCTGTATTCTCCCGGCGGGGCGCTATTGGCCAACGAGACCTATACCCCCTTGGGCGGCACAAACGATGCATGGGCGACCCTACACACGACAACCATGCCCGCGAATCCGATATTCGGCACGCACTGCGGAGAATTCATAGTCGAATCCACCACGGGCGATAATGACGAGAACGGTTGGCGCTTTCGCCTGCTCGGCGGTGGCGACCCCGAAATCTTCGACGCTTCTATTGGTTTTGATGGCATCCCCGGCTCAGGCGATGAGGCATGGATTGGGCTTTTGCGCGTATCTTACCAACATCGCCCCCCCGGCGCGCAGACCTTTTACTGGTATGTAGACGATGGCGACGTCAACTTGTTCATGCGGAATTTTGACCTCGATAACAACGCGCCCGTGGTCTATACCACCCCTAGCGGCATCAACATCACCGGCACGACCTCTGGCAACGGGCTAGACGGCCCATTAGGGACGGGGTGGAATAGTAGCCCCATGGCCGACGTCAAACCTAACTACAATAACATGGCGACTTTCGACGCGGTGACCGATTTTGTCGGCGATGCTATCGCCAATCCGGAACCGGGCTTGTGGTCCGCTACGCTCACAGTGGGCACGGGGAATCAATACACTTTTGAAGTAGATAATCGCGTCGTCTTCATGGATCCGCCGGCTCTGCCGCGTTTGACGATAGATAAAGACGATAATACCGTCTTCATCCCCAGCCCCGGCGTGACGGTGTTCACCCTGACGTTGACCAACGAGGGGCCCGGCGCCGCCTTGCCTATCCCCGGCCCAGAAATTGTAGACCAACTCCCCCCCGGTATGAGCTTCAATTCCTGCGTGGTGAACGCGCCTCTCGTCGGCGTCTGTACGCATATGGGCGGCGGGCTGGTGCATATTGATTTGCAACCGCAACCGGGTATCCCCGCCTTTTTGCCCGGCAACCTCGCGCCGAATAATAGCGGCACTATCACCTTAACCGTGAATATTGACCCCGGCCTGCCCGATGGAACGAATCTGACGAACACCGCCCGCGTGGATTGGACGGATATTTTCCGCAATAATTATCAGCCTGTGCAAGACGACGATACAGACATTGTTCAAGGCGGCGGCACGACGACCGGCGGCACGACGACTGGCGGCACAACGACCGGCGGCACGACGACCGGCGGCACAACGACCGGTGGCACAA
>JBBIRQ010000018.1:0-94999 GCA_037441665.1 Anaerolineaceae bacterium | reverse complement strand
AATAAAGCGGCGGTCACGGGTTGCCCTAAAAAGAGATGTCCGAGGATGACGCCGCTCAAGGGTTGGGCGAAGAAGAATAGCGACGCCACCGATGCCGGCACCAAAGCGAAAGAGCGATTCCACAACCAAGAGGCAATAGCTGTAGAGACGATGCCCAAATACAAGATGCCGAGGATGACGCCGCCATCTACCAGACCGATTGGACGCGCCGATAGCTCCCAAATGGCCGTCGGTATCGTCATCAGCAGGCCGCCGATGAAACAGAAAAAGGTCAAGACGAAGGTATCTAACCCGCTGTCGGCCGTCACCTTGCGGACCAAGACGGAATATAGCCCCCACGAGAGCGCCGCGATGATTAAGGCGACATCCCCTAAAAAGGTGTCCGAGCCGAAATCGGCTTGGGTTGGGTCTAGGATGACCAAGACGCCGACAGTGGCTAAGAGCAGTGCGGCCACGCGGCGGCGCGTCAACTGTTCGCGTAGGATGAAGACGGCGAAAAGGACGATGAACGCCGGCGAAGCGCTGGTCAACACCGCGCCATTGATAGCTGTAGACTTATCCGTCCCGACGAATTGCGCCCCTAAACTGATGCCATAACCGACGATGCCTACCCCCAACGCGCCCCAAAGCGCCCGCCCGCGCGGCCAGTACCAGCCTAAGCGGCGCGCAAAAAGGGACATGACCGCCAAAGCCAAGATAAGCCGTATGCTGAGCAGGGTGAAAGGCGGGATGACCGCCAGCACAACATCCGAGATGACATACATACCGCCCCAAATGGCCGCCGCCGTTAAACCGTAGATAGCGCCGCGCATCATCATTCAATATCCTTAAAGTGGTGTAGAGTATCCTCTAGCGGGAAAATGGGTTTTAACCATTATGCCACGCCTGTATAAGAAAGAAAAACCCATGCAACTTTGGATAGATGGCCAGCTATGCGCCTTTATAGATATTAAAGACTTTCGGACTGCCCACAACCTGCCCGATACGTTCGGCGTTGCCCACTTCCAGCCCAAAGATTTTTTTGGCTTGGGGCGCATCGACGAAGGCGGGCGCTCTCTGAACCACCTGCGCGAAGAGGTCCTCGCGGATATTCCCGCGCGCTTGAACGCCGATGAATTGCTGGATTTTTACGACCGCTTGCAATTTCTGTTCCGCTTGCGTCTCTACGAGGTGAATAAAGACATCGGCTTATCGAACGACGAGGTGGAATTCGCGGTGTCCGGGTTTGGCGATATGAACCATGTGGTGATGTACGCCCTGCTCCGCGCCAAAGCCACCGGCGAGCCGCCCACGGCTTTCAAAACCTTATATCATGATTGGGTGGCCCAGAGCGGGCGCGTCTCTGCCCAGCAATATCCCTATGAACACGATGGGGCGCTATGGCAGGTGCGCGTCGTCAGTTATATCTACGGGCGTTGTGGTTTGCGGGTAGACGTCGGCCCGACGACCCACTACCTGCGCGATATGGTCTATGTTTGCCCGGCGGAGGGGTTTATGGCGGCGCTCCTCGGCGATATTAGCGCGCGAGTGACGCAAGCGCTCTACAGTTAAACGGCCCTGCCCAGCGTGCCTTTTTCGTGCTATGATTTGGGGCGTGCCTCCTATCAAACGCCATCATGAACGACCGTTATCTCATCGTCGGTCTGGGGAATCCGGGCCACGAATACGAAAAAACACGTCACAATGTCGGCTTTTGGGTGATTGATGAACTCGCCCGCCGACATCACATCACCGCCGCCCCGCGCCGCGAGCGTAAAGCGTTGGTCGTGGATGGCCACATCGGCGCTAAGCGCGTCTTGCTGGCCAAACCCCAAACCTATATGAACCTCAGCGGCGAGGCAGTGCGCGCCCTTGTGGACTTTTATAAAATTGATTATGACCGTCTCATCATCATCTACGATGACCTCGATACCCCTTTTGGCGTGCTAAAAATCCGCAAAAGTGGCGGTCATGGCGGGCAGAACGGCTTGCGAAGCATCATCCAACATCTGGGCACGCAAGATTTCGCCCGTATCCGCTTCGGCATCGGCCGCCCGCCGGGGAAGATGCGCGGGCGCGACTATGTGTTAGCGACTTTTCATGGCGATGACCTCATCCTCGCCAAGGAGATGACCGAAAAAGCCGCCCAAGCGGTGGAAATTTGGCTGAAAGAGGGTATAGACATCGCCATGACGCGGGTCAATGGGGAGGCCGCGGCCAAAGACGCACCCCCAGACCCCGAAGCGGAACTAGCGCTAGCTCTGCGCGCCGCCCAGTTAGCCCCATCCGACCCCAAGCCGCTAGAACGGGTGGTCGCCCTGCTCAAACGCCTAAAACGCCTCGACGAAGCCCGCGACGGCCATTTGTTGCTGGCGGATTTGTACGAAAAAGCGGGCAAGCGCGCCTCTGCCATCGTCAACTTAGAACGCGCCGCCAGCCTCCAACCCGAAGATGCGGCGCTGTACGAAAAGCTCGTCCAAGCCTATTTGGCGGATAATAACCCCAAAAAGGCGGCGCATCGTCATTTATTGTGGTCGGAAGCGGCCCGCAAGAAGGGCGATATAGCCGAAGCGCGGCGCGCCGTCCAAGCCGCCTTGGCCCTGAATCCCCAACATCCGAAGGCCCTAGCCCTGCTAGCGGAATTAGAAGGCGAGGGGACATAGGGGAATAACGATGCTCACGCTGGCGGAAATCGGCACGCTGGCCATCGTCGTGGCCGCGTTCGTGGGGATTTTGTCTAATCGTCTACGGGCGGATATTATCGCCCTGTTGGTCTTGCTGGCCCTCGGTTTCAGCGGGTTGGTCACGCCCCAAGAAGCGCTAGCGGGCTTCAGTAGCTCGGTCGTCATCGTCATTTTTGGTCTGTTCATCATCACCCATGCCCTAGAAGAAACCGGCGTGGTGCAGTGGATTGCCAGCCGCCTTTACGCTTTGGGCGGGCATTCAGAAACGCGCCTCATCGCTATTTTCATGGGGTTGGGGGCTTTGTTATCGTTGGTGATGAACAACATCGCCGCGGGGGCGGTGATCTTGCCGGCGGCGGTGCGCGTGGGGCATATCTCCAAAGTGCGCTTATCCAAATTGTTGATGCCGGTCTCTTTCGGTACGATGGTCGGCGGCATGGCCACCTATTTAACCACCGCTAACATCATCCTCAGCGGCATTCTAGAAGCCCAAGGTCAAGTTGGCTTGGGCATGATGGATTTTATCCCCACCGGCGGCCTCATCGTCTTGGCGACGCTCGTTTATATGGTCGTTTTTGGGCGGCGGTTGTTGCCCAATCGGGAGGGGATGAGCGAGAGCGTGGCCGCCCCCAACCTTTACGAAACTTACCAATTGGCAGAGCGGATGTGGGAAGTGCGCGTAGAGCCACATTCGCCTTTATGCGGCCTATCGCTAGCCGATAGCCGTATCGGGGCGGAATTAGGGCTGACGGTGTTGGCCATCTGGCGCGGGCGCACGGCCATTTTATCGCCCCAACCAGACCAAATCATCGAACCGCAAGACTATTTGCTGGTGATGGGGCGTCATGAGCGGCTGGAGCGCCTGTTAGAACAGGGCGTCAGCGCCCGCGGGGCCTACGGCGTAGACCCCACACATCGCTTTCAGGTGAATTTATCGGAGGTTATCATCCCGCCGCGCTCTCGTGTTGTGGGCAAATCGCTGACCGAGCTACAACATCGCAACCAGTTCGGCTTGACGGCCGTTGCGCTGTGGCGCGAGGGGCGCAGTTATCGCACCGATGTAGGCAAGTTCGCGCTAGAAGTCGGCGATGCGCTCTTGATGGTTGGGCCAGAAGCGGGGGTGAAAAAATTGGCCGCCCACCGCGATTATTTGGTGCTCAATCGTTATAACGGACACCAAACCCCAGAATGGAGCAAGGCGGCGTGGGCCTTGGCCATTACCGTTATCGTCTTGGTGTTGGCGATTTTGGATGCCTTCCCCTTGTCGCTTTTGATGCTTGGCGGCGCTGTGACCATGATACTCAGCGGGTGCATCAACATAGACGATGCCTATCGGGATACGGAATGGCGGGTCATCTTCCTCATCGCGGGCATGTTGCCCCTCAGTACGGCGCTCGTCAAAACGGGGCTTGCGGAACGGGTCGGGACGCTATTGGTGGCCACTTTGGCGGATGGCGGCGCTTTGGCGCTCATCGCGGGGTTATTTTGGGTGGCCTTGGGCATCACCCAAGTCATCAGCAGTCAGGTGACGGCCCTCGTCATCGGGCCTATCGCCATCAACGCCGCCTTGCAATTGGGGGTCAATCCGCAGGCGGTGGCCGTCGCGGTCGCTATCGGTTGCTCCACCGCCTTTTTAACGCCCGTCGCGCATCCGGTGAACATCCTGATGATGGGGCCGGCGGGCTACCGCGCGGGGGATTTTTTGCGCGTGGGGCTAGGCATGACGCTAGTCACCTTTGTCACGTTATTGGTGGGTATGGCCCTCTTTTGGCGCGTCCTTTAGCTGAGTTGGTACAATAGGGCCGGGTTTTCCTCCCTCTCCACTTGGTCGAGGTTGGCGATGCTCAATAGCCCGTGTTGGTAGAGATATTCCACGTGCGCCCCGCTCTCTTCTATCGCCAGCAGAATATCGTAATTATGGCGGTCGGGGTACATCGCCTTAGAGATGTCGCTGATGGTCATGGGCCGGCCGTGCTCGCGGATGATGTCGCAAATGCGGTTCAATTTGCGGTCGTGGCTGGCATGGATAGCTTTAATGCGCCCGTAGAGGTCTTCGATGGGGTCTTCGTGCCCGCCCAAGGCGAGGCGAATACCGTCTACGTGCGCCAATTTACGCAAAGCATCTTTGTAATGCCCCAAACCAGTGTAATGGGTGATGCTCTCTGGGGCTTGGTGTGGCGTGGTGTGTGACAAGACATGGTCGGCGCTGAGCAAAATATCGCCAATTTTCACGCAGACCTGCCCCGGACAGTGCCCCGGCGCATGGATGAAGCTCATGCCTTCCATCAGCATTTCGTCGTCGAGGGCAAAATCTACCGTGACAGAAGCGACGTGCTTTTTGGCGAAGCCATACATCTGTATCAGGCTATCGCTAAGAGCGGGTTTGACGCCAGCCCGCGCCAAAAAGATGCGTAAGTCTTTGGTGGCCACCACGACCCGCTCTTCATAAGCGGTCAGGACGCGGCGGTCCAGTTCATGGATGCCGATAAGCGCTTGCGGCGCTCGTTCGGCGATGAACGCCACGCCGCCAAAATGGTCAATGTGCCCGTGGGTGACGATGATATGGCGGATGTCGGACGGGGTCACTTTTTCCCCGAAGCGTTCGCCCACGGTGGCCAGCCCATCCAACAAGTCTTGATTACTGCGCCCCCAACCCGACCCCGCATCTATTAAGGTGAGTGGGCCCGCATCGAACACCAAATAGCTATAGCCCACAAAGCCATTAGGGAAAAGCACCATCGGCAGGCGATAGATGCGCGCGCCATTATTGGCGTCAAAACGTTCTATAGGGGGAAGCGATGTCA
This sequence comes from Anaerolineaceae bacterium, assembly GCA_037441665.1. Classification (GTDB taxonomy): domain Bacteria; phylum Chloroflexota; class Anaerolineae; order Aggregatilineales; family Phototrophicaceae; genus JBBIRQ01. The sequence continues at coordinate 89,532 of JBBIRQ010000018.1, read as the reverse complement.
TAACAGCTCCTTATCGAGCGGCGATGATACAACGACTTTAGCATACCACGTCGTCCCGACCTTAGCGATATGGGCGGCGCGCCTGACACGATATTCACCTGCTATCAAGCTTGCGCTCATGAATTGCTGGTATATTTATCTTGTGAAGTGTGTAACAAATTGATGAGGTCATCATGCGCGATAGTATCGTCCAAATCCGTCACTTGAGCAAAGCGTACAACGAAGGCGATAAAACCCGTGTCATCCTCGACGATGTCAACCTCGATATTGCTGAGGGTGAATTTTTCGTGATGTTAGGTAAAAGCGGGAGCGGCAAAAGCACCCTGCTGAACCTGATGAGCGGTATTGACCGCGCGGACGCAGGTCAAATCATCATCGGGCAGACCGATATTCTGGCGCTGAACGAGCGCCAGCAAACGCTTTTCCGCCGCGATACTATCGGTATCGTCTTCCAATTCTTCAACCTCATTCCCACCTTAACGGTCATCGAGAATGTGACCTTGCCCTATGAGCTAGGCGGCCATGACAGGCGCTCTGCCGAGGCGCGCGCCCGTGAGTTATTGGCGCGGGTGGGTTTGGCCGGGCGCGAAAAAACCTTCCCCGATAAACTGAGCGGCGGGGAACAACAGCGCGTGGCCATCGCCCGCGCTTTGGTGCGCCAACCGCTCCTCGTCTTGGCCGATGAACCCACCGGCAACCTAGACGAAGAGACAGGTCAACAAGTGTTGCAGTTACTGCTAGAATTGACGCGAGATATGGGTAAAACGTTGGTGATGGCCACCCATAACCCAGAAATCGTCCCGCTGGCTGATAGGGTCTGCCGTATTCATGATGGCAAGCTCATCATCACGGCGGCGACATCAGCCAAAGCGCCAACATTAGAAATGTCTTGATTTTGCAAAAATTGTCGTCTGGCGCTTTGCGAATTTGCGGAAGTAAGGGATAATAGAAATAAGTAGGTATCGGGGTAACCTTAAAAATTCGGAAAAAATTTATGACGAGTTAAGGCAAATTTTCCGATTTCATCGCACAATGGATTTTAGACTTATCCCTAATGAGAACAGGGATGAGGATAATTGGAAAGGTACAACTTATGGCCGACCCCGACCCCAACGACATCCGCTATATTCTGGTGGAATTGCGCGATGTCAATAAGGAGAAGCGCCGTACCGCAGTGATGAAGCTAGGCATGTTGGGTGGTGACGAAGCCGTCCGCGCCCTCATCCGCACTGTGGAAAACGAGCGCGAAGACCTCATCGTTCGCGGCCGCGCCGCCATGATGCTTGGCAAACTCGGCGATACCCGCGCTGTGATGCCACTCATCCGCGCCCTCAATGCTCCCGGTTTTCAAACCCGTTATTACGCCGCCCAAGCCTTGGGCGAATTAGGCGACCATCGCGCGGTAGACCCGCTCATCGCCCTTGCCGAAAATCAAAAAGACCGCGTGCGCGAAGCCGCTTTAGATGCCTTGCAACGTTTGGGATACCCGCGCGTGGCCGAAGAAAATTGTCTAGAACCGATGGCCCAACCCGAATGATGCCAAAAGGGCGCCCAACAAGCGCCCTTTTCCTTTAGCCGTTCAGGGTGATGACCACGCCCCCGATAATCAGCGCCATGCCCCCTATTTTAGCCAAGGTGAGCGGTTCTTTGAAAAAGAAAGCCGACCCCAAGGTGATGATGATGAAGGCCGTCGTCAACAACACGGGATAGCCGGTGCTGAGCGGCTCGGTGGAGATGACGCGCATCCACAATAGCGTACCCAGCCCATACAGGATGACGCCTATATCGAAGATAGGGGTTTGCAACAACGCGAGGATGTCTTGGAAAAGCCCGCCGATGCTATTGCCGAAGCCGCCGATTTGGTCAATGCCGGCTCGTAACATCAAGCTAGACGAGGCCATCATCAACGCCGCGATGCAAACCATGGCTAAACCGCCTAAACTCATCGTATTTGCTCCCCTTTTTCGCGCACATCGCCAATGACAACGGCCGGCACGCCCGCAACAATCGCGTAATCGGGCACGTCTTTGGTGACGACCGCCCCCGCGCCGACCAAGGCTTCTTTGCCAATCGTCACGCCGGCTAAAATCGTGGCGTTACTGCCAATGCCGGCGCGGAACTTCACCCGTGTTGCGATAAGTTGCCAGTCGTCGCCGCCCTTTAGCGCGCCGTCGGCGGTGGTGGAACGGGGGTATAAATCGTTGGTGAACATCACCCCATGGCCGATGAAAACCTCATCTTCCAAGGTCACCCCTTCGCAAATGAAGCTATGAGACGAAATTTTGCACCGCGCGCCGATGACGACGCCGCTTTGAATTTCTACAAACGCGCCAATTTTACAGGCATCGCCGATGACGCACCCGTATAAATTGACGAGGTCCGGATGGAAGATTTTCACATCCGCCCCTAACGTCACGCTTTGGGCTATGGGCATAACCAGCTCATTTCTCCGTATCGCCTCTTTTATGGCGGCAAGTTTACTGAATCTTCGCGCGCTGTGGTATGGGCAATCTTGGGCTTGGCTTGGGGGGGGGAATACCACCTTCATTTTTGCCCCGTTTCTGCTAAACTTGGCTATCCCCGCAAAAGATAAGGAATGACACATCCATTATGAACCTCATGGGATTGCTCGATTCGCTCGGTCGTCATGATGCGTATCAAGCTTTGTGGCGGCACTTTCAAGAGATGGGGACGGTGAATTATGATGTCATCCGCGCGGCGCGCCCGTTTTTGATGGCGGGGCTAATTCGCGCGTGGGCGGGCCCTGTCATCATCGTGACCGCGCATATCAAGCGGGCCTATAACATCGCAGAGCAGTTGCCCGTTTGGTTGGGGGATAGCGCGCCGATTGAACGCTTCGCCGAGCCGACGCCCCTTTTTTACGACCGCGTCGCGTGGGATGCGGCCGTCATCCGCAATCGTATCGAAACCTTGTTCAGCCTCGCGGAAGATAAGCGCGCGGTCATCGTCACATCGGCCCGCGCCCTGATGCAACGCACCTTGCCGCCAGAACACTTTCGCCAACATACGTTGCGCTTGGGCCTTTCTTCCCCTATCCGCCGCGAGCGCTTGCTATCTCAATTGGTGGACATCGGCTACGAGCCGACAACCTTAGTCACCCAACCGGGGACCTTTAGCAAGCGCGGCGGTATCGTGGACATCTTCCCGCTCACCGCATCGCATCCCGTGCGTTTGGACTTTTTCGACGACCACTTAGAAGGTCTGCGGCGCTTTGACCCTTCTACACAGCGTTCTATAGGGCAGGTAGAGCAGGTGGTCATCCCCCCCGCGCGCGAGGTGTTGCCCGCCGATGGCCGCATCGCGGCGCAGGCTTTAGCGGGGTGGTTCGCGCGCTTGCGCCAACACCACAACGGGGCGACCGGACCCTTAGATGACGCCGATTGGCTGGCCGCCGGGTCGTGCTTCCCCTATCTAGAGCATTACTTGCCCTACTGCTACCCGCCCGCGAGCCTATTAGACTACGCGCCGCCCAACGCGCTCATCATCCTAGAGGAGACCGACGAACTAGGAGAAGCGGTGGAAGACATCGCCGATACCGCCCGCAAGAACCGTGATGCGCGCATCCGCGACGATTTATTAGCCCCAGACCATCCCCAACCCTATCTCGATTGGCCCGCGCTCAGCCACGCTATAGAGGGGCGCGGCCGCTTGGCTTTGGGGCATTTCCCGCAATCGGCGGGGGCGATAGATCGTCTGTTCTCGCTGAGCGGGAGGTGGGGCGGCCAATTGCGGGCTTTCCTCAACCATGTGCGCCAACTCAAGACGAGCGGGGCTAGCGCTATTGTGGTCACAGAGCAGGCCAGCCGCCTGACCAATTTATGGCATGAGCAAGACGCTTCGGCATATGTGCCCGTACAGCAACACATCGCCCATGCGCCCGCGTCCGGGACGATAACTTTTGTCAATGGCACGCTCCATGAAGGCTGGTGTATGAATGGCGCGCAACCGTTGTATCTGTTCACCGATGCCGAGATTTTCGGCTGGTCGCGCCCCGAACCGCGCCGCCGCAAGCGCGCCCAGCGGAGCGGCCGCGCCGCAGAAGCCCATTACGCCGATTGGCGCGAAGGCGATTTCGTCGTCCATATGGACTTCGGTATTGGCAAGTTCGTAGGCCTGCGCCATCGCCGCCTAGAGGGGGCGGAACGGGAATATTTGGTGGTGGAATATGCCGGCACCGATACGCTGTTTGTGCCGATTCACCAAGCAGACCGCCTGACGCGCTATGTGGGGGCGGACGAAACCCCGCCCGCGCTCAACCGTTTGGGCAAACCGGCCGAATGGTTGCGCGCCCGCGACAAGGCGCAAAAGAACGCCGAAGAGGAGGCCCGACAACTCCTAGAGATATACGCCCGCCGCGCCGCGACAGTCGGGTATGGTTACAGCCCCGATACCCCATGGCAAAACGAGCTAGAAGCGAGCTTCCCTTTTGTGGAGACCGAAGACCAATTGCGCGCCCTGCGCGACATCAAAGCGGATATGGAGCGCGATACGCCCATGGATAGGCTCATCTGTGGCGATGTCGGTTATGGGAAAACCGAAGTCGCCTTGCGCGCGGCCTTCAAAGCGGTGATGGATGGTAAACAGGTGGCCGTCCTCGCCCCCACAACGGTTTTAGCCCAGCAACATTACGAGACGTTCAGTAGCCGCTTAGCCCCTTTTCCGTTGCGGGTGGAGGTATTATCGCGCTGGCGCACCAAAGCGGAACAAGCGCGCTTGGTGGCAATGCTGGCCAAAGGCGAAGTAGACATCCTCGTAGGCACGCACCGCCTGTTATCCGATGATGTGACGTGGAAAGACTTGGGCTTGGTCATCATTGATGAAGAGCAACGCTTCGGCGTCAAAGATAAGGAGCATTTTAAGGCCTTGCGGGCGCAAGTGGACGTGCTCACATTGACGGCGACGCCCATACCGCGCACGCTATATATGAGCCTCGTCGGGGTGCGCGACATCAGCATGATACAAACGCCGCCGGAAGAGCGCTTGCCCGTGATGACAATCGTTGGCAAGTTCGACGAACGCCAAGTGCGCCAAGCCATCCTCCGAGAAATCGAACGCGGCGGTCAGGTGTTCATCGTGCATAATCGCGTCCGCACTATCGAAACCCTGCGCGAGCGTATCGAACGTATCGTGCCCGAAGCGCGGGTCGTGGTGGGGCATGGCCAGATGACGCCGCGCCAATTAGAAGCGGTGATGGCCCAATTCAGCCATGGAGAAGCCGACGTATTATTGGCTACCGCCATCATCGAAAACGGGATAGACATCCCCAATGCCAATACGCTCATCGTAGACCATGCGGAGCTTTTCGGCATGGCGCAGTTATACCAGCTACGCGGGCGCGTGGGGCGTGGGGCCCAACAAGCCTACGCTTATTTCTTCTACGATACCCGCCTGACCGACGAAGCGCGTTTGCGTTTAGAAGCGCTGGCGGAGCATAGCGAACTCGGCGCGGGTTTCCAGCTGGCCATGCGCGACCTTGAACTGCGCGGGGCGGGCGACATCCTCAGCACGCGCCAGACCGGGCATGTGGCGGCCATAGGCCTGTATCTGTATACGCAGTTGTTGTCCCAAGCGGTGCGCCAATTCAAAGGCGAAGCGACGGCAGAAGAAGCGACGCCGTCCGTCGCCCGCGATAAAATCGTCATTGATTTGCCCCTGCCCGCTTATCTGCCCAGCGATTGGATACCGGAAATGTCCCTGCGGTTACAGATGTATCGGCGCATCGGCGCGCTCCAAAGCGAAGCGGAGGTCGTCGCCCTGCGCGAAGAGCTATACGACCGCTTCGGCCCCCTGCCCACCGCGGTAGAAGGCTTGCTCTACCAGATGGAAGTCAAATTGTTGGCGCAGAGCATCCGCGCTATCGCCATCGTCAAACCGCGCCAGCATATCCTCATCAAGTTGCCCTATTTGGTCGCGCTCGACCGCGAGGCCTTGGCGGCGGCCTTGGGCCCAGATGTCGAAGTCTCGCGCACGGCGGTAGAATTGGCCGTTGTGGACGAATTATGGCAACTGCGCTTGTTAGATGTCCTGCGTCACTTGCGCCAACTCGTCGCCGAGGCGATAGGCGCTTGAGCGCTTTTATTTTTTTCTAACACTGCTGTGGTAGAAAAAGACGCGATGATTACGCATATGGGAGAGGCAATCAGTATGTCAGAGACTTTTCAATTTCAGGCAGAAACGCGCCAACTGCTCAATATCCTCATCCACGCCCTGTACACCGACCGCGAGATTTTCTTGCGCGAACTCATCTCTAACGCTTCGGATCTAACGCTTCGGACGCCCTCAATCGCCTTCAGTTTGAACAGTTGACCAACGCCGACATCTTAGACGCTTCGGCGGAATTGTATATCGAGGTCAAACCGGACGAATCGGCGGGCACGTTGACCATTAGCGATACGGGTATCGGCATGACCCGCGATGAAATCATCCAAAATTTGGGCACGATTGCCCGTAGCGGCGCGAAAAGCTTTTTAGAAGCGCTAAAAGATGCCCAAAACAACGGCCACGCCCAAGACATCATCGGGCAATTCGGCGTGGGCTTTTATTCCGCTTTTATGGTCGCGGAGAAAGTAGAGGTGGTATCGCGCTCCTTCCGCACCGATGCCCAAGCGGTGCGCTGGATTTGCGACGGCGGCACGAGCTATACCGTGGAAACCGCCGAACGCGAGGCGCGCGGGACGGATGTTATCATCTATCTGAAAGAGGACGCGAAAGAGTTCCTGAAGACGTGGACCCTCAAAGATATTATCCGCCGCCATTCCGATTATGTCTCTTTCCCCATCTATGTTGGCGAGGAGGACGAGCCGACCAACAAGCAAACCGCTATTTGGCGACAAGCGCCTAACGAGGTAGAAGCGGAAGCTTACGATAATTTTTACAAGATGCTCACGCTCGATTTTAACGCCCCCTTGCATCGGTTACACATCCGCGCCGATGTGCCCATGCAGTTCTACGCCTTGCTCTATATCCCGGCTAGCGCAGAACCCAGCCCTTTTAGCCCGCGCCGCGAGCCGGGGCTAAAGCTTTACGCCCGCAAAGTTTTAATACAAGACTACAGCAAAGACCTACTGCCAGAATATTTGCAATTCATCCAAGGCGTGGTGGATAGCGAAGATTTGCCGCTCAACGTGAGCCGCGAGAGCGTGCAGGCTAACCGCATCATGGCCAATCTAAAGAAGACGCTCACCGGCCGCGTCCTCGGCGATTTGAAGCGCATGGCCCAAAAAGAGCGCGATAAATACTTGCCCATTTGGCAAAACTTCGCCCGTTACCTCAAACAGGGTTTGGTCATCAGCCGCGAAGACCACGACGATTTATTGCCGCTCCTGTTCTTCCGCACCTCGCACGATAACGACCCGCAGAGCTGGCATTCTCTAGAAGATTATGTGGGGCGGATGGCGCAGAACCAGACCGACATCTATTATGTGCTGGCCGATGACTGGGCCAGCGCCCGCCGTAGCCCGCATCTCGACGCTTTCAATCAGCGCGGTATCGAGGTGCTTTACTTCTGCGACCCGATAGATGCTATGTTGCCCATGGGCCTGACCGAGTATAAAGGGCACCGCCTGCGGAGCGTGGACGAAGCCGATATTGATTTGCGCGATGTCGGCCAGCCCAAAGGCGAAAAGCCCAAACAAAAGCCCCTGAAGTCCAAGGCCTTTAGCGCTTTGCGCCAACGCTTCTTGACCGTTTTGGGCGACCGCGTCAAAGATGTGCGCGAGAGTAAAACGCTCGTGGCCAGCCCCGCGCGCCTCATCAGCGACGATACCCAAAGCAACCGCCATATGTACCGCATCAACCGTCTGCTAGACCGCCAGTACGAATTGCCCGTCAAAACCTTAGAATTAAACCCCGCCCACCCGATTTTGCATAATCTGGATAAGCTCCTGCGCGATAATCCCCAAAATCCGCTCATTGATGCCGTGGTGGAACAACTTTTCGAGACGGCGCTACTCCAAGATGGCTTGCATCCCGACCCCGCTTCTATGGCACAGCGCCTCACGCTCCTGATGGAAGCCGCCACCGGGACGCCCGCCGAGGGATTGGCTTTCGACATGACCGAGCCAGAGGCGAGCGACGCCGATTAAGCGCTATATGCGCCGCCCCAACCCGTTGCGACCTCTAATGCTCGCGCGGGTGGGGCGCGTCATCAGGCGGCGCAAAGTGGATAGACACGCGCGCTACCGCCATCCCCTCCACCGCTTCCACGCGCAGGGTTACCCCGTCGAGGTGCACTTCGTCGCCTTCGGTGGGGGGTAACTGCGTCAGTTGGTTGATGAGCAACCCGCCGATGCTTGCGACGTCGTAGTCACCGATGGCCACATAATCGCGGATTTCGTCGAGCCGCACCGTGCCTTGCGCGATGATGTGGCCGGGCCCCACGACTTGAATCGCTTCTTGTTCTTCGGTATCGAATTCGTCGCGCACATCGCCTACGATTTCTTCGATGAGGTCTTCTAGGGTGACCAGCCCGGCCGTGCCGCCGAACTCATCAATGACGATGGCCATATGGACATGTTCTTTTTTGAGCAAGGATAGCAAGTTATCGGCGGGCATAGATTCCGGGACGAAAGGGACTTCGCGCAGGAGGCGGCAGAGCTGATAGGGGGTCTTTTCTAAGTGTTGGTGCACGAGGTCTTTGAGGTGCACCACGCCAATGATGTTATCGAGGTTGCCATCGTAGACGGGAAGGCGGGTATGGGGCGACGCCACCATCTTCTCTAGCAGGGCCTCCGCGCTGATAGTGACCGGCACGGCGTCTATTTTGGGGCGCGGTGTCATCAGTTGGGCCGCGCGCAAATCGCCGAAGTCGAAGATATTGCTGATGATGGCTTGTTCTTCCACTTCGATTAACCCCTCGACGACGCTTTCCGAGATGATGCGTTCCAACTCGTCGGGTGTGGAAAGGCGGCTATCTTTGGAGGGGGGCGGCACGCGCAACAGCCGCAACACGGCCAACCCCAAGCGGTTGAGCGCGGCGATGGGATAAGCAAAGAGCGTCTGCATCAGAATCATGGGGGCGGCCAATACCAATACCGCGCCTTCCGCGTTTTGCAAGGCTAGCGATTTGGGTATCATCTCGCCTAGCACCACGTGCAGATAGGTGATGATGGTCAAGCCTAGCAGAAAGCCGATGGTGTGGACGATGTCGCCTTCTAGGCCCAAGAGGTCGTGCAACGGCCCTTCGATGAGATGGGCGATGACCGGTTCGCCGTACATGCCCAAGCCGAGGCTCGCTAGGGTGATGCCGAGTTGGGCGGAAGCGATATAACGGTCCACTTTGGCGGGGTCGTTGAGGATAGCGCGCAGACGTTTAGCGATGCGGTTACCCTCTTCCGCCAATTGTTCAATGCGGGTGGCGCGCACCCCGATGATGGCGAATTCTGCCGCTACAAAGATGCCATTGAGCACGATGAGCGCAAAGATGATGCCGAAGTTGGCTAATGTGCTCATGAGATGCCCTCTCCGTTTTCCTCATGGTGGATGGCATGGGGTAGCGTCAGCAAGATGCGCGTGGCGGTGTGGTGTTGCACGGCGTGCGCCTGTAATATCACGCCGTCTACATCCACGGTATCGCCGATTTGGGGGATGCGTCCCAAGCGGTCGAGGATGAGGCCGCCTAACGAGTGGGCCTTATCCGAAGGTAGCGATACTTTCAGCTCGTCGTTCACGTGGGCGATGGCGGTATCGCCCAAGATGAGGTATTGGCGCTCGCCCACGCGGGTAATCGCTTTGGGTTCGTCATCGTCGAATTCATCGCGCACCTCGCCGAGCACCTCCTCGATGATGTCCTCGCGCGTGGCCATACCGGCCGTGCCGCCGAATTCATCGAGGACGATAGCCACGTAAGTTTGTTGGGTGTTCAGCGTCTGCCACAAATCACTAATAGACATCGTCTCTGGCACGAAGGCTACTTTGCGTAGGATGGGGCTAATATCGGTAGCGCCTTGGCGATATAAGCGGAATAAATCTTTGAGATGCACAATGCCCACGATATGGTCTACATCGCCTTCATAGATGGGGATGCGGGTATAATCTTCTTTCGCCGCCAAGTGGAGCAAATCGGCTAGGGGCATTTGTCTAGAGGCGGCTATCATCTTGGTGCGCGGCACGACAATATCGGCGGCTGTCAAATCGCCGACGCGGAAGGCTTTATCCAGCATGTCGCGCTCTTCCTCGTCCAAAAGGCCCCCAGCGTGGCTTTGTTGGATGAGCAACTGGATTTCTTCCGGAGAATGGACGTGCCCATGTCCGCTATGTTGGACGCCCAAAAGACGTAATATCAGGACGCCGCTACCATTGAGCAGGGAGATGAACGGGCGCAGGATGACATCTGACGACCAACGCATGGGCAAAACCGTCGCCAACGCGACCCGTTCGGGATATTGGATGGCTAGACTTTTGGGGACGAGTTCGCCGAGGATGACTTGTAGCGCGGTCAAGGTGATGAGCACCAGCGTCGCCGCCACCCCGGCCGCCGCCAATTCGCTATCTATGATGGGCAATCGTTCCACCAATGGCGCGATGCGCGGCGCGATTTGCTGTTGGCCATAAATCCCTAGAACGATGCTGGATAAAGTGATGCCGACTTGGCTAGCGGCGATATAGCGGTCTAGCGCGCGCGGATTTTCTAAGATGGGCAGGAGCAAACGGGCGAAACGATGCCCTTCTTCCGCCAATTGGGTGATGCGCGCCCGCCGCGCGCTAACGGCGGCGAATTCCCCAGCCACATACAGCGCGTTGATAGCAATCATCAAGGTGATGACGATGAGCATAGTGATGAGTGTTATCATCGTGCGACCTCGGAGGCTAAGCTTTTAGATAGGGGCTTATCATGAATACACGCTTCAATAGGCGTTGTTTAAGTGTCTACATTCTATCTGCTTTTGGGGTGCGGGTTCAACCAATTTGAATATCCCACGCGGCAATATCGGCTAAAAAGCGGTGGGCGGTCATGTCGAGGTGAATAGGGGTCAGGCTAGCGTAACCATTGGCCAGCGCCCATAAATCGGTGCCCTCCTCGTCGAGGACGCCCGTAGGGGGTTCGCCTGCGATACGTACCACGTCGCCATCATATTCTAGGGCGTCGCGGTAGATGCGAACGCCTTGCCGCGTGATGCGGATGCCTTTTACCGCCCCTTGCGGGACGTTCAAATTGAGGATAGTGAAAGGCGGGAGGGATTTTTGCAGGACATAGCGGGCGACGACCAGCGCGATTTCCGCCGCGCGTTGGTAATCGTCCACTTTATCGCCCACACGGTCGGCTAAAGATACCGCGATAGCCGGCACGCCGTGTATCGTCGCTTCTAACGCCGCGGTCACCGTGCCGCTGTAGGTCAAATCTTGGCCCAAGTTTTCGCCGCGGTTGATGCCAGAGACGACTAAACGTGGCGGCCATGGGATAAGACCGAGGGCCGCCACCGCGATACAATCGGCCGGCGACCCGCTGACAGCGAGGGCCGGCGTCCCATCGCTCAGGTGGGTTTGGGCGATGGGAATATCTTGATACAGCGTCTTTTTATGCCCGCTAGCGCTCTGGTTGCCCGCGGGCGCGGTCACGCGCACTTCCCCTAATTGGCGCATCGCCTGAACAAGGGCGAGGATGCCGGGCGCATACACGCCATCGTCATTGGTGACGACAATATACGTCATAGAATCTCTCGTGGGGTGGATATATGGTATATAATAGGGACGATTGTAGCAATTTAGCAGGGGGTCGGATAGGCCAAGGTTCGATTGCCCCAAGTGGATTAAGTCATTTTCAACAAAGTTAAACGTTTCAAAGGCGACTTTAACCGCCCCCTAACATAGACCTTGGATATTCCACAAACAAATTCGCCTATAATTCGTCAAGGCTGTGCTAGAATCCCCTGCGATTCTAACGCACACTATTACGATAGAAACCAAATGATGAGGCAAAACAATGCCCGATGATGATAAGAGCTTTCAAGCAGGATATGTGGAAGGGGTGAACCGCTTCCAAAGTGTACGCACCCGCGCCTTCTGGCAAGAGGTGCTCTCGTTGTTCCGCGGCAAGCCAGCGGAATTGCTCAGCTTCGATGAAATTCGTTCGCGCTTGCGCCTACGGGAAGAAAGCTATAAAGGATTGCAAGACATCCCCCTAGATAAAATCGTGGGTAGCGTGGGGCGTTACCGCGACTTCACCGCCGATTTTTTGCCCAAATCGGGGGAAATGCGCGAGCGCTGGAGCCGTGTTTATGCCAAAGCAACCAGCATGGAAGGGTTGCCGCCTATCGAAGTCTACAAAGTGGGCGAGGTGTACTTTGTGCGCGATGGCAATCATCGCGTCTCGGTCGCGCGCGAGTTGGGCGCAAAGACCATCGAAGCGCACGTGACCGAACTACCAACCAGCATCCCTTTACGGCCGGGCATGTCCGACGAAGAATTAGATGCCGCCGCCGCCTATGCCAATTTTCTAGAAGAAACGGGCTTGCGCCGCACACGGCCCCATCTGCAATCTATCGAACTATCCGAACCCTCGCGCTATGTGGATTTGTTGGGGCACATCTACCTACACGCCCGCATCCTCGAACAATTCCAAGGCATGCCTATCAGCACAGAAGAAGCCGCGGCCGATTGGTACGATTCGGTCTATCGGCCCGCCGTAACGCTCATCCGCAAGTATGGCATCCTCGACCTCATCAAAGATAAGAGCAAGCGCACCGAGGCGGATTTATACCTGTGGCTGGTAGACCATCTGCGGGAAGTGCGCGAACAATACGGGGAGGAAAAACCGCCCGCCCGCCGCTTTAGCGATGCGCTGGTAGATTATCTGACCGAGCAAAAAATCCCCGTGCCCAAAGAACTGCTATCAGAAGAAGATGATACGGTCATCATCTCGCGGGCGCAGGTATCACAATTGGTGCACGAGGCAGAAGCGCGCATCGAACGCGAGCGCCAAGAGCGCGAAGCCAAACGCAAGCAACAAGAAAACCCCTGAGCGCGGCCTTCAACCGATGATAGCGTTCTTGTGGGCTTCTAAGGTCATGAAGGATACTAAACGCGCTTCCCCGCTCCCTTCGCCGACGAGGATGCCGCCGCGTTCGGTATCGGCAAAGGTGTAAAAAGCTTTCACTTCGGCTTCAAACTTACTGCGGATGAGCTGTTCGAGTCCGTCTACATCGGTCGCGTAAGTCAATACGAAGAAAGTATCGTTATCGATGCCTACAAAGTCGTTAGGCGTGCCTTTTTCGACAACCGCCGTTTGGATGACTTTGGCCGTGAAGTTGAGCACGTCGTTAGCCGCCATAAAGCCGTAAACATCGCTATACGATTGAAAGCCGTTGACGTTGAATTGAATGAGTACGAAATTTTCGCCGCGGCGCCGCTCTAACTCGTCGTGGATGAGCGGGCCAGCGGGTAGGCCCGTGCGCGGCTCGTGCAGATTTTCGCGCGTGGCGCGGCGGATAGACGCTTGCACCCGCAGGCGCAATTCATCTATATCAAAAGGTTTGATGATGTAGTCATCGGCGCCGAGTTGCAGACCCTTCACCTTGTTGGCGCGCTCGTCGCGTTGTGTCAGAAAGATGATGGGGATATATTTGGTCAGCGATTGTTTGCGAAGTTGGATGCACGTATCGTAGCCGTCCATATCCGGCAACATGACATCCAACAAAATCAGATTAGGAAAGCGGGTGCGCGCGATTTCGATACCGTCTGTGCCGTTATCAGCATGAAGCACATCATAGCCGTGCGAGGTGAAATACATCACCAGCATTTCGGCCACATCATAATGATCTTCAATTAGGAGGAGACGGTTAGACATGGCGGACCTCTTTATTCACCAAGGACGGGGCGCACCAAAAATTGGTTATCTTCTGCCGATGGCGCGTTGCGGATGACCTCTGATGGGCTGAGGGCCGGCGTCGGGATGTCGGGGCGCATCACATTTTTCAGCGGCAACACCGATGCGGTGGGGGCGATGTGTGTTGTGTCGAGCTGTTGCAAATTTTCAAAATAGCCCAAAATCGCGGAAAGTTGGGTCGCGTAAAGGGCTATCTCGGCTTCGTCTAGCTCCAAACGGGCCAATTCCGCGATAGCGCGCACTTCGTCATGTGATAGAACATGCATAGGCTTCAACCCTGTTGCTCAGCTATTGTATTCGATTATACCACGATTGTTCAAACGAAAACTAAACGTTATGGCTGATTTTGGTCACGCCAAAATTGTAGAATAACGCTACAATTAACGCTAGGATGGAATTATTTATGACGACTAGCGAACTGAAAATCAATCGCGACATCTTATTAGCGACCAAAACCCAGCACCTAGCAGAACGGCGCGCCAAAACCCCTCTAGAGGCCGTCCATGCGATGGCCACGATGCAACGTCGCCCGCGGTATATCCTCAATACGGTGGTAGATGCCCATGCGTCGGTACAACTCATCGGCCAAATTACCCGCCTCGATACTTACGACCCGGTCGCTATGGCCTTGCGCTTCGTGCGCGAGGGGGTGGACGCGGTCGCCTTCTTCACCGATAACGCCGCCTACCAAAACGACCTCGACGATTTATTGATGGTGGCGATGGGCGTCAAAGATACCCCGGTCATCTATCAAAACTATATCGTCAATGAATATAATGTCATCGAAGCGCGCGCATCCGACGCTTCCGCCTTGGTTTTATATGCCTCCGCCCTAGACCCGGCCATGCTCCGCAAAACCGTTTCCATGACCCAACGATGGAAGATGACCGCCATTGTGCAGGTGAACAGCGAGGATGAGATGCGCCGCGCCGTGGAATTATCCCCGCACGCTATCGCTATCGGCCTCAGCGAATCGGACGACATCCCGCACGCCATTGATAAATTGCGGCTTTTGCGCCCCCTATTGCCCTACAATACGCGCATTCTGCTGATGAATTGCCTGCACACCCTCGACGAAGTCGAAGCGGTCGTAGCAGAAGGGGTGAATGCGGTCATCGTCAGCGAAGATGTGCTGAACACCGCCCAAAAATCCACACGGCTCAAAGCGCTACTGCAACGCGCCTAGGCCCATTCGGCCACCCCGATTTGCTCGTCACCCCCGCTTTGGGCTTGGGGCGTCTCTCTGGGGCGATTGCGGGCGATGGACATATTGCGTTCCACCTCGCGCACCATGTGGGCTAAGCCCAGTTGCATATAAATCGCGCGCGATTGCTCGAAATAGGCGATAGCCTCGTCAATGCGCCCCATGGCGCTATGGGTGACGCCGAGGTTGTTATAATCGCTGGCTTCTCCGCGGCGGTCGCCGATGCCTTTGGAGATGGCTAATGCCTGTAGGTGATATTGGACCGATTTTTCAAATTCCCCTAAATTTTTATAAGAGATGCCTAAGTTGCCGAGGTCGTTACCTTCTCCGCGCTTATCGTTGACCTTGCGACGGATGACCAGCGCTTGTTCAAAGTAGCCGATGGCTTTCTGATATTCGCGCATGTCGTTATAGGCGCTCCCCAAATTGCCCAGCGCCGAACCTTGCATCTTCTCGTCTTGGAGTTCGGTGGCGATCTCCAAGACCTTTTGGTAGCATTCGATAGCTTTATCGTATTGGCGCAGGTCATTATAGGCGTTGCCCAAGTTGCCTAAGTCAGTGCCTTCATCGCGCTTGTTGCCCAATTCGCGGTCTATGGCTAGCGCCTGCTGGAAATAGTCAATCGCTTGGTCGTATTGGCCCAAATTCCGCAGGCAAGAGCCGAGATGGGTATAATGCGCGCCCACATCGCGCTTGGCGTCGCGGGCGATGGCCGCATCGGCCGCGCGGCGCAAAAAGTCTATGGCGAGCTTGTAGTAGCCCCGATAATTGAGGAATTGACTTCCTTGGGCGTACAAATTCCACGCAAATTGTTCGACATCCTCATAGCGCCCGTCTTCCATCGCCCAAATCGAAGCGCCGACGAAATTTTCGACCTCGGCTTGCAGGGCCGCGAAATTTTCTAAATTCGGCTCGTTGTAAATGTCGGTGTAGTGGATGCAAGCGGTCAAAGCGCGGCGGTGGTGTTCTTCGCTGTTGCGTTCGGCGGCGTAGGCGTAGGCGAGGTCATGGACGCGGAAATAGCCGACAGATTCTTCTGTGGGCGGCACATATTCCACCAGCCCGTGGGTCTGTAAATTCTCTAGCGCGCGTTGCGCCGGGGCGGGGTCGGTCATTTGTAGCAGGATGCGCCGCAAAACGGGGATGAGTTCCGCGTCGCTGATGGTGACATCGGGCCCCAATTTCTCCCGCGCGAGGGCGATATGCGCTTCGGTCACTTCGGGCGTGCCGTTGAAGTAGAGCATCATCATCATAGGGGTGACGCGCGGCGTGAAAAAAGCGCCCAGCACAAAGAATACGGTTTGGGTGTTTTGGTCTAGCGCGTTGATGCTAGCTTCTAGCAATTTGGCGACGCTCTCGCGCCCCGCTTCCCGAAATTCCAAGGGCACTTGCAGGTCAAAATCTTCTTCATTGATTTTGCGGAGCAATTCCGCCGCCGTCCAACCGTTGCCGGCCATCGCCCGCCCGGCAATTTCGATGGCGAAGGCCAAATAGCCCAGCTTGGCGCACAGTTGCGCGGCGGCCTCGCTATCGGCGGCCATATCGGCGGCGTGGAAGCGCAATAGCTCTAGCGCTTTGGGCGGGGCGAGGTTGGGAATATCCACAATTTCGCCCACCTGAAAGCGTTGCCGCGAGGTGACCAATAGCGGCAGACCTTGGGGGATAGCCTTCAACACGGTATTGAGCGCGGGGCCGTTCCAAACGTCGTCTAGCACGACTAAGGTTGTGCCAGAACGTTTGAGGATTTCCTGCATGGCTATGATTTTCTGGTCGCTATCGGCGGCGCTAGCGATGAGACCTTGCGTGCCAAAAGGGTGCGCTAAGCTTTCAAAAATGGTCGTGGAATCGAGACTGCCTACCGACATCCAGAGCACGCCTGCCCGCCCCGCGCGTATCCAGTCGGCGGCTACGGTGGCGGCAATAGCCGTCTTGCCCGACCCGCCCATCCCATGAAGCAAGGTCACCTGTCCCTGATTGAGCAATTGGATGACGCGGCTCTTCACATCATCGCGCCCGATGAGGGCGCGCGGCAGGCGCGGCACATCGGACGGTTGGGTCAAGAAAAGCGCGGCTGTCGTCCCGCCGCGGCTAGAAATTTCTTCCGCTTTATCTTCTTTGAGCACGGCGACCACATCCGCTTTAGCTTCTTCGCTATTCAGCCCGCGCAAGCGCTCGCGCAGGGCGGCTAGCGAACGCTCGAAATCCCCCGTGAAGTCCACATATTGGCGACGGTGCAGGCGCAAAGGCATCGCTGTATCTGCTATGGGCTGAATTTTGAGCGGGATGACCGGCAGTTTGAGATTGATAGCCAACATCCATTCATCTTGGCACACTTCGGATAAGATGCTGTTTTCGGTCATGACGAATAACAAGGCCCACGCTGTGCGGATGCCCTGTTCGATAGCTTTATCCCAATTTTCACCGGGTGGGATGTCGCGCTTATCTAACCATGCTGGGTAGCCTTCGGCTTCTAATTGGTCGTGGAGCTTGAAGGCGAAATCCTCGCCATCGGCGCGCGCGTAGGAGATGAAGATGTGCTTTGGGATGTGGGACATAGTTTACTCCGAGGCAAGGACACTATAACCATTATAGCGCGAAATGAGCCTCTGCTGACCAAAGGAACGAAAACTTGAGATGACCGTTAGGGCTTTTTAGGGCTATTCGCCCCCATAACGCAAATAATTCACAACATCCCAACGGCTCAGTTCGTCCATAGTGGCACAAGGCGGCAAGGCGCGCCAGCCCGCTTCTACCGCGCGATATAGCCACTCATCGCGCTCTACGGATAGGCGAGCCTGTAAGTTGGCATAATCTTCGGTGTCTGTCCACGGGCAACTTGTGTTGAATTGCACCCGTCCGCGTTCGATAGAAGCGCTGGTCGGCAAGGTGGGGTTGACGATGCGCGGAGGTGGGTTCAGCGTCGCTTCGTAACGGCGCAAATTGTCTTCTATGACGAGGATACCCCCGATGATGACAATAGCGCTCATCGCCAATAAGCCCAGTGCCGCCACCAGCGTAGCCGGCCGTAAATCCAGCCGCCCGTAAAGCCGCCGCGCGGCGGGATACAGGATATACGCCACGGCGGCCAAGACGCCGACAAAGGCGAGGATGTTGGCCGCTGTGGGGGGAACACTCGTCACAACCGAGGCCGCCTCGCTGATGTCCCACGCATAGGCCAGATGCGTTTGTTCGCCGTCTTCGTCGCGGATAGCAACTATCGTCCACCAGCGGCCGGGACGGTCTATGGCGTCGCTGGCGGCGATGTATAAGCCGCCCTCGGCAGGGTCGGCGGGTATCCATGCGCTCCGCCAGTCACGCGCAGGGTGGACGCTTTGCGTCTGCACCTCCAAACCATCGCGAGGGCGCCCATGTTGGGTGATGAGCAGGTCGTAAGTGTTGATGCCGGGCCCGCCGG
Organism: Anaerolineaceae bacterium; assembly: GCA_037441665.1. Taxonomy (GTDB): domain Bacteria; phylum Chloroflexota; class Anaerolineae; order Aggregatilineales; family Phototrophicaceae; genus JBBIRQ01. The sequence continues at coordinate 71,070 of JBBIRQ010000018.1, read as the reverse complement.
GGGATAAGGTCATGTCTACGATGAGGTCATCGGCGTTCTGGCGCGCGCTAGGGGCTGGGGGGGTATCCCCCAAAAAGGCGGGCTGTGGCGTGGGGGTTGCGCTCAACCAGCTGGCGCTGGCCAACACGGCCAAGCCCACCACCGCTTCTAGGCGCAGGCTGGCCCCAAAGCGCCCGCAACGGCTGATGAGTCCATAAAAGAGGCCATTGGCCCGCAAACGTACCGCAGAGGGCAACCCTGCCGATAAGTAACGCTCTAAGCGAACGGCCAATTGTGGGTTTAACGCCAGATGATGCCCCGCGCCAAACGCCAGCAACAGGCCCACCAACAACAGCTTAAAGCCCAGCGTCGCGCCATAGCCGCTAGCCGCTTCGGATGGCGAAAAGATGAAGCTCAGCGCAGTATATATGCCAGTAGCCATCACCAAGGCGGCCGCGCCCAGCAAATAGCGGGAAAAGCGCCGCATAGCGGTTGCGATGACCGCCGCCCGCTCTGCCCCTTGATAGGGCGCGGCCGCGACGGGCAACACCCACACCAAAGCGACTAGCCCGCCTACCCAAAACGCCACGCCCAGCATGTGTAGCCCGTTGGCGAACAGAGCCACCCACGGCCACACCAAAGCGCCGGCCGCGTGGTTGGTCACGGTGGCGCTGGCGATGATGGCGACCAGCACCCATACTTGCGCCGCCCACAAAGGGCGCACCCACTGCGGCGACTCCTTGCGATAAAACCACGAGAGGGCATGAAGCGCGCTAGCCAAGACTAAAAAGAAAAGCCGCACATGCCACATATCGCCAAAGCGCGACCCCACCCGCACCACTTGCCACAAGCCGCCGCTGATGGCGGTCAGCGCATCCACGTTGAAGAAGACCATCGTTTGTTGCAACAGCGATAGCAAATGCCCCGCCCACGCCCCCACCAAGCCTAGCGTGATTATCTGGTAGAGGCGATTCATCACCCGTGGGGGCAACCAGCCAATATGGTGGGCGCGGTTGCCCCACGCCGCCACCAGCACCCCGTTATAAAGGGCAAATACCCCCAATAACAGGCTGGTAGCGCCCATCAGCAAAGCGCGCCATACCACCTCTAGCGGTTCGGCGCTATCCGAAGCGCGGTCGCCTTGCACATCGCCCGCCACCTCGCCAACGAAGAAAACGCGGCTTTCCGCCACGACGTGCCCATCCGTGGCGAAGGCGGGGCGCAACTCCACGATATAGGCGCCATCGGGTAAATTGGGCGGCACGCGCAGGGTCATCAAGAGCGGGTTATGGGGGTCTACGCCGCCTTCCGCCAAGATGTCGCCGGCCGCGTTCCGCAACCGCAAGACGCTAAAACGCGGCTCTAGCCCCTCGCTAAACCAGTATTGCAGGCGCGCAGGGGGGTAAGCCAAGCTGGCGCGGTCGGCGGGGATTTGGCGCACCAAGTAGCCATGCGCCGAAAGCGGCCCGCCCATCGCCAGTAGCGCCAGCGCCAACAACCACAACAAACCACGCAAACGCATAAACCGTGTCTCAATCTAATTCGATATGGTCGGGCGGGCGGATGGCCTCATCGCCTTTGCGGAGGAGCACATCATCGAGATTGACCGTCTCGATGTGGCGACTGCGGAAATAGCTATAGATAATCATCACCACGAAGATGATGCCCATGCCTAAAAAGACGATTTCATCGTAATTGCCGAGCGCGCCATGCGCGATAATCCACATGACCGACTCCTTTTATATCGTGCGCTTACGCTTATCATAACGCAGTTTGTGCAACTTTTCACATAGAAATAGATGAGGGTTTGTAAATCCGTAAAAAGTTGCTAAAAAACGTTATGTATCCCCGTTTTTAAGGTATGGTGATGATGAATGCATAGACTATAAGTAACCATACACAAAAAGGATAATAAAAGTGATGAAAAAAGCATGGGTGGTGAATGTCTGTTTATGTCTGTTTATGGTTGTTGATAGCCTTAGGTGCGGGAGGGGTTCGGGCCCAAACGTGCGATTTATCCACCGCAGATGCCTATATCACGCGGGGCAATGACCGCGCCAACGCCGGCGATTATGCCTCAGCGATAGCGGATTATACGTGCGCTATCGAGATCGGCGGCGGCGACCAAGCTATTTATTATTATAATCGCGGCACTGCTTATCTCAATTTGCAGGATTACGCCCAAGCGGAAGCCGATTTCAACACCGCCTTATTGATTAATTCCGAATATAGCGAAGCGTATAACAACCGCGGCAATGTGTATTATGAGCAAGGCGATTATGATAAAGCGCGCGCCGATTATGAACGCGCCATCCAATATCCCGTCTTAAAAGCCAATGAAGCCGATATTTCTTTATATAACCTGGGCAATGTGTATTTCGAGCGGGGCGATTATGCGACCGCTGTAGATTATTATTCCCGCGCGGTACAAGCCGACCCCGAAGATGGCGCGAATTATCTTGCGCGCGGCGTCGCGTACCAAGCGCGCGGCGATGAACGCTTCGTGGCGGATTATCTAGAATGGGCGCAACGCATCGCACAAGCGCGAATCCCCCGTGTTTTGCCCTTGCCCATCGTCAACGAGGCGTTGGACTATCAGGACGGGCGGGTATACCAATTCACTTTTCGGGCTAGCGCTGGGCAAAAGCTCAATGTCGTGGCGCGCAACACCTCTGAACCGGGGGTAGATACCCTGCTCATTTTGTTGGGGACCGATGGCCAACCGCTGACCGCCGATGATGACGGCGGCGTAGATTTGGACGCCGTCTTGGTCAATTACGAACTGCCGCAATCAGGAGAATATACGCTCGTGGTCACCCATGCGGGCGGCGGCGCGGATGGCACGGCCGCGCTATCGGTGAATATCGACGGCGTGGGCGAAGAAATCTTCACCATTTACACCTTAGCTATCGGCAAAGGGGCGCGCGTCTTCACCACGCAGGGCGATACGCTCAATCTGCGGCGCGGGCCGGGGCTGAACTTCGAGATTTTGGCGCGGTTGTCCAGCGGGACGACTGTCACCCTTTTAGAAGGCCCGCGCAAAGGGGATGGCTATTCGTGGTGGTTCATCCGCACGGCAGACGGTCAAGAAGGCTGGTCGGTGGAGCGGGCCGATAATGAGCAAACGCTCCAACCGATGCCCGAGGTGGGTTCTGCGGCGTTGGTGACCACCGGTGGCGATACCCTACGCCTGCGCGATAAAGCGGGGCTGGATGGCAACATCGTAACGCGCTTGGAAAATGGCGCCGTGGTGACCGTGATTGGCGGGCCGCAAGTGGCCGATGACCTCATCTGGTGGAATCTCCGCACCGTCGGCGGGGACGAAGGCTGGGCGGTGGAGCGTTTCGGCGGCGAACAATTGTTGATTGGCCAATTCAGCAAGGGCGACGACGGCAACGATTGAATGATGCGCACTCGCCGCGCGCTCATAACAGAGTCATATTGGCGAAGCTCGCCAAGAGCTTTTTGACCCCTATCTTCTTATCCGAGAAGGCGACGGTCACTTCCTCATCATCGCCAGAGCGGCGGCTTTCGATGACGATACCTTCGCCGTAAACCGCATGATAGACGCGCGCCCCCGCCCGATACTGGAGCGGTTTAGCGCCCGATAGCGGGGCAATCTTGCCGCGGATGGCGGAATTGCCCTTGCGGCGTTGGACGGCTAAATCTTGGTCGAGCAAGCTAGGCGATTCCCAGCGGGTTTGTTGCTCGTAACTTTGGCTTTGGTACAGATCTTGCGCTTTGGGAGCGATTCCGTCCAGCAGGTGCGCGGGCATATCGGCGAAGAAGCGCGACGCCACCGTAATACCACCGCCGTATAACGTTCGGCGGAAGGCATAGGTGAGGTAGAGCAAGTCTTTCGCGCGGGTGATGCCGACGTACAGCAAGCGCCGCTCCTCGTCCATGCCCTCTGGCTCTTCTAGAGAGCGGCTGTGCGGCAATAAGCCTTCCTCCATGCCAGTGATGAAGACCACGCCATATTCTAAGCCTTTGGCGGCGTGCAAGGTCAGCAGGGTGACCGCATCGCCCCCCTCTTTTAGGCTGTCCACATCGGCTACAAGGGCTTGGTCGGCTAAAAACTGCCCCAGCGACAGGTCTTCTTCTTGGGCGCGCTGTAATAGCCCGCGGAACTCTTTAACGTTGTCTTCGCGATCTATGGCTTGTTCGGTGGAATCGCTGATGTCGTGCAAGTAGATAGTGAAGCGCGTTTGGGCGATGATGTCATCAAAAAGCGCCACCACATCGCCTTCAGCGGCCAAGGCGCGCCACCCTTTGAGCGATAACCCGAATTCCGCTAGTGCGCTGGCCGCGCGGCTGGCCAGCGGATGCCGCCCGCCTTCTAGCAAGATGTCTAAGGCGTCGGGGATGCTCAGTTGCTGGTCGGCAAGCCACGCCTGAAAGGCCTGCAAAGAGGATTTGCCGATACCCCGCTTGGGCACATTGATGATGCGCGCGAAGCTGATTTTGTCGTTAGGGTTGTTGATGAGCCGCAAATAGGCCAATAAATCGCGTATTTCGGTGCGCTTATAAAAGCCCACCCCGCCCACCAAGACATAGGGCACGCCCTCGCGGATGAAAACCTCCTCCAGCGCCCGCGATTGGGCGTTGGTGCGATACATCACGGCGAAATCGCCATAGGCGTAACCGTCGCGCTGGCGGAGCTTGCGGATTTGCTCCACCACATATTCAGCCTCGTAGGTTTCATTGTAAGCTTCTTGCACAATCACCCGTTCGCCATCGCCGCGTTCAGTGAATAGCGCTTTGGGCGTGCGGTTGCGGTTGTGGTCAATTACCGCTCGCGCCACGTCTAGCACCATCTGGGTAGAGCGGTAATTTTGCTCCAGCAGGATAACTTGGGCGTTGGGGTAATCGCGGCGGAATTGTAAGACATTGCGATAATCGGCCCCGCGGAAGCCATAAATGGACTGATCTTCATCGCCGACGACGAAAATATTATCGCGCGGGGCCCCCAAAAGGCGCACCAATTCGTATTGGGCCATGTTGGTATCTTGGAATTCGTCCACCAGCACGAAGTCGAAGCGGGTTTGGTATTTATGGCGCACGGTTTCTTGCTCGCGCAGGAGTAGGACGCTATGCATGAGCAAATCGTCAAAATCCATGGCGTTATTATCCAACAGCACGGCCTGATAACGGTCATAAGCCCGCGCTACGACCTCGCCGAAATAATCGCCCCGTGGCGCTTGCGAAGGCGGGATGAGGTCATTTTTGAGGGCGGAGATGGCGTTTAAGATGCGCCGTGGGCTATATTTTTTGGGGTCTATATCGGCATCGGCCAGCGCTTGACTGATGGCGGCGAGCTGGTCGTCTGTGTCGTAAATGACGTAATCTTCGCCGTAGGGGGTGTGATGGGCTTCTACCCGCAAGAGGCGGGCGCAAATAGCGTGAAACGTGCCAATCTGCAAGCCGCGTTGCTTGCCCCCTAACATGCGTTCCACGCGGTCGCGCATTTCGCCCGCGGCCTTGTTGGTGAACGTGACGGCCACGATGTTATAGGGGGATACGCCCATGTGTCGCAATAGATAAGCGATGCGATAGGTGAGCACGCGCGTTTTGCCGCTACCCGGCCCCGCCAAAACCAAGATGGGGCCTTCCCCGGCCGTTACCGCCGCTTGTTGCTGGGCGTTTAGCCCGCCTAACCAATCGAGTTGTGTAGACATGGGCGCTTTCTCGTGTATGCTAGTCAGGGATTGGCGTTATTGTAACAAATTTGGCGCGGGCGCGCAGGGTAGTATCGCCAAGCCTTAAAAGGTGCTATCATTAGGGCGTTCGTCAGATGAAGAAGGTAGCGCACGCATGGCTCAACGACTGTTTCTCTTACTGGCGCTTTTGCTGATGATATTCGGTTTTGCCGCCGCCCAACAAGATGACCGACCGCTCCTATTCGCCGCCGATTTTGAGGATGGCGCGCTTCCGCCGCAACTGGCTATCAGCGGGCAGGCGAGCATCGTAGACGGCGATTTGGTCATCGTCGGGGATGGGACGCAGATAATCAGCTTCCCCAGCCGTCCATCGTGGACCGATTACGCCTTAGAAGTGGATGTCCGCATCGTTAGCGGCCAGCTATGGCTAGGGGGGCGGACGTCTGGCGATGGCTTGTGCGCGGGCTATTTCTTCACGACGTCTCTTGAGCGCGGGCGTTATGAATTGGTGCGGGGCACGACGGCCTGCGGCGCGCTACTGTATAGCGCCCAAAGCGCCAGCATCCCCGCAGATACTAGCTTAACCTTAAGCCTTTCGGTCGAAGCGGGCGTCATCAGCGCCCAAGTGGCTGGTCAAACGCTCCTCAGCATCGCAGATGCCGCTTATGAAGACGGGCCGCCCTTAATTGCCATCGTCGCCGAAGCTGGCCCCGCCCGCGTCGCTATCGAAGCGATTCGCGTTGTCGCTGTGGGCGAATCTGTCGCCATGCTCACCCAGACGAGCCAGCCGCCTTTCTCTCCGCCCACAGCCACGCCGACGCTGACGGCCACCATCGCCCCGACCAACACCCCGACAACCGCGCCCAGCGCTACGCCAACGACGCCACCCACAGATACGCCGCCACCCACAGACACGCCGCCGCCCACGCCGACCGCGACGCTGACCCCCACCGCCACCGCTACCGCCACGGTCACGCCGTCGGATTCCCCGACGCCGTCGCCGACTGCCGCGCCGCTCATCACCACCCTGAACGATTATAGGGCAGACCCCCAAACCGCCCTCGCCGAATTGCAAGCGGCCGGATTGGTCGCGGAAGGCGGCACGATGCAATTTGAACAAGCTTTCGCCGCCATCAATCGCACGGGCAATTGGTTTGTCGAATTGGACGGCGTCGGTAGCAATGTCGTTGTCGCTGGCGAGCTGACGCTCTACAACGCGCCCGGCGGACGCTCCCAAACCTGCGCGCTCAGCCTGCGCGTCCGCAAGCTGGGCAATGGCATAGCCGTTACTTTTGTGGATGTCGGGGTTAACAGCCGCGGCGAAGTGTTTCTAAGCGATACCTTCTATCGCGGTCAAGCGCCTATCTATAGCGACTTCGAGAATGTGCGATTGGCTTCTGGGCAGGCGGTGCACCTTTTGGCCGTGGCCGTCGGCGAAGAATTGAGCGTGTTCGTAGATGGGCAATTGGTCTTCGACCGCGCCCCCATATGGGAACGCATTGGCGCTTTTGGCTTCGCGATGAATAGCGGCGGGCCGGGCGCGCGCTGTGAACTGCGCGACGCTTGGGGCTATCGCTTCGATTAACCGATGGCGCGCCGATGGCGGTTTGTGCTGGTCGCGAGCGCGCTTTTAGCGCTCCTGTATAGCGTTTTGGCCGGCCCCGACCCGCTCACCATGTATGCGATATGGGCTATCGCCTATTGGCGCGCTTGGCGCTTGCGGCTGTGGCGCGGACGGTGGCTTGTGGCGGTTACAACTGCCTGTTTGCTCCTAGAGACGCTGGCTTGGTACAGCAACTACCAAGAGCGTAACCCGACGCCGGCCCTATTTCATCCCCAACTTCTGCCGGATTTGTTGATGTCGGTGGGGGTGTATAGCGCTTGGGCGCTGGTATGGGGCTTCGTGCGCGCCCATTATCGTTTGACCATGCCTTTTGTGTTCCTCGTCCATGGCGCTTATGGCGTCTTCATCGAACAATTGGGGGCCGTTTTTTTCGCGGGGTTAGCGGCTTTGCCCGCGGGCCTCTTCCTGTGGGCTTATGTATTCATCGCCTATGGGGCGACGATGGCCCTTGCGCTGTATATCGCGCGCCCCGATGCTCCCCCTAATCGCCCCTCTGGCCTGCGGGTGGCTGTGTTCATCTTCGCGGCGCTTTTCGTCGCCACCTTCCTCACGGCGGGGCTGTGGGGCTTGCTGTTAGAAGCGTTGGACATCATCCCGCCGCCGCGCTTCATCGGCGATTATCCCCTCTTTTGAGCGCGGCGCTCAAGCTTGTTCGTATGCTTGCCGTAGCCATCCAATCAGTTCTGTATCCACCCCGCTAAGCTCAGTGACCTTCACCGAATGGGAGACCATGCCATTAAAGCCGCCCGCGGTCAAACGCTCGGTTGGGGCAACGCCTCTCAGCTTGATGCCAACATCCATGCGCGTTTTGGTCGCGGGTTGCAAACAGGCGAATTGCTTGCTACGGCGCAGGCTGACGTACGCTTTCATGGGGACGATTTGAATATCATCGCCGAACTGCATAATCTCCGCCATTAAATGGTCGTAGATGGGGCGCATGGCGGCTTTTGCGCCGCTGTATTGCTGGCTTATCAGCGCGTCGCGGTCATCGTGCATGCTGGCCGCGCTCTGTTTGAGGGTGTGCGCTATCCTGTTGGCGTAGCCATGGGTGATGCCGTAGCGCTCTTTTAGGAATTTGATAATTTCTCCATGCTTTTCTAGGCCCGACGCTTGGGCAATCGCTATCCATTCTTCTAACGATTTGCCCGTCTGCTCTTTTAGATTTTCTGTCATTTTATCTAATTTGTTGTTGGCATCGGCCATCAGCTTATCCTATCGGTGAATAGAATGAATAAATAGAACAGATGTACCGCACATTTTTTCTAAACTAACACAGAACGCTTGTTTTTGTCAAATGCCATGGCTAGCTAGGGGATGCGGCGCCTATGGGGACTGCGTTAGGGGGCGCGCTGGGCGATGAACGCCAAGATGCGGTCGGCGCGGGCCGACCATGTGTAATGGGCGAGGGCCACTTTTTGGGCCGCTGAGCCTAGGCGCTCGCGCAGTGATGGGTCATCCCTCAGGCGGGCGATAGCCTGCGCGAGGGCGGCGGTGTCGCTCGGCGGTATCAGCAGGGCGGTTTGCTCGTGGGTGACGACATCGGCCCAACTGGGCAAATCGCTCGCGATGACCGCCCGCCCGGCCGCCATATATTCAAACAATTTTAAGGGCGAAGCGTAAAAAGCAAAATGAGTGGTGAAAGGCAACGGCAAAACGCAAACGTCCATCGCCCGTAAATAGAGCGGCACGCGCTCCGGCGGGATATGGCCGGCATATAAAAAAGCGGATTCTGCGCCGCCGCGGGCCAGCCATTGGGCGCGCACCTCTGCCGCTAGCGCGTCGGGGCCGCCGACGAGGCCGAGGGCGTACCCGCCCGTGTACTGCAAAGCGTCTACCAACGCCCCCACGCCTTTATCCATGCCCATCGTCTGCAAGCGCCCCACATAGCCCACGATGAAGGCCGCTTGTGGCCATCCGATTTGGTCGCGGGCCCCTTGTTGGCTGGGCAAATTGTGGAAGCGTTCCCCGCGGATGCCATCGTGCGCCACCATCACCCGTTGGGGCGGCGCGCCCATCGCGACGAGGTCTTGGGCGAGGCGCGCGGTGACGGCGATGATGCTACCAGCCCGCCGCAAGGCCCACCCCTGCGCCCACCGCCCTAGCCGCCCTTCCGCCGCGGAATGCGCTTCGTAAGCGATGGCGTGGCGCGGCTTGATTAGCCCCAACAACAGGACGATGAAGCGGTCGCGCGTGTAATACACATCCGCGCGCGCCCACAATAAAGCGAGCAACACAGCTAGCGCAAAGCTGAGCAACTGCCCATAAAAAGCGAACCGCTCTAACCAAGGCTGGCGCGCGGCCAACGGCATCAAATCTAGCACGGGCAAACGACGGATGACGAAGTTAGGGCGCACGCCATAATAAGCGTGGACATCGCGGACATGTCGCCATTGGCGATTCCACAACGCCGCCACCCACAAGCTGACGCTGTAACCGACATCGGCGAATGCTTCGCAATTTTGCACAATTTGTAGCCCATGCGCTTTTTCGGTGGGTAGACGTGCGGGCATAATATAGAGCAATTTGGGCATCTTGGGCGGCGCTCCTCAAGGGGCGATGACCGCGGCTACATCCGCGATGATAGGGTCATCGGGGGCGTGCGCGTCGAAAAGCGCCCGCACAACCGCGCGCACGCTCTCCCGCTGGGTGGTGACACAAGGCACGATGGGCGTTTGGGGGGCGATTTGCAATTCTGCGCGGATAGCGGCGATGGGGCGGGCGTCCGCTTTATCCGTTTTGGTGGCGGCGATGATGTGCGGGTACTGGTTATAGGGTTCTTGATACCAATTGGCGAGGATGTGCCGCACGTTGGGAAACCAGATAGGCGCGGCGCTATCGGCGAGGATGATAGCGCCGAGCGGGCGCACAGGGACATTGAAATCATCCAGACGGAAGGCCTGCGATGGAAAGCGCGCCACAACATACAAGGTGACCGTGGGATTGATAGGGACGCGCACGAAGCCGAAGGCGTGGCGCACTTGCACAAAGCCGATGGGGTCATCTTGGAATGGCGATTCTCCCGTCAAGGAGCGGATAAAACTGGTCTTGCCAGAGCGCACCGGTCCTTCTATCAGTAATGCCAGATTCAACATGCTCAGTGCCTCCATGTGGGGTTGCGCTCATCGGTACGCAAATCCCAACGGGGTCGCGCGCCAACCAAAGGGCCGAAGAAACGGAGCAACACCTCGCCAGAGACATCCGCCAACAGGGGGCCCGTCACAGAGTCCACCACCCCAGCGGAAACGTCCAACACGAACAAGCGTCGGAAGCTTTGGCGCGTGGATTCAAAGACGAAGGCGCCGCTTTGGGGCAACCACGCCGGATATTCATCTTGGCCGCTATTATCTGTGAGTTGGCGCAATTGTCCACCGTCAATTGTCATCACAAAAATATCCCACTGGACGTTACGATATAAGGTAAAAGCGATGAGCGACCCATCGGGCGACCACGCCGGCGATTCCGCCCAACTGCGTAAATCGGTCAGGCGGCGCACATGGCTACCGTCGGCGCGCATGCGATAGATTTCGCTATAGCCGGTGGCGCTAGAACGATAGACGATTTCGCGCCCATCGGGCGACCAAGCGGGGTCGCCATCGAGGAATTGGTTATGCGTCAGGCGGCGTAGCTGTTGGCCGTCGGCGTTCATCAGATATAGCTCAGCGTTGCCGTCGCGGTTGCTTTGGAACACGATGGTATCGCCATCGGGCGACCAGGCGGGGTTGGTATCGGCGACGGCATTATGGGTTAGGCGTCGGAGGGCGTTGGTGTAAATATCTTTCACCCAAATATCGGCTTCGTTGTCGCGCCCGCGCACATAAGCGATACGCCCGCCCTTTGGCGATAAGTCTGGCTGATAATGGTCTATGGCTTCATGCGTTAGGGGATATAGCAGATTGCGTTCGACATCGAGCAGAAAGATTTGGGCGTGCGCCCCCACCCGGCCCGAAAAAGCCAGCCATTCGCCATGCCCGATAGCGACCGCGCCGCCCACAGCCACAGCGCTGAAAGTGGCTAAACACATAGCGCTAAACAGCATCCATCGTAGACTAGTGATGAAGAACATCCTTGGTCGTTCATTCTGCCGAACCGTCGCCCTAACTGTAACCCATTTTGGGGCATAATCCAACAGCCTTTAGGCCAGCGCGGCCGTTATCGGTTGCTTCGACAGTAGACCGTTAGGCCGTTCTGGCATCAAAATTTTTTAGAACTTCTTTACAACCGCCCGTAGGGTAAGCGACGGGTAAAAGCGGCGGGCTTGCCGTATGATAATGGGTATGGTGTTATCTTGAAGGAGGTTGTTTATGAATAAAAAACGCTATTTAGGGCTATGGCTTATCCTATGTCTGACGCTGGTCAGCGCGCTACACGCCCAAGAGATACAGCCATCGGGCGGCGAAGTAGACCCGCAAGCGAATATTAGCTGGCCGCCGCCCGTATATCTATTATCCGGTGTAGTAGAGATTCGTGGCACGGCGGCCGTGACGGGTATGACGAACTATTTCGTGCAATATCGCCCGCTGGTCTTCGGCGAAGATGCCCCCGCCGATGAAAATCGCCCGTGGTTTCCGGCAACAACCGTGAGCGCCCAGCCAGTGACGGACGGGGTGCTAGGGGTGTGGGATACCACCATAGGCATTTTGGATGGGCTTTACGAACTGCGTTTAGCGGTGAATACCCCTAGCGGCCCGCAATTTTTCGTCGTCAGCCCCTTGCGCGTAGAAAATAACCCGCCGCAATTCGTCCGCGACCCGGCCTTGCCGCCGTTGGCCACCCCCACCCTCAACATCCAAGCGCGGCCAACCCTAGCGCCCACGCCCACCCCGTTAGAACGCTCGCCGCGGGTGACGGCCCTTGTAGATGCCAACGTGCGCGAAGGGGATAGCACCCAATACAAGGTCGTAGGATTTTTGGAAGCGGGGCAAAGTGTGGATGTTATCGGCGTTAGTAGCTTTGGCACGGGTTGGTACTATATCGAACTGCCGGATGGCAAACGGGGTTTTGTCGCGCCCAGCGTGGTATCGGCTTCGGGCGATATTCGTAGCGTGCAACGGGTCAACCCGCCCCCGCCGCCTACCCCTATCGCCACCGCCACACCGTTACCGTCCGGCAATTTGCACTTCGTCGCCTTCTACCTAGACCCCAGCCAACCGACATGTAACCAAACCTTCACCGTTTACGTGGGGGTGGAAAACAATGGCACGGCCGCCACGCTCAGCGGCGGGACGATTAGCGTGCGCGATGTGCACGTGGCCAGCGGCACGACGACCCAAACGACGGTGGGGAGCTTCCCGATTTTACCCGTGGGCGGGCAATTCACGGCCGTCATCCCGCTCACCGTCAGCACCTATTTTGATGAAGAACATGAAATTTGGGTGGTGCTAGACGCTAACGGCAACGTGCAAGAGACCAACGAGAACGATAATATCTCTACTTTGCGTTACGTCCTCAACAAAGGGGCCTGTGGTTGAAGTCCGCCGTTCCCCTCAAGCGCTATCATCTGTGGCCCCGGCCCATTGTCGGGGCCCGCAGAGGGCGGTCATAGGGCGCTTCGGCCCCGCCTCATGCCGTCCCATTCTGCGCCAGCGTCTGCAAATCAAAAAGGGTGAACGCTATCAAGATGACCAAAGCCGCTACAGCCACGATGAGATATTGCCAGCGATGCGAATAACGGATGCGCCAAAAACGCCGCAGGCTGAAGACAATCGCCACTATCGCTAGCCCATTGATGAGGAGCAAAATAGGTAGCGCCACTTCGCTAGCAATGCCGATGAGGGGCAAGACAAAAGGCAGTACGGCGTATTGCAGAATACAGCGCACGCCCGAAAATATCAAAGAAAAGCCGAAGGCGCGTTCTGCCTGTTGCGCCCCTTGTGCGGAATCGGCTATGGGCGGGGTGGTTGGCAACCACAACAAACGCATCATCAGCGCATCCATTTTTTCGATGAAAGGCGCGGTCAAGGTGGGGTTTCTCCTCAATTCATGCTTCTATGCTTCACAAACAGACTAAGCCTAATGGCGGGTGCGGTAAGCCTATTTTCGCCTCTATGCGCCAATCCATCAACGATAGGGCTATCAATTGTTGCGCTTTGGGCTCGGCTACCCATAGCTTGTCCTCATTTAACGCGAAAGTCGGGCGCGCTTTGCCATCTGGCCCCCGCGGCCGCTCCACAGCGTCGCAAAGGGCCATCGAGCGGATAATCTCCCCGTTCGGCATCTTCAGCTCCGACAAAACCCCGTCATGCGTCAGGACATAGGCGCTTGTTCCCGTCGTATCAAAAGCGAATTTGAGCGGATGCGCGCCTAAACGTATCGCCTGTGAGGATTCTTGAGCGGGGTGGATGAGCATTAGCCCTTCGCCAAAATTGCCCAGCGCGAAGGGCGCGTTAGGGTGGGTTGCCCATAGACCGACGCGGGCCTGCGCGGGCGCGTCATCGGGATAACTGAGCTTGACCGCATCGAACTGTCCTGCTCGCTTTTTGATGAGCAGGACGCCATCGCTACACCCAAACAACGCCACCTCGCCGATTTGCGCCGCCCCGTGTAGTATCGGACAGCAGTCCCATTGCGCGATGAACACCCCCTGTTCGATATGGTAGAGGTCAACACGCCCTAAACGCAGGTGTCCGGCCAATAGATAGCCATCTATCACCACGGCCGAGCCGTGGTCAGGTTGGGCGACTGGGATGATGCGCGGCGGATACGTCATCTCGCGCTCGTCGAATAGGCAGACACTGCCACTGCCATCATTAAAAATGACCACATGATGCCCGTGCGCGTGGAAATGCGTGGGCTGTTGCTCGGTCGGGACGACGCGAAGGCGCGATAAATCGCGCGCGTCCACGATGCTCACGCAGTGATCATCGCGATGCACGGCAAACCCATAACGCCCGTGCCCCGATACGCCCAATACAGCCACTCTGCCGGGTGTGTCCAGTTGCGCCGTTAGCTCCAACGCATCCGCGTTGACGACGCCGAGGGTGGGGATTTGATGATAGGCGATTAATACGTGATGCGACATGTTCCCTTCACTTTCTGGTCGTAGAGCAAGCTGTTTTCGTGTTGTGTTCGGCTTTCGTTGAAAATCATCCGCTCAGCGCATAACCCAACGCCACGCTGAAAACGGTCGCCAAGCCGTAGCCCAATTCTTGAAAGCCGATGATTTTTGCCGCCCGCGGCTTGCGATAGCGCGACAAGCCCACCACAGCGCGCCCGCACAGCATCCCAAAGGCCGCCAAGGTCAGCCATGGGATGCGTTGCCAGCCATACAGCGCGATGAGCGCGACCATAGCTAACCCGTGCGCCAGCCAGACAACTTGCCGCGAAGCGGGTTTGCCGTGTTCCAACTGCAAACGCGCGCGCACATACAAGATGGATGTGCCCCCGCGCAGGGCGAGGATGAGCCACAGCGCCAAGCCTTGGCCCAACGACCAGCCCGCCACCATGACGATAGACGGCGCTATCATGGCTAGCGCCCACGCGCCGCACACCTCCGCGGCCAATTGGCGGCTTTGGTTGCGGGCATCGTAGGCCAGTTGCACGATGGCAAAGGGGGTCGCTAATAAGATGGGCGCCCAAAAATCGCCCGTGGTCATCAGCAGTAATAGGGACATCGGCGCGAGCGCCAGCAGACCATACAGGATGACGAAACGCTCTGCCCACCGCGCCCGCGGCGGACGATGCCCTTTGATGCGGTCTTTGACCGCGATTTTTAACGGCTGATGGAGCAGAAAAACCCCAACAGCCGCTAGCGCTAACAAGAATCCCCCCCATGTGGGGGCTACCAACAGACCCAGTAAAATAGGCTCGATGAGAAAACCCCAGCCCCCATGTTCAGAGGGGAGCGCTACAGACCTAATGTGGATATGCGTTCGAGAAACCGATGTCTCCATACGAATATATCCGATGAGTGGCTACTATTCGCCCAATATGACCGGTCAAGATTCGGTCGCCCGTTCGATTTTAGTTGTGCTTTGGATGACTTCATACACTTCTAATTTGGGATGCCCTAAAAAGGTTTGCGGCGGCAATGTGCCCGAACGCGCATGCCCTTCTTTGAATTCGGGCGACTCTGTCCACGCCTTAAAATGCGCTTCGCTCTCCCAAAAGGTCATCACTACGTAGGGGTCGCCTTCTTTTTGGGGGCGCAAGAGCTGGAAAGAGATAAAGCCCGGCATGCCATCTACTAGGCTAGCACGGTCGGCGAAGCGCTCCTCAAAAGCGGCGGCGTGTTGCGGATTGACGGGAATACGGTTACAGGTCACTATCATGATTCAAGCTCCTTAATGAAATGTTGTTGCGGTAGAGGGATGACGAGCGGGCAATTTAAACAGGGGTGCGATTCCACCATGACGGACATATGGAAAGCATTGTACACTATGTCGGGGGTCATAACATCGGTTGGCGCGCCCATCGCCAGCACCTGACCCGCTTTCAGTATCAAGATGCGGTCGGCGTACTGTGCCGCAAGGTTGAGGTCGTGCAAAATGGCTAGCACCCCGACGCCGCGCCGCGCAAAATGTACAGCGATGTCTAGCGTCCCGTGCTGGTGGGCGAGATCGAGGTTATTGGTCGGCTCGTCGAGGAGCAGATAGCGCGTTTCGGTCGCTTGCCAGATTTGGGCCAACACCCGCGCCAATTGCACCCTCTGCTTTTCTCCCCCGGAAAGCGTGATATACGACCGTTGCGCGAGATGGCGCGCTTGGGTGGCGTCCAACGCCTCGTAGGCGATGTCATAGTCTTCAGGGCGTTCAAGGCCCCGAAGGTGGGGGGTGCGCCCCATCAAAACCACTTCCAAGGCGCTGAATCCGAAAGCCAGCGCGGAACTTTGCGGCAGGATGGCGCGCCTGCGGGCTAAATCGCGCTTAGTCCACTGGGCGATAGGCCGTCCGTCCAGCAAAACCGCGCCGTGGGTTGGCGTCAGTTCGCCGGCTAATAGCCTCAGTAGGGTGGTTTTGCCCGCGCCATTCGCGCCCACGACCGCCACCAGTTCCCCCGCTTGTATCGCTAGCGATACATCTTTAATCAGGCTTGTAGCGCCTATTCCAAAGCTGAGATGGCGCGCTTCTAATGTCATCGGTGCGATGCCTCCTCGTTATAAACTCATCTTGCCGCGGTCGCGCAGGAGTAGCCATAGGAAGAACGGCCCGCCCACCAACGCCGTCACAATGCCTAGCGGCACTTCGGCCGGTACGGCGATAGTGCGCGCCAGCAAATCCGCGCCCACCAACAAGCTTGCCCCCAGCAATGCCGAAGCGGGTAGCACCAAGCGATGGTCCGGCCCCCATAACAAGCGAATCAAATGCGGCACGACCAAACCGATGAAACCGATGATGCCCGCCACGGCCACGCCCGCCCCCACCGCCAGCGCCACCAGCGTCACAACCAAAGTCTTCACCCGCTCCACATTCACGCCCAAATGCCCCGCTTCCGATTCGCCCAGCAAAAAAGCGTTTAACGCGCGCGCCAGCAAGGGCATAAAGAGCAAAGATGCCAAGATAAATGGCAACATAGCGGCTATCATCTGCCAATTGGCCCGCCCTAAACTGCCCAAGCTCCAAAAGGTCAGGTCGCGCAGTTGGTCATCGGTGGCGATAAATGTTAGCAGACCTATCGCCGCCCCAGATAGCGCATTGATGGCGATGCCCGCTAATAACATCGTCGGTACGCTCGTGCGCCCGCCCAGCGTCGCCAAGCGGTGAATGAGTAGTGTGGTCAGAAAGCCGCCGCCAAAGGCCGCCAAGGGGAGCGCTAAATCGCCGAAGATGGCGACGATGCCCCGCAAGGCCCCATTGCCCAAGACGATGATACCCGCCGCCGCCAGCGCCGAACCGCTGGAAATGCCTATTAGGCCAGGGTCGGCTAAGGGGTTTCTGAATAAGCCTTGAATCGCCGTGCCCGATACCGCCAGCGACGAGCCAATCAACACCCCGGCCACGACCCGCGGCAGACGAATGACCATCAGCACCGATTCTTGGCGCGCTTCGTAGACGATGCCCGTTTCGATACCCAACTGCTTGAGCAGGATGGCCGCGACTTGCTCTGGCTGGATGGGCACAGCGCCGATGCCCACCGCTAATAGTATCGTCGCCAACAATAGCCCCCACAACAGCGGCAGAGCGACCAGACGGCGGTAACGTTTGTGCATATGTAGGAAGGGGGCCGCCTGTTGGCGACCGCCCTTTGTCGTCAGTTGCGCGGCGCTCATCGTGGACGTTGCGGGACAAGTACGTTATCTATCACGTGGATAACCCCATTGCCAGCGATTTTGTCGGTCTCGATGATCATAACGTTATCATCGAGCATCACGCCCGCATCGCCGACCGAGACTTGCAAAGTGCCATCAGGGTAGAGCGTCTGCGCCGTTTGGCCATCCAGCGCGACCACATCTTCCGCCAGCACGCGCCCTTCTAGGATGTGATACGATAGCACCGCCTGTAGCGAGATGGTGCTACTCATCAGGCCATCCAACATCCCCGGTGGCAGAGCGGCGAAGGCCTCGTCTGTGGGCGCGAATAGCGTATAGGGGGTATCGCCGCTCAACAAGGCGGTTTGACCGGCTGCGTCTATCGCTTTCAGCAAGGTATTAAAGCGTCCATCGGCCCGTAAAAGCGTCAGGAGCGGCGGCTCTAGCTCGTCGTGCAACAAGTAGGCGAGGTCTAGAACGGCCGTCCCGGTGCGCGTGCTGAACCCCAGCAGATAAAGGTCATCCATCGCCACGACGCGGCGATTTTCGCCCGCGGGCGTCTGGGCGATGCCCGGTTGTTCTAGCAAGCCATCCACACCGCCCAAGCTATCCAACCCGCGCGACATCAGCAAGATGACGTCTGGCTGGGCGGCGACCACCGCTTCCGCCGTGATGGGTTTATAGCCTTCGTACTCGGTCACGGCGTTTTCGCCGCCGGCGAGCGCTATCATGGTATCTGCGCTAGTGTTCGTCCCCGCGACGCTGACGGCGCCGGCCCCGCGGGCGTAGATGAACATCACGCGCGGGCGGCTTTCAATCGTCTCTAGCAGGGCTTGCGCGGCGGCATAATCGGCTTCTATCTGTTCGATGAGCGCGGCCCCTTCTGCTTCTCGCCCTAGCGCCGTGGCGATAGTGGTAATGGTCTCGATAACCCCTTCGATAGAATCTTGGTGTGGCACAATCAAAAAGGTCACGCCCGAAGCGCGCAATTGCTCTACCGCCTCTGGCGGGCCGGCATCCGGTTCAGCGATGATGAGCGTTGGCGCTGTCGCCAAGACTGGCTCGGCGGATAGCGTGCGGACATAGCCCACCGATTCTAGGGCGTTCACCTCTGGCGGATATAGGCTGGAATCATCGCGCGCGACCACGCGGTCGCCCGCCCCCAAGGCGAAGACAATCTCGGTCACTGGCCCGCCCACGGTGACGATGCGCGAGCTATCGCTAATGGTGACGGTCTCGCCAAAGGCGTCAACCACGGTCACCGGTTCACCGCTTTGCCCCTGCACAGGCACGATAAAACACAACCACACGCAAGACATCAGCACACCCAACCAAAACGCATTTTGCCGCGCGGCGATTCGCCGTTTATAATCCCTCAGGTGAGAGGTGTCCACGCCTCTTGCTTTCAATCGGGGATGCGGGTGGCCGCCCGTGTCCCCACCAAATAAACGGTTCAACCATGACATAACGTTTCTCCTAGTCCTTTCTACATTAAGGGCTTCGCTAAGGGCTTTACTGCCACGCACATTGTAGTGAAGGGCTAGGGAGCGCGTCCACGCAGTCGCTTAACTTCAAAATATGCTTTGTGCAGGCGCTAAGCGATAGCGCGTTTAAGTCAGTTATCGAGGGTGTGTTAAAGCGGCGTTTTATCGTCTCAATGTTCATTTTTAACGCGCGTTAGCGTTACGTTTTATCCACGGTTAGCCGCGCCGCCTCGTGGTCATGGTCCTTGGTCACCCACCAGTAGCCGCCGCGCCTCGTCGAGGTCGTCGGCGAAGGCGAAGCGCTCGGCGATGTGCGGGTAAAGCCGCCGAATCATTTCATAGATGGGCCGCACAATCAGGTAGCCCCCGGATATAATGACTGTTCGGCCAACGTTGACAGGCGGATTGCGGTAAATCTTGAGGACGGAGGGCAAGATATTCGGCGGAAAATAGTTCGGCGGCACATCATCAGCTATATAGACGATGAAATGCACCGTATGCGAGAATTCGGTCAGCTCGCGTTCGACTTCGTAGTGACGTTCCCAATATTCAGACCATTTCCAACGACCGTTAAAGGTGAACAAACCGATGGTTTTTTGGGGGTTATCCCATGTAAAAGTGACGGGCATCAGCGATGTAAAATCAACCTCATCTAAATGATGCCTATATTATGTAGCGTAATACAGCAAAATTTTACTTAATGTTAAGTAATAAATCCAAAAATTCATGTTCTTGATATTTCAACACCGTGCGCGGGTCTATGAACACTTTGCCATCCGCGATGCGGACGATGATCGGCGGCGTGGCCGCGCGCAGGCGTTGCGCTAGCGCCTGCGGTTGGGCCACCTCCAGCGCCACTAGCCACGTCGGTAGCGTGTCGCCCGGCAAGCTCCCCCCGCCCACCGTGGATGCGCCATGGACGACCGACCCGCCCAGTTGGGCCGCCCAGCGCTCTGCCGTGGCGCGGATGTCGTCTAGCGGGCGTGTTATCATCTGCCATATCGGGATATGCGTTTGGGCTTGCCCTTTGCGGTAATGGTCGAGCGTGGCCCCCAAAGCCGCATAGCACAACTTATCCGCGCGCAACGCCCGCGCCAAGGGATGCCGTTTTAGCGTTTCTATCAGCGCCCGCCGCCCGATGATGATACCCGCTTGCGGCCCGCCCAACAGCTTATCGCCACTGAAGGCCACCAAATCCGCGCCCCCAGCGATGCTCTCTTGCGGCATGGGTTCGTGACCCAGACCGTGCGCTTCGGTGGGCAATAGCGCGCCACTGCCCAAATCATCCACCAAATAGACCCCGCGTTCACGGGCCAAAGCCGCTAGCTCCTGTAACGGGGTTTCTTCCACAAAGCCGATTTGTTTGAAGTTAGAGGCGTGGACGCGCAAGAGGAAGGCCGTTTGCGGGGTGATGGCCGCGGCGTAATCGGCTTGGCGCGTGCGGTTTGTCGTCCCCACTTCTACCAAGCGCGCCCCGCTGTGGGTGAGCACATCCGGTATACGAAAGCCGCCCCCAATCTCCACCAATTGCCCGCGAGAGACCACCACTTCCCGCCCTACCGCCAATGCCGATACGATGAGCGCTAGCGCCGCGGCGTTATTGTTGACCACCAACGCCGCTTCGGCCCCTGTTAGCTCGCACAGGGCGGGTTCGGCATGCAGATAACGGCTCCCGCGTTGCCCTTGGGCGAGGTCGTATTCTAACGAGCTATACCCCATAGCGATAGCTTGGACAGCCGCGCGCGCTTCTGCGGATAGAGGCGCGCGCCCTAAATTGGTGTGGATAATAACCCCAGTGGCGTTGATGACCGGCCTTAAAGAGGGCGTGTATTGCTCCGCCAAGCGGGCTTCTATCGCTTTCAGCAGGGCGTTTTGGTCGCTATCCACCCTCGCGCCCGCCCGCAACGCCTCGCGAGCGTCTGCTAAGGCGGCGCGCGCGGCCGCCACAACGGCCGCCCGTCCGTAGGCGCTCATCCAATCTTGGCAGTGCGGGTCCTGCAATAATTTATCCACAGCAGGCAATCGGCGACGGCGGTCGGGGGGCGTCATGCGCGGGCGTAACTTTCTATCATGGCGGTTGTCATTCGCTTATCGCTTCGCGCGAGCGCAAAAATGCCTCTAGGACGATGAAGACCAGCGATAGAAAAAATATCACCGGTAACGATAACGCCCGCGGGATTTGCAACCACGCGCAAGTCACCACGAATAAGCCCACCCAAACGCTTTGCCGCACGATAACCCCGCTGGGCGGCGGATCTTGGTGCAGGGGGGTGAAGCGCACATTCAGATACCGCACAAAGGGGATGGCGGTACTGGTCACGGCTAATTGTAAGAGGATGAAGAATAGCCACAGTTCGCCGCCGATGCGCGGCAAGCGGGTAGTCACCAACTGCCACAGGCCAAACCAAGCCACAGCCATTAATATCACGCTCGCGGCCAACATGCCGACGTGGTCTAATGGCAAGCGTGTTTGCGGTGAATTCGGCAGATTATCCATGAGCGCATTATACCATGAATAGGGGCTAGAATGCCGCTTCGCTAACAAAAAAGCGCCCCGCGGAGGATATGCAACAGAAGGGCGCTTTATCAACTGTTCATGTGCCTATCACCAGAGCGACGGTCACATCTCCAGAATCTTCAGCAATTCGCGGGTCTCTTTAGAAGGCTGTATGCCTACGGTTTGCTGTAGGAATTCCTCTAGCTTGCGGTATTGCTCTTTAGCGTCGTAGGGGCGCCCCATGTTGATATAAATAGCGATGACTTCGCGGTGAATATCTTCGCGATGTGGTGCTTCTTTAAGGGCGCGGGTGAAGTAGCCCAGCGCTTCTTCTTGTTGGTTGCGCGCTTTATAAATGCGCCCCATGCCGATGAGCGTTTCGGCATATTTGGCTTGTAATTCCGCGCGCCGCTTGAGCACCCACGGCATATTAATCGTTTTCAGGAACGGCCCTTTGTAAATATCAATGGCGCGGCGGTAGAGCTTTTCGCGCTCGTGCTCGTCGTCCATCACTAGAGCGTGTTCTACCGCCTCTTCAAAATCGGCCACATCGTAATGGCGCACCAATTTATCGCTAGGCATATAGAAGCCGGCCGAATAGCGGGTCAGTTCGTAATTTTCGGGGTCTTCCACTTTGTGGGAGATGCGCTCGGTGATTTTGCGTTTGGTGACGTGAAAGACGTTGGTCGCCTCTTTGACCGATAACTTAGGCCAGAAGGTCTCAAAAATTTGGTCGCGGGTCAGCAATGGGTTATCTATGAAATAGAAAAAGAGGTTGCGCGGCAAAGCCCCATCCCAATTTTCTATCATTTGCCCATTAGTGAGGGCATAGCCGCGGCCGAAAGCGTACACTTCGAGTTGCGGGTGCGGCGTTTCTTCCACCGTGAACATCAGGTTATTGCGGCGGTGGGCCGTGCCGAGGATGACCGCATCGCCCTTTTGCACCATTTGCGCCCATGGCTCATAGGTCAACATGCGCGAATTGACCGCGAGTTGCAGGTGCGGCGGCATCGCGGATACCAAGGCCTCCATGAATTCGCGGAAATCGCTATCTTGGGGCACGCGGTCCAACTCATCAATGTATAATACGATGCGTTCGCGTTGCAAAGCCGCGAAGTCGGACATCAACGCCTCCGCTAGTTGGGTAGGGCTAGCCTTGGGCGGCAAAGAAGCGACCGCTTTACCGAAACCTTCTAGGACGCGGGCGAATTCTTGCGCCATCTCCGTCACCCATGACCTAAGGTTGTATTGCTCGCTCGGCACTCGATAGTATACTAAACCCTCTTTGGCATCGTTGAGAAAATAGCTCAAAAAGAGGTTGCGATGGTTAGACCACGGATACAGCAGGATAACCTTATGACCTGCGGAGGCTTCTCGGAAGGATTCAAAAGAAACGTTAGTGACTTCTTGGTATAGCATAATAGGATTCCTTAGGAATTATTCAAGGTGCTTCCAATAATGGCAAAGTGAATAAAGTTATTGCTAATTATCATGTTTTAGAAGTTATAATTAATGACACAAACTTACTAGGCCAATATACCATATGACGTAAATCACGTCAAAAAATAGTGTATGTGAACGTTAATCTGATGATATATTGAGGAGTATTAAACGATTTTAACGATTCATTCCCCTACACAGCGCCCCCAACGTCTGATTCTGTACGCCGTTTTGGCGCTAGAGTCGTTATGGCTTGTGGCGCTCATCGTCGCCTTTTGGCATCATTCCCCGCCCATCCGCGACCGTTGGGTATGGCTTTTACTGTTGGCGATTCCCATTTACAGCGCCAAAGCCCTGTTTTTTCGGCGTTTGTGGCCGCGCACCCCTTTTGATGCCGCTTTTGTCGCTTTTTTCTTGGCGATGCTCTTCAATTGGGCCTACGCCCCCAACCAACGCGCCGAGTTTTGGGTGCTGGTGTGCCGCCCCTTAATGGGTATGTTTCTGGTTTGGCATTTCGCCAGCTTCGCCCGCGCATGGCGGACGCTCCAACCCTTATTAATTGTTAGTATAATAATTACATTTATAGTGGCTTTATTGGCGCTCACGGCGACCCAATGGCATGTCAAGAGCGTTGCGCTAGAGCCGCTCATCCATTTGTTGCCCCGCCTCCCTTATGGGGACATCCTACCAGACGCCGCGCTGTCCTTCAACCCTAATGAAATTGGCGGGGCTTTGGCGTGGGTTTGCCCTTTGGCTTTGGGATTAGTTTTTTATCCATGGGGCCGGGTTTGGCGCGCTTATGCGCTGGGCGCGGGGGTGTTGGCTCTGCTGGCCTTGGTGTTGGGGCAAAGCCGCTTCGCTTTGGGCGGCGTTTTGCTGTCGTCCCTATTGGGGGCGTGGCTCTTGCCACAAACGCGCCGCGCGCGCGCTGTGCTCTTGGCCGCTAGCGGCGCGCTCATCCTTGTGCAGGCTTTGGTGCTCTTTAACGTTTTCCCCGTCAACATCGCCGATAGCCAACTCATCGGCGCTTCTGCGCTCCGCGGAGAAGATATAGAGGGTGGTTTAACCAGCCGCGACGAGACCACTTTTGCTACCCGCTTCCAAATTTGGGAGAGCGGCCTAAAGATGTTGCGCGATTATCCGCTAACCGGCGTAGGCATGTCTTTATTCCGTAGCGTGGTGCGCCGTGAACCCTACATCATCCCGCATTACGCCCAAAGCAATACCGCCCCGCCGCATGCGCATAACGAATGGGTGGACATCAGCGCCGATATGGGCTTGCCCGGTTTGTTCATCTATGCGCTTTGGCATGGTATAGCCGCTTGGGCCCTGTGGCGGGGCTGGCGCTCCGACGAGCGGGCCGCGCGCGTCCTCAGCCTGAGCGTGGCTTTGGGGTTGTTGGCGCATATGATCTTCGGATTGGGCGATGCTATCCGTCTGTGGGACCGTTTCGCCTTTCTGTTTTGGTGGTTGTTGGGGTTGGCGGCCGCGCAAGGGGTGCTGTACGGGGGCGCCGCCTTACAAACGCCTAACAAATTAAGGCACAATGATTAACAATTAAACCCCTATTTCTCATGAATCAATCTTGTATTATAATTATGTCGTAATTCAGCGGGTCAAAGATGGCATATTAGGTGATGAAAACGGCACAGCAAGGGCAACAACAAGGATTATCCCGCTTTTGGCCGGGATACGTGCCCTTCATCATTGCTATTACCTTGCTAGAACCTACCAGCGTCATCTTCCTGACACCCTACACCTTCGCCATTTTTTTATCGCTTTTGCTCACCTATGCGGTCGCCACCTACTTAGCGGGTCCGCTCCAGCAACAATTTTGGTCGGGCTATTTGACCTTGGTGATAGCGTCTTGTTGGTTGTTGTTGGGCTTGGCCCCTGCCTTGCTCATCGTCATCATCGGCGCTTTGGGGTGCAGTTTGCGCTTCCTCTTTCCCAAATCGTGCACGCATACATATTCCGATGCTTTTCGCATCAACTACTTAGGGCGCGTGGGCATCAGCGGCTTGGGGGCTATAGCGGGCTTCATCCTCTATGTGGAATTGGGCGGGCAAATCCCGCTGATGGATAACGACACCCGCTATATCGCCGCCTTTTTGGCCAGCATGGCCCTTGCCTATGGCATCAGCCAGTGGTTAGGGCGTTTTTTCACCCAAGCGCCCATGTCCCTATTTGAATGGCGCGGCCTCATCTTTGAGGTGGTGTTGTGGTTTGTGCCGCCCTTGGTGGCGCATGTTTACTTCCGCATCGGCCTAGAAGCTTATCTCATCTTGTTAGGCTTGGTGTGGTTCCAGTTCTTCCGTTATTATCAGGTCAGCCGCGCCCAAACCAGCCTCATCCAGCGCCTGCGCGAATTATCTACCCTCAACCGCGTTGGGCAAAGCATCTCCGCCAATCTGGAACTAGATGACGTCTTGCAAAGCATCTACCGCGAAGTCAGCCAGATTGTGGACGCAACCACGTTCCTCATCGCTTTATACGACGAAACAAGGGAGTTGGTGGATTATCGGCTGGTGGTCAAAGACGGGCAGAAGGTGGTGTGGCCAGCGCGCAAGCTCAACAATGGCATCACCGATAGCATCATCCGCGATAAAAAGCCGCTCCTCATCCACAAAAGCGATGACCAACGGTTGGCGCAATTGGGTATCGCCCCTAGCGCCGTAGAATCCGCGGTGTATCTGGGCGTCCCGCTCATCGTCAGCGGCAAGCTCATCGGCGTGATGAGCGTTTACCATGAACGCAACCCCGCCGCTATCGTCGAAGAAGACATCAAAATTCTACAGACGATTGCTAACCAAGCCGCGCTGGCCATCCGCAACGCCAGCTTATACGACCGCACCACCCGCATTGCTCATCAATTATCCTTAATCAACCAATCGGTGCAGAATGTGCTGTTCAATCTGGATAGCGAGGAAGCTATCCGCCTCGCTTGCCAAACGGCCATGACTATCGCCCGCGCTCCACACTGCGCCCTGTATCTCATCAGCCCTACGCAAGCCGACCGCATCACCCTAGCCTATAATAGCGGTCTGGGAGAGGCACAAGAACGCTATCGCCAGCTGTGGCAAGCGCACATGGAGCGCGGGACAGTAGAGCTAATTATCGTGACCGATACGGCCACCCTGCCCGACCCGATGGCGGGCCAAACGCGCGATTTAGGCTTAGGCGCTTATGCCATCATCCCCTTACGCTCTGGCAATACCCCCGTTGGCTATATGGTCTTGGCACATCCCGCGCCTTATTACTACCAAAAGCCCGAACTCGATTTGTTGGAGATGCTGGCTAATCAGGTCACCGCGGCGTTGGATAACGCCGAATTGTTGAAGGCGCTAAAATCTTATGCGTCTGAGCAAGCGCAGTTGGTGTACCTTTCCCGCATGGCCAGCACCAGCCTTGAACTAGAACAGGTCATCGTTGCCACGGCTGAGGTGCTCAAACAGATGATAGACATTACGGATGTCTTCATCGGCTTGGTCGTCCCCGGCCGCGAGCGCTTGCGTTTATACCAGACCCATGATGATGCCCGCCTGTCCACCACAGAATGGGATATATCCGCCATAGCGGAAATAGCACAACTGCTACAACACCGCGCGAGCGACACTTTCCCGATTTACCACCGCGACGCCGCAGACATCAGCGCCCCACTGCGCGACTTCATGAGCCAAAAAGACCTCGCCATCTGCATTATTTTACCTATGGTCGTGGCCGGCGATAGTTTGGGGGTGCTCCTCTTGGGGCACCAGCAAGAGCGCCATTTCAGCGATAACAACCGCAGACTTATCGAGATGGCCGCCAACCAAATCACCGCCCAACTCCAGAACGCCCAAATTTACACCCTGACAGAAGAAGCGCTCGTCCAGCGTTTGCAACATCTATCCGTCATCGAAGACATCGCCCAACAAATTTCCCGCTCCCTAAAACTCGATATTATCATCGGCAATGTGCTTGATGCGTCCATCCGCTCCACCCAAGCCGACCGCGCCATGCTGACCCTGTTGGAAGGGGGGGGCTATCAGGTGGTGGAGCGCACCGCCAACGGGCGCACCGATGACGCTTATCAAATCCACCCCCAAGAGCGCCAAGTCATCGCCGAAGTGGTCCGCACCCGCGAGCCTATTATCATCACCAACCGCCCAGCGCCCGCCGCCCAAGACCGCTTTCTCTCCATTTTGGGCGTGCCGCTCATCAAAGACGAGCGGGTGATTGGCGTCTTGAACCTCGAAAGCGAACAACCCGACTTCTTCACACAAGAGCAGGTGAGCTTCATCCGTAGCCTCGCCGACCACGCCACTATCAGCATCCAAAACGCCCGCCTCATCGAAGACCACGAACACCAAATTCAGATTTTAACCCTCCTGCGCGATATGGCCCTCAAATCGGCCAAGGCGGCTAATATGCGCGAGCTAGCCACCGCCCTAGCCCAAAGCGCCTTGCAAATTTTCGCCGCCAAAGGCTGTGTGTTGTTCTATAAAGATGAAGAATCGGGGCGTATTTTGGTGCGCTCTGGTCAACAATGGAATGGAGCGGCCTATCAGAATACCGCTATTTTCGTCCCCGATGACCTCATCACATCGGTGATGCGTGACGGGCATATCTTGTTCGTAGCCGATATTGCCAGTGACCCTTTTTACGCAGGCCTCGAAGATATTGAACAAATCGGCTACCAACGGCTCATCGCCCTGCCGCTGGCCATCAGCGAGGAAGCTACCGAGATTCTTTGTGTGACTTTCGACGACCGCGGGCATTTTTCCGACCGACTACGGGGCGCGGTGGAATTATTCAGCATCCAAGCGCGCGCCCTGTTAGAAAATGCCTTGCTCAACGACCGCCTGCGCGCCAACAACGACCGTATGCGCGCCATCCTCGATTCCACCCGCGACGGCATCATCTTGTTGGATAGCGAAATGCGCCTGCTAGAGGCCAACATCGCCGCGGAACGCTTGTTAGGTATCGACCTCAACGACCGCATCGGCGAAAACTTCGCCCGCGTCCTGTTCGATTACACCAACACCCTAGACGATAACCCGGCTGGCATTGACGAGGAATTGCGGAACATGGCCCGCATCCTCCGCACCGAGCCGCAACGCATCACCCAACGCGAATATGTGCTGACTAATCGCCCAGAGCCGCTATATATTAAAGAGGTAGGCGCTCCGGTGTATAATCGGGCTGGCCGTATCATCGGCCGCCTGCTGGCCCTGCACGACATCACCGAAGATAAGGCTATCGAGCTATACCGTAAAAAGGTCAGCGAAATGGTCTATCACGATTTGCGCGGCCCCATCAGCACCACGATTAGCGGACTCACGTTCGCCCTCGACCTCATCCATTTGATGGATGATGACAGCGTGGACAAAAAAGATTTGCTGGCGCTCACCGATGCCGGCTTGGCCAACGCCCGCATCGTCCTCAAGCGCGTCAACACCCTGTTAGACATCGCCAAAGGCGATAAACTGCAACCTAACTTCGCCGTTGCATCGCTCAGCCAAATTATCGCCAATGTGCTTTTGCCCAAGATGAGCGTCTTTGAAGATGTCCAAATCACCATCACTAACAACGTCCCAACCGATTTGAACGTCTATGCGGATGTTGAACTCATCGAACGGGTGGTAGATAATCTGGTGGATAACGCTTTCAAATATACGCCCAAAGGCGGCCAAGTGCTGGTCACGGCCGATACGATCCCCGCCCAACAAGCCGAGCGGGTGCGCGTCCGCATTTGCGATACGGGGCCGGGCATCCCCCTAGATAAGCGCGATGTCATCTTCAAGGAGTTTGAGCAAATCGAAAACACCCGACCCGAACGGGGCGGCCGCGGCAGTGGATTAGGTTTGGCGTTTTGCAAGTTGGCCGTCAAGGCGCATGGCGGGACTATCGAGGTAGAGCCAGATGGCCCTTTGCCCGGCGCTTGCATCGCCTTCACCTTGCCTTTACCGCCTCCGAACGAGGATTAACCTTTTCCACAACTTTAGCCAACCGATTTGATAGAAAATCCCACCAACAGCGCAACAATAGTCAGGTATCATTGAAGATATAGGCCAATGCCTAAACGGAGCGCTCATGTCGGATATAAGCTTAAGGTGGTTGGTCACTAGCCTCATCGCTATTTTTAGCGGCATCGCCATGGCCCTGAACGTCACCTTTGATGTGGCGGTCATCCCGCCGCATTTGGTGGAGCTGGCCATGCTCGCTTTCCTCACGGCGTTGGCCACTTACTTTGTCGTGCATCTCACCCATACCGACATCACCATTGCCCATCTCGTCGGCATCATCGGCTTTTTATCGCTCCCGCGGGAGGTGTTGCCCATCGCGTTTTGGATGGTGTTCATCGGCGCTTTAGCGGGGGCGGTGGCGGTCGCTATCCGCTTTTGGCGCCATAACCGCCAGCCCTACCCGCTGGCCCCAATATCCCAGACCATCATTTTCACAGTGGGGCAAGCCGTGCTGAGCTTTTATGTCTCCGCTCAGTTGTATTTGGCCACGGGCGCCCCCCTGCCCATCGAACCCTTTCAGGGCATCAATACGTGGAACAATGTAGCGGCGGTGGCGGTGTATAGTGTGGCTTATGTGTTGGTGTTTTACGCCATCTTCGTCTTGCGGCTTTACGCCACCGCCCAACCGCTCCTCGGCATCCTCCGAGAAGATGGGCTTTTCGCTTTGGTGGCCCTCGTTTTGCCCGTGCCTTTTGCCGCCCTCGGCGCAGAAATCATCCACCGCCATAATTCGACCCCCTCTTTGACCACGGTCATCATCGGCGCGCTGTTCACCATCTTAGGGCTGAACGCCCTCAGCCATTCAGAACGCCGTCTGCGTAAACAGGTGGAGGAGTTGCGCTCCATCGCGGCCATCACCCAAACCATGCGCGGTCATTTGGACCTCGATACCTTGCTGAACACCACCTATCTACAAGTGGCCAATCTGTTGAAGACCGATAATTTCGTCGTGGCGCTCTTCAACGAAGACGCCAGCCAATTGACCTATCCTATCATCATTCGCGGCGGGCTACGCCTAGACGCTAACTATCACTTGTCTAACCAAGCCTATCTCGACCATATCTTGACGGCCCGCACCCCCTTACTCGTCAATAACAACCGCCCGCATCCTAGCTTGCCCCCCTTAGCCGATGGCGTGACTTCGTGGTTAGGGGTGCCCTTGTTGGCCGGCGAACAGACGTTAGGCGCGTTCGTGGTCACTAGCCGCGCCACAGAGCGCCGTTATAGCGCCGACGATTTGCGCTTGTTGACGATTGTAGCCGCTAGCGCCAGCATCGCCATCGAAAATGCGCGCCTATACGCCCAAAAGAGCGCCCGCGCCGAACAGTTGGCCACCCTCAGCCGCCTGACGGCCCTCTTGACCGGCACACTATCGCCAGAAGCGGTACTCGATATTATCATCTCCTCCGCCTCCACCCTCGCCGACGCTAGAGGGGTGGCCGTTTACCTCAGTGAAAGCGATAAATCTGCTACCTTGCGCCTCGTGCGGAGCGCGGGCTTTAGCGAAGGGTGGGCGCAAAACCCGCCCGCCCCCTTGCTCCTCCAGCAACGCGCCGCCAGCGACAAATGGAGCAAAATCCCGCTGGTCGTCAAAAATGTTGAACAACACACATCGGCAGAAGCGCTCCGCAAAACCATGCTCCAAGAGGGTAAAAGCGCTTGGCTAGAATTGCCGCTCCTGTTGGGAGAAAATACGCTCATTGGCGTGCTGGGCCTGTACTACGATAGCCCCCAAATCTTCCTCCCAGAGCAATTGGACATCTTGCAAGCCTTCGCCTTCCAAGCCGCCCAAGCCATTCAAAATGCCCGCACCTACACCACCACCGACGAAGCGCTAGAACGGCGGGTGGAGCAATTGTTAGCCTTGGCGGCGTTGGGGCGCTTGTTGAACGCCGCCATGCACACCACACAAATCTATGAGCGCGTGCTCGATTACGCGGCAGAAGCCACCCGCGCCAATCGCGCCGTCATCCTCCTCCAAGAGGAAGATAAGACGCTGACCGTGGCGGCCCAACGTGGCTATCCCGAAGGGGTGCTATCCGACCCGCGCCTATTGCGGCAAGGGCTGGCGGGGGAAGTTCTCGCCACGCGACAGCCTATCCGCATCGGCGATGTCCGCAAAAAGACCAACTATCTCCCCCTCGTCCCTAGCGCGCGTTCAAGCCTGATTTGGCCCATCGTGCGCGGTGACGACCTCATGGGGCTTATCGCGCTAGAGAGCGATACGCCAGAGGCTTTTAAAGAAGAAGATGGGCATTTTGTCGCCCAAATCGTCAACCAAGCCCTCATCGCCATAGATAATACCCGCCTCTTCCAGACCATCCGCGAAGCCTACGACCGTTTGCAAGTCATCCTCAACGCCATGGAAGATGCTATCATCCTCGTAGATGCCAAGCGCAAAATCGTTTTGGCCAATCCCGCTGTCGCGCTCCTCGGCTATACGGCGGACGACCTCTTAGATGAAAGCGTAGATGACCTCGTCGATGATGAGCGCGGGGTATTCGCAACCCGTCTAGGCTTCCCCAATGGCGAGGCCTTGCGCCGTCTCCTGCGCGATTTGGCCAATCCCGCCATGTGGTCTAACCAAAAACCGCACCTCTACGAAGCGCGCGGCGAACAAGGCTTGCGCTATATCCAACGCCAACTCATCCCCGTGCGCGATACCCACGGCCAAGCTATCGGCGTGCTGATGGTCTTTTACAACAAAACGGAGGAGCAAGAGCTAGCAGAAGCCCGCGATGCCCTCTCCCAGATGATTGTTCACGATTTGCGTAGCCCCCTCACGGCGGTTACGACCAGCTTACGCCTGTTGACCGAATTGGTGCCGGACGATAGCCCCATCAAAGCGGTTGTCACCAAGACCACCGATACCAGCCGCCGCGCGATTCGTAAAGTGCTCAATCGTGTAGATTCGCTCCTCGACATCTCCAAGATGGAAAGCGGCGCCCTGCGCCTCGACCGCGAGCCGGCCGAATTGGCCACCATCGCCGATAGCGTTTGCGTCGAACTCAGCCCCTTGGCCCATGAATTGGGCGTGCAGATTCATTCTGAGATTAGCGAAAGCCTGCCCTTGCTGTACATCGATGCCGACAAAGTGGAGCGGATGTTGCTCAATTTGGTGGATAACGCCTTGAAATACAGCCCCGCGGATAGCGAAGTGCGCCTGCGCGCGCGCGTCATCCGCCCCGATAGCGCGGACCTGCGCTGGGTGCAATTGGACGTGCTCGACCGCGGCCCCGGCGTGCCAGATGATTATAAACAGAAACTATTCGACCGGTTTATGCAGATAGAAGGGCGGCGCGCGGTGCGGCGTGGCGTCGGATTGGGCTTGACCTTTTGCCGCATGGTGGCGGAAACCCACGGCGGGCGCATCTGGGTAGAGGATAATCCGGGGGGCGGGAGCATCTTTTCGGTCACCTTGCCGGTCATCTCGGCCTAAAGACCCCCCGCCAGCCCGCTTTAGCTTTCTGTGATGGTGATTTTGTTGATTTTGTCGCCCTGTTTGATGGCGTTGACCACGCTTTGGCTGGCCGAGTTGGTCACTTTGCCGAAGACGGCATGCTTGCCGTTCAACCAGTCGGTCACAATATGCGTGATGAAAAATTGAGAGCCGTTGGTGTTGGGCCCCGCGTTAGCCATGCTGATGACGCCGACATCGTGCTTGATGGCCAACGCCGCCGCTTCGTCGTCCCAGCGGTAACCCGGCCCGCCGCGCCCAGAGCCTTCCGGGCAACCGCCCTGAATCATGAAGTTATCTATCACGCGATGAAAATTCAGCCCATCATAGAACCCTTCGCGGGCCAAAAAGACGAAATTATTCACCGTTTTGGGCGCGCGGTCGGCGTATAATTCCAACTCTATCACCCCTTTAGAGGTATCTATACGCGCGAGATATTTCTTCTTGGGGTCTATCACCATTTCGGGATAGCTATTATAGCGTTTGGGCATGATTTTTTGCTCCTCGGTTAATCGCATACAACGCCCGCATCACAGGCTTTCTCTTCAAGGATAACACATCCCGCTATCGGGCGCACCTGCGGGACGGCTAGGGCGGGCTTTAGCGCTTGTTGCGGCCACCGCCCGCCCGCGCCAGCTGAATCACCAGCTAAATCACCAGATTGAACAGATAACCA
Organism: Anaerolineaceae bacterium; assembly: GCA_037441665.1. Classification (GTDB taxonomy): domain Bacteria; phylum Chloroflexota; class Anaerolineae; order Aggregatilineales; family Phototrophicaceae; genus JBBIRQ01. Next base: position 38,062 of record JBBIRQ010000018.1, on the reverse strand, counting down.
GTGATGATGATGCTCATGCCTACCGTGCTGATGAAGATAGCTATCAAAGTCGGCTTTAGGACTTTCCGCAAGATAATCATCTCCGGCAAGCTGAGGGCCACAACCGACATCATGAAGGCGAGCACCGTTCCCAACGCCGCCCCTTTACCCAACAGGGCGCTGACAATGGGGATGATGCCCGCGGCATTGGAATATAGCGGGATGCCCAGTAAGACCGCCAGCGGCACCGACCACCATGCCCCTGCGCCCATAATATCGCTGAGGGCATCTTGCGGGACAAACCCATGGATGAACGCCCCAATGCCAATACCGATGATGACGAACAACCATACTTTGCCCACAATCTCGCGGGTGGTCGCGCCCGCTTGCTGGAAACGCTCCGCCCATGTGTACGCCTCCTGACCAGCGTCAACCATCGCGGACGGGGCGCTTTTGGCTTGGATGTTATAGACGAAATCTTCCACATATCTTTCTAGGCGCATCCGCCCTAAGATGAATCCAGCCACGACCCCTATAGCGATGCCCGATACCAAATAGAGGAGTGCCACATTCCAGCCAAAGAGGCCCAGCAACAGGACAAAAGCCACTTCGTTCATGATGGGCGAGGTAATCAGGAACGAGAAGGTGATGCCCAAGGGGATGCCGGCCTGCACAAAACCGATGAATAGCGGCACGGATGAGCAGGAGCAGAACGGCGTTATCGCCCCGAATAGCGCGGCCATCACATTACCCAAGCCTTCGCCGCGTTTCTCTACTAGCGCGCGCACCTTATCGGTATCAATGAAGGTCTGTACGAAGGTGATTAAGAAAATCATCCCCGATAGCAGGAGCAGAATTTTAGGCACATCGTAGATGAAAAAATTCAACGCTTCCCCTAGGCGGCTTTCGGGGTCGAGCCGGAGCAGAGAATAGGTAATCCAGTCGGCAAGCGGTTGTAAGTTGCTGTAGATAATCGCCCATAAAAGGGCCAACACACCGACCACCGCCAACGCCCGCCGAGGCGTGTTGATTTGAGATAGATGACGTGTATGAGAGAACATGGCTCAACCTATATTCAAAAAACTGAATGTAAAAAGACCGCAAAAAACCCTGCCCTAAGGCAGGGCCCCAAGACGGTTGCCTTTATGAGGTTTGCCGCTCGCGCGCCCAAGCGATGATTTGCTCCTGCTTGGGGATTCTGCCGCTCGATACCACCGCTTCATCTATCACCAGCGCCGGCGTCCGCATCACGCCATAGGCGGCGATGTCGGCATAGTCGGTCACTTTTATCAACTCGTAGGGGATATGAGCGCCATCCAGCGCCGCGCGCGTCTCGCGTTCCAACCGTTGGCAGTTCGGGCAACCAGAGCCAAGCACTTTGACCTTTAACATGGGGTTATCTCCTCATTCTTGTTCTCGATGGTGGGCGCGTTCAAACAGCTAGGACAAGGGCAATCATCGAGCTTCGTTAGCTTTTGGGCGGTGGGCGGGCCAACCAGCAACGCCAGCCAATGCGCCACTTGGTCATCTGCCAACCGATAATATACCCGCAGGCCCTCTTTGGAGGATTGCACCAAGCCGACATCGCGCAAGAGCATCAGTTGCTGGGAAATATACGCTTGCCGTTTATCCAACGTGCGCTCGATGTGGCAAACGCAGGTCTGGCCATGCCGCAACAAGTCCAAAATGTGTAGGCGCGTTGGATGCGCTATCGCTTTAAGTTTGTTGGCTATCTCGTCGTAGCTGTTCATCGCCCTACCCAATCGTATTCAAAAACCTGAATATACTGTAATCCATCGGCAACGTAGAAAATAGTGACATCTGTCACCCGATAACGTGTCTAGCTTTATAAGATGGCCCATAAATGACCCGATAAGGCATCAGCGCATGGGCTAGTGGCAGAATAATTAACGAAGTGGCATAATCCCGTTTGAATAGTCTTGTTAGACTTGCCTTTAGAGTTCGGCTAGTTTCATAATACTTACATAGGCTTTATTCTTCTAGACGGCGGTAGGGCATATAATCAATAGTATTAAGCTTGGCAAGCTGTCTGAAGGAGTATAGACGATGGGGCGCGTCCTCTACATAGAAGATGACCTGAATAACCGAACTTTAGTGCGTCGCATCCTCATGGCGTCGGATATTCAAGTAGATTTGGCCGATAACGCTATGGACGGCATCCGCATGGCGGTAGAAAGTCCCCCAGACCTCATCTTGATGGATATTAGCATGCCGGGGATGGATGGGCTGACAGCCACGCAAGAAATCCGTAGCAACCCCGCCCTTGCCCATATCCCGGTCATCGCCCTGACCGCGAATGTGATGCAGGGCGACCGCGAACGCACCCTTGAAGCGGGTTGTGATGGTTATATCAGCAAGCCGATAGATGTAGATTCATTTGCAGACCAAATTATGTCGTACCTTAGGTAGAAAAACTAATGGCTAAACGTTCACCCATAGACCCAAGTGAAGCGCATGTACTCGTCGTTGAAGATAATGTCCCCAATTTCGTCTTGATTGCCCGTATGCTGGCGTTCATGGGCGTGCAACGGTGCGAGTGGAAGACCTCTGGCTGGCAGGTGGTGCAATTCGCGGAAACGTTGCCGCGCATTGATCTCATCCTCATGGATATTCGCCTCCCTTACGAAGATGGCTATCAGGCTTTGCAAAAATTGCGCGCCAACCCGCGCCTGCACGATACCATCGTCTGCGCTGTTACCGCAGAAGCGAGCGAAGACCAAATGCGCCGCGCCCAAAAAGCCGGCTTCGATGGCTTCTTGGGCAAGCCCCTAGATCCCGACCGCTTTCCTAACCAAATTCGGCGTTTACTCAGTGGCGAACACGTTTGGGAGTGGAAGTAACCGCTCGTAAGGCGAGAAGAAGAGGAACGAGCTATGAGCTTAACAGAGGCGGTCTTATCGGCCCTACAGGGGATACGTTGGGATACGCGGGCTAGCGCGTCGCCGTCCGATTGGCTTCAACAATGGCGCGCTGTCATGGGCGATGCCTTGCGCGCCGCTTTTGTGTATCGCCGCGCTACCGATGGCTTCGTCTTGTGGGCCGCGGCCGGCCCTAGCGCCCACGCGCCCAGCCATGCCCTCCTCGATGCTGTCGGCGTCACGAGCCAACCCCACCGTAACGGCTCTCATCTCTTGCTACCCATTTTTGTAGAAGGCGAAGTCGGCGGCATTTTGGCCCTACACCTCGATAATCCCGAAGCCGCTATCGAGCCTGTGGCGCTCGCCCCGCTGACTGCCTATTTAGGCGAGCATCTGCTGAGCGAAGAGACGCAACATGTCGCCCAAGCCGCCGCCCAGCTGAACGCTTGTACCACCTTCCGCGATATTGCCCATACTATCGCCCCTATCATGGTGCGGCAGGGGCAATTCATCACCATCACCTTGTTTGAATACGATGCTCAAGCGCAGTTTCGCGGTGTGCGCGTCATCGCGACCGCCAATCGCAAAAGCGCTTATGAAGCGAACGAATATGTTCAGCTGAATATCAGCGCCTTCACCGAACATCTAGCCGCTATCCCCGATGATGAAGCCGGCGTGCTTTTCGCGGATATTGCGGACGACCCGGCCGTGCCCGATGATGCCCGTCAGTGGTTATTGGGGCATCGCGTCCTCAGCCTCTTTGTCTTGCCGTTGCGCGCTTTAGGGCGCACCTACGGCTTTTTGGGGCTGAACGACACCCGCGGCCGTATCCATATGCCCCCCGCCCGCGCATGGCGTCTGCGCCATCTGGCCGAACACGTCAGCGCCACCATCCAACGCCACAACCTCACCGAAGCCACCAGTTACACCCAGCGCATCGGCGAACGGCTGGCCCAAACGCTGGCCGAGCTGAACGCGAGACAAGATTATGGCGAAATGGTCGCCACCATCGCCCGACATCTGGTATCCGACGCGGAACGCTTCGTGGCGCTGATGCAGTTGGAAGCCGACGATGACGGGCATATCGCCGATTGGGCGCTACTGGCTTCTGCCGACCGCGACGGCCCCAACACCCAAGCGGCGCCCCTCCCCACCCCGTGGCGAGACCTGCCCGATAGCCTCCGCCAATACATCCTCGGCGGTAAATGGCACGCCCTCCCCGCCGATGAACCCGCCAACGTCGTTTTCCGCGATAGCGCCGCCGCGCTCCTTATCCCCATCGCTATTGAAGGGCGGGTCAGCGCGCTTTTGGTCATCGCTAGCCGCGCGCCCACCCCCTTCAGCCGTGAAGAAATGAACGCTTTTGCCAATCTCGGCGAACAATTGGGCGCGCTCTTGCAAAGCCGCTATCTATTGGAACAAACGCGCCTGCGCGAACAATTGGCCACCCAAACGGTAGAAGCCAATCGTCGCATCTCGCAGGCCGATACTTACGGCGAAATGGCGCAAAGCGCCCTAGAAGCCGCTTCCGCCTATGTGGATTATGTCGGTATCGCCCTGTTCGACCGCCCCATAAGCCGCGACGAAGCGCCGCGCTATCTAGCATTGGTCGCTAGCGCATGGCCCGACCGCCTAGAGGAACTTTATCAGCAAGATACCTTTGTAGACGGCGCGGGCGTGGTTAACGCCCTTTTGCAGGCGCTCTTTGACGAGGAATGGCGCACCGCCCCCACCCAAGAGCGCTTGGGCACTGCCGCCCCTAACATCGCCCAATATCTCCTAGAAAATGGCGTCCAATCCCTCGTCATCGCCCCGCTGTCTATCGCCAATCGCTTGCAAGGTCTGCTCCTCTTGGGCGGGGCGGCGATAGCCCGCCCCAACGCGCCGATGGAACGCAACCTGCGCCTAGTCGCTAGCCAATTGGCCGCCATCATCGAAAATCGTAATTTACTCCAACGCGCACAAGCCACGGTGGAGGAGTTGGGCATCTTGCAGGACCTCAACCAAGAATTGCTAGGGGCGGATGATGTCCAAAGCATGCTAGAAATCGTCAGGGCTTATGTTGGGCGCGATGCCGCTAACCTTTACTATCTGGAAATGGCATATAACGAAGACGACGTCCTCGATGACATCCTCGTTCGGCATCAGTTCAACGCGGATGGACAATTAGAAAGCCCTGATTTATCGCTGAAGCCTTTCACATCCTTTAGCGGTTTGACCGCCTATTGGGAGCGTATCGGTTCGGGTTTAGAAGTCATCGGAAATTTCGATGACTTGCGCGATGAAGCCCCCATCGTGGCGATGCTACGGGCACAGCATATCAAAAGTTTGGTTAGCATCCCCATCTTCGATATGGGGCAACGCACCGAGCAAATCAGCATCGCTTGGGATAAACCCCGCCGCTTCGATGAACTCGACTTGCGTTTGTTCCGCGCCATCCAAACCCAATTCACCATCCTACGCCAAAATCAAAAGCTCTTGCGGAGCGCCCAAATCAGCGCCGCGCGCTTGGGCATCCAAGTACGGCTCTTGCGGGTGATGAATAACTTCACCAATGAGATTAACAACCTCGCCGATGAGCGCCGCATCTTAGACTTGACGGCCCAAGTTTTCTGCGCGGCCTTGGGCGTAGATCATGTGGGGATTACGCTCATCGAACCCAGCGGCGAATTCGCAACCGTCGTTGCGGAGCATCCTGGGCAAGCGGCCATCGGCTTAAAAATCGAGGCGAACCGCGGGGCGATGCTACTGCTCAAGCGCAGTAGCCAAGCGATGTTAGTGCGCGATGTCGCTAGCGACGAGCGCCTAGAACCGCAAAGCCGCGCCGCCTTGCAATCCTTAGGCGTCCGCACGGTGCTTTTTTTGCCCTTGCTCGACCGCGAAAAGCGCCTTTTCGGCTCTATCGGGCTGGATATTCTGCGCGATGATTACCAATTCGATGATGACGCTGTCGAAATCGCCCAAACCTTGGCCACCCAAGCCGGCATCGCCGTTCAAAAGGCGCGCTTGCAACAACAGACCGAACGCCGCAATACCCAATTGCAAGCCGTCGCCGATTTTAGCCGCGCCGTGCAAAGCGCCCGCGAAACGCGCTACGTCTTTGAAAACGCTTCTCTCACCGCCCGCCGCATCCTCCAACCTCACTTGATGAGCATCATCCTCAAAGATGAGCAAGGGCGCTTCCATTACGTTTGGCTCTCCCAACAAGGCGCGGACATCGCCCCCGCCCATTTGCCCGCGCTCAGCGTGGGGCACAACCTGTACGAGCCTGTTTTGGATAAGGGCGAGGCGCTCTACATCTACGATTTGAACCTGCACCACCTGCAACACCCCCTAGAACCGAGCGTCCGTTCGAGTATCGTAGTGCCTTTGATGATGCGCGGGGAGGTGGTCGGCGCGCTAGAGATAGGCGATGCCACCCCTTACGCCTATAACGAAACCGACGTCAGCGTCGTGCAACAATTCGCCAGCCTCATCATCGCCGCCATCGAAAACGCCCGTTCTTATGAACAAGCGCTGAAATTGGCGCAATACAAAGCGCAATCGAACGAAATCGCCGCCCGACTACAACAACAACTAGATATGGAAAGCCTCCTACAAATCACGGCTGGCGAATTGGGCAAAGCGTTAGGGGCGCGGCGGGCGCGCATCCGCCTCGGCGGCCTCAATCCTCCCCAGAGCGATAAGTCATAGGGGGTCGTATGAGACGACTGATGAACCAATTATATAATGTAGATGCCTATACTAGCCTCATCAATCGCGCCCGCGCCCGCGTCTTGTATGGGGTGCTCACGCTTTTTGTCACGGTACTGACCTTTTTAACCTTCATCGCGCCCTTGAACCCCGGCGAAGTGACGCGCTTCAATGCCTTCACTATCGCTATCGTCACCCTTTGCTACAGCACTTTTGTGCTGGCGTTTTGGTTTGTGCGGCGCGGGCATCTGTGGCGGGCCAGCCTCATCATCATGGCGGTGAGCTTGTTGGCCACCTTAGGGAGCAGTTACAACACAGCCTTTACGCCTTCCGCGGGCACCATTTGGATGGGTGTTATCATCATTTTATCCGCCATCCTGTTCACTTGGCAGACCGTGGCCGCCGTGACCGCATTCGCCTGTTTCGTCGCTATCATCGGTAGCGGCTTGCTGGGCTTCCCACAACCAAATGGCTTGGTCAATGTCATCATCGGCTGGATAGCTACCGCCCTGTTCACCATCATTGCCGTTCGCCTAGCCAGCAACGACCAAGAGATGCACGGGTCGGCCTCCGCCCAAGAGCGCCTGCGGCTAGCAGAAGTCACCGCTAGCATCGCCCGCCAAGCCTCCTTGCGCGCCCCCCTAGCCGACATCATGAATAATGCGCTCAACCTGATTTTGGCCAATTACCCGCAAATCTACCACGCCCAAGTCTTCCTCGTGGATGAACAAAGCTTGCAAGCGCGGCTCGCCGCTAGCACCGGGGAGGTGGGGCAATTGCTACTCGCGCGCGGGCACACCCTCACCGTTGGCGGCACAAGCGTTATCGGCCAAGTGACGCTACGCGGCGAACCCATCATCGCCCGCGCCGGGGGGGATGATAGCGTCCATCGGCGTAACGAATTCCTGCCCGATACCCAAGTCGAAGCCGCCTTCCCTATGCAAATCGGCGGCAACATCATCGGCGCGCTCGATTTGCAGAGCAAAGAACCGCTCATCTTGTCCCAAAACGAGCAAAATATCTTCCAAGCCTTGGCCAATAGCCTAGCGCTGGCCATAGATAACGCCCGCCAAATGGAGCAGGCCGAAGCGCGCGCCCACGAAAACCAACGCCTCGCCGAACAAGCGCGCAATGCCTTACGTCAAGTCGAACGCCTGAACGAACGGCTCATCGGCCGCGCGTGGTCGGCTTATCTACAGAGCGCTTCCGCCAGTACGGGCCTCGACATTGATTTGTTGACCAATCACGTAGAATACCGCGACGATTGGACCGAAACGCTCACCCAAGCGCTAAGCGGGGCGCCCGTAGACCAAAAGTTATGGGGCGGGCGCGTCATCGCCGTACCGCTCAAGGTGCGCGGCTATGTGGTCGGCGCGATGGAATTTGAGCTAGATGAGGAAGGGCAACTATCCGAAGAAGATAAGGCCCTCATCGAGGAGATTAGCGAGCGCTTTGGCCTCGCGGCAGAAAACGCCCGCCTCGTCCAAGAAAGCCAGCGCGTGGCCCAACGCGAAGCCCTCGTCAACGAAATTGCCACCCGCCTACAAGCCTCTAACAACGTCGCCGCCACCCTGACCGAAGCGGCCCGTAGCCTGCAAGATACGCTCAAGCTCAATCGGGTGAAGATTCGTCTAGGGGCGCCCGTACCCCACACCAACGGCGCCCATTAAGCGAGGTGAAAGCCCATGCGCCAAGAAGTTAGACCGCTCGATAAAGACCCGGCCCTGCTCGTTCAGATGCAAATCTGGTATATGCGGGTTGTGGTCATCGCCGTTGTGTCCTTTGCCTTCATCGGCTTCACCGTCCAAGCCATCAGGTTAGCCCAACAACAAATCGCCCCAGAGCAAGTCTTGCAAAACAGCCTAACGCAATTGGGGGTTATGGTCATTGGCGGGGTGGTTTGGGCCTTGTTGCGGCAAAAGCGCGTGCGGGCCGCGGCGAACCTCTTCGTCGCCACGCTCACGATTATTGCGCTCGCTCTATTGGCTTTGGCCATCGCCCGCAATACCATACCGACCATCTTCGGCGGCGCTTTTCTCATCGTCGGTATCACCGCCATCATCTCCGCCGCCACTTTGGCGCGCACGTGGCCTTATGCCATCAGTACCTTTTTAGTGCTCGGTGGCGGCATCTTGACCAATTTGTACTACCAACTCAGCCGCCCCGACCCGACGGTCATCGCCACAGAGACGCTCATCAACGTGAGCATCAATATGTCTTTGGTCATCGTCAGCATCGCGACCCGCTTTTTCACCTCGGCGGCGGTCATCGCCACGTGGGAATCGCGGCGGGCGGCGGATTTGTTGAACGCGAGTTCGGAAATTGGGCAAATCATCGCCAAAGAACTCCAGCTAGAAACCCTGCTCAATCGTTCGGTAGAACTCATCCGCGACCGTTTCGCGTTTTATCACGTCCAAGTGTTCATGATAGACGAAGCGCGCGACTTCGCCCGTTTGGCGGCCAGCACCGGCGACATCGGCCAACAACTCATCGCCCGCGGTCACCGCTTGCGGGTGGGGTCGCGGAGCGTGGTAGGGCGCGCCGCCCAAGTCGGGACGCCGATTATGGTCAGCGATACCGAAAGCGATAGCATCCACGCCCGTAACGAATTGCTCCCCTATACCCGCTCTGAATTGGCTATCCCCTTGCTCGATAGCGAAGACATCATCGGCGTATTGGATGTGCAAAGCACCCGCCCTAATGCCTTCGGCGTGAATGATATTCAAGCGCTCCAAGTGATGGCCAACCAATTGGCTACCGCTATCCGCAACGCCCGCCTCTTTGAAGCCCAAGCCGCCAGCGTCAAGGAGAATAAACGCCTGTTGCTAGAAGCGGAAAGCAACTTGCGAGAAATCCAACGGCTGAACCGCCAGATGACGAAAGAGGCATGGCAACAATACCTAGAGCACCCCAACCGCGCCAGCGCTATCATGTTCGACGGCACTACGCTCAGCGATGATGCCCCGTGGTCGGAAAAAATGCTAGAAGCCACCCTAAAACGGCGTGCCGTCAGCCAATTAGACGGCAACCTCTACACGGTCGCCGTGCCTATCGTTTTGCGCGGCGAGGTGCTCGGCGCTATCGAAATCGAAACCACATCCGAGACCGAACATCAAGACATCGTGGAGATGGTGCAATCGGTGGCCCAACGGCTGGCCATCAGTCTCGATAACGCCCGCCTCTTTGAAGAATCGCAAGAAGCCACCGCCCAAGAGCAACGTATCAACAACATTGGCTTGCGCTACCAAGCGGCCGCCAATATTGATGAATTGCTACAAATCACCCTGTTGGAATTATCCGATTCGCTCGGCGCCACTAGCGGCTCTATCCGCATCGGCGCGCTGAGGAATGGCGACCATAGCAATGGAGGCACATCCTCATGAGTCAATCGTTGCGTCAAGCCCTTTTCCGCGTCCGATACCCCTATCCCAACGCGGTAGACCAACAACGCGCTAGCGGCCTGCTGTGGATGAGTTGGGCCTTGTTTTTCGTGAACCTGATATGGCTAGCGGGGGTGATAGGGCGTTTTATCCTCAATAACCAGCCTGTCGAGCTGGAACTGTGGATTTTATCGGTCTTCTTCATCCCCGTTCATATTCTCGTCGTCCTCGCCATCCAGCGCGGCGGGTATCGCGTCGCCGCATGGGGGATGAGCTTAACGTTATTAGGCATCGCTGTTTCTCAGGTCAATACTTTATCGTCTTCGGCGGTCCTTTTATTGGTGATGCCTATTGTCTTTGTCGGCTTGCTCCTCGACCATCGCGCTTTGCTCATCATCACTCTGCTCATCAGCGCCAATATCGTGCGGGTGGCCTATCTGCAAAGCCAACAACTCCAACCGCTGACCACTATCCCGGCCCAAAACGCGCCCTTATCCGCCGCGGTGGTGCTGGTGAGTATGCTGGTCATCATGGTCTTTTTGTACGTCTTCAATAACAGCATTCAACTGCTGGCCCGCGCCTCTTTAGACGCCATCCAACATTTGCGGACTATCGCCGCTTTTCAACTGAGCGCTGAATCAGAGACGGACATCACCCTTTACAGCCGCGCGTTGCAACTAGTCACCGGCCAGTTGGGCTATAGCTTCGCCCAAATTTACACCTTCGACGAGTACCAGCGCCTATACCAACAGGTGCGCTTGGGCGTGCAAAGCGGCGAAGCTATCGTCAGCGGCGATGTGCGCCTAGACCCGCAAAGCAATATCATCGCCAGCGCCGACCGTCGCGCCACCATCGTCACCACTCACGCCGATGCCGCGCCCGCTCGCGCCCATCTCCTGCCCGGTAGCACTCTGAGCATCGCCGTTCCCATCATGGACGACCGCCGCATCTTGGGCGTTTTGGATGTCCAGAGCGAAGCTTCCCCCAACATCCAACCCAATCAGCTGAGCACCCTAGAGACGCTGGCCGACCAATTGGCGCGTTTAATCATGTACAATCGCCGCCTCCAAAGCCTGCAAGCCGACCTGCGCGACCAAATGAGCGTCGTTTCTCGCTTACGGGCGCGCATGGTGACCTTGCTAGAAAGCGAACAATCGAGCGCTAACAAGGCATGGCTCGACTATCTCCAGCAACAAGCCGACGGCGTGATGGGCTACGATATGCGCCCCGACAACGAGAAGATGATACGAAGCCACGATATGCCCGAAGCCCTCCGCTCGGCGTTGGCCGATGGCGAAATCGTCTTTGAACAAACGGAAGAAGGGCGCGTCCTCAGTATCCCTATCATCTTCCGCGGGCAAATTTTGGGCGCGATGAGCTTCACCATCCCCGATGGCCAACCCGTGACCGAGCGCCATATGGATATGGCCCGCAATGTGGCCAACCGTCTGGCCATCGCCCTAGAAAATAAGCGCCTCTTTGAACAGAGCCAAGCCCAAGCCCTGCGCGAAGCCAAAGCCAACGAAGCCGCCCGCGAATTGCTCACCTCCACCGATGTACAAACGGTGGTCGAAATCGCCGCCGAACACTTTAACGCGGCGCTCGGCGCTATCCAAACGCGCATCTATGTAGGGCAACCGGCCGCCTTGCCCGCCGAAACCAAAACACAGCAGGAGGCAACCCCATGAACCGCCTCGATATGCGTACGTGGCCTTTGTGGCTCAAATTCGCCGCCGCTATCCTCGTCGTGGCCTTTTTCGCTTCTGCCTTGGAATTAACTGGGGCCATCCAACTGGTGACCAAGCGCAATCTGCAAAATCTGACCGCCTACGTCACCGAGAGCGGCTCTCGTCAGCAGTCGGCCATCCGCGCCGAGCTAGATAGGGCGCTATCTGCTGTGCAAAATTTCATCGCCAACCCGCTCACTATCGTCCCTATCAATTCGGTCTTGACCGGTAGCGGTTTGCAAACGCCCGCCCAGCAAGTGGAGGAGTTGCTCACCACTTACTTTGTGCAAAACCAAGCGCGCCTTTTCGATAGTATCGCCATCCTCGACCCCAACGGACAAGTGGTTAGCGCAGTGTTGGCCCCCAATGCCACCGATTACTTCGCCCTCACCGACCAATCGGATACCTCTACCTATCTCGCCGCCACCAATCTCACCCCGAGCGAGCGCCAAAATGGGGTGCCGCGCTTGCTCATCGCCAACCGCGACGGCAACACCACCCTAGAGGTCTACGCGGCCCTGACCACCCGCGATGGCGGCGTCCGTGGCTATTTCGTCGGGATAGCCAATCTCGATATTGTCGTTTTGCGTCATTTGCGCTTCGTAGATAGAACCGTGCCCGCCTATAGCTTTTTGGTCACCAATTCTAACCTCATCATCGCCCAACCCGATTCTCTACCGCGCGCTAGCCTGCGCTCGGCGGGGTTGGTGCGCGCCCTCAATGGGGAAAGCGGCACGGGCGTTTATCTCGTCGCAGATGACCCCCCGCGCGAAGTTATCGGCTTCTATACACCTATCGCCCTGCGCGACCGTACCTTCGCCTTCGTCACCGAACTAGATACAACCGTCGCCCAATTTTCCTTGTTCGATATTCTGGGCGAAATTAGCTTGTTGGGCTTCGGCTTTTGGCTTTTGCTCTTGTTTGCGACGGTCTTCTTACTGTTGCAACTTATTGCCGTCCCCTTGCGGGAACTCGGCAAAGCCGCGCGCGAGATGGCCCGCGGCGATTTCGATAGCGAGGTGCGCGCCGTCAACCGTGGCGATGAAGTGGGTACACTGGCCGCCGCCTTCGTGGATATGCGCCAACAAATCGCCACCCAGCTACAAAACCTATCCCAGCGTATCGAGGAGCGCGTCCGCGATATTCGCGTCACCCAAGAGATTGGCCGTGTCGCTTCTACCGAGCTGAATATGAACCGCCTGATGCAAAGCGTGGTAGAATTAATCGTCCAGCGCTTGCCGATGATTTATCACGCCCAAATTTTCTTGATCGATGAAGACCGCGACTTCGCCATCCTGCAGGCTAGCACCGGCGAACCCGGCCGCCAATTGTTGACGCGCGGCCATCGCTTGGCCGTCGGCAGTTTGAGCGTGGTGGGGCAGGCGGCCGAGCAACGGCAAACCATCATCGCTAACGACATCGGCGATAGCGAAATCCACCGCCGCAACGAATTTCTACCCAATACCCAAGCTGAATTGGCCATCCCGCTCCTCGCGGGCGATGTCGCCATCGGCGTATTGGATGTGCAAAGCCTGCAACGTTATGCGTTTGATACCGAACTCGTCAATGTGCTACAGACGCTCGCCGACCAAGTGACTATCGCCATCCAAAACGCCCGCCTTTACCAAGAATCGGTGCGCCGCTTGCAAGAACTCGACCTCAACGACCGCTTAGCGTTGCGCCGCGGCTGGGAGGAATATATCAACGCCCGCCGCCAAAGCGCTCTACAGTCCCAAAGCGGCCAAGATACGGGCTTGGACTTTGGCGCTCTCCGAGAAGAAGCGCTCCTCACACGCCGCGCGGCTATCGGCGCACCCACTCCGCGCCATACCGTGCCCGTCGTCGTCCCTATCCTCCTGCGCGGCGAAGTCTTGGGCACGGTAGAATGGGAATTGCCGCAAGCGGGCTTCACCGGGGATAAAGTGCTCCTCGCGGAAGAACTCGTCAATCGCCTTGCGCTCAGCCTCGATAACGCCCGCCTTTTCCAAGAGAGCCACCGCGCGGCCGAACGCGAACGTTTGGTGAATATCATCGCCGCCAAGCTCAGTAGCCAAGGCGATATTGACGCCATCATGCAAACGGCCGTGCGCGAATTGGGCCAAGCCCTGCGCGCGCCCCAAGTCTTCATCGAATTGCGCGATAACGTCGCGCCCGATGATGGCGCATCAACCACTAATGGACATTGAATCGGCGGAGTAGAATATGTCACAGGTCATTTTAGATAACCGCCAAGAACAATATGTCAGTCATGTGCTACGACGGTTGCGACCCATCGTCCTACTGCCTATCATTCTATTTGTGCTCGTTTCTCTTATCGGTTCGACCACTAGCACCGTTAGTTTTTTCCAGACCTCGCATCAGAATATTTTGTCTTTTGTGACTAACACCCTCGAAGCCGAATTCGACCATATCATCACGGAATTGAGCAAAACCGCCGCCCTGCCCGCCTTGCGCCAAGGGCAACCCGAAGCTATCATCACCACCCTAACCGATTTATTGCGCCGTCATGATGATAGCTTTTTGCGGGCGCGCTTCATCACTGCCTCCGGCGCGACCTTAGCCGATGTGATGAGCGTAGATGGCGTACCGCGCCCTATCGTCCCCGTCCCCCCGGATGCTTCGGCCCAATTCGCCCTTGAACTGAGCTTGTTGGCCACCGAAGCAGACGCTTTCATCGCTCCTATACGCCTCGCGCGCGGCGTTAGCGGCGAGCCTATAGAGCCATTGCGCCCGGTCGTGCCGTTCTTCATGCCTGTTTTCGCCCTCGATAGTAACCGCACGGTCGGCGCTATCTTGTTAGATGCAGACGCCACGCCTTTCATCATCCTGTTACAACGCGCCGTTGCCGATGACGTCGCCCGTCTCGCCAATCGCCATCTGTTGCTCGTGACCGATACTGGTATCGTCCTCGCTGATAGCGGCGCGCCCAACGATTTATATTTGGCGGATATGGAAAACCCGTCGGGCAACATCAATAGCGCTCCCCTCTACCAAACCGCCCGCCAATTCAGCGATGAGCAAGGACAAACGGCGCAATTCGTCCTCTATGGCGATAGGATCTTCTCTCAACGAGTTATCAATGTCTCTGATAATAACAGCTGGCGTTTAATTTTAGCCGATAATACCGTCAGTCTCGGTCTAGAAATCTTCCGCAATATCGCCGTCGTCGTCATTCTCGCCATCTTTGCGAGCGCGGGCGTGCTGTATTTCGCCCGTCGCGTGTTGCTAGTCACCTTTAAGCCGGTGGCCAATGCCGCCGTGATGATGGCTGAATTGACCGGCGAAAAGTCCAAACCATCGGGCGATGATGATTTATCGCATTCGATTGAAAATGTCGCCAAACAACTCCGCGATTTGCAGTTGCGCCTTCAGCGCGAATCGTTCCGCCGCACCCGCGATTTGCAAGTGGCGGCGCGCATCGGCCGCGAAATCGCCACCCTGTACGATATTGATAAGTTGTTGGTCCGCGCTATCAACCTCATTTGTAATGAACTCGGCTTTTACCATGCCCAAGTCTTTTTGCTGGATAATGCAGGCCTGAACGCGATCCTCGTCCATAGCCGCGGCGAGGCCGGCGAGAAATTGCTCGCCCAGCGTCACCAAATCCCCATCGGCTCGCGCACAGTGGTAGGGCGTGTGGGGCAAATCGGGCAACCGGTCATCGTCAACGACACTAACCGCGCCGACGCGCCCCATGGCTTTAACCCCATCCTGCCAGAAACCCGCGCCGAAATGGGCTTACCGCTGATTGTCGGCACAAAGATTATCGGCGTGTTAGATATTCAAAGCAAAATCCCTAACGACTTCGCCCAAGACGACCTGCCGACTTACCAGCTCATCGCCGACCAATTGGCTATCGCCATCGAACACGCCCGCACGGTCAACCAATCGGAGGAACGTTACCATCAAATCACCCAACTCAACCGCCAACTCACCCGCGAGGCGTGGGATAACCTCAGCGAGACGCTCCAGCTAGAAAAAAGCTACCAATATAACCTGCTGGAGGTGCAAGAGACGACCGAAAAACCGCCCAGCGCCGGCCT
Source organism: Anaerolineaceae bacterium (assembly GCA_037441665.1). Classification (GTDB taxonomy): domain Bacteria; phylum Chloroflexota; class Anaerolineae; order Aggregatilineales; family Phototrophicaceae; genus JBBIRQ01. The sequence continues at coordinate 22,361 of JBBIRQ010000018.1, read as the reverse complement.
CGCTACCCCTATCCGTATCCGTGGCGAAACTATCGGTACGCTCGGCGCTAGCCTGCCGGAAGGCCAAGCCTTCACCGAAGGCGACCAAGCCATGATGCAATCGGTGGCGGAGCGCGTGGCGTTGGCGGTGGAAAATCAGCGCTTGTTCATGGAGGCGGAAAGCGAGCGCCGCAATCTAGACGCCATCATGGCCACCATGCCCGTTGGCGTCATCGTGCTAGACCCCGAAACGCTAAAGCCGGTACAGTTCAATCAGCGCGCGATAGAATTGCTGGGCCGTCCCCTAGACCCTCATAAACCGTTCACTTCCGCCGAATATAACCTGTACCGCACCGGCACGAATTTATTATACCCAACCGATGATTTGCCGCTGGCGCAAGCTATCCGCACCGGCCAACAAATCTTCAGCGACGATGTCGCCGTCATCAGCGAAGACCAAACCCTCGATGTCTTGCTCAACGCCGCGCCCATCCGCGATGCCCGCGGCCACATCTCGCGCGTCATCGTCACCATCCAAGACATCAGCAACCTGCGAAGCCTAGAAAATACGCTCCAAGAAAACCTGCGCGAGACGGTGGCCCTCTACGAAGCGCAACGCGCCCTATCCGAAGCAGAAACGCTAGAAGATGTCAAAGATATTATCATTATCCAACTCGCTTTGCTCCAACCCACCGATGGCTATTTGCTCATTTGGGACGAAGACAGCGCCGCCTATCGGTGCGAGCGGCAACTGTACCACAGTTTAGACCCGCGCTGGTTAGAAGCGATATTGTCCAAAAAGCGCGGGGCGCATATCGAGGATGTGGCGACATCCGATTTATTGCCCGAAACAGCGCGCCAACACTTGGGCGCTATTGGCGTTCGCTCGCTGATACTCATTCCCATGCAACCCCGCGGGCGGGCGATGCCTTTCGGCTGGTTGGTGGCCGCTGGCGAAAGCCCCAGCCAATTCACCCCCGAACAAGAGCGCACGCTAACCACCATCGGCGACATCGCCACTATCGCCATTGATAATCGCTACTTGCTCGAACGCACCGAAGCCGCCCTGCAAGAGACCAACGCCCTCTATACCGCCACATCCGCCATCAGCCGCGCCCCCGACCTCGACGAGGTGACCGCCGCCCTGCGCGATACATTGGCCGGCATCGGCGCGGATATGGTGGGCGCGGTGATTTTCAGCGATACCGAGGGCGTGCTCACCCTCTTTAGCGAAGGTTTCGTGGCGGCGGATGGCACGCCGATAGACCTCGCGCGTTTATCGGGCTATCGCCTGCCGGACGAACGCGGGCTATACATCGCCGATTTCACGGCGGAACGCCTATCTTCCATGGAGCGCGATTTGTTGGATAGCGGCGTTATACAGGCTTTCGCGGCTATCAATTTACAGTCCAAAGAGACCCCTAGCGGGCGGCTTTTCGTGGCTTATCGCGCGCCCCACCGCTTCAAAGAAGGGGAGCAACGCTTGTTATACGCGGTCGCGGCGAGCGCATCCGTCGTCATCGACAATAACTTGCTCTTTGAACAAATCCAAAGCACCCTGCAAGAAACCAGCGTCCTTTACCAAGCCAGCCGCGCGCTCACCCAAGCCACTAACCCATCCGAAATTGTGGACGTCATCGTCAATTATTTGATAGAGCCGCACGTTACCCATGTGTTCATGGCGCTTCTTTCTACCCGCTCTTGGCATGTGCCCAATGCCACTATCGAAATCGCGGCCAATTGGCATGTCGAGGATGCGATTAATTTACAGGGCGTTTCTTTGACGGCCGAACAATTCCCCGCGTGGCGACAACTGGCCACCGAAGAACTGCTCATCATCCCCGATGTCGAAGAACACAGCGGGCTAGACCCCATGGAGCGGATGAGCATTGCCAGCCTCGACGCGCGCTCGGTGGTCATCATCCCCTTGCGGGTCTCCCAGCGCCCCATCGGCGCGATATGGATAGGCGCTAACCAGCCCTACCGCTATACCGACCGCGACGAGCGCATCTTCCAAGCGTTTAGCGAACAGGCGTCACTGTCCTTAGAAGCCGCCTACTTGCTCCAACAGACCGAACATCGCGCCCGCCAACTAGAGACCTCGGCGGCGGTCGGGCGGCGCGCGGGCGAAATCCTCGACCTCAACGAGCTATTGCCGCAAGTCGTAGAACTCATCCGCCAGCAATTCGGTTACGACCATGTGCAAGTATTTTTGATGGATGAATACGACGATTACGCGGTTCTGCGCGCCAGCACCGGCGAGGTCGGGCGTAAATTGCTGAGCATCAAACACAAGTTACGCAAAGGTTCGCAAAGCGTCATCGGCCGCGTGACCGCCAGCGGCGAGCCGACTATCGCCCTAGACACCGCTGATGCTACCGTTGTGCACCAGCCCAACCCCTATCTCCCGCTCACCCGTTCGGAATTGGCTTTGCCGCTCATCGTCAAGAATCGGGTGGTGGGCGCGTTAGATGTGCAATCCAACCAACCCAACGCCTTCAATGAAGATGACATCCGCGCCCTAAAAACCTTGGCCGCCCAAATTTCTATCGCCATTGATAACGCCCGCCTGTACGAAGAGGCGCAACAACGCGCTAGCGATATGGCCTTCTTATTCGACATCACCACCGCCGCCACCACCGCCGATACAGTAGAAAGCGCGCTGGCCAATATCGCCCATCGCCTGCGCGAATCGCTAGAGGCGCTATCGGTCGCTGTCTATCTGCCGCAACTCTACCTCGACCACATGAACAATACCTTCTTGATGATGCGACCCGTCGCGGCGCTGGCTACCGACATCCCCGTACAAGACTTGTCGGAAATTCGCGTAAATGCCGAAACGGTGGTGGGCATCGTCGCCAGCACCTTGCAACCCCAAATCGTCGCCGATGTCCTGCGCGACATCCGCTACCAAACGCTCAACGCCAAGGCCCGCTCCGCTATCGTCACGCCCATCACCAGCGGCTTGCAACTCGTGGGGCTGTTCGTCATCGAAAGTGAGCGCGGCAATGCCTTCAACAGCGACACCATGCAACTCCTCATGACTTTGGCCGGCTCGTTGGCGGCCATCATCCAAAACGCCACCCTGCTAGAACAGTTGCAAAAGACCAACGAGCAACTGCGCGAAATAGACCGCCTCAAGAGCGAATTCCTCGCCAACATGAGCCATGAGCTACGGACGCCGCTCAACTCCATCATCGGCTTCAGCCGCGTCATGCTCAAGGGGATTGATGGCCCGCTCACCGAGATGCAAGAACAAGACCTGACCACCATCTATAACAGCGGCCAACACCTGCTCAACCTCATTAACGACCTGCTCGACCAAGCGAAGATAGCCGCTAACAAGATGGAATTGAAACTGGCTTACTTCGATGTCAAACCCATGATAGAAAGCGTGAAGTCTATCGCGGTGGGCCTCATCAAAGAAAAGACCTTAGACCTCTTCGTGGAAATCGCGCCCAATTTGCCCCAAGCCTATGGCGACGAATTCCGCACCCGCCAAATCTTGCTCAATTTGGTCAATAACGCCATTAAATTCACCACCGAAGGCTCGGTCAGCATCCGCGCCTACGCCACCCAAACCGAAGATGACGGGCGTACCTTCATCCGTGTAGATGTTATAGATACCGGCATCGGCATCGCGGAAAAAGATATGCCACTCTTGTTCGAGGCTTTCCGCCAAGTGGATTCTTCGCTGACGCGCACGGTGGGCGGCACGGGCTTAGGGTTGCCCATCGCGCGCTCTTTGGCGGAAATGCAGGGCGGGGCGCTCACCGTCGTCTCTGAAGTCAACGTCGGTTCGACCTTCAGCGTCTTTATCCCGATAGAACCCACACAAGACGCCGAAAAAACGCCGCCGCAGAAAGAGAAAACACAGCCCCGACCTGTGGAAGCGCCGCTCGATAGCAGTAGTACCCAAGTGGGCTTAAAGCCAGCGCGCCCGCAAGCCGCCATGCCCAAACAGCGCCTCGTCTTGTTGATAGAAGACAATAAAGACATGGTGGACCAATTCCGCCGCATCATCCAGCGTGAAGGCTTTGATGTGCAAACCGCCGACCATGCCGCCTATGCCGAGGCCATGGCCAGCAACTTACGCCCTACGCTCATCGTCATGGATGTTAACTTCAACGATGGCAAAGGGTGGGATGTGCTGGCCCAACTGCAAAGCAGAGAAGATACCAGCGATATTCCCGTCATCGTCGTCACGCTCAGCCCCGAAGATGAGCGCGCCCAACAACTCGGCGCTTTCCGCGTCGTCCAGCGCCCCTTTATGCCGGAAGATTTGGTAGAAGCTGTGCTAGAAGCAGAAGCCGAAAACCGCCGCGACCGCATCCTCATCATTGATGACGAAGCCGAAAGCCGCCGTTTGGTGGCCCAAGCATTAGCGGCGGAAGGGCAGTACCGCCTGTATAGCGCCGCCGACGCCGCCGAAGGTATCGCGCTCGTCGCCCGCCGCCAACCGGACCTCATCTTGCTGGATTTACACATGCCCCACAAAGACGGCTTCGCTGTGCTGGCAGAATTGCAGAGCAACCCCGAAACCGCCCACATCCCTATTATCGTCGTCACCGCTGATACCGATTTATCGCCCAGCGAACGCCAACAATTGGGACAAGTGACGGTCATCCAAAAATCGGATATTCAACCATCGGCGGATAATATCCTCGCCAAAAGTGTTGAAAAAACCTTAAAACAGAGCAATGGCTCGCGCTAGCTAGGGGCCTGCCCGATTAAAGCAGGCCCTACCGCGCTTTATCCTTAAGACTTATACTTCTCGTCTGAGGAGAGACGCCAACAAAAGCGGGAACTACTGCTTTTATACGCACAAAATGAAACGCATCGTCATATAATAGGGGGTAACAACCGCCTTGTTTGATGGGCTGGGAAATGATGTGTTAAAGCTTGTTAGGGATTATCTTCTGCGCGCCAAGGGATAGATAACGCCACCCATGACCAATAAACAAATTATCCTTGAATGCACGAACTGCCGTGCCATGACGCCGCTACGCAGTTTTAGCGGTGCGTGCCCACAATGCGGGGAAACCATCGTCGAAGCCCGCTACGATCTGAGCAAAATTAAGATAGCCGATTGGCTGGCGGAAATCCGCCATCGTCGCGGTTTGTGGCGTTATCACGAGGTGTTGCCCATCTACGATACGGCCAACATCATCAGCTTGGGAGAAGGCATGACGCCGCTCATCAAATCAACCTCGCTGGCCGCCAGTCTTGGGCTAAAGCATCTCTATATCAAAGACGAGCGCCAAGGGCCAACCGCCAGCTTCAAAGACCGTCAAGCCACTGTGGCCATCAGCGCCCTTAAGGAGATGGGGGTTAATGAAGTAGTCGTGGCTAGCACCGGCAATGTGGCCATCGCCTATGCCGCCTATAGCGCGCGGGCCGGCATCAAATTGTGGGCCTTTTTCCCCAGCCTCACCCCAGATGATAAAATGCGCGAGGCGGCGCTCTATGGGGCAGAAGTGCTCAAGACCACCGGCACCTATGACCAAACCAAAGAATTAGCCGCCCGTTTCGCTAGCAATAAAGGCGTCTTCCTCGATAAAGGCATCAAATCGGTGGCCGCTATCGAGGCGATGAAGACCATGGCCTACGAAATCGCCGAGCAATTGGGCGATGAATTGGAAGGCGGCAAACGCTGGCGTTCCCCCGATTGGTTCTTGCAAGGTGTCAGCGGCGGTATGGGGCCTATCGGGGTAGGTAAGGGCTTCCGCGAACTCCAACAATTGGGCCTTGTGGATAAATTGCCCGCTTTCGGACTCATCCAATCTAGCGGGTGCGCCCCCATGGTCGAAGCCTTCCAACGCGGCCAGCGCGTGGCCACGCCGGTAGAGACTTCGACCACCGTTATTGTCACCTTGGCCACGGGTAGCCCCGGCCGCGCCTATGAAATCCTGTACGACTATGTCCAAGAAAACGGCGGTCATTTCCTGTCCGTCCCCGACCAAGACGCCTTTAAGGCTATCCGCATGGTCGCCCGTCATGATGGCCTCTCGGTCGAACCGGCAACCGGCGTCACCTTCGCCGGCCTCATCCAAATGGTGCGCCGAGGCATCATCAAGCCTGATGATGTCGTGGTAGTCAATTGTTCGGGCCATACCTTGCCCGTAGAAACGCGCATCCTCGGCGAACAATGGCAAAAACAGGTAGACCTCTCTTCCGCCCCGCTTACCCGCCCCGTGCCAGAAGAAGGCCTCGTCTCGGTCATGGAGCAGATGGAAGGGCGCTTGCGCCGCGTGGTGGTCATCGAAGACAACCCCGATTCCGCGCGCCTCATCAGCCGCCTGCTAGAAGCGCGCGAAAATTGCGAAGTGCACATCGCCCATAATGGCGCTTCGGGCGTCCAACTCGTCCAACAGCTCGTGCCCGACCTCGTCATCACCGACTTGATGATGCCCGATGTGGACGGCTTCCGCGTGATTGAAACCCTGCGCGCCGAACCCGCCTTGCGCGCGATTCCTATCGTAGTCGTCACCGCCAAAGAACTAACCGTGCGCGAGCGCCAATTCCTCAATGAATCCGCCGATTTACTCCTGCAGAAAGGCTCTTTCATTGACGAAGGCATCATTGATAAATTGGTCAGCAAACTGAATTAAAGGCGCTTTATCATGTTTTTCAACAGATTTAGGCGCGTTTAGGGTATAATGAAGCAGGTAACTTTTCATCCGATGATGAGGTTATAAAGCTGTGGGTATACGCACTATCTTATATATAGATGATGACCCCGCTAGCCGCCGCTTGGTGCAGGCTTCTTTACAACATGCCGGCTATCGCGTGATGTTGGCTGGCCGCGCCCTAGAAGGCATTGATTTAGCGCGCAAACATCGGCCAGACCTCATCCTCACCGACATCAACCTACCCGATATGAACGGCCGCGAACTGACAACCACCCTGCGCGCGGACGACCGCTTCGCCCTGACGCCCATCGTGGCCATCACCGCTTCTACTTCTAGCGAGGAACGCGACCTCGCCTTTGCCGCGGGCGTCAATGGTTATCTCACCAAGCCGCTAGATGTGGATTCGCTAGCGGTCAATATCGAATTTTTTCTGAGCGGCGGCACCGATAGCGTAGACGATACCGAACGCCTGAACGCCGCCCGTAGCCGCTATCTCAGCGAAGTCGTCCGCCGACTAGAAAGCCGCATCCGCGAACTCGAAAATACCAATAAATCGCTCCGCAATCTGGATAACATGAAAGATACGTTCATCCAGCTCACCGCCCACGAACTACGCACGCCGCTGACGCTCATCGCCGGTTATAGCCGCCTGCTAGAAGACCATCCCCCCTTGCGCGCCCTGTTAGAAGCCGACGAGAGCATCAAAATGCTGATTGACGGGCTGACCGATTCTATCAACCGTATGCAAGGCGTCATCGAAGAGATTTTGACGATGAGCCGCATCATGACGAACCAAATCGAGCTAACTATCGTGCCGACCAATCTAGGTACGATTGTGCGCCGTATCCTGAGCAATTATGAACTGCCCATCCGCGGGCGCAATCTAACCGTCTACTTCAACCAAGGCGAATGGCCTATCTCTATGCGCGCCGATGGTGATTTGCTCCGCATCGCCATAGACAATCTCATCAGCAACGCCATTAAATACACCCCAGACGGCGGTCAAATTATCCTATCGGCCCAGATGGACGGTAAAATTGTGCGTTTCAGCGTCAAAGATAACGGTATCGGCATCGCCCCAGAGGACCAAACGCGCATCTTTGAAAGCTTCCACACCGCCGGCAATATCGCCCTGCACAGCACCAGCAAAACCAACTTCGGCGGTGGCGGTTTGGGCTTGGGCTTGCCCATCTGTAAAGGGATTGTCGAGGCGCACGGGGGCAAAATTTGGGTGGAAAGTAGCGGTCATGACCCACAAGGGCGGCCGGGTAGTGAATTCATCGTGGTTTTGCCGCTCCACACCCAACCCAAAACGCGGGTCATGGCCAAACAAATAGCGCTGGAGAGCTTATCATAAACGCCCAGAACGCTTTCCCTATAAAAGGCATCCTCGCCGCCTTTGCCACGCCCATTTTTCTTGGCATGGCGCCCATCTTCGGTAAGCTGGCCATCAACGCCAACGCCGACCCCTTCAGCATCGCCGCGCTCCGTACTTTGTTCGCCTTGGTGTTGTTGTGGGGCCTTTACACCCTGTTTTTCCGCCGCTACATCTATATTTACCCGGCCGGCCTGATGGGTTGTATCGTCATCGGCGCGATTAATGGCATCGGCTCGCTGTTCTATTACGGTGGCTTAGGCTATATGGATGCTAGCTTAGCCCAGTTGCTCAATGGTATGTATCTGGTCTTCGCTATGTTGCTCTCGCGCGTGGGGGGGCAGGGCATCACGCGGCGGACAACCTTACGGGTGCTGATGGCGCTCATCGCCCTGTTGCTGGTGGCTGGTTTTGGGCAGTCGGCGGTCAATTGGACAGGGGTAGGGCTGATGCTGGGCAACGCCATGATGTTCGCCGGTACGGTCATCCTCAGCCAATACGTTCTCTACGAGATGCCCGCCCCCACTGTGACGCTCTATGTGCTCACCACGATGGGCTTAGTGGTGACGGTGGTCTGGTTAGCGGTGGGGCAACCGCTCTCGGCGCAGACCTTAAGCGCCGCCGCAATGCCCATCCTGCTGTTGGGGGTGACGACCGCCCTAGCGCGTTTGGCCATGTTCGCCGGCGTCAAATTCTTAGGCGGCATGCAAACGGCGGTGCTCGCGATTACTGAAATTGGCGTCGCTTTGCTTTTGGCGTCGCTGGTTTTAGGCGAAACCTTAACACCGACCCAATGGGTGGGCGTGCTGGTGCTATTCATCAGCATTGGGCTTATTCGCCAGCAAGATTTATTGCCGCGCGGTTATAACCCCAACGCGCTCATCGTGGCCAATATGGCCAGCGTACAATTCCAGCGCATCGCCTTTCATCGCGCCTTCGGCACTCAAGAAACTGATAACGCGGAAGGCACGATGAGCACTATCACCACTCAGGAGATATTGATGATTCAGCGCATGATGGGCGCGCAAACTGGCGCGATAGACCCTTTCCCCATCGCCAAAAGTCGCCAAATTAACGAGATTCTCGACGCCCAAGAAATCCAAATCCCGCCCGACCTCAAACCGCGCCAAGACGCGGAATAGCCCCTAGGGGGCGGCCTCTTCGCTGATGTGCCCCTCTGTCACCCGCCAAATCGTGGCCCTTTCGATGAATGCGGCGCTGAAGATGTCTAGCTCGGTGGTCGTCACCAGCGTTTGCGCCTCGCCGTTCAAACGCCCCAACAGATAAGTGCGCCGTTTGGCGTCCAATTCTGCGATGACCTCGTCCAGCAGGAGCACGGGCCATTCGCCGAGGCGTTGGCGCATCCATGCCAATTGGGCCAACTTCAGCGCCATGACGGCCGTCCGCGCTTGCCCGCGCGAACCGTACAAACCGCTGTCGCGCCCGTTAATCATCAGCCGCAATTCGTCGCGATGCGGTCCGCTGAGCGTCGCCCCCCGCGCGATAGATTCCCCGCGCTCGTGTTGCAGGGCCTCGTAAAATTGGGGTTGGATTTGGCTAGGCGTCAGCTCGCGGTGCAAATCCAAGCCCAAAATACCGAAAGATAGCTGGCCATCGCCTTCAGCGGTGGGTAAAAAGCTCGGCTGGTATTGCAAGGTCAAGGTTTCGCGGTCGCCTGTTAAGTCGTGGTGGTTTTTTTGCGCTTCCTGCTCCAGTTCTCGCAAAAACCGTTGCCGCCCGGCGATGATGACGGCCCCCGCTTGGGCGAGTTGCTCATCCCAATAGGCCAATTCATCGGGGCTGGCCAGCTTATCGGCGATGCGCCGCAATAAGGCGTTGCGCTGGGGCAGGACTTTTTCGTAAATATCGCGCGCCCCCAGATAATCTTTATCCACTTGCGATAGGGTCTCGTCCATGAACCGCCGTCGGTCGGAGGGCGCGCCTTCCACCAGCGCCAAATCGCGCGGCAAAAATAGCACCACCGTTAGCAAGCCCACCGTATCCATCACGCGCTTTTCCACCCCATTTAGGCGGATGGTCTTTTTGAAGCGCGTTAGACCGTTGCTCATATCCAAAAACAGGGTTACTTCCAGACGTTGCAACCCTTGCTGGCGCGTCATGATTTCAGCGGATAAGCGCGCGAATGGCAAGGGCTCGGACTCCATGCGCCAATGGATGAGTTGGCGGTCGCTGGTGGTGTAAGGAGAACGGGACGTCGCTAGGTAGTAAATCGCTTCTAATAGGCTCGTCTTGCCTTGGGCGTTTTCTCCGTGCAGGACGATAGGGCGGTTGTGAGGCACGGGGATTTCTAGGCGCGCATAATTGCGGAAATTATTCAGGGATAAATATTCAATATGCATGGTCGTTCAGCAAGTGGCTTAGCTAAGCTCGCTAAGGGTAACGCAGAACGCCCGTGCGGGCAATGCCGTTTTCGCCCGTCGTTCAACGGGTCTTGTGCAAAATGCCGATGCCATAGCGGCCGCTGTAGGGCTGGTGCAAGAGTTCTTCGGTATGCGCGTCGGTCTGCTTTAGGCGCTCCCATAATTGGTAGACTTGGATAGTGGGGTCTTTGGCGTTAGGGCGGATGTCGTGGAAAGCGATAAGACCGCCCGCCCGCACCAACGGCGCGTACAGCTCATAATCGCGCTGGACGCCATCGAAGCGATGGTCGCCATCAATGAACAAAAAGTCAATGGGGCGGCTCTCTATCAGCTTCATCAAATGGTCGCGCGTCGCCTCTTGTTGGCTATCCGCCCGCACGAGATGGAGCGCGCATCGCGGACGGTTGGCGACGAACAGCTGATATAGCTTGGCGCGCTGGATGGGGTATCCGCCGCCGTGGATGCCGTCGGGCAGGTCTATGCTGACGAGGCGCGACAGGGTGGGGCTGGCTTGTGCCCACAAACACAGCGTGCCGCCGTTGCGCGTGCCTATCTCCACGATGATTTGCGGCTCTAGCGCCGACACCCGCGCCAATAACCCGCCGATTTCCTCGCGGTGCTGGTCGGGGCGGATGCGGCGGTAAAAGCCCCACCCCCGATAATCCCATACCAAATCCAGCGCTTCCGCCAATTGGCGACACTCCCCTAAGCGCGCCAAAAATTCCGCGCGAGAGGCGCGCCAATACAGCGCGTCTAGCAGGGTATTACGCCCGTAGAGGGCGCTTTTGCCGATGGTGCTACGTTTGAAAGCGCGCAACATCCGTTTTTCTCCGTCGTATCCGTGCGTCGCACATTATAGCGCACCCTGGCCGCACGCCTAGACCGAAGCGCGCTAATCGCTGGGGCGCTCCGCGCAATCACGCGCCCTTAAATCGTAAAACCGTATTGCCGCGCGCCTCAGACGCGGCTACAATGGGGCGTCCAAAAAACAACCGGATATAGAGTATCCCCATGAAACAAAACGGTCGTTACGATACTACCCGCCGCGCGTGGGAAGAAATTTGGGACGGCGCTAATATCCAAGTGGAACTCGAAGCGGTGCAATCCGCGCGCGCCCAAGCCACTATCGCCGCTTACCTGCCTTATCTCAATCGCGATGATGTCCATCTCGAAGCGGGTAGCGGCCTGAGCGCTGTTGTCATCGCGTTGCGTCGCAGCGGCTATCGGGTGGTGGGTATGGATTACGCCGTCAATGCTTTACGCGCCTCCCGCGCCTACGACCCCACTTTGCCGCTCTTCGCCGGCGATGTCCACGCTTTGCCCCATCCCGATAATGCTTTCGGCAGTTATCTATCGTTTGGCGTCTTAGAACACTTTGAACATGGGATGCAACCCGCCCTAAAAGAAGCGTATCGCGTGGTCAAACGTGGCGGCGTCATCGTCTTGACCATCCCTTATCCTAATGTCGTGCATCGCCTCGTGCGGCTCAAGCGGCGTCTGTTGGGGGTCGGCGAGCTGACCGATGATGACTTTTACGAGAGCGCCTACACCCGCGCCCAATTGGTCACGCAGGTAGAAGCGGTCGGCTTCACCGTGGTCAACGTGCAACCCACTAGCCACGATTTCACCTTATGGGGCTTGGGCGGCCCCTTCCGCGCCCACGGTTATTATCGCACCAGCCCCCTTGCTGAACGGCTCGGCGCAGTGCTGGCCAAAACGCTACCGTGGGCTTTTAATTATATGACGCTCATCATCGGACGGAAGTAAGCCTATGCAACGCATTGTCACCCTGACGATTAACCCCGCCGTAGACGAGAGCACAGCGGTAGAGAGCGTGGCGGCGGAAATCAAACTCCGTTGCGAAGCGCCCCGCTATGATGCTGGTGGCGGCGGCATCAACGTTTCCCGCGCTATCCATAAATTGGGGGGCGTATCTATCGCCGTATATACCCAAGGGGGCCCCAATGGCGATTTATTGAGTATGCTCCTGCGGGATGAAGGCCTGCGTCAAGAGCCTGTGCCCATCAGCGGCATGACCCGCCAGAGCTTCACCGTCTTTGAGCGCTCTACCACCCTGCAATATCGCTTCGGCATGCCCGGCCCGCACCTCAGCGAGGCGGAATGGCGCGCCTGCCTAGATGCTTGCCTCGCCATACCGGCCGATTTCATCGTCGGGAGCGGGAGCTTGCCGCCGGGCGTGCCCGATGATTTTTATGCACAGCTCATCGCCCGCGCCAAACCTAGCGGCGCTAAGGTCATCATAGATACGTCCGGCGCGGCTTTGAAGGCAGTTTTCGGCGTCGGCGCTTTTTTGCTCAAGCCCAATATCGCCGAGCTAGAGACGCTGATAGGCGCGCCCTTCGGCGGGGAACACAACCTGCGCGCGACGACCCAAGCCCTCGTGCGCGATGGCTTGGCCCAAGCGTTAGTCATCTCTTTAGGCGCGGGCGGCGCGGCTTTGGTCACTGCGGATACCTATACCCATTTCCGCGCGCCCGTCGTGCCCGTGCAAAGCAAAGTGGGCGCGGGCGATAGCATGGTCGGCGGCTTGACTTTGGCGCTCGCCCAAGGCAGACCGCTAGCCGATGCGGCGCGTTATGGCGTGGCCGCGGGCACGGCCGCCGTCATGACCCCCGGCACCGAATTATGCCGCAAGGAAGATACCGAGCAGATCTACCAATGGGTGAGCGCTTGAAGGGGTTCGTCAAATCCCGATGCCACCAGACGATACGCCCCTAAGCGCAGTTCAGTTATTTTGCTCGCGGGTGGCGGTGGGGGTTGGTTGGGCGTTTTGCCCGCGGGTGGCGGTCGGGCTCGCTCGCTCACTCGGTCGCGTCCCTTGCTCGTCAGGGGGGGCGGTGCGTTCCCCTTCAGATGATGGGGCGCTGGTCGGCGTGGCCTCTCCGCCGCTCGATGGCAAGTATAAGCGTTGACCTACTGCGATGAGGTCGGTCTGCGCTAGACAATTGACGGCCGCCACCCGCTCGACGGTGGTATTGGCGCGCGTCGCTAGCGCGAAGAGCGTATCGCCGGGTTGCACCTCATAACGAACCCAGCCGAGAGGCGGGCGAACTTGGCAAGGTTGCCCCGTTGTGGCCGTCGGCCGCGCCGCGTCGGGCGTCGGGGTGGGCGTTGGGGGCGATGCTGTGGCGCTGGGTGAGGCGGTCGGGCTAGGGGTAGCCGTCTCTGTTGGGCCCGCGGCGGGCGTTGTGGCGGCCTCTGGCGTGGTCTCTGGCGCGGGCGGGCGTTGGATGACGAGCACTTGCGCCGCTTGTACGCGCCCCTCATCCGTTCGGCCGCGCACCTGCACCACATCGCCCACTTGAGGGCGGGGCATCTCGTCAGTCAAAGCTATAGGGATGCCATCTATGATGGCCACGTCCCCGTTCACGGCGTCTACCGTGCCGCTGAAGCGCACTTCCGCTTGGCGCTCCAACGCCAGCAATTGCCGCGTTTCGTCTTGGCGGCGCTCTTCGAGCATGCGTTGTAGGTCGTCGTCGCCACCGTTCAGCCCTAGTTGAATCTGTTCGATCAGCCCTTTTAGCGGGTACAAAGCGTCGCCGGGCAAGCTAGACTGGGCGGCCGCCAGCGCGCCGCCGCACAATAGCAACGCCACCCCTGCCGCCAGCAGTCCCCGCATGCCCCCATTGGGGCGCTTAGGCAAATCGGCTTTTAAGGCGGCTTCAAAGCGGGCGCGCGCTTGCGTTTGGGCCAAGCGCACTTCCGCGGGCGAAGCTTGCGCTTGCCGCGCCAAATCGCCGGCCGCCAACATCGCGGCCAAATCATCGTAGATGTCGGGGTAATCGCGCAGACAAGCCTCTATGGTTTCGCCATTGCGGATGCGCTCGATACAATTATGGAGAATTTGGGCGCGTTGTACGTCGTTCATCACGGATTCGCTTTCTCTCCAATCAAACGGCGGAGCGCATTCACCGCGCGAAATTGAAGCGCTTTGATAGCGTTGGGCTTTTTGCCCATAATATCGGCGGTCTCTTGCAAGCTCAAGAGCTGACCAAAGCGCAACACCAGCACCTCTTGTTGCTCATCGGATAATTGTCTTAATGCCCAGCGCGCCTGTTCCAAGCTCAGGCTACGCAAGAAGACGGCCTCTGGCTCTTGGTCGTTGGGGGCGGGTAGCCATTCCTCTAGCGTCGTCTGGCGTAGGCGGGTTTGGGCGCCGTAATGGTCGTGTAGTTCGCTCCGCGCCACGCGGAACAACCAGCCGCGCAGGCTCGTATGGGGGACGTTGCCCGCTTTGCAAGCCCGCACCAGTTTGACGAAGACATTCCCGGCGATGTCTTCGGCCGTCGCCCTATCGGCGACCCGCAGGCGGATGAACTGATAGACGGCCGGGAAGTAGGCTTCGTAGATTTGCCGTAGCGCGTCGGCATGGCCGCGGCGCGCCCGCGCCAGCAGTTGTTCCTCTCCAGCGATGTCTGGCAGTAACATCCCGATAATCATTTAACAATGGCCGTCTGAACGTCGCTTGATGCCCTTTATCATAACCTAAAATAAGCCGATGGCGACGATGGGCCGCCACACGACGGCCCACCCTTCGGCGCGCTAGCGATTGCCCGTATTGGCGTTGTTAGGCTGTTCATCTTGCTTGGATGGGGTGGGTGTCGCGCGCTCGCGTTGGGGGCCTTCGCGGTTTTCGGCGGGCGCTATTTCTGTCGGCGCTGGGTCCGCTGTCGGGTTCTCGTCATACAGCCGTCGGCATTCTTCGATGCTGAAGCCCGCTAGGCGGCAACGTTCGACGATGTCCCCTGAACCGTTATTGGCGTTCCAGATGCGGCGGCACTGCTCGGTTGTGAAGCCAGCTGAGCGGCAACGCTCGACAAAAGGGGTTTCATCGTCGAGGCCCGCGTTATACAGCCGTCGGCACTCTTCGATGCTGAAGCCCGCTAGGCGGCAACGTTCGGCGATGTCCCCTGACCTATTGTTGGCGTTCCAGATGCGGCGGCATTGCTCGGTTGTGAAGCCCGCCGAGCGGCAACGTCTCAGCATGTCGTTGAAATCGAGCGGGTCGGGTTTGCGCGGCACCCACAAACGTTGACCAACGCGAAGGGCGTTGATATTCGACAGACAGTTCACTTCCGCTATTAGCGCTACGGTGGTATCTGTGCGGCGGGCAATGCTGGTGAGCGTGTCGCCGGCTTGCACCTCGTAGATGACCCACGCATCGGTGGGGATATAACAATTTTGGCTGGGCGCATCTTGGGCCGCGGCGCTCCCTATCCCCAACAGGAGGGCGCAAACGAGGGAAAAGAGTAACGTCATGCCTTTCATCGGTATCTGCTCCTTTTTTTGATTGCGATGCACATACCGACTGAAAAAAGGGGCAAAAGTTACGGGCGCTCAATCTGAATTCAGTAAAATTTGCTCCCAAACCTCCCAAAAAGGCGGCCCCTCGCCGTAATATTGCCGCAAAGATTCCCAATGCACTTGGTCCGGCATGGCGGAAGGGTGTTTTTGGCGGATGTCGCGATAGGCCGCGCTCAGGCTTAGCCCTTCGGCATCTTTGAGCGCGCCGATGGCGAAGGTCACCGAACGGCTGACGCCCGCCCCGCACGCGATGAGCACCACCCGCCCGACCAATCGCTGGGCGCTGATGAAGCCCAACCCGTGACGGAGCGCCCCTTCTGGCAGGGGGTAGCCATCTTCGATATGGGGCAAAAAGAGCGAAACAACGTCCGCTTGCTCTTTATAGCGGTGGAGTTGGAGCATAGCGCCCACGTGTTGCGCCCGCAGGAGCGCCGCATCTTCCGTGATGCGCGCCGCACCCACCATCAGCCACGGGCGCAAGCGCACCAAACCGTTCACGAGTTGCATTCGTTCACCTCGGTGCTCGCCGTCGGGCGCGCCTCTAACAGGAGCGGCACATCTAACGTCTCGGACCCGCGCACAATGCGGAGCATGACCGTATCGCCGGGCTGACTATTGACCACCAAATAAGCCACCAGCTCATCCATATTGGAGACATAGACGCCATCAATAGCGACGATAATATCGCCGCCCGTGCATACCGGGCGGTCTCGCACCGTGCGGATGACTGTGCCGCCGCGCAAACCCGCTTTCTCCGCGGGCGACCCCACATGCACCCCACGGATGAGCACGCCGCGGTTTACCGGCAAGTCGAGCGGCTCTGCTAACCCGCTCACACCGAAGCCATCTTCTTCAGGCATCACCGAAATACCCATCCACGCGTAATTCACGCGCCCTTGGGCGATGAGTTCCGGCACAACGCGGCGCACGGTGTTGGACGGCACCGCAAACCCCACGCCTTCAAACACGCCGCTTTCCGTGCGGATGGCCGTATTCACACCGATGACTTCGCCAACAGAATTGAGCAGGGGGCCGCCGCTGTTGCCGGGGTTGATGGGCGTATCCACTTGGATGATAGACGGATTTTGAAAGCCGGGCACCACCTCAGCATCTATTAATTCCGCCGAGCGCAAGGTACGCCCCACTCCGCTGACGATGCCCAGAGACATAGAGCTATTCAAACCGAAGGGATTGCCAATGGCGATGGCCCGTTGCCCCACGCGCACGCTAGCGCTATCGCCGATGGCCAACGGCCGCAAACGCCCCGCGGGCGCGTCTATCTGGATGACGGCTAAATCGCTGTAGCTATCCGCCCCTACCAGCCGCGCGTCTGCCACATAACCATCATCAAAGGTGACGCGGATGCTAGTAGCGTCTTTGACGACGTGGGCGTTCGTGACGATGTGCCCTTCCGCGCTATAAATGAAGCCCGACCCACGGCTGAAATCGAAAAAGCCGCTCGGCAAAGAGCCTATCACCGCCTCGATATTGACGACCGAAGGCGCGATGCGCTCGTACAAATTGCTCAGGAGCAGATATTCAGCATCGGCGGCGTTTACCACCGCCTCAGAAACGGGCGTCGGCAGGGGAATATCTGCATTTTGGGCGCGGCTGACGGGTAAATCTTCTATCGGAGTGCTCGGCAAGGCCGAAGGCGGTAAGGTGGCGGGGGTGCAGGCGGCTAGCCATCCGACCAGACCCCATACTAGCATCCAACGTTTGGTCATCGGCATCATCTTCAGCTCTTTTGCTCATCCTATCACAGAAAAAGTGCGCCCGCCACCCAAATAGGGAAAGCGGGCTTCGGCTTTAGGGCGGGGTCGTTTTAAGACCGCAGGCTATCGCGCAACTGCTCGACTAACCGCCGTTGCTCTTGGGTTAGGTGCGTGGGCACGGTTATCATCACGCGGGCGTAAAGGTCGCCATAGGTGTTGGGCTTGCGGAGGACGGGCATACCTTTGCCGCTGATGCGGAACTTGCGCCCCGATTGGGTGCCGGCGGGTATCTTTAGGCGTACGGGGCGGCCCAACGTGGGCACTTCTACCTCGCCGCCGAGCATCGCTGTAAAAGCGTCCACCTTGACATCTACGGTCAAATCGTCGCCGTCGCGCTCGAAGCCCGCCATGGGCAACACGTCCACCACGAGGTATAAATCGCCGTTTTTGCCACCATTGATGCCCACCCCGCCTTCTCCAGCCAGACGAACGCGCGTCCCGTTGGTGGCGCCAGCGGGGATATTGACGCGAATTTGTCGCCCATCTTTATTGATGATGCGGACAGTCCCTTCATAGGCTTCTTGTAGGGTGATAGATACGGGTTGCTCGATGTCTTGCCCGCTGACCGCTGTTGTCCAGCCGCTCCCGCCCATCTGGCCGAAAATCGAGCTGAACAAATCGTCGAAGCCCGTCGCCGTCCCGCGTCCCGCAAACGGATTGCCGCCGCCGAACGGATTGCCGCCACCGAACGGGTTGCCATTGCCGCCCATCTGTTGATATTGGCGGAAGTTAGGCCCCCAACGGTCGTATTGGGCGCGCGTTTCCGCATCGCTCAGCACCTCGTAGGCTTCGTTAATCTCCTTAAAGCGCGCTTCCGCTTGGGGATTATTGGGGTTGGCGTCCGGGTGATATTTTTTAGCCAGCTTTCGGAAAGCCTTTTTAATATCATTTTGGTTGGCGTCGCGTGGCACGCCGAGGATAGCATAATAATCTTGTGCCATAGGCGTTAATAGCTTACGCTCCCATTAACATAAGGTTTGAACATCATATCTGTATTGTATGCCCTTTCACGAATGGGGGTCAACACGCGCTGACGATTTCTAAGAGATTATTTACAGTCGGATAAAGGGGTTAGGGGCGCGGCTATACCACACCCCTAACGCGCGCTCAGGGCGCTGATGGCGGCACAGCCGACGGGTCGTATTCCACTTCTGGGGGCGGCGTGCCTTCGCATCCCCAAAAGACTTCCGCCGATACGTTCGATAAATCGCGCAGGTTGTCCACGTCGGATAGGGTTTCGTCGAAGCTAAAGACGGGGTCAATGGTCATCTCCTCTGGGGAGACGCGCCCGATAACGCGGGTGACATAGGGGTATTTTTCCGCCAAGAGGCGCACCAGCGGGTCTTGTGGTCGCAAGGCGCGCAAGGCGCTGGTGGGCATCGCGTATTCGGTCACGAAGGCCCGCCCCTCGTACAAGTCCACCGTAGCATCCAATAATTGCAGGTAGTTCGTGCCATCCAAGCTGAAGAAAGACCCGCGGATGTCCTCATCTTCGATGACGGGATGCGCCCAATTTTGGGGCTTCGCTTGGGCGGGGCCAAAAATCCACGTGAGCACGGTCATATTGGGGTTGGCCGCTACGGCCGTCAAGCGCAGGGGAATCATCGGCTGGGTGGATTCGTAAGTCATCACCACCGGCTGGATGTCTTGCACGCCGCTTTCGGGCTGTAGCTTCATGGCGAGGAAGACCATCCCTTCCGCGTTATAAACCGTGATGAGCGGCTCCATCTCCGTTGTGACGCGATAATTGTTCTCGCGCAACCATACCACCATCGCTTGGGGGTCTGGGCTGGTGATGACATCGTAAGCGTAGGGGCCCGCTGTGCCCGAAGCCAGCACCTCCACCGCCGATTCTCCTACAGCCCCATCTTCCGCCATGGCGGCCATGGGCATGATCACCAGCGCGCAATCGGGGATGAGCGGCGGCACGAAAATAGGCGCTGTCAGGGCGCTCAGCTCGTCGAAAGTGGCGATTTCCGCCACATCCACTTGTGGCACGCTGGGCACAGGCACAACCCAGCTGAAATCCGGCGCGCTACCAGTATAGTTGATTTGGACATAAGCGCTTATCGTGCCGTCGTCGTTGACGGCGAAGATGATGCGCTCCGCTTGTTGGTCTACGGGCACGTTTTGGCAGAATAGCCCCCCGCAAGCCCACGTCCAAGATACGGTCAAAAAAGCGATACTCATAGAAAAAAATAACCCGATTCTTGACATCAGCTTCACCTTTCTTCTCTATCTTTATATGAGGTGCGCCCATCATCCCCCCTTATATCATCAGACGTTGCTTCGCTCTGTTCTGTTCCACGCCCAAAAAGAAAAGAGCGACCGCTAACGGTCGCCTTTTCATCATCCTAAGGCGATGCTAAAGCAAGTTGAGCGCTTTGCGGTAAGTATCTAGCGCCGCCTGCAATTTGCCTTGGCGCATCAAGCTATCGCCCAAGACGCGGTAGGGTGCCGGGTTCTTCTTGTGGCGCTCGTCGGCCAACAATTTTTCGAGGTCAGCGCTGACGGCTTCCAATTGGCTATTGGCGCGTACGATAGCTTCGTAATCGGTCAGCGCGCCGTCTATATCGCCGCCGCTGATTTTAGCGCGGGCGCTTTGCAGGGTGGCGGCGACGTCAATATTGCGGGCGGCCGTCGGCACGGGCGCGGGCGAGACGGGCGGGGGTGGCGCTGGGGCAGGGGTCGGCGACGGCGTGAAGGCCACCGTGGGCGGCGCGCTGGGGGCGGGCACGGCCGGCGCGCCTTCATCCAGCGTATCCAGCAACCAATCCGGTATTTCCGTCGGTTCGACGTTGGTATCTGCTAGCCAGTCGGGCAAGGCCTCGGTCGGCGCGGGGGTGCTGAGGTCATCGGTCAGCCAGTTCATATCGCCCCCGGCGGACGCTTCGTCAGAGCTAGCCAACCAATCGGGCACGGCTTCCGCTTCCATCACATCGCGCGCGTCGAGGAAGGCGGCGGCGCTAGGCGCGGATGCCACCTCGATATTCTCCACCTCCGCCAGCCAATCGGGCAGATTTTCCGGCTCGCCCGCCTGCAATTCGGTTTCGACGGGTAAGCTCACCGTTTCTAGCGTGGTTGGCGCTTTGGCGGGCGGTTCGGCTGGGGTGGGCGGCAGTTCTGCCACGGCTTCCACCTCATCCACCTCATCCACATGATAACCTTCTGCTTCTAGCCGTTCCCGATACCAATCGGGGACTTCTTCGGGGTTCATTTGGCTTTCCAGATGGAAGGCCTCTACCCACGTATCGTTGCTTTCCGCCAGCAATTCTTCCGTAGCCAACGGCGTCAGACCGCCATCATCGAAGATGTCGGACATATCGCCCGGCGCGCCCCCTTCGCCCAACCAATCGGGCATCGCGCCGCTGGGCGGGCTTTCGATAGCCGCGAGGAGCTTTTCATCGGGTTGCGCGGGCGGTGGCGGCGGGTCTACTTGCACCTGTTCCATCAGCCAGTCGGGCAAATCGGCCGGCACGGCTGGACTGTCGCCATCATCGCTTTCTTCGACATCGGGGATGCGTTCCGCTTTTTCAAAAGCGCGATTGAACCAGCCCTCCACATCTTCGGGCGAGAGCGTGCCTTCGCGCATCCGTTGGATAACTTCGGCATCCGCTTCTTCGTCGTCATCCAAATCTTCTTCCACATCTGGGACGGGTGCGCCGCCGCTGGCCAATTGGTCAAGCCATGCTTCGGGGTCTTCTAGGTTCAATTCGGGTACGGCCTCTTCTTCGTCGTCTTCCAATAAGCCCGCTGGAAAAGCGCTTGTGGGCGCGGCGGGCGAGGAAGGCGATTCAAACGAATAGTCTTTATAGCCAGGGCCGTCATCGCTGATGGCGGCGGGCATCGGGATGTCGAGATCGGCGGAGGTGGTCAATTCTTCTTCGCTGGCATCTTGGCGCTTGGCCAGCGTTTCCAGCCAGACGAGTGGATCATCGCCAGAATCTATAGGGCTGGATACGGGCGCATCTGTGGTCAGCGCGGGGGCGTCCGTCTCTCCGCCGGCCAGCCCTTCTAGCCACGCGAGCGGGTCGCCGCTATCGTCGCCTGTCGGCAAGTCGGGGATAGCTAGCGGCTCGCTGATAGCGTCCAGAGCGCTGAGGTCGGGCATATCGCCTTGCCCGCCACCGGCTAGCTCCTCCAACCACGATAAGCTATCGGCAGGGGCTATCACCGTGCTTTCATCTTCATCTACCTCATCCAGCGCGGGCAATTCCAATTCGGGTTGCGCGGGTATGGCGGTGGGTGGCGGTGTTGGCGCGGGCGCGGGTGGGGCGGGCGGTGTTGGGCTAGCGCTACGGGCGGCTTTGCGCGCGGCGCGTTCGGCTTCGTCTTTTTTCTTTTGCTCTTCCCAACGCTCTTTGGTCCAGCCGTGGGGGATATACTCGCCGAGGCTGGCGACATCCACCGCGGATTCATCCACCTCTGGCACGTCCATATCTGCCGATGTGAGGAAGCCGCGTTCGTCGGCGCCTTGTCGCTTCGCCAATGACTCCATCCATGCCATGATCTGTTCCGGCGTCATGTTGTCGAAATCGGGCGTTGCATCGGCGGAAGCGGCTACGGCCGGTTGCGGCGTTGGTTCGGTGGGGGGCGGCGCGGGTATGGCGGTGGGTGGCGGTGTTGGCGCGGGCGCGGGTGGGGCGGGCGGTGTTGGGCTAGCGCTATGGGCGGCTTTGCGCGCGGCGCGTTCGGCTTCGTCTTTTTTCTTTTGCTCTTCCCAACGCTCTTTGGTCCAGCCGTGGGGGATATACTCGCCGAGGCTGGCGACATCCACCGCGGATTCATCCACCTCTGGCACGTCCATATCTGCCGATGTGAGGAAGCCGCGTTCGTCGGCGCCTTGTCGCTTCGCCAATGACTCCATCCATGCCATGATCTGTTCCGGCGTCAT
>JBBIRQ010000017.1:0-99682 GCA_037441665.1 Anaerolineaceae bacterium | reverse complement strand
CTACCACTCGGCACACCCTCGCGGGGCATATGCATAGTGTGTACCACGTCGCCATCACGCCCGATGGGCGCACGGTCGTCTCCGCGTCTTTTGACCGCACGCTCCGCGTGTGGGACTTGGCCAGCGGCGCGCATTTGCACACCCTCGCGGGGCATGAATGGCCAGTGAACCACGTCGCCATCACGCCCGATGGGCGCACGGTCGTCTCGGCGTCTTTTGACCGCAGGCTCCGCGTGTGGGACTTGGCGACGGGGCAGGAGCGCATGTCGGTAGCAAATACGCCCGAAGGACGGCGGGCGCTCGCCGAAGACCACCCCCAACTCACGGCGTTCGTGGATTTCCAGCGCGCGGACGACGGGACACAGTTGAACTATCGCGATGAGGTCCTGTTCGTGCGGGGGGCGGACGGGCGGGAAGTGCGCTTCACGGGCGATGCGGCGATTCGCTCCGCCGCGCTGGGGGCAGGCGGTACGGTGGTGGCGGGGGATAGTATGGGGCGGGTGTTGCTCCTGAAAGCGCGGTGGGGGGACGCGCCATAATCGCGCCAACCAAAACGCCACCCACAAGGTGGATGGCGTCGCTGAAGAAAAACACCTGTTCAGCTGGGGAGGCTGGATTCGAACCAACGAATGGCGGATCCAAAGTCCGCTGCCTTACCACTTGGCGACTCCCCAAGATAAAGGCGATTATACCAAAAGGCGACGCGCGGCCAAGTGCGAATTCGGGCGCGGGCGGCCAAAACACCCTACCGCCCAACAGCGAGATAGGCGATAATGCCCCCATTTGACGAGCGAACGGAGAAACGGCACATGCTGAGCGTGCGCGCGGCGCGTTTGGGTATTTCGGTCATCATCGTACTGGCGGGCGTGGGCTTGCGTTTGCGCCTCTTCGATTATGGGTTGCCCTATCTGGCGCACGTGGACGAGCCAGTATTCTATCTGCTGGCCAACGATTGGCGCGGGGCCCTAGACGCGGGATGGCGCAACGATTATTTCGCGGGCTACCCGCCAGGGTACATCTGGTACACCAGCTGGGTGCTAGACGGGATAGACGCCATCTCCGATTTGAACATCCACACCCAAACCGCCCACTACATCGCCCTGTTGCGGCTCGTATCCATGTTCTCTGATGTGGTGGGGATAGCGGTTATGCTCGCGCTGGGCCGCGAATTGGCCGGCTGGCGGGCCGGGTGGCTGGCGGGGGGGGTGTGGGCCGTCTCGCAGACCATCGTCTACGAAGGCATCACCGTCATGCCCGATATTCACTCGATTATGCTCAGCGCGTTGTGCGCGTTGCTGGCGCTAAAAGCCATCCGCCGCCAGAGCGTGGCCTTGGCCCTCTGGTCTACCGCGGCGGGCCTGCTGGCGATTATCTTCAAATATCCCGATTTCCCTATCTTGCTATTGCCCTTCGTATGCTTTTTGTACCTGCTCTGGCGGCGGGGTTGGGCGGTTGTGCCGTCGGCGGGGCTGGCGCTGGCGCTGGTGTTGGCGGTGGCCTATGGGCTGCTCTTCGCCTATGGGGCGGGGAGCATGGAAGTATCGGAAGGGACGCAATTCCGCGATAATTTCTTCAACAACATCAGCGATTTGACCCGTTGGCGCTATACACTGAACGGCGTGGCCGGCAATTTGGGCGGCGGTCTCATCATCGCGGGGGCGGCGGCGGTGTTTGCCTTGGCGCTTCGTCGGGGGCGAGGCGTGGGCCGCGCCCGCTGGCCGCTGATTGGGCTGGTCTTGGTGGCGGGCTTGGCGCTGATGTCGGTGGTGCCAGCCTATTTGAACAACACGCCGCCGCGCGTGTACCCGGTGCGCTATACCCTGCACGCCAGCGTCTTGCTCATCCCGGTTTTTGCGAGCGTCGTCGTCATCGCCTTTCAGCGCCCCCGTTGGGCGCGCATCGCGGCGGTCGCCTTTCCTATTGTGGCGTGGTTGCCACAGACGACCGCGGGCATCGCCGATTTGATGCGGCCGCATAAATACGTCGCCGCGCAACGCTGGTTCGAGGAGAATATCCCCGCCGACAAACGCATCTGGATTTATGGCTATCGCACCTATGTATCGCTATCGCGCTACGAAGGCGGTTATCAGGGCTATAAAGATTTCCCCGTGACCTACGAGGACGAACAAATCCGCTGGCCGTCCTCTGCCGACCAAGTGGATTATCTGTACATCAACCGCGCCGAATTCCCCGATTGGGAAGCCAAGCGCAACCATCCGCCGTTAGAGAGCTTCACGCTGGTGAAATCCTTCCAAGACCCGGCCCTTTACGGCGACGATTTGTTCATCTATCGCATCGCCCCCTTGCCCAACCCTACGGAGATATACTTTCGCCAAGGCGATATAGCCTTCATCCTGCGGGGGTGGGCACTGACGCAAGAGGCAGACGCGCTCCATCTAGAGACCTATTGGCAACGCGGGGCCGCGCGCCCCACCCGCGATTATTCGCTGTTCCTGCATCTGACGCCGCCCGACGACCCCACGGTTATCATCGCCCAGCACGATACCCAAATCGGGCAGAGGCCCACCAGCACATGGGATGACCCCCAAGAACTGCTGAGCGGTAGCCCCGCGAGTATCTCGCTGGCAGGCGTCGCTAGCGGCGTCTATGCGCTACGCATGGGCATCTACTACTGGGAGACGCCCACGCGCTTCACACTGGACGATGGGACAGATGCTCTGCTCCTCACTGAAGTGATCGTGCCGTAGACCGCTAGAAGCCGTCGCGGGGGTCGGGGTAAGCGTGGCCGCCGCCCCAATCGGGTACGGCTGTCGGCGCAACCGGGAACGGCACGGTGTAATCTACGGGCAAAAATTTGATGGCCGCGCGCGTTTCTAATTGGGTGAGCGCCATCCACCCCACTTGCCCATTGCCCTCCACCTTGACCCACGGGCTATAGGGGCTACGGGCGAGGAGCGTTACCTCTGTGCCGTAGGCGAGCGTGCCCAAAATCGGGAAAGAGGTATCTGGGGCGCGGCGTAAGTTACTGCCGGCTGGCATGGCCACGCGCCCCGAATTGCCCAAATCGCCCAGCCGTTGCGGGGGGATAGGCGTAGCATCGTAGACCGCTTCGATGCGCCCTTTTTGCCCGATGAGCAAATCAGCTTTCATCCAGCCGGTTTCACCGTTGCCCAACCGCACATGATACCACTCAGCGCGGCTATCCTGCCCCAAGATGCTGATGATTTGGCCCGGCGGCACTTCATACAGGAGCGGGGCATCTAGGCCGGGGGCGGCGCGCATATTGACGGTGCCGTTGGTGGTCACGAAGCCCGGCTGTGGCAAGAGCACCGGCGTATCGAAAAGCGGGATGGGCAGGTCAGCGATGCGCGCCAAATCGAGCGGGGCGGCTGGGTCGGGCACATCAACCGGCCGCGTAAAATCGCCTTCGGCGTAGGGGACGATGATTTGTTGGCCGGGAAAGAGCGTCTCCGCTTGACCAAAGACGGTCACGCGGCCCAACCCTTCCAACAGGGTGAAGACGGTCTGGGCGCTTTCGGTCTGCACAACCATTGTGCCGTCAATATCCACAGAAACGCCGTTGATGACGACGCGCGTCGGTTTGCCGGCGGCGCGGTTCTGGGCGATGAAAGCCGGACGCGGGGTATTATCACAGATGGGGGTATCCGCCCCCGTCTGCACGAGGAACGCTTGCCACGGCGGGAAGTTGCCCTGCGCGGGCGTGACATCGTGCACCTGCACATCGCCGACGAGCAATGCGTTCAACTCGATGAGTTCGCTGAGCCGCATCCACACCAGCCCACCGCTGTTGTTGGTGAGCAGAGGCGCGGATTGCACGCTATCTATGAGCGCGACTTCCACCAGCGAGCCGCTGGCCGCTAAAGCGCTGGCGATGGGCCCGCTCGGTTCGACGCGCGGGGGCAGGCCGCCATTGCAAAAATACCCCGCCGGCCCGCCGATGCACACCTCGCTGGCAGTCTCGTACAAGTTCTGTAAGATAGCTTCGCAAGGGATGTCCACTACAGCCGGCCCGCCCGCCTCGGTGGTGCTGAGGGTGGGCGTGGGGCTAGGGGTGATGGGCGGGCGCGTGGGTATGGCCGTGGGGGTGACGATGGCGGCGGCTAGGGGGCGGTTTTCAATCTCGATGAAAACAGGGGTCTGGTCGTCGTCCGCGCAAGCCGACAACAACAATACCGCCAGAACTACGCCGACCATCCATTGGCGCCAAACAGTCATCCGCCACCTCGTGCTATATCATCCTGCGATAGTTGTATTCTACTGGCAAGTGCTAGCTAGCTCAATGTCGGGATGGCGAACAAATCAGCGCCAGATTGTCACGCTCAAGCGAGCGTGCTAAACTGGAATCATGACAAAACCCGATTTTTCCCACAACCCGCCGCTTCGTCTATTGGCGGAATTTCAGACGTGTTACCCCGGCCAAGCGCCCGATATGATGCTGAAGGCGCCGGGACGGGAGATGTGGATAGCGGCGCGCATCACTGGCGACGGCGCGTTCACGCTCGTTGCCCCGGATTTGACGGCGCGGGTCACCTTTGACCAGCGTTCGGCGCGGCAAAAGCGCACCGGTCAAGGGCGGCCCCTGCCCAAATGGTCGCGCTATCCGGTGGGCGTGGCGGTCTTTATGCTCGGCCAACAGATGGATGTACCGGGCTTTGACGCCGTGCTTTTGGGGGATGAACCCCAAGGGCCGCGTTACGAGCACGCTTTAGGGATGGCGTTGGCGGCCCTGTGGTATTCCTATAATGGCATCGCTTACGACGATACCCGCCTGTTAGAGATTGTCGAGCGGGCGCGGCGTGACTATGTAGAAGCCTAACCCAATAATCGGGCCGCCTTCTCCACGCTATCTTTGGGGCTGATACCGATGGATAGCCCAAGTGCGCCCCCAATCTACCTTGCCTTCGGTCACGCGCCACGATGGCACACGGGTGATTATCTTTCAGGTGTGGGATTGGGAAGCGGACGGGAGCGCCTACGATATGACGATGTTCATCGTGCAACAAGGCGGCGAGTCTATCAACACCAAAGCGCAC
This sequence comes from Anaerolineaceae bacterium, assembly GCA_037441665.1. Classification (GTDB taxonomy): domain Bacteria; phylum Chloroflexota; class Anaerolineae; order Aggregatilineales; family Phototrophicaceae; genus JBBIRQ01. The sequence continues at coordinate 94,667 of JBBIRQ010000017.1, read as the reverse complement.
CGCACCCGCTTACGCGCCTTGCAACGGGAGACCTTGGAGGCGCAATTCCGCGCGAAAGGCTTGCTAGATATTCGCTGGCATATGCCCGACGCCAGCGGCTACTACCAGCCCATCATCACCGCGCGCCGCCCAAGTTAGGTTTTTTTAAGTTCCCAAGCGACCGCCAATTGCGTTACAATTGTTACATCATCCGAGCGAAGAGGAGGTATTGAATGCGACATTGGCGGTTTTTATTCGGATTCATCTTGTTGATTAGCGGCTTCGCGGCCGTAGCCCATGCCCAAGAAGGCGCGCCTTTCTCCTGCGCCAACGTCACCCAAATCAGCACCGAAGCTTGTAACGCCCTCGTGGCCATCTATAACGAGACCGACGGCGCTAATTGGGTGAATAACAAAGATTGGCTCGTGACCCTAGAGCCGTGTAGTTGGCACGGCGTGCGCTGTTCGGGCGGCGTCGTCACAGAATTGCTATTGGGTAGCAATTTATTACAGGGCCCTTTCCCGCTGGAAATCACCCAATTGAGCGATTTAACGACCTTGAACATCTCCAATAACCAGCTCGGCGGCGAACTGCCGCCCCAATTGGCCAATCTGGTCAATCTGCGCGATTTGCGCCTGAACAACAATCAATTCACGGGGGCTTTTCCTATCGCGCTGACCACCCTGCCGCGCTTGAGCAATTTGACTATCGCGAATAACTTCTTGAGCGGGACGCTCCCTATAGAATTGGGGAATATGACCGCGTTAGAGACGCTCAATCTATCGAATAATTATCTAGAAGGGGAACTGCCCGTAGAATTGGCGCAGATGAGCAACCTGCGCGAGCTACGGCTGAACAATAACCGCATCGAAGGCATCATCCCGCCGCAATTGGGCGATTTAAGCAACCTTACGGACCTCGCTCTCAACAACAACCGCCTGACCGGCCCCATCCCACCCGAATTGGGCAAGCTCACCTATCTAGAATCGCTCAGACTCAATAACAATAGCCTCACGGAGTCTATCCCGTCGGAGTTGGGCAATTTGGTTTATTTAGAAGAATTGTCCTTATCGGCCAATGGGCTTAGCGGCACGCTACCGCCCGCCTTGGGCAACCTGACGCGCTTACGGACCTTCAGCGTATCCGGCAATGCGCTGACCGGTGAACTGCCGCCAGAATTAGGCAATCTAACGCGGGTGAACTATTTCTTCTTGTCCTTCAACGAGTTCACCGGGTCTATCCCTTCGGAGTTAGGCAATTTGCAAGATGCCCTATTCGTAGATTTATCCTTCAACAAGCTAGAAGGCACGATTCCCTCTAGCTTTGGCAACCTGACGAGCGCCCAAAGTATCATCCTCAGCAACAATGGGCTAGTCGGCTCTATCCCCGCGCAACTCGGCGAGCTGACCGATCTCAACCAGCTCATCCTCAGCAGTAACGGATTGACGGGCGATTTGCCGCGTGAGTTGGGCAATATCAGCAATCTAGAAGATTTGCGGTTGAATAACAATTCGTTGACCGGAGAAATCCCAGCAGAGTACGCCAATCTAACCAATTTGACGCGCCTTGAGTTACAAGCGAACGATTTATCGGGGGCCTTCCCGCTGGAATTAACGACGCTCCCGCGTTTGAGCGTGCTAGACATTTCTAATAACCGCCTGCGGGGGTCTTTGCCCGCGGAAATCGGCAATATGACCACCTTGAGGGAATTGCGCCTGACCAACAACATCTTCAGCGACCCCATCCCGCCCAGCTTGGGTAACTTGGTCAACCTGCGCGATTTGCGCCTGAGCAGTAATCTGCTCTACGATAACATCCCCGCCGAGCTGAGCAATCTGAGCAACCTGACGCGCCTCGATTTGGATAATAACATCCTCGAAGGGCCGATTCCGCCCGAATTGGGAGCGCTGAGCAACCTACAACAGCTCAAGCTAGACCGCAACGAACTCAGCGGGGCGATTCCCCCCGAATTGGGGAACTTGACAGAACTAACGCGGCTCGACCTGAACGATAACCGCTTAGAGGGCAATATCCCGTCGCAACTGGGCCAGCTGGCTAAACTGCGCGAGTTGCGCTTGCAGAACAACCGCCTGACGGGGGCGATTCCCCCCGAATTGGGCGAATTGCGGTTGTTGACCTACTTAGGGCTGAGCAACAACCTGTTGAGCGGCAATGTGCCCGCGTCCTTGCTCCAGCTAACCCAAGTGGGCAAAGACCGCCTGTTAGTGGATAACAACTGCCTGACGGCCAGCGACCAGCGGGTGACCGATTTCTTGAACACTCTGAACGAGACATGGGCGGAAACGCAAACGGCGTGTAGCAATTAGTCGTACACTTGCGGATTGGCGCAATGGGGCAGACGCTCGCCGCGCAGGCCGGCCAAAAGGTTCTGCGCGGCCATTTGGGCCATCTTGCCGCGGGTGGCCACCGTGGCGCTGGCGATGTGCGGCACAATCAGGCAATTATCCAGCGTCAATAAAGGGTGGTCGGTGGGGATAGGCTCCGGCTCGGTGACATCGAGCGCGGCATAAGCGATGCGCCCTTCATGAAGGGCTTGGTAGAGCGCGGCGCTATCTACCACACTGCCGCGGGCGGTATTGACCAAGATGGCGGTTGGCTTCATACGGGCGAATTGTTCGTAACTGATGAGATGGTGGGTATCGGGTTTGTAGGGCACGTGCAGGCTGATGAAATCGCTTTCCGCCAGCACATCATCCAAAGAACAGGCCCGCGCGCCCAGAGCATCGCCCATAGCGGCATCCCCGCCATAATAGAGCACGCGCATATCAAAGCCGCGCGCGCGCCGCGCCACGGCCGCGCCAATGCGCCCCAAGCCGATAATGCCCAAGGTCGCGCCGTGGACATCGTAGCCCAAAAGCGCGGTCGGGCTCCACGTGCGCCAGCGCCCTTCTTTGACGTAACGTTCGCCTTCGCTGAGGCGGCGGGCGGCGCTGAGGAGCAGGGCGAAAGCGCAATCGGCGGTGGTTTCGGTCAGCACGCCGGGGGTATGCCCCACGGGGATACCGCGGGCGGTGGCGGCCGCTATATCAATATTATCGTAACCCACAGCGAGATTGCTAATGACTTTGAGGCGCGGGGCGCGCGCGATGACTTCCGCGGTGATAGCGTCGGTCAATAGCGATAAGATGCCGTCGGCGTGGGCCGCTTCTTCTAGGATGACGGCGGGCGGCGGCGGCAAGTCATCTTCCCATAGGCGCACCTCGCAATGGGCGCGCAACAAATCCAGACCGATTGCGGGCAAAAGACGTGTGACAAAGACGCGCATAAGCTCCCCTTTCGTCCCAGAGAAGATTATAACGCGCCTCGCCGGCGTGGGCGATGCGTGCCTGCCTGCAATGGGCCGTCAATCGCCGATGGGGTCGGGCTGGTTAGAGCCGGCCAGCGCGGCCAACATCTCCGCCACGCGGGTGAATTTACGGCGCGGGCGGCCTTCTAAAGCCCCATTTTTGATTTCCAGCGCATCCAAAGCGAGCCAATCGGCATAAGTGATGTAATTGGGCTTGCGTTGGCGCAGGTCGGCTTCTAAAGCCTCGCGAGAAGGGGTTGGCGGGTTGGGCAGGCGGTCGGCGCGCAAGTCCTCTAGCAGGCATTCCACCGTCTCCACCGCGTCGGGTTTGTTGGTGCCGATGACGCCGCTAGGGCCGCGTTTTATCCAGCCGACGACATATTGCCCCGCCAGCGTTTGGTCGCCGCCGTGCTCGGTGACGATGCGCCCCCGTTGGTTGGGGATGATGCCCCACTTATCGTAAAAGGGCAGGTCGGGCAGGGGTTGCCCATGATAGCCCACCGAGCGAAAGATGAGGCCGGCGGGGATGGTTTCGTATTGGTCGGTCGGTTGGGGGCGGACATCGCCGCGAGCATCTTTGACCAGCCGATTCTTGACGATTTTGACGGCCTCTACGCGCCCCTGCCCGATAATCTCCGTCGGCGAGACGAGAAAGCGCATGATGATGCGCCGCGATTTGCCCGCGGGCGGGCGCTGGGCGTAGGCCTGCAAAATCTCCACATTGCGGGCGGCGGTGCGGTCGGTCTGGGCCGCCAAATAATCGCGGCTGTCATCGTCTAGGGCGACTTCTTGCGGATAGACGATGACGTCAGCATCGGCCATTTCCCCCAGCTCTTTAATTTCGGGATTGGTGAAGGCCGCTTGCGCCGGGCCGCGGCGCCCCAAGATCACAATTTCGCGGATGCGGCTATGGGCCAGCGCTTCTAAGGCGTGGTCGGCGATGTCGGTAGCGCGCAATTCGTCCACTGTGCGGGCCAAAATGCGGACAACATCCATAGCCACATTGCCGACCCCTACCACAATCGCCCGTTCAGCGCTCAGATCAAAGCTCAGGTCGCGATAATCGGGATGGCCATTGTACCAGCCGACGAATTCGGTAGCGGCATGGCTACCTAGCAAGTCTTCGCCGGGGATGCCCAAGGGCTTATCGGACTGCGCGCCCACGGCGTAGATGACCGCGTGGTAATAGCGCGCCAAATCGGCCCGCGTCAGGTCTTGGCCGAAAGTGACATGCCCATACCAACGGAAACGCGGATGCGCGGCGATGCGGTCATAAACCTTCGTGACCGATTTAATCTTAGGATGGTCTGGGGCCACCCCGCCGCGCACCAAACCGTAGGGGGTGGGCAGACGCTCGTACATATCTATTTCGATAACCAAGTCTTTTTGTTTTTGGAGATGTTCCGCGGCGTAAAATCCCGATGGTCCAGAGCCGATAATAGCTATCCGAAGGGGGGTTTGTTCGGTACCAATGGTTGTCATGCGCGAGGCCCTCACTTGTTATCTACATCACAAGCTCGATTATAGCACCAGATGAGGGCCGCGCGGCATAAAAAAGCATAGCGATTTGTCACATTTTGTTCCCCGCGTTCATCATCCTTTCAAGGGTAGCACCAAATCCTTAGGGAAGGGGGTCAACGATTCCAACTGCCCGTCCTCGTTGACGATGAACATATCTTCCACGCGCACGCCATAGCCTTCATCCGGATAATATAACCCCGGCTCGATAGTGATACAGTTGCCAACTTGGAAGACGTCATCGCGGCGTAGATGGGTGATAGCTGGGCGCTCGTGGATGAGCAAACCGACGCCATGCCCTAAACTATGGACATAGCCGCTCATGGACTTGGGGTTAGAGCGGATGGTGGCATGGCCGCGCGCCTCGAAGTGGTCTAGGACGGCCTCTTGCATCAGGTGTGTGGGTTTGCCCACGCCAAAGCTCTCTACCGCGATGTCAAAGGCAGTCATCACATCGGCATAAGCTTTTTGTACCGCCTCTGGCGCATACCCGATGCACCATGTGCGCGTCATATCGTGGTGATACCCGCCGCCCAGCTCCCGCGGGAACAGGTCGAAGACGATAGCTCGGCCCAATCGGAGGGGCATGGTAGCTTCTCCGCGGCTGTGAGGATAACCACCATCTTTGCCTTGGGCGAAAATCATGCCGGTATCTTCAAGCTCGCGGTCGAGCAGGGCGCGGCGCACAAAGCGCTTGACGTCGCCGATGGTCAAGGGCGCGCCATCCGCTTTTAGCAAGGTTTCGTCGCCATCCGCCCGATGCGCGGCGATGAAGTCCCACGTCTCGCTTAGGGCGTCCATGGTGCGCTGGGCAACCGAGCGGATGCGGGCGATTTCTTCCGGCCCTTTGGTCAAAAAGGCTTCGTCAAAGAGGGTCGTTCCCAATTCGCCGACGAAGTGGTACTGCGGATGCGCTTCTGCCAGCAGGCGGGCTAATTCGATATAGCCATTGATAGCGCCCGTGCCGTACACGCCGACTTTGCCGCTGTGGACCCCTAGATGGCCGAGCGCGTGCGCCCAAAAAGCGATGGTCGCTTTGACCGGGTCGTTGCCCGCTTGCTCGTAGATTTGATAGTAGTTCAATTCGGCATAGGTGGCCACCGATAAGCCACTTTTGACCGCTTCTTCCACCTCCATAGCGCTGACGATGAGCAACGGGTCTGCGCCCAATTTTTTGAGGATGAGTCCGCCCGTGATATGCGCGCCGTTGGTCAAATAATCGCGCACGGCGCTATATTCTTCGCCCCCCGCCACTACCACAGCGTCGAGTCCCCGCGCGGCCATCAGCTTATCTATATCTGCTTTCATGTGCCACCTTCCAAAATTTTTGTATGTTAAAAGTGATTTGAGCGAGCGCTACAACTGTACCGCAAAGCTTGTGGAGCGCAAAGGCTAGGCTTATGTGCTTCGCCTAAAGAGAATGGCCTATGCGCCGCCATTTTCCGTTACAATAAAAGTATGCGAGGAACAAAAGGGGACCCCATGGATACTATCCTTGAGGAGCAAAAAGCCTACTACCGCGAGCGCGCCGCTGAATACGATGAGTGGTTTTATCGGCAAGGGCGTTATGACCACGGGGCGGCGGATGCGGGTTTGCGGGCGCGTATCCAGCAAACGCCAACGTTTTTTATCTATGGCGACGGCGATAAAGAAAAGTAGGAGAGCGCGTCATGGCAAACCGTTATCTTTTTCTCATCCGCAACGGTCAATACGAAAATAGCGACGACGGCATGGGCGCGCCGCTGACCGAAATTGGGCAAAAACAAGCCCGCCTGACCGCAATAGCCCTGCGCGACTTCCCGATACACGCCGTTTACTGTAGCCCGCATCTGCAAGTGGTGGAAACAGCCGACATCATCGCCACGCCCCATAACTTGCGCCCACAACAAACCAAATTTCTGCGCCAATACGATACCCCGCCCATGGATGGCGACACCTTGCATCCCGACGTGATACGCCAACTTTTCAGCGCCCAGCGCAAGCAAATCGAAGATGCTTACACAGCCTTCTTCCGCCCATCAGTAGACGAGGTCGCCCATGACATCATCGTTTGCCATGGTACGCTCATCCGCGACCTCATTTGTCGGGCGTTGAACGTGAACCCCGAAGCATGGGCGCATATGCTCATCAACCATTGCGGCATCAGCGCGGTACAAATTGACGACAACGGCGAGATACAATTGGTCAATTATAATGATGTGCATCATCTGCCCGACCCCCTGCGGACGAGTAGCTGAAAAAGCGCGGTCTGGCCGTCTATAGCGCTAAGCGCGCCCGCTTTGCCGACGAAGTCGCTTTGAAATCTCCCCTCATCTGCGCCACAATAGAAGCGACCGACATCAGCCGTAGGAGACCGATATGAACAAACGCGCTTTGCTCACCGCACCCTCGCTCGACCCCATCCTCAAGCCGCAATCGGTAGCCGTCATCGGCGCGACCGAAAAAGAGGGTAGCGTAGGGCGGACGATTATTTGGAATCTCATTAGCAACCCTTTCGGCGGCACGGTGTACCCGGTAAACCCCAACCGCCCGAACGTCCTAGGCATCCACGCCTATAAAAGCATTTTAGAAGTCCCCGCGGAAATTGACCTTGCGGTCATTGTCACGCCCGCGCCCAGCGTGCCCGGCGTGGTGGAACAATGCATCGAAAAAGGGGTCAAAGGCATCATCATCATCTCGGCGGGCTTCAAAGAAATTGGGCCAGAAGGCGCGGAGCTAGAAAAGCAAATTCTGGAGAAGATAAAAGGCAAGGTGCGGCTCATCGGCCCCAACTGTCTGGGAGTGATGATGCCGCGCTACGGGCTGAACGCCACGTTCGCGGGGGCGATGGCCCGCCCTGGCAACGTCGCCTTCATCAGCCAGAGCGGGGCCATCTGTACCGCGGTGCTAGATTGGAGCTTCGACGAGAATGTAGGCTTCAGCGCCTTCATCTCCATTGGCTCGATGCTAGACGTGGGTTGGGGCGACCTCATCTACACGCTAGGACAAGACCCGCACACCCACGCTATCGTCATCTACATGGAGAGCGTGGGCAATGCGCGGGCCTTTTTATCTGCCGCCAAAGAAGTAGCGCTCAAAAAGCCTATCATCGTCATCAAAGCGGGGCGCACGGCCGCGGCCGCCCAAGCCGCCGCCAGCCATACCGGCTCACTCACGGGGAGCGACGAGGTGCTAGACGCGGCCTTCCGCCGTTCGGGGGTCTTGCGCGTCAATAGCATCTCGGACATTTTTTACATGGCGGAGGTGCTCTCTAAGCAACCGCGCCCCAAAGGGCCGCGCTTGACCATCGTCACCAATGCGGGCGGCCCCGGCGTGCTGGCCACCGATGCGCTCATCAGTGGCGGCGGCGAGCTGGCCAGCATTTCCGAAGCCACTATGCAGGAACTCAACCGCTTTTTGCCGTCGGCATGGAGCCACAATAACCCTATAGACATCCTCGGCGACGCCGACCCCGAACGCTACGCCAAAGCCCTAGAAATCGCCGCGCGCGATGTCAACGCCGATGGCTTGCTGGTCATCCTGACGCCGCAAGATATGACCGACCCGACCAAGACCGCCGAACAACTGAAGCCCTATGCCCATATCGAAGGCAAGCCCGTTCTGGCGAGCTGGATGGGCGGCGCTGTGGTCCAGGCCGGGGAGCAAATCCTCAACCGCGCCAATATCCCCACCTTCCCCTTCCCCGATACCGCCATGCGCGTTTTCAATTACATGTGGAAGTATAGCTATAACCTCAAAGCGCTGTACGAAACGCCCGAACTGCCGACCGAAGAAATCCCAGACCGCGCCGCTGTGGAACGCATCCTACAAAAAGCCCGCGCCGAAAAGCGCACCATCCTCACCGAATTTGAGTCTAAGGCGGTACTCGCCGCCTATCGCATCCCGACTGTGCCTACACACCTCGCCGCCAGCGAAGACGAAGCCGTAGAAGGGGCGGAGCGCATCGGTTATCCGGTGGTGCTCAAACTGCATTCAGAGACCATCACCCATAAGACCGATGTCGGCGGCGTGCAACTCAACTTGAATAACGCCGAAGAGGTGCGCGCGGCTTTCCACCGCATCCGCGAAGGGGTATCTAAGGTGAGCGGAGAAGGGCACTTTCTGGGCGTCTCTGTCCAGCCGATGGTCAAGCTCAACGGTTACGAAATCATCATTGGCAGTAGCATAGACCCCCAATTTGGCCCGGTGTTGCTCTTTGGCACAGGGGGCACGCTGGTAGAAGTGTTCAAAGACCGCGCCTTAGCCCTGCCGCCGCTGACCACCACTTTAGCGCGCCGCATGATGGAGCAAACCAAAATCTACGAAGCTCTGCGCGGGGTGCGCGGGCGGGGCCGTGTTGATTTGGAGGCGTTGGCCGGGTTGCTGGTGCGCTTTAGCCAATTAGTCGCTGAACAGCGCTGGATAGCGGAGATAGACATCAACCCTCTGCTAGCGTCTCCTGAACAGTTGCTGGCTTTAGATGCGCGGGTCGTCTTGCACCCGCCCGAACTGCCCGAAGACCAATTGCCACGGCTGGCCATCCGCCCCTACCCCCACCAATACATGAGCGAATGGACATCATCAGAGGGCAATACCTTCACTATCCGACCCATCCGCCCCGAAGACGAACCGCTGATGGTCAAATTTCACGAGACGCTATCCGAACGGACGGTGCAATTACGCTACTTCGCCCCCATTCAGCTCAGCCAGCGGGTGGCCCATGAACGGCTTTCGCGCATCGTCTTCATTGATTATGACCGCGAGATGGCGCTAGTGGCGGAACGCAAAAACCCGCGCACCGCCGAACGCGAAATCGCCGCTATCGGCCGCCTGACCAAATCTTACAGCGGGCTAGAGGCGGAATTCGGTATCATCGTCAGCGATAAGTTCCAAGGGCAGGGTATCGGCACCGAGATTTTGCGGCGCTTAATCGGCATCGGCAAGGATGAACAATTGCAACTCATCAATGGTTATATCCTGCGCGATAACGTCGGGATGCTGAACGTCGCCCGCCAACTGGGCTTCGAGTTCTTCGACTCCGAAGACCCCAACGTGATAGAAGCGGCGCTATATCTCTAGTCAGCCGGAGCAATCGCCACGCTAAAGCTAAAACGACTGCCTTTGCCGGGGGCGCTTTCGATATGAATAGCGCTCCCCATTTGCTCTACAAGACTGCTGGTGATGGCGAAACCTAAACCAGTACCGGGTTGGGAGCGGGTATATTCATCCTCCGAGCGCCAGAACTTCGTGCCTAGCTTGCGGATAGCTTCCGCGGATAGCCCAATGCCGCTATCGGCGACGGCGAAGGCGATGCGCTCGCCGTCGCGCTTGGCCGATAGGGTGATGACGCCCCCGTTAGGGGTGTACTTGTAGGCATTGCTGATAAGGTTAGTCAGCACTTGCACCAAACGGAAGTAATCTACCCACATATCGGGCAGGTCTTGTTCGATGTCTTCGATGAGGGTATGGCCGCGATGGAGGATTTCGGGCAGGGTGGTATCTTTGACGGCCGCGATAACTTCGCCTACAGAGGTGCGGATTTCGTTCATGAAGAAGTGCCCGCTTTCAATACGGCTGACATCGGCGAGGTCGCTAACAAGCAATTCCATACGTTTAACAGTGGCGTTGATGCGTTTGAGGAACTCTACTTGCCGCTCGGTGAGGTTGCCGCCTTGCATCACCATCAGTTCAGCATAGCCGGCAATACTGGTCATGGGGGTTTTTAGCTCGTGGGCGGCCACGCCGACGAATTCGCTTTTGGCGCGGTTGGCCTGTTGCACGGCGGCGTAAAGTTGCCCGTTTTCGATGGCGACAGCGGAGCGCACAGCGAGGCGCTCCACGAGGTCTTGTTCTTCGACGCTAAAGGGTTGGGCGCCGGCCCGCCATAGCACTAAGGCCCCTATCGTCTTATGTTCGCGCAGGACGGGCACAATCAGCAGTTGGGCTTCGTCGGTGCTAAACGGGCGCGCTTGGCCCAATGCGAGGGCATCGCTCACCTGCGGGAACAGCGTATCGAGCACGGCGACGCGGCTTAACTGCCGATTTTGATACTGATACGTGACCGAGATTTGCGGCGGAACGCCCTCTAATAAGCCCCAAAAGCCCGTCTGCGCGTTGCCCAGACGGCAGGCCCATTCTAGCATGGTTTCTATCGTTTTTTCGGCGTCTAGCGTCTCGTTGAGCTGGCGGTCTATGCGGCGCAACTGGCGCAATTCTTCCACGCGGGCGGCCAATTGCTGGTCGGTGGCGCTGAAGAGCATGGCGTTATCAATCGCTACCGACGCTTGCGCGGAAAGCGCTTCTAGGGTGGCGAGGTCATCGCTGTTGAACAGGCCAGCGATAGCGCGGCTATCCACATAAGCCACGCCGATGACCGACCCGCGGGCCTTGAGCGGCGTGGCCATGATACTACGTAACGATTGCGCGACGATGCTCATCTGCCCGGCGAAGCGCGGGTCTTCGGAGGCGTTGGTAGTGACGAGCGCCTCGCCCGTATCCAGCACGCGGTTAGCGATGGTGCGGCTGTAGTTGAATTCTTGGCTACCTAAGGTCTGCTGGTCGAGGTTGCGAGCGGCTTTCACTTTTAGGCCGCCGTCGTCATCGCGCAACATCAAGAAGCCGCGCTCAGCCCCGGTCAGTTGGATGATAGCGTCCATCACCTCGTCCAGCACGGTTTGCAATTCCAGAGAAGCGCCCAAACTGCGGCTCACGTTATACAAAGCTTGAAAGCGCCACGCAGCCATCTGCCCCTTTTGGGCGATTTCTAGCCGTTCGATGAGGTGGCTGATGGCTTCTAACTGCCGTTCGACGAAGGGGGCGTCTATTTTGCCGGACTTCACCCCGCTGATAATCATCCGCAACACTTGACGCGCATTGACCAGTTCGTATTCTGGTATCGGTTTGGGTTGGGGTTCGCTCATGGGTTAGGGCTTCCGTTGGCTCGTTTGGTAATAATCGCAGTGGGCGGTTAGGGGGCACTGTTCGCATTTAGGGCGTCGGGCTTGGCACAGCGTGCGCCCATGATAAATCATCTGTAGGTGAAAAGGGTAGTAATCGTTCGGGTCGGCGATGGCTTCCATCAGTGCGTGGGCGGGGTCGGCGCTCATCTTCTCCGGGATAAAGCCGATGCGTTGCCCCACGCGGTGGATATGGGTATCCACGGGAAAGGCCGGGCGCCCAAAAGCGAAGCATAGGACGATAGCGGCGGTCTTAGGCCCCACGCCATCTAAGCTAGTCAGCCATGCTTTGGCTTGATCTAGCGGCAAATCGCCCAAGAAATCGATGTTGAATTGGCCGCGTTCGGCCAGGATGCGCGCCAAGACATTTTGGATGCGCGGCCCCTTTTGGTTGGCCAAGCCCGCCGGGCGGATAGTCTCGACGATGTCGGCGGTGGATGCGCTATAGACATCCTCCCAGCGGGGGTAACGCGTCTTAAGCGCGGCGAAGGCGCGGTCGCGGTTGGCGTCGGTGGTGCTCTGGCTGAGGATACAACTAATGAGTTCATCCATGGGGTCTTGGTTGGGCGACCATTGCGGCCGCCCATAGAACGCCTCTAGGATGTCCCGCACGGGCCGGTATTTGGCGGCGCGACGGTCAAAATCTGGGATAAGCTTTGATGTGGTCATAAGCTAGATTGTACAATGACCATCGCGAGGCGCAAGCGTCGCTTGGCTAAAAAATCGGGACTTAGCCCACGGTATATTCTCCGCCGGGGTCTAAAACGATGGGTTGGGCGTTGGTCTGGCGATTGACCATCTCCGCCCATTCAGCCACATCTTGTACAATCGGCGGAAAGGTGTTGTAGTGGATGGGCACGACATAACGCGCTCGGATGAGTTGGATAGCGCGGATAGAATCCTCTACCCCCATCGTGAAGACATCACCGATAGGCAGAAAGGCTACATCAATCCCCTCATCGCCGATGAGTTCCATATCGCCGAACAAGCAGGTATCGCCGGCGAAGTAGAGCTTTTGCCCGCGCGCCGTCACGATGAAGCCGTTCGGTTGCCCGCCGTAAGTGCCATCAGGGAAAGAGGAGCTATGAAAGGCGATAGTCCACTTAGCGGCCAAAAAGTCGCCGCGATAGGTGCCGCCGGGGTTGCCCTGAAAGACATTTTCCACCCCTTTTTTCAGGAACCAATCACCCATCTCAAAGTTGCAGACCACCACAGCGCCGCTACGACGGGCGATGTCTATTGTATCGCCCACGTGGTCACCGTGGGCGTGGGTGACGAGGATGACTTGGGGGTTAAGGCTATTGGGGTCAACGGCGGCTAAAGGGTTGCCAGTCAAAAATGGGTCTACTAGCGCGAGGTTGTCGCCAACAGCGATAGCAAAAGCGGAATGGCCTAACCATTTGAACGTGACAGACATAATAACGTTACTCCCCTCATAAAATTTTAGTGAACCGATTTAACAAGTTTAGGCAGGGCGATGATGAAGGTCGCGCCTCGCCCCAGTCCCTCACTTTCTGCCCATACCCGCCCCCCGTGCGATTCGATGATGGCTTTGGTGATGCTCAAGCCAATGCCCAAGCCGCCCACGTGGCGCGTCATATGGTCTTCTACCTGATAGAATTCTTCAAAAATCTTCTCTAGCTGGTCTTTTTCGATACCCTTGCCGCTGTCGCTAACGCGAATCCACACCTCGCGTTCGTTGCGATGGTGGGCGCTAATTTGGATAGCGCCACCCGCAGGCGTGAAGTTGATGGCGTTATTCAACAAATTGTTGATGACCATTGCGAGGCGCGAGCGATCCACCCGCACGATAGCGTCTTGCTCTGGGGGGATGATGGAGAGCTGATAGCGCGCCAAATCGGCAATGGTGATGGTTTCGTATTGAATATCTTGGAATAGCTCGCTCAGTGTGGTCTCGATGAGCGTTAAATCGGTTTGATTCTGTTTGAGATAGCGCAGGTTGATCATACCATCAATGATGCGGCGCAGTTGCAAGGCGCTATCCACGACTTTAGTAGCGTGCTCTTGGGTGAGCGGGTCGCTATCCTCCTGCAGAAAACTGGCATAACCCAAAATGACGCCGAGCGGTGTTCGCAATTCGTGGCTAGCGATAGCGATAAAATCATTCTTGAGTTTATCCAATTGGCTAAGTTCTTCGTTAGCGCGCTTCATCTCCATCATCATTTGGGCATCCTCGATAGCCACGGCCGCCTGCGCGGCGAGGACGCTAAGATAATGCTTGTCGTCTTCGGTCCATGGCAAGGTACGCTTGTTGAGCGCTTGCACAACGCCAATACGGCGGTCGCGGTAGACCATGGGCACGGTGAGGATGGAGCGCGTTTGAAATTTGATGTCTTGGTCTACGCCGCTGTAATGGCGGGGGTCGCTTTTGGCATCGTCCACTTGGATGATTTGGTTCTCGCGTAGGGCAGTGCCAGCGATGCTATCGAGCGGAACCGGTTTGCCCAAGAGGTTATGAGCGCTTTGGCTGGAGCTAGCGACGAAGAAGAGTTCGTGCGTGCGGTTGTTCCACAGGAGCACCGATGCCGCGTCGCAATCGGTGATTTCCACAGTGGCTTTCATGATGATTTCTAACAAATTGTCAAGCGGGACGCGACCGGTGAGTTTGGTACTGATTTCGGTCAAGCGCGTGAGGACGGCTATTTTGTGCTCTAATTGAGCGATGAACGCTGAAGGATTGTCATCAGTCATAGTGTGCCTTTATGGAAGTACACGTCTTCTTAAGTGTATCACTGTCGGTACATTCTGGCGATAGAAGGTTAGGTTTTTAGGTTGTGATAGTGTTTCCCTATGGTGGGAGTATCATATAAAAGCAGTAGTAGTAGTAGGGGATGTTCAAATGTTCAAAACTTTGTAATATTGTTGTAATGTGGGTTATATATCCCAAATCATACCCAAAATGAACCTTAGAAATCCCAAATTTAGTGCCGATGTGGGTTATGTGGGATACGAGTTTTGCACATTACATTGTGCATAACTTTGAACAGTTTGAACAATATGAACAGGTAAGCCCCTTTTTAATAGGAGCAAAAAAAACGCAACACATACATAAATATTATTTAGACATTAAATGTTCAAAGTTTTGAACATTTTCGACAGAGTTTTGAACATGTTTTGAACATGTTTTGAACATTACAGGTTTGTTAATTGGGATATGTTCCGTAATATTGGGATATATTTTTTATCGAAAAATAATACATTTGCTCATAAAAAGTCATTTATCCCAAGTAAATTTGGGATAAAAAGCCCCTTTTTTCGTCATATTCCGTCATAAAACTTGGGATATGGCGCGAGCTAAAATGAACATTAAAAATTCATGAGAATATATCCCAACCGAATTTGGGATAAAAAGCCCCTTTTTTCGTCATATTCCGTCATAAAACTTGGGATATGACCCCAACAACAGAGGCTAAAAGTTAAGAAACTATTGAGGAAAAACCATCATTTGGGGGTGGCTAAGGAACGATACCAGTAGCGGTATAACTCGCGGAATCCCACGCTCTTGTACAATTGCGCCGCCGCCGCATTGTCGGATGTCACCTGTAGATGGGCGTAACGCGCCCCTTGCGCTTTACCCCAATGCAACAGGCTATTGACGACAGCCCGGCCCAATCCGCGACCGCGGAGCGTCTCGTCTACGGCAATCTCGAATAACGTTAGACAGTCGCCATCTACCACACCCAACCCCACGCCGACCGTCTGACCTTCGATGATGAGTTGCAAGAAGGCCGCCTTCAATAACAAGCGATTGAGCATGTCGTTAAAGGTCACCATGTGCTTCATGGGGGTTTTGGTCAGGCGGAAAGTGTCGTCTAGCCATGCCTCGGTGCGCTGGGGTAGGATGTAGGCCCATTCGCTCAGCGTCGGGGTCGTCGTGCTCAGGTCTAGCTCTAGGACGTGCACATCATCCCCGCGCTGGTAACCGCGTGCGCCCAACTCCTCATCTAGTTGGGCGGGGCACATGGCCGCCGTCAGCTTGAAGTGAATATCCTGATGCCGCTCGAAGTATAGCGCTTCGCAAAAATTGATTTTTTTATCTAACTCCAGCGATGAGGTGTACAGCGGATTCACTGAATTAGAGCGCCGCGTGAAGCCGCGGGCGAAGCGCAATACCCAGCCGTCGTAGTAGCGCGTCTCTAAGGCGGGCCAAGCGCGGAACACATTTTCTTCTAGTTGGCGAATGCGCGATTCTAACGACATAGGATTAATCAAGCTTTCTTGGCAATATAGCCTGTATTATAGCTTATTGTCGCGCGCGCTGGCAGGAGAAGCGCCTAAGAGATATGAAGTCCCCAAGCGACGGGGCATGACTTTTGGCTCGCAACATCCTACAATACAGGGGCGCAATCCGAGCTTTAAGGATGGTGAAGCCTATGTCCTTTGTTGATGAACAATCCGCTATCGAATTCATCTTTCGCACCCGTCGCAAGTTAGATGCCAACCCCCGCGGCGCTGACGACCGCACGCGCGACATCTCCTTCACGCAACGCCTGTTGGTCGCTTTGGGCTTGCCCGCCCAAACGCGCGAGTACGCCGTCATCACCGGTAGCCGCGGCAAAGGCTCTACCGCCGCCATCACCGCCAAGCTGTTGCATCACCTAGGGCATCGGGTCGGTTTGGTGACGGGGCCGCATCTCGTCTCGTGGATGGAGCGCATCCGCATCGGCGGGCGGGCTATCCCTCAAGCCGACTTTTTGCGTATCTTAAGCGATTTGGCCCCCGAAATCGAACGCATCGAATCCTTGCTAGGCGATATGCAATACCTCAGCCCCCAAGGTGTTTTTTTGGCCATTGCTCTACGGTGGTTCGACGAGCAGGAGGTGAACGCCGCCGTCTTAGAAGTTGGGCGCGGCGGGCGTTTTGATGATATAGCGGTTGTGCCCAACCAACTTTCGTTATTCACGCATATTGAGCTAGAACATACGGATTATCTGGGCCCCACCTTGGAGCGTATCGCGTGGCACAAAGCCGGCATCATCAAGCCGCGCAGTTACGCCTATAGCGTCCCCCAAGAGAAGCTAGTGCTAGACATCATCCAAGCGGAAGCAGAGGCTAAAGGCGCTGAGTTTTATTGGTTATCCGCCCTCGATATGGCCGAGTATCTGCGCCATGACGAGCGCGGTATCTATATGCGTTTGGGGCGTTATGGCGATGTCTATTTGTCTTTGTTGGGGCGCTACCAAGTCGAAAACGCCACGTTGGCGGTGCAAGGGGTGGGCAACATGCACGGGCGCCTATACGGCGTGCCCCACGGCTCGGCGGAGTACGTGGCGCGCATCCGCGCGGGCTTGGCCGATGTCCGCTGGCCGGGGCGTTGCGAAAAGATTAGCGACCGCCCCGCTGTATATCTCGATGCCGCCATCAGCCCCTACTCCGCACAGTTGTTTGTGGATAGCGTGCGCGATGTCTGCCGTCGGCCGGTGGTCGTCATCGCGGGCGTGCCCTCTGACCGCAATTATGCGGGCGTGTATCGCGTGTTCGCGCAGATTGCCGATACCCTCATCATCACCGAGACGGACATCAACCCCCACACGCACTTTCCATCGGCGGATGAAGCGCTGGCCGTAGCGCGGGCGCATCATACGGACGCGCGCTACGCCCGCCGCCTGCCAGAAGCGTTAGAGGTAGCGCATGCGCTCGTAGGCGCAGAAGGGACTATCCTCATCGGCGCTTCGCAAATGCTCATCGGGGAAGCGCAATTGCTCTGGGGGCGCGATCTGACCGTAATCTGATAGCGCGCAGGCCGTCCCCCTATATGGCGCTCGCCCGCGCCATAGCCCAAGCTGAGGCGCGGATGGGGCGTTGTTAACGGCGTTGGGCGACTTGCTCGCCAGAGAGGATGCCGCCGACCATGACGACTTCGCCCATGTTGGCCACACCGATGACCCGCACGCCCACCATTGCGGCGAAGAACATCACCACCGACCCCAAAGCCAACCAGGGCGATTTGGCTTGTCGCCACAAAAAGACGCCTACCACGATGACCGCCAAGATGGTGATGATAGACGCGATGGGCGGCCCCTTAACCCCAACATTCACATAACGCAACAGGCCCGCCTCATTAGCTGGCTCTAGGCTCAGGCGGACGATGTCCATATAGCCGCCTATCGCCATCATGGCGACGGCCAAGATACAGAATGCGGTATGCATCGCGCGGGTTTGCGCCCAACCGATACCGGCGCGCCGCGCAACACCAAAAGCGAAGATGATGAGTAGCGGCGTCAGCAAAGCATGCGTGATGTAACGCACCGCGTTCAGATTTTTCAGTAGGTCGCCTTCGCCGATGAATCCCCCCAAACCGACGATAGCGTTATCATAAATCAGCCCAACCATGGGCAATAACGCCATCAGCATATACGAGGGCTTTAGCCCCTGCTCCCGCGCGTGCCAAAAAAGGCGGAAGCCGAGCGCGCAAAAAACAAGATGTATTACCGCCATTCCCAAAAAAAGCGCTGTCATCATAGATAAAATCCTTTTAGTTTCAATAACATTGTAATGTTATAACAATTGTAGCCCGACTTTTCATTTTGTCAATTTCGCGGCTCGTGGCCGCTTTCAGTAGCCCACCAGCCACGATGTGCACGAGCGCGAATCGGGCGGTTTAGCGGTGCGGCAGATAAACCCTGAACAGCGACCCTTTGCCGATGGCGCTTTCCACGTGGATAGCGCCGCCATGCATCCGCACGATTTTATCGGCGATGGCCAAGCCTAAACCGGTGCCCCCGCTAAAGGTGCGCGCTTTATCGGCGCGGTAAAAACGCGCAAAAATCATCGGCAAATCTTCAGCGGAAATGCCGATGCCGTTATCTTGAACGCTGAAGATGGCTTGCGTTTCCTCGGTGGCAATTTCGATGGCGATTTGGCCTTCCTCGGGGGTGTAGTTGACGGCATTTTCCACGATGTTCACCAGCGCGCGGTACAGCTCGTCCCTATCGCCCATGATATAAAGGCTCTTGGGCGAGGTCACGACGGATATTTTTTGGCGCTTTTTTTCGATAGTCGGGCGCAGTTTATGAACAATATCATGGGCCATGTCGTTTAGGTCTATGGGGTTCAACGAGAGCGACGGCACATGCTCTAGGCGCGATATAACGAGGATGTCTTGGATGATTTTTTCCAGCAAGCGCGCTTGCATCTTGATAGTTTCTAATTTGCGTTGCTGGTCGGCGGGGTTGTCGTAACGTTCCATCAGATATAGGCTGGTGTTGATAATCGAAAGCGGCGTCTTGAGGTCGTGGGAAATATCGCTGATGAATTGGGTGAGCAACTCGATGCGCTCATTTTTAAGGGCGAGTTCGATGCGTTGTTTTTCGGCCAGTTTTTGAACTGTGATGTCGAAGCCGACGCCAATACCGCCGATGATGTTCTCTTTTTCGTCGCGCATGGGCAAAAAATAGGTCATGTAGCTGTAGCCTTCGTATTCGCGCTCGCGGATGATGGTTTCGCCGTTCAGGACGCGCTCCATATCGCTCATCAGTTGCGGCGCGCTATCGGCGTACAGCTCTCTGAGTGATTTGCCGTTCGGTTCGGGGGCGTCGCCGCGGATGCGTTCTTGCAATTGCCCGCCAGAAAATTGGATGATGCCTGCGTTATCTATGACGAACAAGTTCACGGGTAAATTCCGCATGACGGCGCGCAAGAGTTCTTCGCTTTGTTGTAAAGAATGCTCAATCAGGCGATACGCGGTGATGTCGGTGCTTGTGCCTACGAAACGATAGACCACGCCCTTAGCGTCGTGCACCGGGTAGGTGGTCGTGCTCAGCCAGCGCATCTCGCCTTTGCGATTGATGATGCGGTATTCTAAGCTCATTTCGGTCAGGGTTTCCCACATTTGGGCGTTACGGCGGATGAGCATGGGGCGGTCGTCGGGGTGCACGCAGGCCAGATAGGCATCGCTATCTTCCAGAATCGTTTGAACAGGGATGCCAAAAACCATTTCAAAGGCGCGGTTCACATAGATGAAAGCGCGCGTTTGGGCGTCTAACATGTAGACGATGTCGCTTATGGTATCGGCGATTTGTTGAAAGCGTTCCTCACTTTCGCGCAGGGCACGTTCAGCTAGATAATTTTGGGTCATATCAGATACCAGAAAAACTGTATTGGTGATACGCCCTTGTTCGTCCTTGATAGGCGCGCCATTGATAGATAGGTAGACCCGCTGTCCATTGGGCCATTCAATCGCATGGCGGACGTCAAAAACGGGTTCACCGCTATGCATCACGCGGACGAAAGGTTGTTTTTCGTCCGGCCATGGGTTGCCATCGTAATCGGTATGTTTCCAATCGGGGGTGTCGTAACGCCGCGACTCGATTTCATTACGTTTAAGGCCCAATATCTGTTCTGCGCTCTTGTTAGCGAACGTGATTTGCCCTTCTGGGCTAACGACGATGATAGCCGCAACGCTGGTTTCTATGATGCTTTGTAATAAGCTGGTGCGCTCGTGGAGCATATCTTCGGCGCGTTTGCGGGCGCTGACATCTACGAAGCCTACAATCACTTCTTGCACCCGGCCGTCCTCGCCCCAAATAGGGCTAGCGCTGACCGATAGCCAGATGCGCTCTTGACTTCGTTGGCGCAAAACGCCCAACACTTGGTCACGGACGGACTGGCCATCTTTTAATACCTTTAGCGCCGGGCGTTCTTCTGGCGGGCACGGGCGGCCATCCTCATAGATGACGGACCAAATGTCATCTTGCGCCCGATGTCGGCGGAAGTCATGTGCGCTCATCTCTAGCAATTCGCTAGCCATCTCGTTAGAGAGCAGAATCTCGCCATTTGGCCCGTGGACAACGACCCCGATAGGCAGTTGATTGATGAGCAGGCGGAGCGCGGAGGTGGTGCTAGAGAGCGCATGTTTATCGCGCTCGCTTTGGGCGAGGTTATCGGCTAGCGCGCGCGATTGCCGCGTCCACCCTATCCCATTGCGGTATAAGGCGACGAGGGTTAGCAAAACCAAGCAGGATTCTAAAAGATTGAATGCCAAACTATTAAAAAACGCGATGTCCAAAAATCTCCCAACAAGATCTAGCAGGAGGAAAAAAACCGCGATGAACACAATCGCCTTAGCGTGGTGCTGAAAATGTTGATATAGCTTGCGGGTTATCTGCATGGCGCTACGTCAACCATCTTAAAAGATATATGATTGTATATTATCACGACCTCCGCGGCCAAGAAGTGAGAAAATAGGGGCACAAAAAAAGCCCTTGGCAAAAGGGCTTGGGTCAAAGGGCGCTGAACGCGCTTTTTTAAGGATAGGCGATGACCAACGCTTCTAGCGCTTGGTAGCCTAACGCCTTCATCACGGAGATGCGATGGTGGCCATCGCGCACGAAATAAGTATCGCCGACTCGGATAAGCTCGACCGGGGGTAAGGGTATCCCCCGCCCTAAAGCGACGGCTACGCTAATCCAACGCGCTCCGACATGTTCGCTCGTCGGCAGGAATTCTATATCAAATTCCGTCGAGCGGTTTTCTGTGCCGCGGATGGCCGCTAAAGGCACAATCTGTAAACCGAGAAAGTGCCCCTGATGAGCATAGGTGAGCTGTTGCAGGCGCAGTAATTGGCGCGATCGCCCGCGCAACTGGGCCAAAACCCTCAAGCGGGCCGCGCGCCCCATCAATTTTTGAAACTGTGCGCTAGCGGCGCTCCGTTCTGCGGCATCCTCGCTGATGTGGTGAACCGATGAATGACGGATGATGTGTGCATCTATAGGGTTGAACATGCCTGATGCCTCCTGCTCGTTGATAAACACAGCATAAGAGGAGCGCATCACAAATTGGTCTCGGTCGGCGTCACAGCCGCATCACAAGATGAGCGCTAGATGAGAAAAGCGTCTCAAACGGCCTCAGGGGGTTAGTTGGGCGTCCATCAGCCATAGGTATAAGCGCTCTGCCAGCCATTCATAGCCTAGGGCGGTATAATGGGCGGCCCGTCGCCACGTCAAATCCCAGACCGACCCCCCGCCCAGCACATGCGCCTGATAGGGTTCTAGCAACCATGCTGTCGCGGGATGGGGGATGTCCAGCGTGCGTAAGGTGTCCTCGTAGGCGCTTATCAAGGCCGCGATGGCGTCAGGGGGGGCGCCCTCTAGCGCGAATAATTCCGGCGGCGGGGTCAAAAAAGAGGCGAAGGCGGCGCCACAATCGTTAGCCTCGCGCTCCATTTCCGCGATGAGCTGGGCGGTCAGCGGCCAGATTTGCGCGATGCTGGCGGTTTTCGCTTCTGGCGGAAATTCCGAAGGCACAGTGACCGCTTGGGCGACATCCCCCGCGCTATAGCGGGCGGCCAGATTTTGAAGCGTGTTCCATAATACCATCAACGCCCGCGATTGGATGATGAGATGGTTCACCAACAATTGCCCCTCGTAGGGGTCGCTTTCCAGCGCATAGGGGAAGCGCTCTAGGGTCAGCTCGCCCGCGGGCGACAAGCTGAAATAGGGCTTGGGCAAGTTGGGGTTGCTATTGCCTGACGGGTCGTTCAACGTGAATTGCAACAGGACGAGGTCGGGTTGGTAGCGGCATCCTTCGTGCCGTAGGTAGAGCAATTCTTGGTCGGTAGACCACCCACCCACGCCCGCGGCGATGATTTCGATAGGGCGCTCGCTCGATTGGTTCAGCCGCGCTTCTAGTAGTTCGTGCCATGTTCGCTCCAAGGGCACTTCTTGGGCATAGGTGAACGAATCGCCGATGACCAAGATACGATACGTTTCTGGCGGTTTTTCGTGGGGATAATCCCGTTCCCGCAGGCCGTGGCTGTTGATGCTGATAGGCATTAGGAATTCGTCCGGGGAGGGCGCGTAAAAGAAGCCATTATCGCGCCATGACCAACCGGTGTACTGTCGCCAAGCGGTCGGCCGCCCATAATCAAGCCAGATGGGGTCCGGCGTCAGGCCATAAGGGACGAGGATACGAAAGAGGATTTCTACAAGCACTAGCGAAAATCCCAACGAGACCCACATCAACAGGCCTTCCCGCCACCACCGCGCCCGCACTGCCGATGGGGCTATCAGCAACCAGCCGATAGGGCCGACGCCAACCACGGCCAACGTGGCGGCGACGCTAGCGAAAGGCAAGCGCCAAATGGTTAATAGGAAAGACAACACCAAAAAGAGGGCGATAGTCAGCGCTTGCAAAGCGAGCAAGCGCCATAAGCGCCCTAAAATGAGGGTGTAAAAGCGCCCATGGCGCGCGCGCGCCGCCAAAGCGCCCAACCACAGGAGCGCATATCCCCCATAAGCCAGTAAAACCAGCGCGTAAACAGAGGAATATCGCCCCAAGATGCTCGCTGACGCGCTTTGCCGCAGGAGCAAATGCGGCAAGGGCACGAGCAAACACACAGTGAAAAGCGCGGCCCACCAACGGTTAAAGCGCATCATCGCCCCCTTTCCGCCAGAAGCGTTCCGCCGCTCGCCCGCCCCCAACTTGCGATAAATGCTCGCGGACATCCGTTTGTAAATGCGCCGCATCTTTCCAAAAGCTACTCATCTGCGACGTGTAGCAAGCGATGCCCGCAATTTTGGCGGCGACATCCGCGGGGTCTAGGAAAGTATCTTCTAGCGCCCAACCCTGCGCCCACTGTGCGCGCGCTTTGGCGGTCGCCTCCGCCGAGCGCGTATAGGGATAATCTTCATAAAAGTAGAGGCGCGCGGGGGCGTGCTGGTGCGCCCATGCCAAAGCCCAATCGCGCACCAATTGGTGATCCACATGATGGCCGATGCCCATCGGCAGGTATAAAGCGGCGATGGGGCCGGGCAATGCCACAGCAGATAACGCCGACAAGGCCGGGTCTTGGGGGTGCACCGCGCCGAAGATGGCTTCGCCCGTGGCGTACAGCGCCCCTTGTGGGCCGGCGCGATAGATGCAATCGGCTATGGGTAGATGGAGCGCTTGCGCCCCCACTACAGCGCAGGCGGCGCGGTCTTCTTGTTGGCGCATGGCTACCGCCTCCGCGGCCGTCAGCCCCCAGCGGGCGTGTAATTCGCGGATGATGGGGGTATCGGGTATGGCGCTTGGGACGCCCGCCATGACCGTGACCACTAGGACGCTAGCCCCGCTTTGCGCCAGCTGATGAATGCGCCCCCCCGCGCTTAAGATGGCGTCGTCGAAGTGCGGCGATAAAAAGAGGTGCATGGGGTCAGTCTCCTACGCTAAGCCATGTTTGCAGGCCCTTGATGAAGTCGTTTTTGCCGCCCTGCGACGGATGGCGCACCGCATGATGCGCGACGCCGAGCGCGCCGAGGGCGCTTTCTGCGATGCGGCCAACAGCGATGACCCTAGCGGGCTGGTAGAGGCGCAAAAGCGCTTGCAAAAAGGAGCGCCCTAATGCGACTTCGTCTTTGCGCGGGGCGCGGTTAGTGAGCGGCTGTTGCGGGCGGTGGGGATGAAATGGGAACGCATTCCAGATGAGCGGGACAATCCCTAGCTGGGCGAGCGTCCCCCAAACGATGGTCGCGCTCTGCTCGCCTTGGATGTGCGCGAAATGGGGTTCGGGCACATCTTGGTAACCGCGCGCGCGCCCCAAGACGCCCAAAGAGGGCACGCCCTCCAGCAAAAGGCGTCTGCTGGTGACCGGTACGCCTGTCAGGCGGCAACCACGATAGCCGGGCGCTTCCATCACCAGCAAGGTGTTCGGCGCGCGCGCGGCCATCTCCTGTAAATACTGTCGCAGGTTGGCGCGCCGCAGGTCGTTATACGGGTTGCCATAGGCGTAAGGGTTGTATACTGCTTCGGTGGGAGCGCTACGAGATAGCGCGTCTAATAAGGCGTCGAACATTAATACCAATCCCAACCACCGAGCGCGGCGATGCGCGGCGGGAATAAACGTTCTAAGAAGCTTATCGCCTCGGCGGGGATGATGCCTTGCGCCGCCAGTTCGCTAGGGCGCGCCGAGCCGAATAATAAAGGCACAAAGTCGCGCTGGTTGAGCGTGACGTTCAAGGTGGGGTGCGACTGTAAGCCGATGTTGACGCCATCGGCGTTGACGTCGAAACGGAGCGCGTGGACATCAAAGGTTTTATCCGCTTGCGCTTGGGCGACGATTTCGGACAAAATTTCTTCCACGAGCGCCGTAGCGTCTATCAAGCGCGCCATCCAACCGCCATCGGGCTGATAATGGGCGCAGATCGTGACCGGTAGCCATTGTCGGGCGTAGGCGATGAAGACATCATCAGGCGGGACGTGCCAAGTCAACTGCAGGAGTCCGTTATCTAGGGCTATGCGCCCGTAATGCGCTAAAAGGGTCATGGCGGCCGCGGGTGTATCCACAACTATTTCTTCGCGCCCTTGCGGGGTGTGCTCATCAAGGAGCGCGCCATGGATATAACCGACAATGCGGCCGTCCAATTGGACGACGACTTCAGCGGGCGGCTCGTCGTCGAGGACGCGCCACAGCCAATACTGTTGGTGGCGATGAAAGCTAACCCGTCCGCCCCAATGCTTATGGTAGAGGGCGGCCATTTGGGGGATGTCTTCTCGCTCGGCTTGGCGGAGGTGCAAGGGGGCATCCATGGCGGCCGCCGCGGCGCTACTCACGGTCATGGTGTAATGGGGCCAAACCGGGCTAAAGCCAAAGCGCGAATAATAGCGGGTGATGCCGTGCAACAGCGCCAGATGCGCGCCCTGCTCGGCCATATAGGCCAGCGCATCGCGCATGACAGCGCCGCCATAGCCCTGTCTTCGGTAATCGGGCAGGGTGAAGACCGCGCCAATGCCGCCGATGTGCAAGCGCGCTTGCCCATAATGCAAGCTATGTTGGTGCACCAGCGCATGGCTGATGATGCGCCCGTCTAAAACGCCCACCCGACAATGTTCTAGCTTGAAGCCCGGCTTTTGCGGTTGGCGATTGAGCCAATAATAGAGCAGGCGCTCATATTGTCGGGGATTATCGCCCGCAAATATGGTCGCCACATAGTCGCATAACAGGCTGTATTCGTCTGGTTGCGCCGAGCGGATGATGAATTCCGACATATCGCCTATCTTGCCTGCCGTTGTGCATCCGCGCCCTATTATAACTTAAGGCTCTTCAAGCGATAGTGCCCAATTCACGCGCCGGGCAGGTGTATCAGCGAAAGGCGTTGCTATAGTAGCGCAACAATTCGGTGACGTTGCGCGGGCGTTGTTTGCCCTGGGCGATTTTTTGGCCCGTGGCGTTATCGGCATCGTAAATGCGGCTATCCGCGCCTTGGGCGATATGCTGGACGAATTCCGGCAGGCGCTGTAAATCGGCCGCCAAGGTTTGGGCGATGGTTTCCCGTTCGGCTTGCGGTATTGTCTGCCACAGGCTGGCGAGTTCCTCGCGCACTTCTGACGACGTGAACGATACCTTTTTATCTGGCGAGAAGACCCGCACAGCGCTACGAAGGAGTTTGCTAGCGGTCTGGAAATCGTCGTATAGGTCGTTAGGGGTGCGTTCGGGGAACGGGTTATGGCTCGCGCCGCTGGGCGATGGGGACGGCAAGCGCTTTCCCCGCGCGAATAGATGCGACATCGCCCAAAATAAATCCATGGGGCTAGCGACTTCGGCCGTGCCGCCCACTAGCGCTTCGATTTTGCGGGCGTTCAACCCGCGGCCCAAGCGCCCTAGCAATAATAGGGCGCGCCCCATATTGAAAACCGCCTCGGCTAAGTCGTGGCGTTGCGCCTCGTCGTAATGATGGCGGATGCTTTCGCCCCAGGCGCGCAAATCGCCCATATCGGGTTGGGTTTTGCCCGCGTAGGCGTTTATCATATCGCCGAGCAAAGCCACCGTGCGCGCCAAGGCGTGGGCGTATTCGATTAAAGGCAAGCGCCCCATAAAACGGCTGATGAGATAGGTTACCTCCAACTGGCGGCCGACTTCCGCGCCGAGCGATTGGCCGAAGCTCTGCACGGCGCGCCGCGCGGGCTTATCTTCTGCCGAGCGCACATATTGGCGCAGTTGCTCTAAAGAAGTGGCTTTTAGTTGTTCATCCCATGTCATCATTTGGTGCATCCGCGCCATGACCTTAAGGCCGGTCGTCTCTTGGTGGGCGGCGACAATGGGGATGAGCTGGGCGACGCGCAAAGCGTTAGCGGCGTCTTTGATTTGGCTGTAAAACCGCAGTAAGGCTAAGGCGGCCGCGGGGTGGATGAGTTCTAGATAGTTGGGGTTCGTGTATAGGGTATCGGTCACCTCTGCCGCGATGTCCGCCAAATCCGGGGACCATTGGGCCGCTTCTAGGATGCCTACCGAGGCCACCAGCAGAGGGATGCCCTTAATCCCCCCATTGACGAGGGCGGCCCGCGCCGCTAGGGCTTGTTGGGGCGTCATCGTCACAGCGCTGAAAAGCTTTTGTAGGTTGCGGATATAATCCTCTTGGCGGTCGCCGGGGTAAATATCGCGCGCCTGCTGGATGAGATAGGGCGGTAGCAAGTAATATTGCTCAATGACCAGCAAGATTTGCAGGAGATAGCGCGGGCCGGGTTCTTTTAGCCGTTTGAGTTGTGTTTCGTGGAGCGTTTTAGCCAGCTCGACCAGCAGTTTAGCGTGCCGCGCACCATCTGACGAAGAAGCGACGCTCGCCAACATTTCGAGGGTGGGGGTATCTATCAAATCGGGGCGGTCGGCGCTATGGGCCATATCGGCAAGCCGTAGGAGCGCGAGGTCTTGCCCGCTTTCCCCTACAGCGCGCGCCGCCGCGGCTAAAGCGCCCTGCGGGGCTTGTTCCTCAGCGTTGTTGAGCGCCATCAACGCGCGACTCAGTTCTAGGGGCATTTGCTTAGATAAGGCTTTAGCGCCCAAAAGCCGCCGTAGTTGCTCGTTATCCAGATACTTAAAGCCTAAGACCAGCAGACGCCGCCCCAAAAGCGGGTGATAATCGAGAATCGGCACCAGCTTTTGGATGAGGGCGGGGGTCAACTGCGCCGCGCCCAAAGCCTCGCCCGATTGAGCCAGCAGGTCGAGCATGGCGTTAATGTCGTCGAGGGCTTGTTCTTCCACCAGCAGGTCAAGATATTGGAGCAAGGCTTGGTGCATCAGCCCCAGCCATTCCGCCCCTTGTGGCCCTAGCGGGTCTGCCAACCACCGCACCAGCGTTTCATAGACCAATTGGGCGTTGCCGTCTTGGATAGCGGCGGCGAACTGCGCCCGCACGCGGGCTTCTAGCTGGGGTTGGGCGCGCAGGAGCGGCGCGACCGGGTCGGCGTAATCCATCTTATCCATCGCCAGCGCGAACTTGACGACATGTTCCGCATAGAGAAAGCGTTTATCTTCATCGAGCGTCGGGTCTTCTGCCAGCACTTTGCTCAATTCCTCGATTTCTACCGGTTGGTTGCTGGCTAGGGCGTTATCGAGCCGAACGCGCGAAGAAGCGTAGGCTAAAGCCTCCGCGAGGCGGTCGCCATTTTTGACGCGCCAACCCGCGATAGGGGTTAGCTCCTCGGCGCGTTGCAAGACCAACTGGGTATCGAGGCGCAGTTGGCTGACGATGAAGCGGCTGTAATCATCTTTTACCTCTTTGCCGCTCACTTGCCCGCTCTCCCAATCGAAGACCACAGCCCCCGCAGGCGGCGCATCTTCCATGAAGCTAATTTGCGCGTTGATGCGGGCGACGGAGTCGTTATGCGTGGTGAAGGTGACGCCAAAGCGCGTAGAGGAGGGTAACAGCGTCAGCAAGCCCTGCACGAAGCGCAAGCGAACCAGCGTCTCTGGCGGGGCTTTTTGCACGATAAGCCCAGCGCCTTCCACGATGGCGGCCAACAGCGGTTCAATCGTTTGGGTGCGGTTATGCGCGTAGGTCATCAACTCCAATAAATCATCCGCTTGTTCGGCGTCGGATAAAGGGGCGGGCACGGCCAAGACCACCGGGGGCGGCGGGTCGCCGAGCGTTTCAAAAATGGGGGCTTGCTCGTTGAGCAGAGGCAAAAAGCCGCGCAGATTGCCGCCGAGCGCCCGCACCACTTCCGACGCGAGCGGGTAAACGTGCAAGAGCGTTTGCTTGGCGCTACCGATTTGCGATTGCACCAGATAAAACGGCGATGCCTTGCCCCGAACAATGCCCCACGCCCCATAAGGCGTTTCCAGCGCGGGGAGGAGCGCGCTCCGCAGAATATCGGCCAGATGCGCGTCATGGATGCCTTTAGAGCGGGCTAAAACCCGCATTTCGCCCGTTGGTTTGCCATGATGCACCAATTGACCGTAATAAAAGTGTTCCAGCGGATACATGCTACGCGCTTTCGGTTGAGGACGATTGCTAATATTGGTGTCCATTATAGCGGATGTGCGGGGTATAAAAAAACCAGCGCGATGGCTGGTTCGTGCGTGCCTGGAGAGATTCGAACTCCCGACCCTTTGATCCGTAGTCAAATGCTCTAATCCACTGAGCTACAGGCACATTTGACTATCATACTAATCACTTCTAGAGGTATCGTCAAGGGCGAATCCGTTCGATGATGACTTCTATTTCGCCTTCCCGCCCCAAAAAATCGCCGATGATGAGCGTGATGGTTGTGTCGGCGCTGAAGGTGTATTGTAAGCGGGCATCTAGGGTATTCAGGGAGGTATCGGCGCTGTTGTGGTCGTCGTTGAAAGCGATGATGCCCCCGTCGGGACCTTCTAGCTTGAGGATGGGGTCTAGCGTTTGGGAGGCGTCGCGCGCGGTGATTTGGAAGCTATCCCCCGTGCGCGCGGCCCATTGCCAACGGTGAGGCCGCCCCGCCCTTATGTGGATAAGTTGCTTTTGTTGGTCGTCCCCTGCTTCTATCATAGCGGGCGACGTTTCGGCGCGGGTCAGCAAGATGCGCGCCTCGCCCGTGCTGACGCCGTTGAAGCTGTTCACATAAAGGGTATATACGCCGTCTTCTGGCAAGACGGCGGCGGCGATGGCGGCGAAAGGAGATACCGCCATAGAACCCGCCTCTCCGATAGTTAGGGTATCATCACTATAAGCCACCCGCGCCCCGTTAGGGTCGCGCAGGTCGAGGATGGTATCGAGGGCCGCGTCTGCTTCGGTCGTGATGGTGACGATTTCGCCCGCGCGCCCTTCGTAGAAGAAGCGCGTAGGCCCGTCGGGCTTTAGGGTGATGGTCTGGATAATATCGGGTTCGATGAACTCTTGAGCGTGCGATGCAACGCTTAGCAACCACAACAAAGCTAAGCACCCTATCCGACAGAGGCGCGCCATAAATTGCCCTAGCTCTAACCGACGATTCCCCGATTTTAAGGGGATGGCGGGCGCGGTTCAATAGCGCCTTGCGTGGAATGCGCTAAAATGGGATAGGTAATTGTCGCTGATATAGCCTTTGCAGGGATAGCATGCGTTTTTTGACCTTGGTTATGATTCTAAGTTGGGCAGGGGTGGCGCTCGGCGCTTGCGGGGGCGGCCCCAATTCAGAGGTGGCGGGCGAGCCGACGGCTACCTTGCAACCGATAGTGAGCCATACGCCGCGCTTCACCGCTACGCCAGTACCTTCGCGCACGCCGCTACCGACCTTTACGCCGGTGCCTTCGGAAACGCCCATCCCGCCCACGCCCTCTTTGACTTTCACGCCTAGCCCTACGCCGCCCATCATCGGCATTGTCCAATCGCTCCAGCTGGTCAACGTGCGCGATGGTCCGGGGACGAACTTCAGCGCTTTTGAAGCGATAGCGCCGGGCACGGGCGTAACTATCATTGGGCAAAACGCCGATGGCACATGGTATAATATCCGCTTGGAAGATGGTAACGAGGGTTGGGTATCGGCGCGGCTCATCTTCATAAGAGATACGCCTACGCCTATCCCGACAGCCACGCCCTCGCCGGACTTGACGGCGCTTTTCCTCGGCACGCCCCTACCGACGGCCATATTGGGCGGCGGCACGATAACGCCCACCCCGCCGGGGGCCATACGCACGGCGACCCCCGCCGATTTGCAGGCCGCGGGCGGCACGACAGCCGCCCCCACCAACACATCTGCGCCCTTTATCCCGGTGGTGGATATTGCCGCTATCAACCTCACGGCAACCCAACTCGCTTTTGGGATAGCCACGCCTACGCCAGAGCCGACGGCGAACGCTAGCCCCACCCTCAACGTGTTAGAAGCGCAAGTGGTCACACCAGACCCGTCCGCCGCGTCGCCGACGATGAGCATCACACCGCCGCCGGCCAGCGGTTCGGCGCGCGTTCGCCAAGGGGCCCGCGTCTTCGCCCTGTGCGATAACCCGGCCCTCGGCGGCGACCCGCCCCCCACCGATTTAGCGGCTGGTTCGACGATTGTCGTTTGGTGGAGCTGGTTTGCCCGCACCGAAGACCAAATCCGCCAGCATCTCGAAAACGCCACCTATGAAGTGCGGGTGGATGGCGATTTATTAACCCGCCTGACCGTTTATCGTTCCGGCATCACCAAGCCCGGTAACGATTATGTGGTCAGTTGGACTGTGCCCTACGAGAAGCCGTTAGAGGCGGGCGTCCACACCATCACCTATCGGGTGACGTGGACCCAAACCATCAGCGATGGGTATCGCAACTACGGCCCCAACACCAATAACCCTGTGGAGGAGGGCAGTTGTACGTTCACCGTGCGTTAGGCTCGATTTCATATACCTTTCCAACGCGCTTGTATACACCTTTCCGATGAAAGCGGCCTTATGGTAAGGGGTATGCGGAGCGGCCTTGTCCAGAAAGCGCGGTGATGATATGGGCCAATCATTGGTGATATTGGTGGCGGCCGATAATGTGTTGGCGCGGGTCGGCTTGGCGGCTTTGTTGGCCGACCAGCCGCAGATAGCCCACATCATCCAAACCCCGCTAGATGGCAATTGGGACGAGGCGCTACAACGACAACCGGACGTCATCATCGTAGATGTCGGCTGGAACATGGGGCGCGCCGCCATGGCCCTAGAGCCACTGAACGATTTCCATATCCCTATTCTGCTACTGGTCGCCACAGAAGATGCCTTGGCGGATATGCCCGACATATTGACAGACCGCGTCTATGGGCTTTTGCTGAGGGATAGCGACCCCGAATTGATAACCGTGGCTTTACAAGCCCTGGCTCGGGGTTTGGTGGTCGTCGAACCCTTGCTAGCATCATCCCTATACTCGCGTGCCGCGCCCCCTGCTGAGGGTTCGGGCGAATCCTTAACCCCCAGAGAATCGGAAGTGTTGCAACTATTAGCCCAAGGGATGACCAATAAGGCCATCGCCCACCGCTTGAATATCACCGAACATACCGTCAAGTTTCATGTCAACGCTATCATGGGCAAGCTCAACGCCCAAAGCCGCACCGACGCGGTCGTGCGCGCAACCCGATTGGGTTGGGTGATATTGTGAGGGGCGAGATGGGCGCTTCTCAGGGAACACTCATCCAGAATTTAGCTGGCCAACACGTGTGGTCAATCTTTCACTAATCTAGAGGCGGGAAGATAAAAGCAGGCCTAACAGAAACCAACTTGTCCCCCGCATATTACCCCCACGGGATTCTGTTAGGCATTCTTGCTTTATCCTGAACGTTTTCTGAACGCGCCCGTCCTATCATCGTAACTATGATATAGCTATTCAAAAAGGGCGGTCTGCGCCATGGAACTTTTGCTGAATATCCAAGAAGCGCAAGAGGTGTTGACGGTCGCGGTTGGGGGTACGCTCGTCATCTTCTTTGTGATTTCCCCTATTATCGGCGGCGTCATCGCGCGGCGCTTGGGTCGGGCCTACGCCACGACGATAATCACCTGTAGTATGATGTTGGTCTTTTCGGTGACCTTTGTGGGTCTGCATCAAATTCTGCCGAGTTTAAGCCAATTAGAGCCGCAAAGCCCGATCATCTTTGGGGCCAGTTTGTTAGCGTCTTTAACGTTGGCGCTGGCCGTCGCCCTATTGTTGCGCTGGCATTTTACAGAATCGCCCATCAGCCTGTTGCAACAGCAACAAGACCAATTGACCGATGAGCTACCCTTTGAGCGCAAGCGCCGCGAGTGGATGGCCCGCCGCGCTAAAAGCCAACATCGTGAATGAGGCTCCATCCCTAGCGACCTGTCGTTATGTAAAAAAGCATCCCCACGGCTTATTGCCACGTGGAGATGCTGGCCTTTGTATCGCGGTTGGTCGGAGAATCACCATGCGATGGGGACTAATAGATTGAGCATCAGCCCCAAGATGAACAGCACGCCCGCCAAGCGGTTGAAATACATGGCCCAGCCGACATACCACAGCGGCCAGACGGGCCAGTTTTCCGGTTTTTCGGCTGGCTTGGGTTCGCTATAAATCTTCCACGCAGTGAAGAAGCGCGGCAGAGCGAGTACAGTGACCAACGTCCACGGTCCGGTCACCCGCGCGAGGATGAGCGCCACCACCAACACATAAAACAGCACGAAGAGCGTTTGGTTCAAGCGCAGGGCGTTAGGCGCGCCCAACACCACCGGCAGAGAATAGACGCCGACGGGGCGGTCATTTTCGATTTTATCAATGTGTTTACCCACCAACACCGAAGCCACCACCAAGCCGTAAGGCAACGTGGCGAGGATGACCTCCGCCGTGATGACACCGGTAATCGCGTAGACTGTGCCGCCGCTCATCAGCGGCCCCCACACGACGAGGGCCGTCAATTCCCCCAATGCTAGCCGCTTCAGGAATCCGGTATAAGCGAGGCTGAGCGCTAACCCGCTGACGGCAAAGACGATGACCAGCGGCCCGCTGACGGCCGCCAAGTAAAGCATGATGAGGCCATCCAAAGCGGTGAGCGCAAAAGCCGCCTTCAGCAAATTGTCCGGCGTCGTCAGCCCGCCCAGCACCGGATGCACGCTATATTGGGCGCGCGGGTAATCTTCGGTATCTACCCCTTTGCGGACATCGGTCCAATCGTTGATGAGATTGTTGGTGGCGTGCGCGGCGACCAATCCGATGATGCATAGTAGCGCGTTGAAAGCGTTGAAGCTCGCCCCGCCTTGAGAAGCAAGCCCCAGCGCCAACAAAATCCCGATGAAGCCGGATGTCACCGTCATAGAAAAGACGCAGGCGCGGGCGATGACCAGCCAACGGGTCACGGGGTCGGTATGGTGAATGTCTACATCTTCCGGGCAATTGCAGGTGTTCAAAGAAACTTGCCAGCGCTTGAGCAAGGGCACATGCCCCAAAGCGCGGCCAGCAGTCGCTTGGTTAGCCATAAAACTATCCTCCGTGGATACTTTCTTTTGATTATAGCGTCATCTCCCGCGGGAATACATGGGAATTGGCTTAGGCTTTGGCACTTGGAAGTCGCTATAAACCTCGCTACACTTGCCCCATTACCCTAGCCCATCCTTGCGAGGTTTTATGCGCCGTTTGCTATTCATCATCGCTAGCCTATTGGTGAGCGCGCTCTTTTTGTGGTTGGCGCTCCGCAATGTCCCCTTGGCCGAAGTTGCCGCCAATTTGGGGCGCGCCGATGTGGGATGGCTCGCTATCACGTTGCTGATTTTGGCCATCACCTTATGGACGCGGGCGGTGCGCTGGCGGGGGTTGTTGGGCTGGCGTATTTCGCTCATGGAGGCGTTCCACATCGTCAATATCTCCTTTTTGATGAACCAACTGCCCTTGCGCGCGGGCGAAGTCGCCCGTAGTTTGTTGGCGGGGCGCGTCGGCGTGCCGGTTTTCACGGCGGCCGCCAGCATCCTTGTAGAGCGCTTGTTGGATACGCTCTTTGTGGTGTTGCTTTTGGCCTTAAGCCTCGCCAATTTACCCTCCGCCCCGCCGATAGCGGCCCAAACGGCGTCTATCTTCGGCGTTTTGGCGGTGGTTGGCTTGGGCTTGCTGTTGGTTTTCGCCCGTTATCCCCATTGGGCGCGCGCGCTATTGGCCTTCATGGAACGGCTTTTGCCCATCCTGCGCCGTTTGCCCTTGGGGCGTCTGCTGGAGCATATCCTAGATGGCTTGCAGACCCTGACCAACCCACGCCAAGCGGCGCATACCCTCTTTTGGACGGGCGTTGCGTGGGGGATGTCGTGGGTTTCGTTTTATACCATGCATCGCGCGCTGGGCATCACCGATATAGATTTATGGTTGAGCGCGGCCATCAGCCTTTCGCTAGCCTCGTTCAGCATCGCTTTGCCGCTGAGCATGGCGGCCTTGGGCCCTTTTGAAGCGGCCATCAAGCTGACGGGGGACATGATGGGCATAGAGCCTTCTCTATCGGCGGCGTTGGGCTTTCTCGCCCACGGGATGACCGTTTTTGCTTATATCATCGGCGGCACGATTGGCTTAGTGCGCTTAGGGGTATCTTTGGGCGAGGTGACCGGTCGCCAACAGGCGGAGTAAAGCCGCATCAGGCGCGCGCGGGGCGTAGCGCTATCAGGCTGGCCATCAGCAAGCCCCCCATCATAACCCCACCCCACAAGAACGGCGCGGATGGCCCGTAATGCTGGAAAACCCAAGCGCCCAGTAGCGGCGCGAGGGCGTTAGCCGCGCTCACGAAGGCCGCGCTGACCCCTAAGATAGCGCCGTATTCGCTGTCGGATACCGCTTTGGTCAGCAGTGTATTGATGGCAGGACGGATGAGGCCCGCGCCGACCGATAGCGGCAAAATCGCAAGGAGCATCCACGCCATCCCGCCTAGCCCATTGTTGCCTTCTGGCGGCAACTGAACGCCCAAATCGCCCAAGATGGCCTCGCCGGCGCTGGGCGCTTGCTCGCGGATGTCGCGTTCTACGATGGCGCGCACATAAAACGGCTGGGGCTGTTGCGGCGTTACAGAAGTCATCAGCAGGCCCGCGGTTAGGCACGCCAACGCCAAATGAACCACCCGCCGTTCTCCATAGCGCGCGCTCCAGCGCCCAATATAGCGCACTTGCACGGTCACCAATACCGCCCCAATGATGATGAAATAAAATGCGTTGCCCTGCCCCAGCAATCCTAGACGCGACAGCATGAACAAGCCCAAGAGACTTTCAAAACCGAAGAAGATGAGCTGTTGGGCGAACATCAATAGCAACAAGAGGTTCGTATCGGGCCGCGACAAAAAGCGCCCGATAACCCATAAACGTATCGCGGGGCGCGCGCTACCCCGCCTCTGCGGCGGCAAGGTCTCTTTGAATAGCGTTAACGTGAGCAGGATAGAGAAAAAAGAGTATACGGCCGCGGTGTAAGCGGGGATGGCGAAGCTATCGCTGATTTCTAGGGTGAAAATGGCGATGAGCGGCCCGAAGATGAAGCCCAAGCCGAAAGCCGCGCCAATTAAACCGAGTCCCCGCGCGCGCGTCTGCCCGCTGGTCACATCGCTGAGGGCCGCTTGGGCGGTGGCGATGTTCGCCCCGAACAGCCCATCTATCACCCGCGAGAGCAAGACCATCTCTAGCGATTGGGCCGCGCCTAACATAATAAAGCTCAAACAAGTGCTCACTTGGCTGATGAGCAACAAGGGTTTACGCCCGTAACGGTCGGAGAGCGCGCCCATGGCCGGCACGCCGACCAATTGCGCCAGCGGGAAAGCCGCTACCACCAAACCGATTTGGAGGGGGGTAGCGCCATAGGCGGCGGCGTAAAGGTGCAACAGCGGCAAGATGATAGTTAAACCGAGCACATCCACAAAAACGAGGGCGAAGATGGGCGCGACGCGGTCAAAGCTGAGTTCGGCCGTCGGTTGGGTGTGGTTTTGTGTGGTCATCGGCGCGCTCATTCCACCATATGCAAGCCACGGATGAGCGCAGGGTCAAATTGGGAGAAGCGCGCTTCCCCCAAGCGCTCTAGCTCTGCGCGCACCCGATAGCTATCTTCACGCAATTGGCGGACGTCTACCCCTTGGCAAATATCGGGCAACAGCGCCAACCATTGCACGCTACGCTGGAGCATTTTTAGCGCCCCGCGATAGTTGCCGCGCTCTATCTGATAATAGGCCACGCCGACTTGCAAAATGGCGCGGTATAGGTCGCGGACGGGGCCGCTGGTCTGCACCCATTGCGCCTCGAATAAATCGTGCTGGGCGTAATATTCGCCCGCGTTGAATTTTTCGACGCCTTGGCGGGCTAAAGGCGGGAGCGGCTCTTGGCATTGGCAGTCCAGTTGCTCTAGAACTTCGGCGTCGGGGTAGCGCCCAAAATCCGCCAGCAGGCCGTCTATCGTCTTGGGCACATCCTGTAGAGCGAGGGCCCAATCCGCTCCTTTTTGGGCGGATAGCGCCCGCTGTTTCGGGTCGTCGGCGATGACCACAACGGGTATACGACGGGTGGCCGGGCTAACTTTGGGCGTCGTGGTGAAGCGCTCCCAATCGGGGCTATCGCCATCTACAATGACCATCACCGCTAAAGAATCTACTAAAGCGCGGATATAGCCTTCGCTGTGTGGTTGGTGGTAGAGGTGGTAGCGCGCGCCCAAGAGCGCTTGCAAATCTGCGAACCATGGGGCGCGTCCGGCCACAACGATAGTGGGATGGGGCATGGTCTTTTCCTCATCAATGAATGAACCAACATTGGAACATAAAAGGGTGGCTTGTGCAAAATCGCTTTAGCGGCGCGAGCGCCGTAAAAATTCTAGTCCCGCCAGCGCGATAATCCCAATTTGGGCGATAATCGCCATAATCATCAAAGGAGAAGGTCTATTCATGGTGTTAATGCGCGTCTCTGCGACGGTGACGGGCGTTATCGGGGCGGTCGCGGTGGGCAAACTGATGATGCTCAACGGCTCTGGCGTGGGGCTGGGCGTTGGCGTCTGCGGCGCTAGAGCGGTCAAGGTGGCGGCCACGGCCGCGGAGATGGCGGCATCCGCCGATTCGGTGACGGCGCGCGTCG
This sequence comes from Anaerolineaceae bacterium, assembly GCA_037441665.1. Lineage (GTDB taxonomy): Bacteria > Chloroflexota > Anaerolineae > Aggregatilineales > Phototrophicaceae > JBBIRQ01. The sequence goes on along the minus strand of JBBIRQ010000017.1, from coordinate 57,223 downwards.
GCGCGGGCGTCGGCGTTTGGGACGGGGCCCGTGTGGGGAGGATGCCTAAATCATCCGTCGCCTCGGTGGTGGCTTCGCCCCCGATTTCGGGCGTCGGCGTATACGTCCCGGCTTTGGGTGGCACGAGGAAAATGCTACCGACCTCTAAAAAGCGCGCGTCTTCTTCGGTCAAATGGTTGAGGCTCAGCATGTAGGGGATGTCGTCCCACGTGTAGCCATAGATGAGGGCGATGTCGCCTAGGGTATCCCCCGGCTGGATTTCATGCATGATATTGCCGCGCTCGTCCACCCCAACGACGAAAGAGGGCTGGGACGGGGGCGCGGCGGCGTTGTTGCTGGTGTTGGGGTTATTGGCGGGGGCTGGGGGCGGGCCGGGGTTGCCGAAGACCAAGACAAATGCTTGACCTTCTGGGCCGCTCGCCACGCCAACCCCGATTTCTTGATATTGGCGGTTGGTCATCCCGGCGTAGTGGATGGCGGAGTTCAGCCAAAAATTCCACGCATCATCAGCGGTGGCCAAACCGCCCATGTAGATATTTTCGCTCACCCAAGAGGAGCTATAGCCGTAGGCGGCGGCGCGGGTGCGCGGCGTGCTACCATCGCCCCGCGTATGGGTGACTTGGCCGGTGGCGGCCATCCATTGGGCATGGTCTTGGGCGGCGGCGGCCAACGCGCTGTTCAGACGGTAGGGCGCTAGCCCCAAAGAGGCGCGCAAGCCATTCACGCGGTTGAACAAATCGCTAGCCGCATCTTGCGCTTGGGCCGTGCCTAAGCCGATTATCGCGATGAGCATTAAAAAGAGATATAAACGCCTCATGATAGCTATTGTAGCAGACGACGGGCGCGCTTTCATGACGTTTGCCCACCGCCAAAGATTAGAAAATGCCATAGATTAAGGGAAATTTAAAACCCTCTGCATCAAAATAAACGATTGTGTGTTATTTATATACATAAACGCGGTTGTTGGGGTGTTCTATAAAATAGGGGTTTAAGATGTTGGGCGAACAAATACTACATGTTTTTATGGTGGTGTTAATCAGTTATCTGTTAGGTTCTGTCCCGACCGCTTATCTCATCGCGAAAACGCGCAATATCAACATCTTTGAAATCGGTAGTGGCAACATGGGCGGTACCAATGTCGTCCGCGCAATGGGTATGAGATGGGGTTTGGTCACTGCAGGACTCGACATCTGTAAGGGCATCGTGGCGGTGCTGGTCGCGCGCGAGTTCATCATGCCGCAAGCAAAAGGGGCGGCGACCACCATTTCCGCTATCGTGGTGGTCATCGGTCATAATTGGTCGCTGTTCGCCACCCTGCTCACCGCGCGGATAACGCAAGGGCAATTGCGGGCGCGCATCCGCGGCGGCAAGGGCGCGGCGACAGCTTTCGGCACCATGTTGATGATAGCGCCGTTGCAGATTATCTTGGCGATGTTGGCGCTAGGGGGTTTTTTGGTCGCCGTGACGCGCTATGTCTCTTTGGGAGTGTTGGTTGCCTTCTTTTTAGCCATCGCGTGGCTGGCCGTGCTGGTGAGCATGAATCAACTCCCGTCTGAAGTGCTGGTTTACGCGCTGGCCGTTGGCGCGCTCATCACCTATCGCTTCCGCGACAATATCCACCGCTTACTGACGGGCACGGAACGGCGTCTTGGCGAACCGGCCTAAAGGGATTCTGCGGATAGCGCGGATACTGTTACTGCTAGGGATGGTGGCCGCTTGCCAGACAGCGCCAACAGCGACCTTGCCCATCCCTACCCGCCGCGTCCTGACCTTGCCCGCAGAGCGCCCAACCCTGCCGCCATCGTGGACGCCGACCGATACCCCCACCGCGACCGCCACCCCGTCGCCTACCAACACGCCCGCGCCCACGCAGACCGCCACCCCCTTAGACGAAAGCGCGTTATGCCAATTGCTCTTTGCGGTCGCTTTGGGTAGGGCAGATGCCGCCTACGGAGCGGACGACGCTATCCCCTTCGTGATAGCCTTAGGGAGCGATGATGCCAGCATCCGCTTTTCCGCCACGCATCGCCAAGAGGGCGCTACGGCTATCCATTTTACGATGCCCGGCGGCGGTTTATACGCCCTCTCTTTGCCCGTTCGCCAATTCCCCGCAGAAGGCATCTACGATTGGGAAGTGAGCCTAACGCGCGCGGATGGGTCCGCTTTTTGCCAGCGCGCGGGCACTTTTCAAATTTATGATGCCACCCCTACCGCTACACCCACCGCCACCGCGACCGCTACCCCGCGCCGTATCATCGCTTCTTCCCCCGTGCCCAGCGCTACCCCAAGCGCCATGCCTTAGAGGTGGCTAAGAAACGCCTATTTCGATTGACAATAGCTCTCTTTTGTAATAATCTGTAATAGTGTTATCGGGGATTTTTCTACATCAATCATTATTATATGAATCCATCATCAACGACTTCAGCATCGCAGTTTGTCACCTATCGCTATCTAGAAGCGCAAGATATTCACGTCCTCACCTTTCATAAGGCGACGCGAGAAGCGGCGCAAGAAGGCTTAGAACATGTTTTGCGGGTTTATGAAAAGATAGACGAAAGCCAAACGGTGCGCCTATTGCTCGATTTGCGCCAATCGGGGATGTTGCCGTTCACCAGCGTGATTTCCCAAGGGCGCATGTGGACAAAGCGCGTGAACAAACACCCCAAAGCGCGTCTAGCCCTGCTCACCCGTCCGGATGCCTTGCACACGTTGGTAACACAGGTGTTCAACATGTTGCGTTTTAATCACCTGAAAACGCAGGTTTTTGAAGGCGATGCACAAGCAGACGCCATAGCGTGGCTATCGCGCTGAACCGATTTACTCTTGACGATGGGCGCGCGGCATTCGTATAATAAGCGTTATCCATGGCCCTCTAGCTCAATTGGCAGAGCAGTTGACTCTTAATCAATTGGTTGTAGGTTCGAGTCCTACGAGGGTCATATAGCTTGTCTCCGAGGGGTTCGCCCCGCGCCCGTAGCCACTGCGATACCCACCGAAACGGTTTATTTCGGTGATAAAACAAGGTCGGCGCATCGCGCGATACGCCGACCGTCCCCACGCATCGGATTTGGTGTGAAAATCGGTCAAGGATATTGCGGCTCCGCAAAAAAGAACTGATGATAACCTTGTCCAAGATGGTCTCTCAAGACGTTGTGGTAACAGTTGTCACCGCCCCCAAATGGTAGCACCTCCAATGGTTCGTCAAGTTCAACGCGGGTCAATGTCCAGCCATCGGGTATCGCCGCGTTCAGGTCTGGTGTGCCCGTATCCGTCGCGTGCATCACATAACGGTTTCCGGCAGGGTCAACCAATTCGTAGATTTCGTCCGTGAAGATAATCTGATGACATTTGCTCGTGACGGCAATGGAAATGGCCCCCGGTTCTACGGAGTCAGTGGAACAACCCGCATCCGGCGTTGGCAAGCAGTCCTGTGCTACGATGGCAGACAGTTCAACCCAAGTGTAACCATCTAACTCACGCACGATGGTACATTCATCGTCTTTGCAATCCACCGGGGCACCGGGCGAACGGTAGAAACAGTGCTCATCGAAGAGTGTATTGCGATTGATGTTCTTTTGCCAAGGTAACCTCGGATTGTAATCCGCCCACACATCGTCCGGCATGAGATTGGGTTCTGCGCCCACGACGACCACGTTCTCACGTAAATTAATCAGTTCTTTCGCCAGCCCCGCTTCCCCGGCTTTATTAAGACAGGTGCTGTCTACGGGACGAGTAGACGCTATCGTTTCAAAGCGAATGCCAGCTTCCTCTGATGTTGGGAAAGCTATTCGATCGCGCACTGTGACCAAAACAACAACCACAATCACGACGACCGCTAGAATACCTCCGCCGAGGATGAGCATTTTTCTCGACATGGACTATCCTCTACTCCATTTGTGAGGGTATAGTATGATACAGATATATCATATATTGAGGAAAACAAATCCTCATGTCAAGCAAATTTGAAGTAGTGAGACAGGGCGATGCGAAATGTATCACATAAAAGCCGATCAGCGATCGATTCGGTCGAGTGCGTTACTTTATGATGCGCTGGTGAGATTGTTACAGCGGAAGTCATTTCACACGATTACCGTCACTGAGTTAGTGGAAGAAGCGCAGGTTGGTCGGGCGACGTTCTACCGCAACTTCGATGCGATTGAGGACATTCTTCAGATGCGCTGTGACCAGACTTTTGAAGATTTGATCGTTTACATGAAGGCGTATCTAAAAGAACATCAGGAAGAAGTGGGTAAGTTGCCACTTAAGCCAGTACTGCATTACTTCTACCATAATTCGGAGATTATCGAAATTTTGATGACCATCAAGCGACTCGACATCATCCAGAATGCGTTCCGTCAGGTCATGGAACCGTTCAAACCGCGGCTGATAGCTCTGCACGGTGTTGTTGAAATGTATGTCGAATACGGACTTGTGGTGCGCCTAGGGATTATAACCAACATCCTGACACAGTGGATCGCCAGCGGTAAGCAACCCTCTCCTGACGAACTGGCGAACACGTTGGGACACCTGATGGGGAAAATGATCACCGCTAATGAAGTGCTATAAAATGAAAGATGAAGGCGTAGATGATAGGTGGGGGAGTGTATCACGCCAATGTGGCGAGAAGCATTCTGTTTGATGCAGGATTGCGATACCCACCGAAACGGTTTATTTCGGTGATAAAACAAGGTCGGCGCATCGCGCGATACGCCGACCTTCCCCCAAATCATCCCCGATTTCCAAGCGCGTCATAGCCCGGCATCAGCGCGCAGGGCGTCTGCTTTGTCGGTTTGTTCCCACGGCACTTGCACATCTTCGCGGCCGAAGTGTCCGTAAGCGGCTACTTGGCGATAGATAGGACGGCGCAAGTTCAGGTCGCGGATGATGGCGGCCGGGCGCATATCGAAGTGCTTGCGGATGAGCGCTTCGATGCGTTCATCGCTGATTTTGCCCGTGCCGAAGGTTTCCACCGCTAGCGAGGTCGGTTGCGCCACGCCGATAGCGTAGGAGACTTGTAGCTCGAAGCGGCTAGCCAGCCCTGCGGCCACCACATTTTTAGCGATGTAACGAGCCATGTAAGCCGCGCTACGGTCTACCTTTGTGGGGTCTTTGCCGCTGAAAGCGCCGCCGCCATGGCGCGCTACGCCGCCGTAGGTATCTACGATGATTTTACGGCCCGTCAGGCCGGCGTCTCCCAGCGGGCCGCCCGTCACGAAGCGCCCGGTGGGGTTGACGAAAATGCGCGTTTTATCGTCGAAAAGCTCTTCGGGCACCACTTCCATGATGCAATTCTCTATCACCCATTTGCGGATGTCCTGTTGGGTGATTTCTGGCGCGTGTTGGGTGGAGATGACGACCGTATCTACCCGCTTGGGCTTGCCGTTGGCGTATTCCACAGTCACTTGACTTTTGGCGTCGGGGCGCAACCAATCTACTTCATTGGTTTTGCGGGCGCGGGCCAGCCGTCGCACCAATTTATGGGATAGCGAGATGGTCAAGGGCATTAATTCTGGCGTCTCGTCACAGGCAAAGCCAATCATCATACCTTGGTCGCCCGCGCCGATAGCTTCGATTTCGGCATCGGTCATGTGACCTTCACGCGCCTCTAGGGCTTTATCTACGCCTTGGGCAATATCTGCCGATTGCTCTTTGATGGAGACGATGACCCCGCACGTTTCGGCGTCAAAGCCGAACTTGGCGCGGGTATAGCCGATGTCGCGCACCGTTTCCCGCACGATTTTTTCCATGTCAACGTAGGCGCTGGTCGTGATTTCGCCGATGATGACGACCAGCCCGGTGGTGGTCGCTGTTTCGCATGCGACGCGGGCGTTAGGGTCTTGCTTGAGGATAGCGTCTAAAATGGCGTCCGAAATTTGGTCGCACATCTTATCCGGATGCCCCTCAGATACCGATTCTGAGGTGTAGAAATACTGGGGCGCGGTCATAAAAGTGCTAGACATGTATAGGTCGTCCTCCTCTGTTCCATGGGCGCGGCGTCTTGCGCCATAAAAACAAAAAACGCCTTTTTCGGCAGAAGGCGCGTGCAGTTCACGAATTTCGCTCATCTGCCAGAGCGTATCCGCTCTGTCGGAATTGGCACCTTCCCGACGCTTCGGGGGTTGCCGCGAGTTCATCGGGCCGGTCCCTCCCTCGCTCTGGATGATATGGCTTCGTCTTTTTGCGACGAATTGCGCGGAACTATAGCACACTCTAGGCGACCTGCAAAGGTGCATTTTGGGTGAAGGAAGTAAAAACGGGCATGGGGCGGCACGGCCTCATGCCCGTTGGGGGGTTAGGCGCCGGCCGCGGGGAGCATCGCTTGGTGTTTGGCGTGGCCGTCGTCTAGGGCGTCTTCTTGTTGCTGGAACTGGCTCATGTAGAGTTGGTAGTATGCCCCTTGTTGGGCCAGCAATTGGCGGTGCGTCCCGCGTTCGATAATTTGACCATCTTTCAGCATCAAAACTTGTGTCGCGTTGCGGATGGTGCTCAGGCGGTGGGCGATGACGAAGCTAGTACGCCCTTTTAGCAATTTTTCAAAAGCGGCTTGGATAACCCGTTCGGTGCGGGTATCCACGCTAGAGGTGGCTTCGTCCAAGATGAGGATGCGCGGGTTCATCAGCGCCACGCGGGCGATAGCGATGAGCTGGCGTTGCCCTTGGCTAAGCCCTGCGCCGCGTTCGCCCAACACGGTTTGGTAGCCATCGGGCAGGCGCTCGATAAAATCATGGGCGGCCACCAGCTTGGCCGCGGCGATGACTTCTTCATCGCTGGCGTCTAGGCGCCCGTAGCGGATGTTTTCCATCACCGTAGTGGAAAAGAGGAAGGTATCTTGCAACACTAAGCCAATCTGGGAACGTAAGCTCTCCAGCGTGACATCGCGCACATCGTGCCCATCAATCTTCACCGCGCCGTTGGTGACATCATAAAACCGCGGGATGAGGTTAATGATGGTCGTTTTGCCCGCACCGGTGGGCCCCACGATGGCGATAGTATCGCCCACATCCGCCTTAAAGCTCACCCCGCGTAGCACGGGTTCGCCTTGGACATACTCTGCGTAGACATCTTCAAAGACTACCTGCCCTTGAATGGGGGGCAGGGGTTGGGCGTCGGGCTTGTTGACGATGTCTACCGGCGTATCCATCAGGTTGAAGACGCGCTCCCCGCCGGCGATGGCGCTTTGTAAGTTCGTCCACAACACGGCGATTTGGGAGATGGGCTGGATGATGCGCTGGACGTAAGTCAAAAAGGCGAATACCGTGCCCAAAGTGATGACGCTGGTCCCTAGCAGGGGTTCGTTCCGCAAGACCGAATAACCGCCGGCCAAGACCACCACGCCCAAGGCCACATACCCTAAAGCTTCTAAAACAGGGTTGAGCGCGCTGGTGAAGACCGCTGCGCGGATGTTGGCCGCCCGATTCGCTTCGTTCGATTCCACGAAGTGCGCGATGGTTTCTTCCTCGCGGTTGAAGGCCTGCACCTCGCGCGCGCCGGCGATGCTCTCTTGTAAATCGGCGTTGACCGACCCTAATTCGCGGCGGGCGCGGCGGAAGGCGCGGCGCGCTTGGTTAGAAAAGAAGCTCGTGGTGAACAATATCAGCGGCGCTACCGCAAGGCTCAGCAAAGCATAAGGCACATTCTCTTGTAGCATGCGTATCGCCACCCATACGATGATGACCACCGAATTAGCCACTTGGATGAGCACAAAGCTAAACGCTTGTTCGATAGTATCGGTATCGTTGGTGACGCGGCTCATGACATCGCCGGCCTCGTTGCGGGCGTAATAGCCCAGCGACAGACGGTGAATGTGGCGGAATAAATCTTGGCGCAGATGGCGCAAGACATGTTGGCCCGTCCAGACCATGGTATAAAAGCCTAGGCCGGTCAGCGCCGCGCCGCCGCCATACAAAGCCAATAACGCGATGACAATACTCGTCAGCCCGGCCAAGCGCTCCTCTGTTGGCATATCCATGCGGGCGGTGGTATACCAGCATTCGCTGAGGGATTGCGGTTGGGGGAATAGATAACAATCTACCGCCTGCCCAATCATTTCCGGCGCGGTGACTTGGGTCCACGCCGCCGCCAAAATGAGCGCCGCCACCACAATAAGGGTGTACCAGTAGCGGCGGAAATAGCGCGCAAAACGCGCGAGGGTATCCCCTAATTGTTTTGGTTTGGACGTTTCTTGCTCAAAGAGCATGCGTCCGCCGTCCATTCGCATCATGGTTCTTGTTCTCCTTAAGGTGTGCTCAGGCCGTCATTTCGGCGATTGGCTCGCTATCGTCAATCAATTGCGAGCGGTAGATTTCGGCGTAGATGGGGCTGTTTTCCAGCAAGTCTTCGTGGCGGCCCATGGCGGCGATTTGCCCCTTATCCAATACGATGATTAAATCGGCATTGCGCGCGGTGGAAATGCGCTGGGCGATGACAAAGCTGGTGCGGCCGGCCATCAAGCGTTTGAGCGCGGCTTGTATCAGGCTTTCGGTCGCGAAGTCTACCGCGCTGGTGGAATCGTCCAAAATGAGGATGCGCGGGTTCAGCAAGAGCGCGCGGGCGATGGCGATGCGTTGCTTTTGCCCGCCAGAAAGGGTTGCGCCGCGCTCGCCGACGGGCGTATCGTAACCATTGGGAAATTCCATGATGAAATCGTGGGCCGCGGCCGCCTTGGCCGCTTCTATCACCTCGTCGAGGCTCGCTTCTGGGCGGCCGAAAGCGATATTATCGCGGATAGTGCCGCTGAACAGATTGGTCTCTTGTAGCACAATGCCTATTTGCGAGCGCAAGCTATCCAGCGTGACATCGCGCACATTGTGCCCATCAATGAGCACCGCGCCGCTGGTGGCATCGTAGAAACGCGGTATGAGGTTGATGATAGTCGTCTTGCCGCTACCGGTCGCCCCTAATAGCGCTATCGTCTGCCCCGGCTCCGCCGTAAAGCTCACTTGCTTTAAGACCGGGTCGGTGGAGCTAAAATAGCTAAAAGTGACCTCTTGGAATTGCACGCGCCCTTGGATAGGCGGTAAATCCAGCGCGTTGGGCTTATTGGTCACCTCTATTTTGGCGTCCAAAATCTCGAAGATGCGGTCGGAAGATGCCGACGCCTGCGACAACTGCGAGATGATGAAGCCCAACTGTCCCAACGGGAAGAACACATAGACCAAGTACAGCTGAAATTCTTGATATTGACCCAAGGTTAGGGTGTTGCCGATGATTTGGCGGCCGGCGAAGTATAAAATGGCCACCGCGCCGACGTTGGATAACAAGAAGATCAGCGGGAACAAAACGGTGAAGGTGCGGCTGACGCGCAATTGTTGCTCTAGCAGGTCGTCGGTGGCGGCGTTGAACTTGCGTTGCTCCTCTGCTTCGCGCACAAACGCTTTGACGACCTTGATACCGGCCACATTTTCTTGAAGGATGGTGTTCAAGCGCGATAGGCGTTTTTGCACCTCGACAAAAAGCGGCTGGGCTAGAGCGCCAAAAACCATGAATAAAATCATCGCGATAGGCAAGATGGGCATAATCGCTAGGGTCAGTTGCCAATTGGTCGTCAACAAGATGATGAGCGTGACGCCCAACAGCAAAAAGGCTTGGACCGCGAAAATCAACCCCTGCGCGATGAAAAGCCGCACCTTTTCCACGTCGTCGGTGGCGCGCACCATCAATTGGCCGGTTTGGTTGCGGTCATAATAACTGAAGGATAAGCGCGATAATTTGGCGAAAAGCGCGTTACGCAAATCGAAGGCGATACCTTGCGAGGTGGCTTCTGCCATATAGGTTTGCAGGAACGAAAAGACGCCGCGCATGACCGCAAAACCGATGATGACGGCAATAGCGGTCAGTAGGGCGGCTTGGGCGCTATCCACTTGGGCTTGTGCGCCATCTATACCGCCGAAGACGATGGCCGCCGCGCTACGGGCCGCTTCGTTTTCGATGGCCAAAACTTGGCTAGCGGGCAGACCGCCGGTGATGGTATCTATCATGTTTTGGATGAGCTTGGGCACGGCCAGTTGAACCACTGTCGCGATGATCAAAGCGCCATAGGCGATAACTGTCGTGCGTCGCTGATTGCCGAGATAGCGGATAGCGCGCCCTAAAGAGCCCTTTGTGCGCGCTTGCGGCGGCCGGCCGCGCCGATGTGTTGCGGTTGCTTGCATGTGTGTTTCCCCTTTGCCAACCTAAATATAAGACTGATATGAATAATATTTTAGGTTAATATAAAATAATTACCATCCGCTATGACGTTGGCTATAAAGCCGTAGCCGTTCGACGATACTTTCTAGCATATCTTGGCCTTCGGGCAGATGCGCCACCATGTCGCGCATCAACATGAGCAATTGTTCCGCTTTTTCGGGACCTAGCGCCTGTAAGCATTGGAACAGCGGGTCGTCATCGTGCATCATGTGGGCGCTTTCGGTCAACAAGACCGGCACGCGCCGCCTATCGTTGGGGTCGCGTTGGCGCGCCACATACCCTTTGCGTTCTAGGGCGTCAATCGTCGGCACTAAGGTAGACGGATCTAATAAAAATTTACGGCTTAATTCTCTGATGGTTTGCGGTTCTTGGGCCAGCACGTGCAAAATGCCAAATTGCAGGCCGCTGATTTCGATATTACGTTCGGCAAAAAGTTGTTGCAATGCTTGGTGGCTGTGCTTGTGGAGCAAACCCATCAACATCCTCAACTCGACTGCTTGGATATGGAGCTGTATCATGCGTGCGCCAATTTTCTGTGTACAAATGATTGGTATACCAATAGATAGCATCATAAAACAAAAAAGGCGCTATGTATAGTTAAATCTGTATTGGAAATCGCAACGTTTATCTGTAATATCCGCCATAAGAAGGCTTAAGGATTGCGGTAAACATAATGAATTATGATGAAATCAGTTTTTGACAATACTTTATGAATGGAAAAGCTTATGCCGGCCATGCTCACCCCTCTCATCAGCGAACCTATCATCATCCTCACACTGGTAGGCTGGGTGGATGTGGGCGATTTGCGCGCTCATCTGGCCGAACTCGCCCGCTATGTGGACGCCATGCAAGGGCCGGTGTATCGCATCAACGACGTATACGACTTGCGCCTGAGCGAGCGGGAATGGGGATGGCTAACCCAAGCCTACCGCCAAAGCGAAGGCGACGCTTATTCGCAATTGGTGAATCTATGGGTGAGCGAAATACCGCTGAGCTGGCCAGCAATCCCGCTGGAAGACCGCGCGCCCATCTTCGCCGATTTTAGCGATGCGTTGCGCTATGCCCGTACGGCGCTCTATGGTCGCCAAAGCCGCCGCGGGCTGTGGCAAGCGCCGCTCGTCGCGCCTAGGCCGTGGCTTGGCGCTCTGTTCGATAATGGGCGATGAGCCGCTCATAATGGGCGATGACTTCGTCCATCATCGCCGGCCATGTTTGCGTTTCCGCGAATTGGCGGGCGGCGCGCCCCATCTGGGCGATGCGGTCGCGGCTGGCGGCAATTTGGCGCACCCCTTCAATCAGCGCGGCGGTATCGCCGACGGCGAAGGTGTAGCCCGTGCGCCCTTCTTCCACCACATCTTGCACCCCGCCCACGCGCGAAGAGACGACCGGCAGTCCCGCCGCCATCGCTTCCACCACCACGAGGCCGAAGGTTTCCATCGCGGAAGGAAAGGCGAATATATCGGCGCTGGCATACGCTTTAGACAGTTCTTCCCCGCGTAAATAGCCCATGAAGGTCGTCTTCGTATGGGCGAAGTGCGCTTCTAGGCTGGCCCGCGCCGGACCATCCCCCACCAGCGCCAAACGGGTATGGGGGAGCGCTTCTAGGACGTGGCGCAATTGGTGCACCTGCTTTTCTTCGGATAGCCGCCCTACGTAAAGGAGCAAGACATCTTCCGGGTGGCCATCGCTCAGGCGGGCGCGCATCGCCTCGTCCCGATAACGCGGATTGAAGCGCTCGGCGTCTACGCCGCGCTTCCATAGGCCCACATTTTTGATGCCGATGCCCTGCATCTCCTCCATAATCAGGCGCGAGGGGGCTAGGCTATAATCCGCCCAGTTGAAGACAACTTTGGTCGCAAAGTTGGTGAAAGACCGCAAAAACCCTAGATGATAATGCTGGGCCAGCCGCGCAATATCGAGATGAAATGATGCTAAGGTGGGGATGCCCATATATTTTGCCATCATCATGCCCGGAATGCCAATCATCACCGGGTGGATGAAATGGGCGATATGCGGTTTGAAGGTCTGCAAATCGCGATACGTATACAGCGTGGGCGGCCCCAATTTGAGTTCCGGGTATAAAGGAAAAGTGACCCCCGGCACGGTGATAACTTTGGATTGGTTATAGCGCTGAATATCGCCCAAGCGCGGGGCCACGACGACCGTTTCGATGCCGCGCGCCGCCAAATGGTCTAGCAACAGACAAACGACGCTGACGATGCCATCTACCTTGGGCAAAAAGGTTTCGGTGAATACAGCAACCCGCATACATTCCCTCTTGTGGCGTCCCCATCAATGGATGGGTTGTGTAGATTACCGTAGTATCTAACACAATGGCCGCGAAGAGGTTGCTGAAGATAACCAAATTTTAAAGAAAAGCCGCGCTTGGCGAAAGATTAAGGGCAGACTGCTTGCCCCAACGCACGTTGCCTTTTACAATAGAAGCTAGTATAAAGTCACCCATCCTCGCTAATTGACGTTTAGGAAAACGCATGAGCAATTCAACCGATGTCACAATTGTGGTGGACGACCGTATGCGTTTAATGTCTGCCGCTTTGGCCGCGACCGATTTTCCAGAGCGGGCGCAGGAACGTAAGCGCTACTTCGCCCATGCCCACGCCCGCGCGACCACCAAATACATTGCGGATAAAGGATTGCTGACCCATCCGGCCATCATCGGTCTACAGGGCATGTTAGATGACAACGTGCCCCTAGAGACGCTCTACGCCCTGCTCATGCATTTGACATGGCCCGGCTTGACCGTGCGCCAATTGCCATCATGGGCCCCGCCCAAGTGGAATAGCCTCATGTGGGATTTTTACACCCAAGCGGATTTGGCCACCTTCTGGAAGAACGAAGCCGCCGTTTGGGATAAAGCCATCGCCCAATCGAAAACGGTCTTTCAAAAACGGCCCTTTAAGCCCTTCTTGCAGGAATTCATCGGCGAATTCCCAGAGGAACTGGTGTTCGAGCCGAACATCTGCTATCCGGCGGACCGCGAACTAGGGGTGCGCGTCCATAACCAAGTCCACGCTATCGTGCCGCCCGCCCAAGCGTGGGGCGATAGCCCGCCGCTCCCCTACGACGAAGATACGATGCTCATGCACCCTATCCGCGCCGCCTTGACCAGCTTTGGGCGCGTGTTGGTCGGCGCTTATCTGCGCGCCAATTCCGCTCTCTTGGCGGAAGCGTCTAAAAAAGAATTGCCCGTCAGCGAACAATTCAAAGCCCTACATCCCGCATGGGATGACCAATTCGTGACTATCTTTGTCGCGGGGGCGGTGGCCATCTACCTAGAAGATTTCGTAGACCCCCGCGAGGCCAAAGCCTACGTCCTAGAGGAGACCAAAGCGCGCGGTATGGCCATCTTGCCTGGCGCTGTTAACGTCCTGCGGCGCTACCTGCAGGAAAAAGGAAATCGCTATAATACCCTCGCCGAGTTCTTGCCGGTCTTCCCGGTGCAATTGCGGGTCGCTAAAAAAATCGTGACCTTATGAGCGCCAAGCTAGGGGTCTACAGCGCGCGGGTGAATATGCTATAGTTAGCCGTGCGCCTGCTCATCCACGCAGGATGCCCAATCCATGTCAGACAGGCTCTGTGCCGAGGGAAGGCTTTGACTCGGAAATCACCCAGAAACTCGATGCAAGTATGGACCGCGCGGGTGCGTCAACAGATACAGCTACTGCAGTTAAAGCGCTTACAAGCGGAATCCGCAACCTATCCCGAATCCTCCCACGCCCACCCAATCAATCCCGACCATTTCCCCTGCCCCGTTTGCGGGTCTACCGATTTCACATGGGGCGAGGCGCTCACGCCGCAAGTGGGCGGCTTATTGCGCTTCAAAACCAAACAGGACGGCTTTTTTAAGGGCGGGCGGCTCATCAAAGCCCGTGAATGCAACCAATGCGGCAACGTGTTATTATTTACGCGCGGTGTGCCGACGACCAAAGAATCATCTTAAACGCTACAGAAACGAGGTGCGCTTTTGCTCTTAGAGGATTTCATCCGCGCGATGCCCAAAGTGGAATTGCACGTCCACCTAGAGGGCGCTATCCAACCTGAAATCTTGCTCCAACTGGCCCAAAAGCATCAGATGCAGTTACCCAACGGCAACACCTTAGATGCCGTGCGCGATTGGTTCACCTTCCGCGATTTCCCGCATTTCATCGAAGTTTATACCAACACATCGCAATTCATCCGCACGCCTGAGGATATTGAATACATCGCGCGGGCTTTTTTGCAGGGGCAAGCCGCCCAAAACATCCGCTATAGCGAAGTCACCTACACCGCTTACACCCACTACCAACAGAAGGGATTGTCGTTTGGCGAGCAACTCGACGCTTTGGGACGGGCGCGAGCGTGGGCGGAAGCCGAGTTAGGGGTCAGTATGGGCATCATCATAGACATTCCCCGTTTTGTCAGCGCGACAGAAGGCGAGCGCATCGCCCAATGGACGGTGGAAAACAAAGATAAAGGGGTGGTGGCTTTTGGGCTAGGCGGGCCCGAGATCGGCCACCCGCCAGAAAGATTTGTGACCGCTTTTCATATCATCTGCGAGGCGGGCTTGCCATCAGTCCCGCACGCGGGCGAAACCGCGGGGCCGGCGAGCATTTGGGGCGCTATTGACCAACTCGGCGCGGTACGCATTGGCCACGGGGTGCGCTGTGTAGAAGATGAAGCGTTGGTGGCGGCCCTGCGCGAGCGCCAGATAATCCTAGAGGTTTGCCCCACCAGCAATCTTTGTTTAGGCGTCTATCCCCATATCCAAGCCCACAGCTTGCCGCGCTTGGTGGCGTCTGGGTTGCGCGTCACCATCAATTCCGACGACCCGCCCATGTTCAATACCACGCTCACCAATGAATACCTGCTCATCGCCCACGCCTTCGGTTATGGTCCGCAAGAGCTAAAAACGTTCGTCATGACGGCCTTAGAGGCTAGCTTTTTGCCCCCACACCGCAAAGCCGCTTTGGGCGCAGATTTTGCCGACGCTTTCGCCCGCTTGCTAGGGGGTCTTTAGGAACGCTTCCACTTGCTCGCGGGTGGGCAAGGCGGGGATAGCCCCCTTTTGTGTCGTGGCCATCGCGCCAACCGCATTGGCGAAGTTGAAGATGCGCTCGATATTGGCTAAATAGCCTTCGGGTTTATCCATATGTTCCAGAATGCCTACTAGCATCCCCGCGACGAAAGCATCGCCCGCGCCGGTGGTATCCACAGCGCTGACGCTGAAGCCGGGCTGGCGAAATTGGCGCTTGCGAGTGTGTACGGTAGCGCCTTCAGCGCCATGCGTGACCACGATGATTTGGATTTGCTCGCGCCACAGGGCGGCCACGCTGGTTGTGCCCGTCAGGAACTCCAATTCCTCATCGCTAATTTTGACGATATGGGCATAATTCAACCCCGTGAGCATGCCTTCGCGGGCGGCCGCTTCGCTCGGCCATAACGAGAGGCGTAAATTGGGGTCGTAAGAGATGAGCAGTCCTTTTGTATGGGCGTATTGGGCGGCGCGCAAGGTGGCTGTGCGGGCAGGTTCGTTAATCATGGTGATACTGCCGAAGTGGAAGATTTTACCATCGTCAATCACCTCTAGCGCCACATCATCCGCTTTCATCAGCATATCGGCGCTAGGATGGCGATAAAAGACGAAGCTCCGTTCGCCATCCGCCCGCAAAGAGACAAAAGCAAGGGCTGTGCGCGCCTCTTTAGAAAAACGCAAGCCGCGCGTATCCACCCCTTCAGCGGTGAGGACATCCGCGAGGTAATGACCGAAGGGGTCATCGCCCACTTGGCCGATGAACGCCGCGGGATGCCCCAACCGTTCCACGGCCACCGCCACATTGGCCGGCGCGCCCCCCGGCGCTTTGATAAACCCCGACGCCTCGCCCACGCTGACGCCGTGTTCTAAAGCGACAAAATCAATCAACAATTCCCCAAAAGATACAACGGTCATCACGCCCTCCTCATGTCGGATAACATCCTTTGCTCTAGTGTAACGCGAATCCCCTCAAAGCTCATCAACTCCGCCCTGTGGGAGCTTGTCAAATGGGGATGGTCTGGCCGTATAATGATGTTGGCGTAACCCATTCGGGCACGCTGTTTATCTCTTGGTTCCTCTTCATGCTAAGTTAATCTCATAGAAAGGAGCATCTGCGCCATGTCAGAAGAAGACCCGTCTAGTTGCTATATCTCCCCGAAGTTAGAAGTCCGCTCATCGGGTAGCAAGGGCTACGGCCTCTACGCCCGCTCAGCGATTGCCGCGGGCGAACTCTTGCTCGTGATGGGTGGCCCCATCATCACCCCAGAACAATTAGCTCAGCTCAACCACACTTATAGCATCCAAGTTGAAGAAAATCTCTACATTGCGCCCATAGGCGAGCAACAAGCCTACAAAATCAACCATTCTTGCGCGCCTAACGCGGGGCCAGTAGGGCAGATTACGTTCGTCGCCCTGCGCGACATCGCCCCTGATGAGGAAGTGTGTTACGACTACGCCATGACCGATGGCACACCCTATGATGAATTCGTGTGTTTGTGCGGCGCGCCCACCTGCCGCCACAAAGTCAGCGGCGACGATTGGCAATTACCCGAATTATGGGAACGCTACGACGGGCACTTTTCGCCGTATCTGCAACGGCGCATCGCCCGCCTAAAAGCCCAATCCGCCGCCGTAGCGACGAGCTGAGAGGTGCTACACCATGATTCAAACACGGCCCAGTTGTTATACATCCCCCAAATTAGAAGGGCGGGAAATCCCCGAAAAAGGGTTTTGGGGCTTGTTTGCCCGCGAACCGATTGCCGCGGGCGAACTGCTCACCCTGTATATGGGCGAATTGATAGATGGGCGGCGGCTGGCGGAATTGCCGCCCGCGGACCAAGTGCATATCTTGCAAATCGAGGATGATTTATACATCGCTCCCATCCGCACCGAACCCGCCCACTACGTCAACCACTCTTGCGACCCGAACGCATGGTTCGAGGGGCAAATTGCCGTCACGGCCCGCCGCGACATCCGCGCGGGCGAAGAAATTTGCTTCGATTACGCCATGTGCGATGGTAGCCCTTACGATGAGTTCGCCTGTTTGTGCGGCTCTGCCAACTGTCGCGGGCGCATCACCGGGCAAGATTGGATGCGGCCGGAATTGTGGGAACGCTACGAGGGGCATTTTTCCCCGTACCTGCAACGGCGCATCAATCGCTTACGGCAAGGTTGATGCTAGCGCCCCCCGACCTCCAAAATCGGGGGGCGTTTTCGTCTCGGCGAAGAAACCCGATTCGGCAATGAGCTGATGCGCGGGTAAAAAGGGAGCGTCTATCACACCTTGGGCGGTGCGCCGCAAGTAAGCCTGTACCACCCGATACCCAATCGCGTAACCGCCATAGTCGGGTACGCCGCCTTGGGGTAAACCCATCTCTTGGGCGATAGTATCGCCGAAAATGTACCCGCGCACGGCGGCAAAGTCGCTCTCGTTCAGCGCCCCGCCGATGAGACGCCGCGCTTCGGCCAATGCCGATTCGTCAAAATCGGTCACATAGTAGCCCAATACCGATTCGCCGTATAGCTCCGCCGCGAAAGATTCCGCCAAACCCTCCGCGATGATATAGTCCGCCAGCGTGGCGGTCATGATGTTGAAAGGGTGCAGACAAAAGCGGATATTGTGGTGCAATTCGTGGACGGTCGCCCCTTGGATGCGCGGCAGACTATAGGCGTTCGGGTCGCTGTAGGTGACCATGACCCACCCCGGCACGCCGCCAAAACCGCTATACCCGCGTTCGACGCGCGTTGCGGGACGGTATGGAAATAGACCAAAGACGACATCGGTTAGCGGGATGCGGTCGAGATAGGGCGTGATGGCGCGGCGGGCATCCTGTAGCGCTTGGGCGGCTTTGTCCCATGCCTTCTCCGCGGCGAGGCGGTCGAGGATGTCGGCGATAGTCGGGCCGTGCCCAGCGGCCATGTCTTGCGGCCCATAGACCCACTGCGCGACGGGGTCATCAGGATTGAATAGGCGCGCTAACGCCTCAAACGGCGTCGCGAGGGCCTCGCGGAAGATGGCGACACGCCGCGCGGGGTCGCTTTCCGCCAACATTTGGCGGTAGGGGGCTTCTGTAGGGATAATATGAAACTGCATCGCATGTCTCCTTGTAGCCAATGGTCGACGATGAGCATAAACCCTGACGCGAGGTCAGGCTCAAGCCCCTGTGCGGGCTTTTCGCACTTTTTTAACATATTGGGTACACTAAGCAGATGATAACGCCCGCCAAACCCCGCGATACGCCCGCCTTGCTCTTGACCTTGCTAGTGACGGCGCTTCTCTTCGCGCCGATTTCGTATCATGCTGTTTTGCGGAGTCGGGATTATGTGACGCTATTAGAGTTGGCCTATCAGCAGTTGCAGAGCGGCGCGCTCCTCGACCCCCACTTCCTCTATGGGGTCATCGTCGCCGCTATCGCCACAGCCAGCGGGCTGAACCCGTTTATAGTGGCGATGGTCGCGGATGTGGTGGGCCATATGGCGACCGCATGGGCGCTTTTTGCGCTGGTGCGCTCGGCCACCGCGCACCAACCCGCGCCGCGCCGCCCTGCTTTGCGGGTGGGTGGGGCCTTGGCCTTGCAACTGGTCTGGGCCATCACCATACCGCTGACGGATACGTTGTATTTCGGGTATATCGGGCCAAACCCCTATCACAGCCCGACGCAAATTTGGTTGCGCCCGATGGCTTTGGGCTTGCTGGGCTACGGCGAGCGCGTTTTCCGCGACAATGGCGCGCTATCGTCGCAATTTCCATGGGCTAGCGCCGCGTTGGTGGTGGTTAGCACGCTGTTCAAGCCTAGCGCCATCATTTGCCTATTGCCCGCCATGGCCTTATGGGCGCTTTATCGTTGGCAGAAAGGGCATGCGGTCCGTTGGCCGCTGTTGTGGCTCGGCTTCGTCGCGCCTGCCGTCTTGGTTTTGGCGTGGCAATATGGGCTGTTACAGAGGTATCGCGGCGGGATAGCGCTAGCGCCATTTTATGTTCTAGACCTCCTCCCGCCCCGTCCGTGGTTGGCCCGTTTGGGGTTATCGCTCATCTTCCCGATAGCGATTAGCGTCAGCTATGGGCGCGCCCTACGCCGAGAAGCGGGCGTCATCTTGGCGTGGTTGATGTTAGGGTTTGGCTTGGGGTATTTCTATAGCTTGGCAGAGGGCCATCAGCCGTATCATGCCAATTTTTATTGGAGCGCCTCGGTGGCGTCGTTCGTCCTGTTCGCCCGTTGTTACGCCCTATGGGCCAGCGCGCCCGATAGCGGGGGCGGCAGGTGGCCGCTGGTGGCTTTGGTCTGGCATCTGCTGGCGGGTGTGAATTGGTGGCGCGTCCATCTCAGCGCCGCCTTCCCCGCGTTTTGGTGATGCGGGAGTGTATGGGAGTCGAACCCACCGTCGCCTGTACCACAGCCGACCACCGATTTTGAAGATCGGGGCATCCACCGGGACACAAACACCCCCACTGATTATTATAACCGTTGGGGGTGTTGCGCTCTAGCTTCAAATTCAAGATTGGGCGGCGCTCATCAAGGTTGTGTCGTCACGGTGAGCGTGTAATTCACGTAACTAGCCTCGCCCGATGTGATGAAGACGTAATAGGTTTGCTCGGATTGCGGGTAGGCATAACGGAACGAGATGGTATCGCCACAGTTATATTGTTGGGCGTTGGGGCTAGTGCGGGTGAAGCGGACATTCTGCGTCCCTGTGCCGCTACAAGACAACTGGACGTTCACGGTGCGCGCGGAATCATCGCCAAATTGCGCCAAATTCACCCGTATGACGACCCTATCGCTGGTGTCGCCGTTGGGATAAGAGATGACTTGGCTAAAAGTGCCGCCTGTGTCGCGGTCGGCGTTTAGGGTGTGCGGGTCGCTATCCGCTGGCGCTTCTGGCATGCTGGTCGCCGTGGGTATCAAGGTGGCGGTGGGCGCTTCTGATGTCGGCGTGTAGGTGAGGGTTGGCCCCTCGCTCGGCGCGGGCGGTTGTGTATCGGCGCTAGTCGGCGATGCCTGCACTGTGGGAGTAACGGAAATGGGGGCAACCTGTGGCGCTTGTGGAGCGGTGATGATGGCTACGTTCGCGCAGTCGCCCGCGGTGGTCACTAAATCGGCGAACACCCAAGCGCTTTGGTTGTTGTAAGTGACGTTGTACCACGTCCCAGCCGCATTTTTCCCATTGACGACCAGATAATTCCCTTGCGACAAAGACCCTACCAGCGCGAAAGCTGTATCGTCGCCGCTCCGCAAGTTGACGTTCGCCACCGTCGGCGTGACCGAGCAGACATTGGCGGGCGGAGCAGAGCTGAACGAACCGGTCGCGGGCGGGTTAACAGCAGAAGCCCCCGTTAGGGAGACGGTGATATTCAGCGGCGTATCGCTTTGGGTGCTTATATCCAACTGGTACAGACCAGCCCCGCCCACGCTGAAGGTGTTGGTCGCCGTGCCCGCGCCCAGCATGACCACCCGCTTACCTACAGCGTCGTATAGCGTCGCCTGATAAACCCCTTCTGAAGGCGCTCCGCTCAGGCTCAAGGTGAGCGAGTTGTTGTTAGGGTCAAAGCTAAAGCTCCGTGATGGCGTCTGGCTATCATAGCTCAGCGTTAGGTTTTCGCCGATGCTGAGCAGTTGGGCTTCGTCGATGCGCGATTGCTCGGTCAGATGAATGACGAATTCGCTAACACCGCTATTCTCGCCGCCGACCAACAAGAAGAAAACGCCGCCGCTCGTTAAACGGCGCGATAGATAGGCGACGCCATCGGCGGTCAGCTCGCTGGTCGCTAGGGGTTGTTGGCTACTGTCTAGGTCACGGTGGGTTGGAAATCCGGCGTTAAAGCCACAACATGAATCTCGATGAGGTCATTTTCCGCCCCTTCCAGCGGATAAAAGACCAGCGGCGCCGTGGGCTTGATGCTCCCCAAAACCCGACTACCGTAACTGAGCGTTTCGCTCTGTGCTTGGATGCTGAAACCGATGAACAAGCTGAACAAAAGCGGAAGAACGAATCGTTTAACAGGCATTATTTTCTCCTAATGTTAATATACGAATGCCATAATTATAAGAATATATAATCCTAAATCGGACAGAGCGTAGGGTAATCATTAGGGTATAGTCGGTTTTGCAATGCGAGGGTGCGCGATAGGCGGAAAATGCTATACAATAACGCCACGCTATCTTGTTATTGAAACCAGCGCCATTTTCCTATGATGTTCGCTCGACTGTTCCGCCATCCGCTCGCTTTACTGCTCATCTTCGCCATTGCGGCGCGCCTTAGCGTCTTGGCGCTCTTCCCGTCGGTCTTCGATTTCGCCACAAGCGGCGTCATCCACGGCTCCGATGCCTACGACAAGTACGCGCGCCACCTGAACGGAACGGGCGTCTACGGTCTAGAAGCGGGCGTGCCCGATGCCGCTATCCCGCCCTTGTATGGCGTGGCGCTATCGCTCGTGTACCGATTTTTCGGCCGGGGCTATTGGCAGGTGGGCCTTTTCCATATCGCGCTCGATGCCTTGTCTATCTTATTGCTCTACGATATTGCCCGCCGCCTATTGCACCATACGCCATATGGGCGCAGTATCGCCCTGTTGGCCGGGTTGATGATGGCCGCCTATCCCTACCTCATCTTCCAAAATTTGACGTTGATTGATACGCCGCTATTCATCACGCTGTTACACGCTTTCGTATGGCTGATGATTCTACTGCGCGCGCGCCCGCGCGCGGATTGGGCAACGTGGCTGGTCGCTGTGGTCGGCGGCCTCGTCTTGGGGTTGGCGACGCTCACGCGGCCCATCATCCCGGTTTTGGCCCTATTCGTAGCGGGCTGGTTTTTGATGCGCTTGTCGTGGTGGCAGACGGTGGCGCGGCTATCCCCGGTGGCGCTGGTCAGCGCGGCCGTGTTGCTCCCGTGGATTTGGCGCAATTATCAGGTGTTCGACGCCTTCATCCCCATGACCACCACATCGGGGGCCAACTTTTGGCAAGGCAATAGCGAATATACGATTCCCGTCTTTCAGGCGGGCTATGATGTGCAGTGGACGGCGCCGCAGGGCATCCCTTCCACGTTCCGCGACCGTGAAGCCGATGCCCAACGCTTCGCGCTCGGCCTGCAATATTGGCGCGATAACCCCGATAAGCTACCCCTGCTCTTTTGGACCAAGTTTTGGGTGCATTGGAGCATAGACATCGCCCCCCGCTATAACCCCCAACAGGGCGAACAATTCCAATTGGGCGCAGACGGGGCTTTGCAAATTGTGCGCGGCGACCAATCCATTGTAGGGGTCAACGAGGCCAATACCGCCTACGATGAACCGCTTTTTGATGTAGTGGGGCGTTGGGTTCATCGCTTCTATTTCGGCTTTTTGCTCCTCGCGGCTTTGGCGGGCATCTGGTGGAGCCGCCGCCAGTGGCGCGAGGTCGCCTTGTTGTGGTTCGTGCAACTGAGCATGACGTTCATATATGTGCTGTTTCATCCGTCAACCCGTTATCGCGCCCCGTCCGACCCTCTGCTGTTCATCTTCTCCGCTTATGCCGTGGTGTCGCTGTGGCTGTGGTGGCGGCGTACGGGCGCTAGCGCCGACAAGGAGGGTGTGAAGCCATGATTCCTGTTCTAGAAACGCCGCGTTTATACTTGCGACCCTTGACCATGGACGATTTCGCCGATTTTTACGAATACGCCCAAGATATTGAAGTCAGCGGGCCGGGGATGTGGACGCCCTATCCGGATGAAAACACCGCCCGCGAGGACTTCGCGCGCCTTTTGGGCTTGTATAGCTATGGGTTGATGTGGTGGGCTTTGGAAGTGAAGACCACGCATAAAATGATTGGCCGTTGCCAACTGGCAGAATACGACCCCGACGATGGCCGCGCCGAACTCAGTTATGCGCTCAATCGCCACTTTTGGGGGCAAGGATACATCACAGAGGCGGCGCGCGCCGTCTTGCAATACGGTTTCGATGTGTTGGCGCTCAACCGCATTAGCGCCCAAGTGTTCACGGATAACGAAGGGTCTATCCGCGTTCTAGAGAAATTGGGGATGGTTCGGGAAGGCCGTTTGCGCCAACATCGGCGTACCCGCGGCCAGCCCGAAGATGTCTACATCTACAGTATCCTGCGAGAAGATTGGCAGCGGCTTTAAGGCACCCATTGCATGCTAGCCCGATAGGCGTGCAATTCGGTAGGCGTGGTCAACGCCCCATTCCACAAAATGCCGGGGAAGCCCACCACGCCGTTAGGGTTGCCGACGAAGCCGTCTATATCGTGGCCGATGGCCGCCCCCCACGACCCCGCGAACGTGCCGGAGCTAGATAGGCGATTCTTGAAGAAATTCACGCTATCCACCCGCTCGTAATAAACGATATGGAGATAAGGGGAGACGTGATAATAATCAAGGTTGGTGCTGATGCCTGTATCTTTGTGGTTGCCGCCAAAGACGGGCACATCGAACACGCCGCCCACGCGGTTGATGATAGCGACCCGCAAGGTCGCGGTTGTCCCATTGTTATAACGGTAGAACAGGAGCGTATCCCCGTTAGCATCGGCGCGAATCTGTGGCGTATCGCTGATGTTCGCGCCGCCGAAGGGAATATCGGCATCCACAACCCCGCTCGTATTGGCGGCAATATCGTAATAACATAAGGTGTTCGCGCAACCGCTGGTCGTATCGGTATGCGCGCCGCTGTAGATGATGGTATTGTTATCGAACCAAGACGGCGGCGTTATCTTGACCTTGTGATTCAGCAGTTGCCAACTGCCGCCGTTAGCGTTTATCAGGCATAGATAGCCTTCATTAAAGGTGTAGCCGCTGATGTTTGGCTCATCCCACGAGCATACAAAAGCCAAACGGCTACCATCAGGCGACCAAGACGGCGCAAAAGCCTGATAGCCAAACCCCCGCGCGGGGGTCACCCGCGTCTCTTTGGGGCGGCTGAGCGGGGAGCTATACAGCTCGTGCGCGCCGCTCCGCGCATCTTGTTTGATGTAAGCCACCGTTTCGCCATCGGGGGAAAGCGCCGGCCAAAAGTTGCGCCCGCTCAGCCGCGAGAAGAGCGGCACCACTTGCCCGGCGAGATTATTCCCCCAGGCGATTTGGCTATTGGGGAATGTGCCGCCGTAGTCCGTCGCCAAGCCTACCAGCAGATGGCTAGCGTCGGTCTGGGTGGTGCCGGGGTCGTAGTTGCCGGCCACAATGGCGAGGTCGGCGCGGTCTATCCGACGGTCGCCGTTGGCGTCGTTGCCTTCGTAGGGTGTAGCAACGGCAGTAGATGCCCCGCTCCAAGTGCTGGTGATGCTCACGATGTCGCTATTGCCGATGTCGCCCACACCATCCACGTTGCCCGCGCGCAGGACGACCGGCAACAGGTACTGCGAGGCATGATATATCGGGATGGCGACCGTAGACGGCAAGAAATTATTATCCGTGCCTGCGGGCCCGGTGAACGTGCAAATGTAGTCGCCCGTCTCGCGGATGAACACGGTATTGAAGTTGAAGTCCCCGCTAGAATTGGTGGTCACGGGGCCGTAATTGGTCAGCGAGTCTTGATTCTGGCAGACGACGCTAATACCGCCATGCGACCGCAAGCCTTGCAGTAAGACCTTGCCGCTCAGCGCGTAGCCAGTGAGCACAGAGAGCGTTGGCGTGCTGGCTTGGCGGCCGCGCACGATAGTATTACCGTCGCGGTCGAGAAAATCCATCGTAGTACAGCGGGCGCTGGCCGCGCTATTTTTGGTCAACTCCGCCACGCGCAAACGCACGGTCGCCAACAAAATCGTATAGGTCTGGCCGTTGACGCCCAAAGAAGGCACGGTCCCTTGCCGCGTCGCCACCAACGTTAAATCGCCATTGCTGGCGTATTCGTAATCTTCGCCGCCGGGCCCCACCGCGATGAATTCGCCGGGGCCACCCCAATCGGGGCCAAAAATCACCTCATCTACGCTACTATCTACGCTCAAAACGCTGGGCGTGAAGTTGCATTTAAGATTCATCGCCCAGAAATGAACGTTGCCTTGCCCCAAAATTTGCACATCTACATAGCGTGTATCTAGAGGCGCGGTTGTGGAGCTGAGTTGCTCGCCGGGTTGCCAAACGATGAAGATAGTCATCTCTGGGCGCGTTTGCGCTAGCGCTGGCACAGCCACCAATAGCACGATGGGCAATATCAGCATTCCAAAACGTAACGCTCTTTTCATGATGTATCCTTTTACTACAACAATTGTATTCCACATCCGCTTAAGTCCCTTCTACCGTTGGCGATGCTTCGGGCGATGGGGACGGCTCTAGGGTAGGCGTCGGCGTGGGGGATGGTTGCGCCGTTGGGGACGGCTCTAAGGTGGGCGTCAGCGTTGGCTCTAGCGTGGACGTCGGCAAGGTGGTTGTTGGCTGAGCCGTGTGCGTGGGTGTTTGCGCCTCTGGGCTATCCTCGGTTTGCTCGGCCGGTAGCGTCAGCGTGGGCATCGTGGTTGGGGTTGCTGTGGGGGCATCGGGCGGAGCGACCAAGAGGCCCAAAGGCAAGGCGGCGTCCCAGCGCCCAGCCACGGGTAGCCAGTCGCGGCTAGCGTTGCCGAAACTTACGGTGATGTCGGGCGGGCCTTCGGCGGTGGTATCGCGCAGATGCCACACGCCGCGGGAATAGACGCCTACAGTATCCACATTGTCTTTGTTCCAATCGCCGACAACGGGGCGCCAACCAACGCTACCAAAGGTGATGACGCGGTCGGCGGGGCCGTCGCTATTTTGGTTGCGGATATACCAAACGCCATTTTTATATACGCCGACCGTATCCACGCCGTCGCCGTTCCAATCGCCCACTATGGGGGTCCATCCCGCCTCTTGGGGACCAAAACGGAATTGCAAGGGCGCGGGGCCTTCTGCGTGCGCGTTGGTGAGCATGAAGATGCCATTTTTATATACGCCGACCGTATCCATGCCGTCGCCGTTCCAATCGCCCACTATGGGGGTCCATCCGGCCTCTTGGGGACCAAAATGGAAGCGTATATCGGCGAAGCCTTTGCTATTGACGTTGCGTAAGAAGAATACCCCGTCATGATACAAACCCACCGTATCCACACGGTCGGCGTCCGCGTCCCAATCGCCCACGATAGGTTGCCACGCGATGCCATCGTTGCCGAATGCGAAGCTCATATCGGGCAAGCCGTCGGTGTTGGTATTGCGGAATAGCCAAATACCTTGATGGAACAAGCCCAGATGCGACGTCGCCGCGGGGGGTAAAGGCGTCGCGGTGAGGGTGGGGGTGGGTGTTGGCGTTGCCGTCGGCGAGATAGCTACCGTAGCGTTCAACTGGAGCGCGCCGCCGATGTTATTTTTGCCGCCCACCAGCACATAATAGGTTTGCCCGCCCTGCAAGGTCGCCTCGACAAAACTTGTCGCCCCATAACCGCTATCATCATCGCAAGCCACTTCCACCAGCGCGCCGCCGTCATCGCGCCAGATGCTCAAGACGGTGTCGTAGCCGCTCAGTTGCGTATCGAGCCATGCGGTGGTGGTGACAGAGGGCGTATGACGGAACCATACCGTACGCCCATAGGTCGCGCCGCAAGTCGCCATCGGGTCGTTGATGTCAACCGTCGCGCCTTCGGTTTGTCCGCTGAAGCTGTATGGCAAGCTCGCGATGGCGATAGCGTCGGCTTGGGCGTCGTGCGGGGGGCAAGCGTTGGTGGCGATGGTGAAGACGTTGCTATAGCCAGAGATGGCGGGGGGGATACTATCGTACGCCTGCACGCGGAATGAATAAGCAGTGCCGCAGGCCAGTTCGCCGTAGGATGCGGTGTTATAGCTGGCGCTATTGGCGGGCAACAACGCCATCAGCGCCCATTCCGCGCCCTCGCGCCACTCGACGCGAACGTTCGTCTCTGTCGTCCATGGGTCATTCCAACTGAGCGCAATCGCTATCTGGTTCGCGCTCCCGTTCAAGGTTGCTATGCCGCTGATGATATTGGCGTATTCCACAGCGCCAATATCGCAGGCGATGCTTTGCGGCCGCGCGAATTGGCGTTGGTCTTGGGGCAACAGGCAACTTGCGACGGGGATAGCGTCGAAAGCGGGGCTACCGATGAGCAAATCATGCGTTTTCGTCGGGCCGCCATTATTGGCCAAGGGCCCTAACAGGGGGTCGGCCACAATATCGGTCGCGCTGGTCACACAAGCGCCGTCATCGCTGATGTTGTAGCCGTAAGTCGTGATGTCGGCTACATCGCTACAATCTACGCCCGCGTTATGGGCTAAAATCGTCCCGATGAGCGCGCCCGCATCATCCGTCGCCAACGTGTGCCCCGCGCCCGCGTCATTATATGCCAAGGTGCTATGGCGGATTTGGAAGGGGACGTCAAGACTGAGGACGTCGCCGATGAGGGCGCTGTTGCCGCTGATGGTGCTATTGGCAAGGTCGAGCTGGCCTTGCGCTTGATAGATGGCCGCGCCTTCGCCGGCCGCGTTGTTGTAGAGGGTGCTATGCGTGATGGCGAGTTGCCCCAGCGAATAAACCGCCCCGCCGCGATGATTCGGGGGACTTTGACCAGAGATGTCACCATCGCTCAGGTTGAGGTTTTCGAGCGTCAGGACGCCCGTATCCCCGATGTGCCATAGGCGGAACTGTGGCACGCCACTTTGGCGGGCGATGCTCGCGCCGTTGCCGCTAATCGTGATGGCGCTCGTCACCGAAGGCAGACCATTCGGCCCGTCGGTGGTGTTGTCCACGGTGTTCAGGGTATAGGTGCTGTTGGTCAGCGTGATGATATTTAGGCCGGGGAAGCATTCTTCATCGTTGGCGCGGTTGATGGCCGTCTTCAACGCGCTGACATCGCCAGCGGAGATGGTGAAATTCGGGGTTGGGCACAGGGATTCGTACGCGCCGCTTTCGCAGTGCACCCCCTGCGGACGGCTGATGCCGCGCGCATCGGTGGTCAAGTGGCAATCCGCGGCCAGCACGAGGCCATAAGCCGGGCTGGTCGTATCGAGGGCGTGCGTTTGCACGTAACCGCCGTTGTCAGCCAGCGCCCCTAAATTGGCGGATACGTTGGTTTGGTCGGCTGTCCCGCTCAAACTACAGCTATTATCGCGCGCGAGGTTATAGCCATTGGAGCCAATCGGCGCTCCCAATTGACAATTGGGGTTCGCCCCTTCGCTGGCTAAAAGCGTCGCCTTCAGCGTCGTGATAGCGGAGGCGGCGATGTATAAATCTTTGCTATTGGCCCCCCCCGCGGTATTGGCGTAAAAAGTCACAAAGTGGAGCGTCAGCGTGCTATTGCTATTGTTGAGGATGCCGCCGCCCCCGTTCGCGCCGTGGTTATCGGATACAGTGACGTTATTGAAGGTGGCATTCGCGCTACCCGAAGAATTGGTCATCGCCCCGCCGCGATTGCTCGCCGTATTATCGTAAAAGAGGGCGCGGTTGGCCGTCAGCGCGCCACTATTGAAGATAGCCCCGCCATTGAAAGAGCTATTGGCGCTCAAGGTGCTATCGTTGAGCGTTAACGTCCCTAAATTATATATCGCGCCGCCGCCACCGGGGTCATCGGTGCGATTGTTGGACAGTGTGGAGCGGTTGAAGGTGGCCGTGGCCGCGCTGGCATTGTACAACACCCCCGCGAAATATTCGCCGATATTGGCGTCCATAACGCTATCGTTGACTGTCACAACGCCACCCGCGGCGTTGTAGATGGCGCCGCCAAAACCATTGGGGAAGTTGTCGGTCGTTTCGTTGGCGCTGAAGACGCAATCGTTCACGGTGACCGTGCCGCCGTTATAAATGCCCCCGCCGAATAGCGAGGCTATATTGCTCGTCACCGCGCAGTGTTCCAATAGGAGCGCGCCACCGCTGTTATATATCGCCCCGCCACGGTCGGTATTGCCGTTGCGTAGCGCGAGATGTTGCAGGGTGACGCTATGCCCGCCGCTTTGCACGTGGAAGATGCGGTCTATGTCGCCGCCATCAATGATGGTCGCCCCAGAGCCAACGCCCACTATCGTCAGACTGCCGCTAATATCGAGGTCGCCGCTCATGGCTGAATTTTCGCCCGTGCCGTCTATGGATAAAGCGTAAACGCCGCTGGATAGCTGAATGGTATTGTGGCCCGCTTGGCTGTTGGCCGCTATGATGGCCTCTCGCAGGGAACAATCGTTAACGCTACAACGATTATCTCGCTTATCGGCCGTCGTCGTGACGACGAAAGTCGGCCCTGTCTGGGCCATCGCTGTGCCGTATAGCTTTAGTTGCCATTTGGTCCATGTCCCCTCCACGCCCGGATACCCATCCGCCACGCGGAGCGTCCATGTGCCCGCGGAGGATTCGCCCCAATGGCGCATCGAGGTCATCAGCCAATTGCTATAATTGGCGCCGAGGTCGTTACCGGTCAGCAAGAGCTGGCTTTGGGTGCCGGAGGGCGCTTCCAAGATGACGACAATATCGCCACGGTCGGGATGCGCCGCGCTGAAGATGATTTCGACCGATTCCATTTGAATATTTTCGCTGATGACGATGCTATCGCTGACGAATGTACCGGGCACGAATGGCGCGGGGCTGTTATCGGGTATGGCGATGCTCAGGTTGCGGACAGCGGATACAACGCTCGCTTCGGGGTCAACGGTTGTCCACGTTTCGGCCAAATTGACGGCAGTTTGGGCGTCAATCTGGCCGAAGCCATAAGCATGATTGACCGCGTACCCGGCCCCATTATCCGTCCAGTCGCTATGCGACGGGTCGTTTTTGAAGGCGCTTTCTACGAGGATATGTTGTACATCGCGCCACGTGAGGTTAGGGTTGGCTTCTAGCATGAGCGCGATGACCCCGGCAACAAGGGGCGTGGCGGAGGAAGTGCCGCCAAAGGTGTTGTTGCAGTCGCCGCTATTTTGGCCATCTGCGCCCAATAAATCGGTGGTGGTGATGCCGGACGCGCCGCCATTGCTGGGCGCGGAGATGAGCAAGGGCGCGCCGTTTTCGCTGTAGAAGGCCTGTTGGCCATTATCGGCTAGCGCCGCGACCGCGATAGTGTAGCGGCTGTTGGCGAAGATGTCGCGGTTGACGTTATCCTTATTCGTTCTGCCGTTGCCGCCGGCCCAAACGAAGATACTGCCCAAACCGCCGCGGCCATTCGCTGTCCCGTTGGCGAGTTGCGCCAGCGAAAACGTGAAGTCATTGGGCAACCAGATAGCGGAACCATCGTCCGGCGGCCCCCAACTGTTGTTGTAAATATCGTTCACTTGCGCGGCGTAACCCAGCGCTTCGCTGGTGTTGATGTCGCTGATGAGGTTGAGCTTGATGCCTGCCAATTGGGCGTTATAAGCCGCGCCCACGCCGCAATACACCCCGTCATCAGCCGCCGCCGCCACGCCGCCGACGGCCGTACCGTGATAATCGTTAGTGTTTGGGGCGGGGTCGGTGGTGTTGGTATCGGCGTTGAAGCTGGCGCTCGCTAAATAATTGGGGGCGATGTCTGGATGGGTGTATTGCAAACCATCATCCACGATTGCGATTTGCACGCCCGCGCCGTCGTAACCGTCGTCCCAGACGGGCACGACGTTGGCATCTACACCGGGCGTACCGCCCCCTTGCCCCGTATTTTTCAGATGCCACTGATTCGGAAAGAGCGGGTCGCTGGGGTTGCGGCGGGCGGGTTGGCGGATGGTGTCTTGGTGGTAAAACACTACCAGCGGCGATGTGGCTAGCGCATTGGCCCCGGCGGAAGCCGCCTGTATAGAGGTGTCGCTCCCCGCTAGGCGGAAGATATGCACATCGGGCAAATTGCTGAGCGGCCCCACATATTCAAAGCCGAGCGACGCCGCCAATTGTGGGGCATTGGTCCCCGGTTGCAGTTGTACGGTCCATTCATCGCTGAGCTGAACGTCACTTTCGCTTGCGCTTCCCCGCCCATCGTCGGCTTCAGGTGCGGACGATGGGGCCACAGGTGGGACGGCGCTTTCTAGACGGAGCGCGCCGCCATCCAAGGCGAGCGAACGCCCGCGGCCCCATTCTAGGGCGATAGCGCCGACCACGTGGGGGGCGGCAAAAGAAGTGCCGCTATAACGGGCGTATCCCCCATCTGGCCGCGCCGCGGTGATGTCGCTACCCGGCGCGTAAATATCTATGCCCGTTCCATAATTGCTGAAGGGGCTAATCTGCCCGTCTGGCCCGACCGCCCCAACAGCGATAGCGTCGGGATAAGCCGCCGGGTAAAGGATGGTCTGCGCGCTACTGTTGCCCGCGGCCGCGACGACTTGCACACCGCGCGTTGTGGCATAAGCGACCGCATTTTGTAACAAGCTAGAAGGATAATAACCGCCGAGGCTGAGGTTGATGATAGTTGCCCCGCGGTCGGTGGCGTCTACGATGGCTTTGGCCACAGCAGAATACGCGCCTAAACCTTCCGCGTCCAAGACGCGCAAGGGCAGGATGGCCACATTAGGCGCGACGCCGACCATGCCCACCCCATTATTGGCCACCGCGCCAATGATGCTAGCCACGCCGCAACCATGCCCGTAATCATCTTGGGGTGTCGGGTCGTTTTCGACGTAATCCCAGCCATCTAGTAACACGCCCTCTAAATCGGGATGCAGGGCGCAGACCCCGCTATCAATGACGGCGACAGTGAACTTTTGGGGATTGGCCACGATTTCGTCCCATATTGGCGGCGCGCCTATCGCTATCAGCCCCCATTGCTCGCCGTAGAGCGGGTCATTAGGGCTAGCTAGAACCGATACCCAATAATCAGGCTCGTTCGCTACCACAATCGGCGCGGGGGGTAGGGCGCTTGGCGCTACGTTTGGCGGCAAGCTGACGACGACCGCATCTAAGGCGCGGATGTCTTGTTGGATTCGCCCCCCCAATTGGCGGATATAAGCCGCGCGTTCGTCGGCGGTGCTATTGGGCGCAAATTGGATGATGATTTGGTTGGGGATGGGGTCGCGTAGACGGCGGGGGATGTCGGGCTGTGTGTTCGCTATCGTTTGGTCTGACGATGCCCCTTGTGCATCGGCGGGGGCGCTAGGTGGCGGCGGCGCGTTATAATGGGGTGTGGCTAAAGGGACGAGCGTAGGCAGGGTTGGCGGCGGGACGGTTGGCGGATTGGCGAGGAACATAGCGCCAGCGCCACCCCATATCAAGATGATGATGAGACTGCTCCACCTTAGCCATATCCTTTTGGGTTGCATCACCGCCCCACGGTCTATGATTAGAAAAAGTTAATCTTAATCACCCACATTATATGGTGAAAACCGTCTTGACGGATATAAGGTTGTGGGTTGGGCGCATATATTCACAAATATTTACGATTCACCCCTTTACGCTCGGCAAATCGAGGGGGCCGAAGCCGTGCGGCAACAAATCGCCGAGCGTTAATTCTAGGTGGATGCGGCCTTCAAAATCCGCCAGAACGACCCATAACTGCGGGGCGAATTCATAGAGCATCTGGCGACACATGCCGCATGGCGAACCCCCGTTGACGGTGGCGATGGCAATCGCCCGAAAACGGCGTTCGCCTTCGCTTACCGCCTTGACAAGGGCGGTGCGCTCCCCGCAGATGCTGGCGGGATAAGCGGCATTTTCCACATTGCACCCCTTGTAGACCATGCCGCTTTCTGCCAATAAGGCCGCGCCGACCCGATAATGGCTATATGGCGCGTAGGCGTGGTCGGCGGCGGCGCAGGCCTGCGCCACAAGCTGTTGTTTGTCGGATGCGCTGAGGGGTATCATACGCTGTCGGTGAGTTGGCGCGGCGAGGTTGTAGAGCCGCCATCATCGGATAAAGAGGTGGGCGTTATATCGTCCGTCTTCTTGAGCATGGCGATAATTTTACGGATGCGCCGCCCTTCGATTTCCGCCACCCGCAAGATGACCTGTTCCGTCTCCACCACATCGCCGACCGACGGCACACGCCCAATTTCCGCGAAAATATAGCCCCCCAAGGTATCGGCATCTTCGCTTTTTAGGTCAATATCCAATAGTTCATTGACATCATCGAGGTTCATAGTGGCGTCAATGATGTAATCGCCATTATCGCTTTGCACGAAGTCGGCTTCTTCGTTGACGTCGTGTTCATCGCGGATGTCGCCCACAATCTCTTCTATCAGATTCTCGATAGTGACGAGGCCCGCAGTACCGCCGTATTCATCTACCACGATGGCCATATGGATTTTGCGATTTTGCAACTCTTTTAGCAATTCGTCGGCGCGTTTGGTTTCTGGCACGAAGAAAGCGGGGCGGACGAGGTCGCGGATGCCCGCTTCGCGGTTAGCTAACCCGCCGCCTTCCCACAGCGTCAGCAAATCTTTAGCGTAGAGCAAGCCGCTGATGTTATCTACGTTATCTTCATAAACGGGGATGCGCGAAAAGCCCGATTTGGCGAAGGCCTTCAAGGCATCGGTGATGCTCGCGTTGATGTCTATAGCCACGATGTCCATGCGCGGCGTCATCAATTCGCGGGCGCTCCTCTCGTCCAATTGTAGGACGGAGTAAATCATCTCTTTTTCTTCTTCTTCGATAGTGCCGTCGCTGTGCCCGGCGCTCACTAGCGTCATGATTTCTTCTTCTGTCACCGTGTTGATGACTTGGGCGCTACCGAACAAAGACGAAATCAGGCGGCTGAGCGCCAAGACAAGGGCGACAATCGGCCATAGCGCCAACATCAAGGCGCGCATCGTCCCCACCAAGCGCAAAGCGAGACGGTCAGCGTAGCGGGTCGCTACGCTCTCTGGCACCAAGTCGCCGAGGATGAGCGCGGCCAGACCTGCGCCGATCAAGACCAATAGCCCCAGCGCCTGCGCCCCCATCATCATTAGCGGCAAGGTGAGCCAAAAGGTGGTCGCCGCCGCCGTCAAAAAATGTAGGAAGATGACCGTGAATTTGTAAGTGATATACAGCTGTGCCTTGCCCTCGACAAGCCGAATGACCGCTAGGGCGCGCGGATCGCCTTTATCGGCCAAGTCCATGAGGTGGGAACGGCGAATGTTGATGAGCGCGGCGTGGCATAGGGTGACAAAAGCGTTACTAACCAATAAAACGATGACCAATAAACTACCTGAACTGAGGTCGTCCAAGAGAACCTTTCCTTATGACTGTTGCCTTAATATAAAAATACCGAGGCGGCACGAACACACCGCGCACGGTATTTGTTGGCAAGCGCCATCTAGTGGATGGATGATGAATTTGAACTAAGGGAACGTCTTCAAGCACTGTTTTAATCTCAGATTTAGAAGGCATTCTTCCCCAAGTGTACCATATTCGTTCCCGCATCTGCAAGATTAACGTGATTGGGGCGCGGCGATTACCCCAAACACCCCACACCCGATGAGCGCGCGAACCTCAAGGTATCCAAGAGGCGTAAGCCCCCCCGGTGGTGGTGATTTGCTGGATGTTCGCCCCGTCGGCCGTCATCAAAAAGAGTTGGTCGGTTTGGTTGATGGTGGAGGTAAAGACGATATATTGGCCATTCGGGCTATAATTTGCCGACCAATCCCAGCCGTCATGCGTGGTCAATAGCTGGCGATTCTCCCCGTTGAGGTCCATTGTGGCGATGTCGAGGTCGCCATTGTTGAAGGTGACGAAGATAATGCTATTGCCGTCCGGATGAAAAGCCGGCCCAGAGTCGCGCACGTCGTTACGGGTCAGCTGTTGGAACGCGCCATCATCGAGGTTCAGCAGGCCGATTTCCCACGTGGCGGCGTTGTTGGGGTTGGCCCCGGTGGTGAACACCACATACCGCCCATCAGGGCTATAACGGGCGTGGCTATTGCGTTGCCCATTGCTGAAGACCACCTGATTATCCGAGCCATCGGGTCGCATACGGTACAAGTCGTACATGCCGTCTCCGCGCACATCGGATGAGTAGATGATCCATTGGCCGTCCGGCGACCACCACGGCAGGCGGTCGGTGTGGGTGTTATCGGTCAGTTTACGCAGTTGGCCGCCAACGGTGTTGACCAGATAAATTTCAAAGTCGCCGTCGCGGTTCGATTGAAAGGCTATCCAAGCGCCATCTGGCGAAGGCGCGGGGTAACTATTGGTGCTCAGGTCGTCGGTGAGTTGGGTTTCGCGCCATGTTTCCAAGCTCAGCCATACGATTTCAAAGTTATTTTCTGGGGAGATGCGGGCCGCATTGGGGCGCTCATCGAAGAAGACGATGCGCCCGCTGACGCCGACGAGAGCGGCGGAGAGGTCGGGCGTGGTATCGCGGATGCCGACGGGCAAGGTGGCCAAGGGGGCGGGCGTGGGGGCGTTGGCGCTTTGTTGGTTGCGGGCGACGAGGGTTTGGCGGGCCGCCTCGCTGGTGGGGTCTAGGGTGGCGATGGTGGCGGCGGTTCCCGCGTTTTCGGTCTCCTCGCTTTGGGGGGGGGTAGCGCTAATGGGCGCGGCGGGGCCGTCGTTGCTCAGCGCGCTAATGACGACAACCGTAATCACCACCACGGCGGCCAAGAGGGCGCACCCCAGCAGACCACCTATCATCATGCTCAACCATGCCCCGCCGCCTCTGCGCCGCCGTAGCCGCTTTTGCGCCACCGATGGCATCAGGTTGCTGGAGGAAGGCGGCACGTAATTTTGTGGGACGGGCGGTTGCATCATCAATTGCGGCTGATGCGCGGGGGCGGCTTGCGGGGCGACGGGTTCCGGGCGGCGCAGTTTGGGTTCGGTGTCGTGGAGGATATGCGGGCGCTCTATGGCCAACTTCAGGTCTTCGGCGAGGGCGACGGCGTTCGGGTAACGCTCGTCGGGGCGTTTTTTGAGCGCTTTGAAGATGACGCTTTCCATGGCGGCCGACAAAGCGGGATTGATAGAGCGCGGCGATGGCGGCGGCTGGGTCACTTGCAGGACGGCGATACTATAAGGCGTGTCGCTTTCAAATGGGCGCCGACCGGTAGCCATCTCGAAGAGCATCACCCCCAGCGAATAGACATCGCTTCGCCCGTCTAGTGGTTGGGCTTGGGCTTGTTCGGGAGACATGTAACTTGGCGTGCCCACCACGCCCTGAGTGGTGATGCCCGGCCCTTGCTCGCCGAGGATGCGGGCGATGCCAAAATCGGTGATGAAGGCCCCGCCCTCGTCATCCAATAAGACATTGCTCGGTTTGAGGTCGCGATGCAAGATATTTTTGCTATGGGCGAAATCGAGCGCGGGCGCGATTTGCGCGATGATGTCTAAGATGCGGTCGTGCGGCAGGGGGCCGCGACGGATGAGGGTATCCACCGAGCCGCCGGGCAGATAGCGCATGACGATATAGGGTTGCCCTTCATGCTCCCCATAATCGTAGACGGGCACGATGTTACGATGTTCTAGCTTAGAGACGATAGCCACTTCTTGGTTGAAGCGATGTAAATAGGTGGGGTCGTTCAAAAATTGCCGCGGCAAAACTTTGAGCGCAACTTCCCGATTCATAGATTTTTGCCGCGCCAAATAGACGCTAGCCATGCCGCCTTGCCCAATGAGGCGTAGAATGTCGTAACCGCCTATTGTCTTGCCGATGAGTTCTTCCGCCATGTCGCTATCCAACGTGTCCAAAATATGTTTGCATTATAAGTCATGGGGCGCAGGCGAACAAACCCCCGCGCCGTCCAAAGGGATGCTTTAGCTAAAAAAGCGCCCTGCGGGGGAATGCAGGGCGCCGACACAAGGGGAAGTGCTAGTCAACGGGCGGGCAAATTCACCCGTGCCTTCAGATCATCATTCCATCATCGGGCTGAGCGGGCCGACAACCACCGCGCCACCCACAAAAACGGGTCCATCCGCGCCTTCCACCGCGCCGAATTCGTAGACGCCGGCCGTGCCCGTATCGTAGTGCAACATCGGGAACAGGGTTTCGGTCATGCCGCTTTCGTCCAGCTCGACGACAATATCATAATTTCCGCCGCGCAGAAGCGGGGCCACGCCGATGACCGGGCCGGGAGCGCCGTTGTTATCGTTGTGGATAGCTAACCAGCCGGGGGCGTCAATGAGGGCGGATTTCACGGTCAACACGTTACCCTCTAGCGAGCCTTCGTAGACGATGGACGGGGCGGCGTTGATGGGGAAAGTTACTACGTTGCCATCCACTACCACCGGGCCATCTGCGCCTTCTACCGTGCCGAATTCATAGGTGCCGGCCGTGCCCGTATCCACGTGCAACATCGGCCACAAGTTGGGGGTGACCATAGCGGGGTCTAGTTCCACCACAACGTTCTTGCTGAGACCAGCGGGAACTTGCGCTAAACCAGCCACCGGCCCAAAACTGCCATCCACTTCTTGATGGATGACCAACCAGCCGTCTTCTGCCGCCAAGACCGATTGGGCGACGACGGTCGGGGCCATATCGCCCATCTCCATACCGTCGCCATGGGTCACGATTTGGTTAGCGACGCGGATATGCGGCACTGTCCAAATCGGGAAGGTGAGCACAGCCCCATCTACAACTACCGGGCCATCCGCGCCTTCTACTGTGCCGAATTCATAAGTGCCGGCGGTGCCTGTATCCACGTGCAACATCGGCCACAAGGACGCCGTCACCATTGACGGGTCGAGTTCCACGACGACATTGGTATTAACGCCCGCGCTCACCGACGCGACACCGGCGACAGGGCCGAAGTTGCCATCCACATCTTGATGAATGACGAGGAAGCCATCTACTTGGGAGATGACGACATCCGCCGTGACCGTGTTATCGCTGACGAACTGATCCGACATGCTGATAAGGTCAATATTGAACGAAGGCGTCACCACGTTGCCATCTACCGCGACTGGGCCATCTGCGCCTTCCACCGTGCCGAATTCATAAACGCCAATCTCGTTGGTGTCGGCGTGGAGCATAGCAAAGAGGGTGGGAGTAGCGATGGTTGGGTCAATAGCGATTTTGATATTGTAGTTCCAACCGGCATTCAGCCACCGAAAACCGGCGACAGGGCCGGGCGCCCCATTGTTATCAATGTGGATGACGACAAAACCGGGGCCTTCGCTGTAAGCGCTGGCAATAGTGACGGTGTCATTGGTGACCACTTGATTAGCGACTTCTACCGATGGCGTCCCCATCATCTCCTGCCCTAATGTTGGCGCCGCCAACACCAAGATGAGCGCCACACACAGTAACAATTGACGAACCATATCATCTCCTCCGTATAGATTTCTATTGCATCGTCTAAAATTAGGAAACGTTTCCAATCGCCTATCGTCAAAAGCGCGCTTTTCGGATTTATCCACTCATCAAAAACTCATAATTTCGTTTTCATTTTGCGCTAGAGTCTGCGAACACCATTTCAAACGAGGGGATGAAAAAGCCTATGTCCGCCATCAACCAAACGCTGAGCAGTATTACCGAGTCGTTCACAATTGCGCTGGCCGACCGTGTGCGCCGCCTGAAAGCGCAAGGACGGGCCATCATCGGTTTACAGACGGGCGACCCCGATTTTCCCACCCCTTTACCGATTGTAGAGGCGGCTTATCGGGCGTTGCGCGATGGACAAACGCACTACAGCGATAGTCGCGGCTTGCCCGCCTTGCGCCAAGCCTACGCCGAGCGCATCGAGCGCCAATGTGGCGTCAGCTACGACCCGACGGGCGAAATTCTGGCCACCCACGGCGCTATCCACGCTTACCATGTCGGTTTGGCGGCTGTGCTGAACCCTGATGATGCCGTGCTCATCCCGGACCCATCGTGGCAATCGCACGCCAATATGGTGCGCGTGCTCCATGGGCGGGCTGTCCGCGTGCCTTCGCGCCCAGAGGATGGTTTTTGGCCCACGATGGACGCTTGGGAAAGCGCCCTGACCCCGCGGACGCGGGCGCTCGTCCTTTGCACGCCCAATAACCCCACTGGGCAGGTGGCCGCGCCCGATTATTTGGCGCAGGTGGTGGATTTCGCCCAAAAGCACGATTTATTCATCATCAGCGACGAAGTGTACGACCATTTGCTCTATGATGACGCCCGCCATCATAGCGTCCTCAGCATCCCCGACGCCAAAGCGCGCACCCTGCTGGTCAATAGCCTTTCCAAGACCTACGCGATGACCGGTTGGCGCGTGGGCTATTTGGCCGCCCCTAAAAGCGTCCTTGACCAAGCGCTGAAGGCCAGCCAGCACACCATCACCAACCTCGCCCCATTCGTGCAGGCGGCCGCCCTCTACGCCCTCACCGATGCCGAGATGGCGCATCAAGCGGCGGCGATGGTGGCGGAATACGCCCGCCGCCGCCAGCAGGTGCTAGCGCTCGATGAAGCTTTAGCGCCCCATCCTATCGGCGTGACCGCGCCGCAGGGGGCTTTTTACTTCTTCCTAGATGTGCGCGCTTTGGGTCTGCCCTCTGCCGAGATGGCCGAGCGCTTGTTAGAAGAAGCGGATGTGGCTTTGGTGCCGGGGAGCGCTTATGGTCGCTGTGGAGAAGGTTTTTTGCGGATGACCATAGCGGCCCACCCGTCGGATATAGAAGCGGGTTTTCGGGCGCTGGTCGCGTGGGCTAAAAACGCGCTAGAAGCTCGCTGAACTGAGAGGGGGCATCTGTGGGCGATGCCCCCTTAAGCTCAGCCGACGATGGGCACGCCGCGGGCGATATAATCCACCACTTCCGCGGCGAGTTCATATTGTCCATAAGCGGGGATGACGTAAGCGCCTTGCACCATGCCGCGCATTTGGGCCATCAGCTCTTGGGCGATTTTGACGCCCTCTTGGGGGGCGCGGTCGCCGGCGTCTTCTAGACGCTTGAAGATGCTATCGGGAATGGTGATGCCGGGCACCTCGTTATGCAAAAATTGGGCGTGCTTCAAACTATAGAGGGGGATAACCCCTAACAAGACCGGTAAATCGAGCGGCTTACCTTCTAGCTCTTGGTAGCGACGGTGGAATTGCTCGATGCGTTCAGGATGGAAGACCGCCTGCCCTAACGCGAAATTGGCGCCGGCCGCTAGCTTGTTGCGGAGCACTTTTATTTCATTATCTATATCATCGGCGGCCATATTGAGCGCGCATCCCACGAAGAAATGCGTGGGCTGGCCGATGGAATTACCGGCCAAATCTTGCCCGTGGTTCATCTGTTGGGTGATGAGGCTGATGAGTTTGGACGGGACGATGTCGTAAGAATCGGTGGCGTCGGGGTAATCGCCAATGCGGGCGGGGTCGCCCATGACGACGAACAAATTCCGCAAGTCGAGGGCGTGGGCGGCCAGCAAATCGCCCTGCACGCGCAGGAGGTTGCGCCCGCGGGTGGGGAAATGCAAGACCGTTTCGATACCGACGATAGTATGCAACAGGTGGCAGACCGCCCATGCGCTCATCTTCATTTTGGCGGCGGGGGTATCGGCCACGTTCAGCAAGTCGGCGCCGGCATCGCGCAAGAGCCGCGCACGCGATAGCACCTTATCGGCATTCACGCTACGGGGCGGGGTCATCTCGACGGTGATCGTGAAGCGCCCATCCATCAGCCGCTTGGCTAGCTCGGTGGGTTCTTGGGGGGCGATTTCCAGCATCTCTGGCGCTTGGTCCAAGAAGCGGATGATGGGCAGGGGGCGCGTCGTATCGTCTAGGGCGGCGCGCATGGCGGCGATGTGGGCCGCGGTCGTGCCGCAACAACCGCCGATGATGGTCGCGCCGATGGCCTTAAAGGTCAGCGCGTAATCGCCGAAGTAATCGGCTGTGGCCGGGTACATGGCGCGCCCGCCGATGGTCTCCGGAAAGCCCGCGTTGGGCATGACCGACAGGCGCGCGTTGGGCACGGCCGCGCGCATCGTCTGCA
The DNA here is from genome assembly GCA_037441665.1 of Anaerolineaceae bacterium. Classification (GTDB taxonomy): domain Bacteria; phylum Chloroflexota; class Anaerolineae; order Aggregatilineales; family Phototrophicaceae; genus JBBIRQ01. The sequence continues at coordinate 16,331 of JBBIRQ010000017.1, read as the reverse complement.
AAATGTCGGATAAGTGCGAAGGGCCGCCGCTACAATTGACGCCGATGACGTGCGCCCCGGATTTGTAGAGTTCGTGGGCCACGCGCGCAGGCGGCAGACCGTTGACCGTTAAGTTATCGTTGGCGAAGGTCGCTTGGGCGATGATAGGCACGTCGGGCGCGGTTTGGCGCGCCGCTTCCACCGCGATGAGCAATTCATCATGATAGGCGAACGTCTCTAAGATGATGGCGTCCACCCCCGCGGCGACCAGGGCGGCGATCTGCTCCGCGAAGACCGCTTTGGCTTCCGCGCGGGTTAGGGTCCCATAGGGTTTGATACGCACGCCCAAAGGGCCGACCGAGCCGCCGATATACACATCATCGCGCCCCGATTCGCGGATGGCTTGTTGGGCGAGATGCACCGCCGCGGTGTTGATGGCGGTCACTTGGTTAGGGTCGCCGCAACCGTGTTCAGCGAGTTTGATACGGTTCGCGCCGAAGGTGTTCGTCTCAATCAAATCTGCGCCAGCGGCGATATAATCGCGGTGCGTGCCTAGCACCAAGTGCGGTTGGTCGAGGTTGAGCAGGTCGAAACAGGCGTTCATCGGCAAATGACCGCGTTGGTGCAATAAAGTGCCCATCGCGCCATCGGCGAGGATGGGGCGTGACTCTTGTAAACGCTCGATAAACGGTTGCTTAGGCATTTTCTTATCCTGAAACGTTTCATCCCTGAAGACAAAGGGTAGTTACTGCCCTCTATTTAACCATATTTTGCGGCAAAAATAGACCTCAAATTCGGCTGATGCGCTGGTAAAACGCCATTTTCATAGGAATTTCAGGTCTGGGTAGCGAGGACGCGCTCGTAAAAGGCCACGGTCGCCCGCGCGATTTGCTGATGCGTGAACTGCGCCAAAACGCGCGCCCGCCCCCGCGCGGCCATGCGCGCCCGTTCTTCTGGCTCGGTTTGCAGGCTCCGCAAGCGTTGGCGCAGGGCTAGGGCGTCGCCCTCTGGGAAGATATAGCCGGCATCGCCGATGACATTGGGGATAGCGCCGCTATCCGAACCCACCACAGCCACGCCGCACGCCATCGCTTCTACCAGCACGCGCCCGAATTGCTCTTTCCAGTTGGGGCGCGTTAAAGAGGGCAGAACCAAGACGTCCAATTGATGATACACGCTGAGGATGTCGGTAGAGGGCATTTGCGGCGTGAAGCTGACGCGCTGATGGATGTCTAAACGGCGCGCTTGTTCGGCCAACGCTTGGCGTTGGGGGCCGCCCCCCACGATTTGCAAGCGCCAATCCCCCCCCAACTGCGCGACGGCCTCCAACAAGAGGTGTATACCCTTCTCCGCGACCAGACGCCCCACATACCCAATGGTGAAAGGGCGCGTGGCGCGGCGGGCGGGCGGCTGAAAGCGTTCGGTATCCACGCCGAATTGTGGGATGACGGCCATCGGCTTCGTGAAGCCTTTGCCGCGCCAGACTTGGGCCGCCCCTTCTGTGCCCACGATGGCCGCATCCACCGTATCCAGCACCCAACGTTCGCCCCAGCCAAAGGGCGGCGGGTAATGGCGCGGGATATTTTGCCATGTGAAGAAAAGCGTCCGCGCGCCAACACGACGCGCCCCCCACAGCGCTTGCCACGTCGCCAGATTATAGGGTTCTTCGTCTATGTGGACGAGGTGCGGGCGGAAAGCGGCTATCTCCCGCAGGAGGCGCGGGTAAAAGTGGAGATGAAAGCGCCCGTTCAGCCGTATGGGCGTAGCGCGCAAATCGTAACCGTTGGTGTGGACGCGCTCTAGGGGTTGTTCGCCGCGTTCGTCCCGCCACGAAGGCGGCACCAGCACCCGTAAATCGTAGCCGCAAGCCGCGATTTCTTCTAGTTTGCGCTGGTAAATGCCGACGATGCAGGCTTTGGAGAGGATGAGCACGCGCGGGGTCATGTCAAGCCGAATAGCCAAGGCGGCTGAGCAAACGGATGATGGCCAGTTCGTACTCCTCGGCGCTTTCCTCCTTAACGCGAATTGCATTTTTAGACTCTAGCTCCGCGGGGTAATCTTCCGCGCCGTCGAAGCCGTTATGCCAAATAGGGATGATATTCACGCGGCTTTGCAAGGCCCACGTTATCTCTTGTTGGACGTAAGCCGATTTCAGCGTGGAAGGCCCTAATAGCAGGATGAAGTATTGGCATTGGCGGATGCGTTGCTCTAGCATTTGAATCCATTCGTCGCCGGGGACGAGGTTTTTATCGAGAAAGGGATGTTGTACCCCGGCCATCCGCAGGCGCGCTTCTACCAGTAGTCCGAAAGCGCTACTCTCGCTACGGCGGTAGGAGATGAAGACCGCCGGGCTGACCGCCGGGCGCTCCAAGAGGGCGAACGCCTTTTCAGTCAGGATATATTCGCCGGGGCCTTGCTTGGCGACGTAGGCGAAGGAATTCAGTAAGTAGATGTTGGGGTGGTCCCCGCCCCACACGCGCAAGTAACGCGGGACGCCATCCGCCCAGCCGTTGGTGGTGATGATTTGCGCATTCCACATATTATGCACCGCCCCATAGGCGAGGTCGCGCGCCAAACGATGGATGCGCTCTAGGGGGTCGTTGGGCAGGGGCTGGCGCAAGGGGTCTTCGGTCTTTGGCAAGGGTTGCGGTAGCGGTTTTGATGGTTGCATATTCCCACCTCATCAATTCACTTTCGACCATGTGCCGCTGACGGCCGTCCCCACGAAGCGATAGACGCCGGCGGGTGTGCCGATGTAGACGGAGCCATCCGCGCCGAATTGCACCGTGCGCGAATTGGTGTCTATGTTGCCGATGGCCCAACCGATTTTTTGATTCCACGTGCCCGCGCTGGCCAAGGTGTTGTTATATGCCCAGTTGAACACCCCTTGGGCATCCAGCAGGCCGAACGGCGGGCTACCGGGGATGATGGTGGTGCCATCCCACAAGTTAGTATAGGCCAGATAGATATTATTCTCGTTTTGCGCGCCGTAGACGCGGTTGATGTTCTGGCTGGTGATGATGATATGCACCATGAAGCCGGTCTGGAATGGCTGGAAAGCGCCGGGCACTACCACTGAAGGCCCTGTGGGACAACCGGCGTCGGGCGGCGGCGTGGCGAAAAACCACGGCGACGCGCAACTGACCGCGATAGGCAAGGCTAAGCTCGTCTCTTGGCCGGCGCGCGCGGCCACCAACCGATAAATCACTTGCGTGCCGCCCGCGTTCGGTATCGTCACGAGGAGCGTACCGTTAGGCGATACCGGGAAGGTCTCTTGAACTTGGCCAGAGGCGTTGACCCGCTCGATGCGCGCGCTATCTGCAGAAGCTGACCACGTGAGTGTAACTTGAGCGCCGGGGGCGGCCGTGGCCGTGCTGGCCGTGAAGCTGGTGATGACCGGCAGAACGGGGGTATTGGTGAAGGGCGGCGTATCGGTGGCGGTGGCGGTGGGCGAAGCGGTGAACGTCGGCGTCAAGGTGAAGGTCGGCGTGATAGAAGGCGTGAAAGTGAGCGACGGTGTGAAGCTGGCCGTCGGCGTGGGTGAAGGCGTCGTCGTCGCCGTCGGCGTCAGCGTGGGGGAGGGCGTCGGCGATGGGGTGAAGGTATCGGTAGGGGTAGCGGTGGGCGGCAATGTCGGGAATTCGACGAGCGTCGGTAAGGCCGCTTGCTCTTGCGCCCCACCGCTACAGGCGACCAATGGCAACATTAGTGTTACAATAAGGACGCAACTCCACGCGGCTTTCATAACGCCCTCCGTAGGTCACCAAAACTATGGCGTTGAATCGGTATTTGCTCATAATCATACTCATATCCGCCCCCGCTTGCCAGACGACTTTGGTAACCCAACCGCCGCCCCTGCCAACGTTGATACCCTTTCCAACAGTGTTACCATCCCCTCTGCCCTCCGATACACCCACCGTAGCGCCGCCCGCCACGAGCGCCGCCACGGCATCGCCTACGGCGACCGCGTCCCAAACCGATACCCCCTCGCCCACCGCGTCCCCCACCCTCGGCCCTTCGCCAACGCCTTCCATGACGCGCACCCCTTTACCGTCCGCCTTCATCTTCGGGACCTCGGCCGGCGGGCGGGAACTCATCGCGCATCGCTTAGGCACGGGTGGGCGAATGCTCGTCTTGGTCGGCGGCGTCCATGCTGGCTTCGAGTCGAACACAATTGAATTGGTGGAGGCCTTGCGCGCGCATTTTGCGTCCAACCCCGCCGACATCCTAGAGGGCGTCACCCTGTTATTTGTGCCCGTATTAAACCCCGATGGGCAAGCCCGCGGGCGCATTTTGGAGGGGCGCTTCAATGCTAATGGGGTGGATCTCAACCGTAATTGGGGGTGCGGTTGGTCGCCACAAGCGGAATGGCGCTTAGGGGCGGTGAACCCCGGCGCGGCCCCTCTTTCAGAGCCGGAGACGCAAGCTTTGGGCGCGCTGATGGAACAGACGATGCCATCCGCCGTTTTGTTATATCATGGTGCGGCCAACGGCGTCTACGCGGGGGACTGCGGCGGCGATGGCGCATCCTTCGCGCTGGCGGCCGTTTATGGCGAAGCCTCAGGGTATCCTTATGGCGCGCCCTTCAGCGAATATAACCTGACCGGCACCATCCCCAATTGGCTGGAAAGCAGGGGGATAGCGGCCGTAGATGTTGAGTTGGCGACCAGCGAAGGCATCGAATTCGCCCGTAATTTGCGCGGGGTGTTGGCCGTGCAACGATGGGTAGTCGCTGGGCGTTAAATACGCTAAAGTATTGGCAAGAATTGAGGAGTGAGTGTGTGATAGACCAAAATAAAGACTCTCTAAACGCGACGGACAAAATGCTCTCCTACCTAGCGCAAATCTATCGCTTGTCCGCCAATACACCCGCCGATGCCTACGTGAGCACCTCGGCAGTGGCCGACATGCTCGATGTCAGCCCGCCCGCGGTGAACCGTATGATAAGCAAATTGCGCGATTTGGGGCTATTGGAGCATGAACCCTATCAAGGCATTCGGCTGACCGAGGCCGGACGGCGTTCCGCCCTCCAACAATTGCGCTATCAACGGATTGCGGAATGCTTTTTAGTGGCGGTGATGGGCTTTACATGGGACCAAGTGCATCAAGAAGCGCGTCGCATTAGCGTCGCCATGAGCGAGACGCTCACCCAGCGGATGTGGGAGATGGCGGGCAAGCCGACCAACTGCCCCCATGGCGAACCCATCCCCTCGGCGGATGGCGACATCCCTGCCTTGGACGATATTTTGTTGTCCGATGGCGTGCCCGGCCAGCATTATCGCATCACGCGGGTGCTCACCCGCGAGCCAGACCGCTTGCGCTATTTGGACGCTTTGCACTTGCGCCCCCAGACGACCCTAGAGCTTATCCACATGGCGCCCTTCAACGGACCCCTGCAACTGCGCCTAGAGAATGAATATCGCATCATCGGCCACAATCTGGCGGAGCTAATTCGCGTCGTGCCGTTGCCACAATGAATATCTTCGCGATAGGTTGAATCTTTATGCTTTTGTGGCGAGATTGGCGCTATAGTGTAAGTGATACAATCGTTTTTACCTGTCAGGTTGGTATATGACAGAAGCGGAAAGAGGACGAGCGCGCCCCCATCTTTTGCTGGTGGATGATGAACCGACCAATGTCGGCTTGCTCAAAAAATTGTTAGAAGATGATTACCGCGTGACGACCGCGACCAAAGGCGCAGAGGCCCTCGCGCAGTTGCACGCTGAGCGCTATGACCTCGTCTTGCTCGATATTTTGTTGCCAGATATTAGCGGGCTAGACATCTTAAAAAGCGTGCGCGCTAACCCCGATACGGCCGATTTGCCTATCATCCTCATGTCCGCTTTGGGCGATTCTGAAGATGTGGTCAAAGGGCTGGAATGGGGCGCGAACGATTATTTGACCAAACCCCTGACTATGAGCATTGCACGCGCGCGCGTCAATACCCAACTGCGCCTAAAAGCTTACGCAGATGAGCATAAACAGATGATAGATGAATTGATAAATAGCCAACAATTGCGCTCGCGCTTGTTCAGCATCGCTTCCCATGATTTGAAGAATCCCATCTCTAATATTCGCATGGCCGAATATCTCTTGAGAGAGCGCCTAGCGACTGCTGGCGATAGCGAATATCTTCAATTGCTAGATACTATCAGCATGGCGCTAGATAATATGCAAGATGTGATAGAAGAACTGCTGGAGCTAAACGCCATCCAAAGCGGTAAAATGACCATCCAGTTTGGACACGTCAACCTCGAACAAGCGATTTGGGCGGTGATAGCCAACTTCATGATGTTGGCGGAGAATAAGCATATTCAAATCCGCGTGCAAGAGACAGAAGGCGCCGTTTGGGCCGACCAAGAGCGCCTGCAACAGATACTCGCCAATCTCATCAGCAACGCTATTAAATATACCCCGCCGCATTCCCAAGTCACCATCTGGACAGAAACGCGCGGCGACTATATGCGGCTGTGCGTTGCCGACCAAGGGCCGGGCATCCCCCCGCAGGAACGCCCCTTGCTTTTCCGCGAATTCACCCGCCTGACCCCGCGTCCCACCGGTGGCGAGAGTAGTACGGGTTTGGGCTTGTGGATTGTGAAGTATTTGGCGGATTTACAAGGCGGGCGTGTCGGCGCGGATTTCCCCCACGAAGGTGGGTCTATATTTTGGGCGGAATTGCCCATGTATCAGCAAGAATCCCTCCAACACCCTTCCTAAAGCCATTGTCGAGCCCTTGTCTTACGGGGCATAGGCGGTTATAGTAAAGCGTATCCGACCGATTTACCGAGGCATATTTATCATGGCTCGCTCCCTAACTATCGCCGCTATCCAAATGGATGCCACGCCCGCGCCTCTGGCCCAGCGTTTAGCGCGCGCCGAAACGCTCATCGCTTCGGCGGTGGATGTCGGGGCGCAAATCGTCGTTTTGCCGGAGCTATTCAATATCGGTTATGCCTATGATGACGCCAATTACGCCCTCGCAGAGCCAGCCGATGGCCCAACCGCGACATGGCTAGCGACCCAAGCGCGCCAAAGGGGGGTATATGTGGCCGGTAGCTTGCTCCTGCGCGACCACGAGGACATCTACAATACGGCCTTGCTCGTGTCGCCGCATGGGCGTTCCTGGCGCTACGACAAAATGCACCCCTTTTTATGGGAGTGGGCGTACTTCCGTGAGGGGCGCGCTATCACCGTAGCCGAGACCGAGCTAGGCAAATTGGGCTTGATGATTTGCTGGGATTCCGCCCATCCCGATGTCTGGGCGCGCTATGTCGGCAAGGTGGATGCGGTGCTCATCCCCTCCTGCCCGCCGACTTTTCAGCGCGGGCGCTTGCGGTTGCCCGATGGCACGCTGGCTCATGCGGTCGTCGTCGGCCATCACTTCGCGGATGGCGATATTCACGCGCTGGCTCGCTGGGCGGGTGTGCCGGCCGTGCATAGCGGCGGTAGCGGTCATTTTTGTTCGCCGTCGCCGTCGCCATTCGTCACGGCGGCGGCCTATTTAGCCGCCCGCCCGCAGTGGTGGCCCAAGCTCGCCCAAGCGCCACAAGCGCAACTAGAAGCCGATTATGCACGCCACACCCAAATCATCGGCGCAGATGGGCGCGTGCTGGCGCGGTGCGCCGATGAAGGCGATGGGTTTATCGTGGCGCAAGTGCCGCTGGCCGATGAGCCACCGATTCCTAGCGGACCGCCGCCCGCTCCCCAGACGCAATCTTGGGTTTATCTGATGGCCGATGCGCTGGGGCCGACGCTACTAGCGCGGGTGTATCGCCGTGGTGCGCGCTGGCATTGGGGGGCGCGCATGGCCCCCTTGGATGCCACAAGCCGCCGTTGGCGCTGGCTGGCGCTAGGGGCTTTGGTCGCGGGCTTCTTTTTGGCCGCGCTGTCGCGCCGTCGCTGAGCGTTTCATGACGAAAGCGCATCCCGCCATTTCGCCTTATGGTGCGCCGAGTAGGCCGACCACGAAGGGCGCTAGCGCCTCTGCCGCCCCGCCCTGATTTGATATGAAATCTTCATGAAAACGCTTACAAATCGCTTGTTTTTATGCGCCCCATCGCGCATACTTAATTGTAACAGTAAGGGGTATCCCAAATTAGATATTTGTTATAAGATAAAGCAAGGCTTGGGCGTCATCCAATAGGCGTTCAGGACCTAAGGAAGTGGATGAACGTGACTTTCAAGACCATAGAACCCAAAATTACCGTTGTTCAATTAGAAGGTCGTCTCGATAGCACCACCGCGCCGACGACAGAAGATTTAATCCTGCCGCATGCCGGCCCCAACTGTAAAATATTGGTGGACATGCGCGGGGTTTCTTACATGTCTAGCGCGGGCCTGCGTATGCTATTGCTCCTCAAGCGGGCGATTGCCCAAAATGATGGGCAGGTCGTGCTAGCGGAAGTGCCCAACAAATTGTTAGACATCATGTCTATGACCGGCTTTTTGCAATTTTTCACGGTACACGAGACGCTCGATAGCGCCATCGAGTCCTTGCGTTAAACCTCAATCATCGCGTGCAAAATGCATTCAGATAGGGTATGGTATAGGACTGTTTATGATGTTGTTCATATACCGGCCCTATGGAACGCATTGACGCCTACCCAACCCATACTTACAAAGGTTTTCGCCTACGCCCCGGCCGCCCCCTGCCTTTCGGGGCGACGTTCGTGCCCGGCGGCGTGAATTTCGCCGTCTATTCGCATCACGGCACCGCCTGCACGCTCGCCCTATTCGAGAAGGGCGCGCCGCAACCTTTTGCGGAAATCCCTTTCCCGGATGATTTCCGCATCGGCAATGTTTTTGCGATGATGGTTTTTGACTTGAATTATGAAAATATCGAATATGGCTTTCGGATGGATGGCCCATGGGACCCGCGGGCAGGGCATCGCTTCGACCGCTCGCGCATCCTGCTAGACCCCTACGCTAAAGTCATCGGCGGGCGCGATGTTTGGGCGGCCGCTTACAACCCCCACGACCCCTACCCCCATCGCGCTCAGCTCATCTTTGGCGATTTTGACTGGGAACATGACCGCCCGTTAGAAATCCCTATCGAAGACCTCGTCATCTATGAAATGCATGTGCGCGGCTTCACCCAACATCCCACCTCCGGCGTCCAATATCGCGGCACTTTCGCCGCCATCCGCGATAAAATCCCTTATCTCAAGGCCTTGGGCATCAACGCTATTGAACTGATGCCTATCTTTGAATTCGATGAGTTCGAGCATCACCGTTACAACGCCGATGGCGAACGGCTATTGAATTATTGGGGGTATAGCACGGTGGGCTTCTTCGCGCCGAAGGCCGGTTACGCGGCTACCGGCGCTTTGGGCATGCAAGCCGACGAGTTGAAGACCTTGGTCAAGGAATTGCACCGCAACGGTATTGAAATCATCCTCGATGTGGTCTTCAACCATACGGCAGAAGGGGACGAACGCGGCCCCACCATCTCTTATCGCGGCTTGGACAATAAAACCTATTACATGCTCACGCCTGATGGCCACTACTATAACTTCAGCGGCACGGGTAATACGCTCAATTGCAACCATCCCATCGTGCGCGATATGGTCATAGATTGCCTACGCTATTGGGCATCGGAATATCATATAGACGGCTTCCGCTTTGACCTCGCTTCGATTTTGGGGCGCGACCAGACGGGCGCGCCGCTCCGCAATCCGCCCTTGTTAGAAGCGCTGGCTTACGACCCCATCCTCGCCAAGTGCAAGCTCATCGCGGAAGCGTGGGATGCGGTCGGGCTGTACCAAGTGGGCATGTTCCCGGCATACGGGCGTTGGGCGGAATGGAACGGCAAGTACCGCGATACCGTCCGCCGATTTTTGAAAGGGGATGCGGGCCAAGTGGCGGAGATGGTGCAACGTCTGCAAGGCTCGCCCGATTTATACAGCGGCCGCGGCCCCACAGCCTCTATCAACTTCATCACCGCGCACGATGGCTTCACGCTCAACGATTTGTTCTCTTATAACCAAAAGCACAACCTCGCCAATGGGGAAGATAACCGCGATGGTACGGATGAAAATTATAGCTGGAATTGCGGTTGGGAAGGCCCCACCGACGACCCCGCTATCATCGCCCTACGCCGCCAATTGATGAAAAACGCTTTCGCTATCCTGATGGTCAGCGCGGGCGTGCCCATGATGCTGATGGGAGACGAAGCCGCCCGCACCCAATACGGCAACAACAACGCCTATTGTCATGATAATGAACTCAACTGGTTTGATTGGTCGCTGATAGAAAAAAATAGCGAATTATTCCGCTTTTGCCAGTTGATGATTCAATTTCGCCATGCTCACCCCGTCCTTCGTAGCCCGAACCACTTTTGGCATCAAGATTACGTGGGGAGCGGCTATCCTGACATCAGTTGGCACGGTACAGATGCGTGGCAAGTGGATTGGTCGCCCTATAGCCGCGCGTTGGCGTTTTTGCTCGATGGCGCGCACGCCAAAGGCGGCACCGTGCGCGATAATAGCATTTATGTAGCCATGAATATGTACTGGGAAGGCCTCATCTTCCACTTGCCCGCTTTGCCCGCCCAACAACAATGGCACGTTTTCGCCAATACGGGCTTGCCCACGCCCCAAGACATCCACCCGACGGGAGAAGAATTGTGGCTAGCAAACCAAGAGCGCTTCTTGTTGGGGCCGCGTTCGGTGGCTATTTTGGTAGCTAAACCCTGAAGAGCGCCCATGCCTTAAGTTGCGCCAATACAACGCCAATCTTATAATAGAATAAAATCATGAAGCATAGAAAGGGGGGATTATGAAAACGTTTTTCAACGCTTTTTTGTGGTTATTGTGCCTGTTATGCATCAGCTCAGCGGTTGCCCAAGAGAACCCTATCCGCCAATGGGCTAGCTCCGCGATAGCCAGTAGCGAATATAGCCCGACGAGTTGGAGCGCCGCCCGCGCCACTGGCGCGCCAGACGCCCGCGGTTGCGCCGATGATGTCAACGCATGGGCTTCTGCCACGACCACCAATCGCAACGAGTATTTGACCGTGTACTTCGACATAGCGGTATACCCAACACAGGTCAACATCCATCAGAATTTCAACCCCGGCGCTATCACCGGGATTGATTTATTGCCCGCGGATGGCGGCGCTTCTATTCCCGTCCGCAATAGCGCCGACAAAGGCACGCCGTGTCCGGGCGTGTTGAGCGTCAATATCGAATGGGACGACCCCGTGCTCATCAACGGCGTCACGATTTACCTCGACCAGCGCGCTATCGGCGATTGGAACGAAATTGATGCCGTCGAGCTAGTCGGCATCCCCGAAGCGGGTAGCGCCCCCAGCCCGCAAACGGATTCAGAAGACGATTACGTCATCACGGGGCCTGCGGGGCGCAGTGTGTTTTGCGACGATAGCACCGAATTCAGTAATGGTATCGAAGTGCGCGTCATCCAAATGCGGACCGGCTTCACCTATACCGCTACGGCGGTCGGCATCAACGGCTTCGACCCCGTGCTAGCTGTGCTGGATGCCCAAGGGCGCGGCTTGTGCGTAGATGATGCCGTACAAGCGTCGGATTATAGCGCTTGGTTGCCCAGTACTGGCGCTGTGCCCGCTTCCGGACGGAGCGCGCAAGTGACCTTCGCCAACAACGGGCGGAGCGCTTTTGCCGACATATCCTTGGTGGTGGGCGGCTACGGCGACGCCAAGGGCGAATTCATCCTCATCTTAGAGGGCATGACGCTGACGACGGCCGATGGCCAAGGCGACCCCTTCGCCCTTCAAATCACGCCGGGGATGATAGCTTCCGCCGTTCAGCCCACGGTTTACATGATTGCCGTGACCTCGCGCTTCGACCCGCTCATCGCCGTCATTGATGAAGACTATAATTTTGTGCAGGACGCCAACAAGAATGACATCGCCTGCGACGATGCTGGGGATACCAGCACCTGCTGGGGCGAATCGGCCACCCTCAGCGGCAGTTATATTTCGCGCACGCAGGGGCGGGAGCTAGGGGGCGGCCCCTTTGATGCCATGCTACGGCTGGACGCGACGGCGGGCAACGAAGGGTTGTTTTACAACTTCTTGATGCGGAGTTCGGGGATGAATTCATTCGGAGATTATATCGTGGTCTTCCACATGGGCATTGGCGATTAGCCCTATTTCTCATCTAGCGTTTAAGGAAACACAAGCCAGTTCTAAGCGACTGGCTTTATTTTTTATTCATGATATTCATAATGTATTGAACGTTATGAATTATGTGTAAAATGGATGCTTTAACGTTACTTGGTTTGTGTGATTTAATGTGAGGAGATTATCATGCCTACCCTCTCTATAGGCGAGTACAGCCTCGTCTACAATTTGTTCAGCTTCACCTTTGCGGCGATGTTCGCCTCGTTCATCTATTTTGTGCTGGTGCGTCCCCAAGTCGCCCCACAGTACCGCGGGGCGCTGGTGATGTCGGCCATCGTGGTAGCTGTGGCCGGCTATCATTACTTCCGCATCTTTGAAAGTTGGTCGGCGGCGTACACGCTGGAAAATGGGCAATATGTCGCCAGCGGACAGCCTTTCAATGATGCGTACCGTTATGTGGACTGGCTCTTGACCGTGCCGTTGTTGGTCGCCGAGTTGGTCGCTGTTCTAGGTTTGAGCCGTGCCCAAACGCTGGGGCTGACCTTCCGCCTCGCGACGGCCGCGGCGCTCATGATTGTGCTGGGCTATCCCGGCGAGATAGCCGCGGATAATGGCACGCGCGCCCTATGGGGTACACTGAGCACCATCCCCTTCTTGTACATCGTTTATGTGCTGTTCACCCAGTTGGGCGACGCGATGAATCGCCAACCGGGAGAAGCCAAAGTGCTCATCCGCAATACGCGCTTACTGCTATTGGCCACGTGGGGGTTCTATCCTATCGTTTACATGATCCCCTTCGTCGGCACGGTGGGCGCTAGCGTGTTGGTCGCCGTTCAGGTGGGCTATTGCATCGCGGATGTTGCGGCCAAGTGCGGTTACGGTCTGATGATTTACAGCATCGCCAAGGCCAAAACCGACCAAGAAGGCGAAACCATGCTCAGCGGCGCGCCGGCTATGGCCGTTGGCGACTAAAGCGGCTTCGGCGCTTCATCCATTACAGCGGTTGGCCCCGTGGCCAGCCGATTTTTATTTGCGCCTGTACACACCGCGCGCCTCGTGTACAATAACGCCGTTTCTGCTGTTTAGGAACTTCATCAAGGAGTCCCCATGGCGACACCCAATCTCATCACCCTGACTGACCCGCGTTCGGCCGCGTCGGAGGCGTTCCGCGCTCTGCGTACCAATTTGATGTTCTCTAGCGTGGAATATCCCATCCACACCTTGTTAGTCTCCTCGGCCGTGGGGAACGATGGCAAAAGCGTCGCCCTCGCCAATCTCGCCGTCACGTTCGCGCAGTCGGGACATAAAACCATCCTCGTAGATGCCGATTTACGCAAGCCGGCCCAACATGATATTTGGAATATCCCCAACGACCGCGGTTTAACCACCATGATGCTAGAGAATGCCGCGCTATCGAACCCGCCTTTGGTAGATAGCGGCGTGGAACATCTACAGATTATGCCTTCGGGGCCGCTCCCGCCCAATCCCGCCGATGTCATCAGTAGCAAGCGCATGAACGACATCATCGGCTTGTTCAAGGCGCGGGCGGAATATGTGCTATTCGATAGCCCGCCCGTATTGGCCGCCACCGACGCCGCCTTATTGGGCATCAAGCTAGATGCCGCCTTGTTGGTGGTGCGGGCCGGCGTCACCCGCCGCGACCACACCGCCCGCGCCCGCGAGACGTTGGAGCGCGTCCACGTGCGGATTGTCGGCGCGATTCTAACCAACGCCGCCGCCGAACAGACCGTCACGTATCAATGAGCGCCGCAGATGACCGCCGAAGCGAAAACCTTCCTCACCCATATCGCGCATCGTTGGCGCTACTGGCTCTATACGCCGTCCGATTATGAGCGCAACGGCCAAAAGCGTTGGCCGCTCATTCTGTTTTTGCACGGCAGTGGCGAACGCGGCGATGACCTGCAACTCGTCCAAAAGGAGGGCCTGCCCAAATGGCTTTTAGGGCGGCCAGATTTCCCTTTTGTGGTCGTCGCTCCGCAGTGCCCCGCTGACCAATGGTGGGTCAGCTATAACGATGCGCTCATCGCCCTGCTCAATAAAGTTATCGCCACCGAAGCCATAGACGAAACGCGCGTCTATTTGACCGGGTTGAGCCTCGGCGGCTTTGGGGCGTGGCACTTGGCGACCGACTATCCCGACCGTTTCGCCGCCCTCATCCCCATTTGCGGATTCGGCCATCGCCTATGGGGCTACCCCGAACGCTTACAGCGCATTGTCCATATGCCCGTATGGACTTTTCACGGCTCGGCAGACCCCATCGTGCGCCCTGCGGAAACCCGCGCCCTCGTAAAAGCCCTGCGCGCATATGGGGGGGATGTCCGTTATACGGTTTATAAAGGCGTGGGGCATAACGCATGGGAGCAAACCTACGCCAATGAAGACATTTACCAGTGGCTCTTAGAACACCGTTTATCCCGTTGATGCTCACCCAATTACGCCTTTCCGACCAGAACCTCATCCTCACCGGTTACACCGGCCCTAACCAACCGCGCGTCGGGCATATCGTCGCGGAACGCCTGCAGATGCGCTTTGAAGACTTCGAGCAATATATCGAAAAGCGCACCGGCGATACTCCCGAAGCTATCCGCACCCAATATGGCGAACAACGGTTGAAATCGGTCGTCAACGAGCTGATGGAAGAGATAATCCTCTATCGTAACCATGTCATTCGGGTTAATGGTAGCACCTTGTTAGTGGGCGAACATTACCAACGCCTGCAGGAGACCGGCCCGGTCATCGTGTTGGTCGCTCGGCTCGATGCTATTCTGCACCGTCTGCATGTGCAACTGGGCGCGCGCTACCACGACCCTAGCGAACGCGCCCGCGCCCTCGGCGAATTGCAACGCGAATGGTTCATGCGGAAGTTGCCCGGCATCTATGAACTGGATGTGACCGACAAAGACGAAACGCAGACGGTTGAAGCTATCGTGCGTTTATGGCAATCGGTGGCCATCATCCGCGGCTAAATCCCCACTGAGGCGCGTCCCGTCCACGCTCAGCACGAAATCCGCGCCGAGGGCGACCGCCGGCGTGAGCGCGCCGACGGGTTGCCCCTTGCCGAGCCGTTCGATAGCCAACACCCCCGCCAACGCCGTGAAGTAGTAGGGTTCGGGCGTTTCTAGCCATGCTTGTACCTGATTGCCTTGGTCATCGCGGGCTTGCGCCCACGCATAGGCGCGGCCGTGGTCGCGGACGGCCTCCGCGGGGCCGTGCAGGGCGCGGCTGATGACCGCTTCTGCCAAACGATGCCCGAACGGCCAAGCGAAGAAACGTTGGGCGAGCGGCGCGCCCCACCGCGCGATTTGGGCCAACGCCCGCGGTACGACCATGTAAGTGGTGATGTTGGGTATGCCCGTCGTGCGGTAAGCGGTGCTCAGGTCGCCCCACGGGATGGGTAAAGCATAGGACGTATGCCCATAGGGCAGAGGCACGGGGCGCGCCCCGCTCCCCAAAGGTATGCTCTCTAGGCGACCCTCTCGCCTCGCCAAGCCGCCATCAGCGATGATGCCCAAAGCGGATTTGCCCGTACCGGCGCTGATGCGCGTCAAGCTGGAGATGGCAATGGCTAAGTGGGTGGCGCTCGGCAGGCGTTCGGCGACCATTTTAGCGAGGCAATCGGTGGGGATGACGTCGAAGCCCGCCCCGCACATCAGCAGAACCCCGGCCTCCTGTGCCGCTTGGTGGTGGGCGAAGACCTGTTCAAAGACGGGGATTTCCCCCGTGATGTCCACATAATGGGTTTGGGTCGCTAAACAAGCCTTGAGCATAGGCGCGCTCGTCTGGACGAAGGGGCCGGCTGCATGGTAGACCAAATCCACGCCGTCGAGCTGGTGGGCGATTTCATCCCCATTATCGAGGGCGAAGGCCCGATAACTTAAGCCTAGGCGTTGGGCTAACGGGGCTAATTTTTCTGCCGAACGGCCCGCCAAAATCGGCCGGCCGCCCCGCCTCACTGCCACTTCTGCCACCAATTGCCCGGTGTACCCCGTCGCGCCGTATATCATCCACTCCATTTGCCCGCTCCTGCTATGGTGGCGCGCGGTCGCGGCGCTTCGCGCTCGATGGCGACCAATACCCCCCCCGCGATGAGTCCGCCGCCAACCAATAAAGCGGCGGTCACGGGTTGCCCTAAAAAGAGATGTCCGAGGATGACGCCGCTCAAGGGTTGGGCGAAGAAGAATAGCGACGCCACCGATGCCGGCACCAAAGCGAAAGAGCGATTCCACAACACG
>JBBIRQ010000016.1:0-100405 GCA_037441665.1 Anaerolineaceae bacterium | reverse complement strand
GCGGTCTTGCGCGATGCCGACGGCAACGAGATATTGTCGTTCGCCAAAGCCAACGTGTCGGGGTCAGCTTATAGCGTATTCCGTTTGACAGGCGCGCCGCCTTATACCTTCACTTTCATTCCTCAGGGGCGCTATAGCCTGACGTTGACTGAGGGTAATATTTTCCGTGGCGAGTTAGGCACAATCGCCTTTGGGGATAGTGTCCGTAACCGACTCGTTTTGCCAACGCGAACCGCGGCTTATACGATTAATACCGAGTCCAACCAAGTGATCAGCGTGAGGCTGGATAATACGGGCCGTGAATTTATCATCCCGCGCCTTATCAATAGCGAAGGCACAACCTTAACCCCATTGGCAGAGGTCTTCAACAACAACAACGGCTATATTGGGGTCTATCTATTGGAAGGTGCGGCGCCGTTTACGCTGGAATTCGAGGCGCTCTCTACCGTCACCTATACGTTGGGGCTAGAACGGGGGAATGTCACGGAAGTGGAGTTACCGGAAATTGGACCGCTAGCGCCTGTAGAAGGTCCGGGGTCGCGCACGGGTGGCCGTGGCGCGGCTGGGGCTAGTCGCTAGGCAAAAGGGGCGCTTTAGGGCGCCCCTTAATTCTTATCCTATCCGCTTAAATACGTTATCAGACAATGTAGGGTGTGCTGGCGCCGGTTTTGGCCATGCCCTCTGGGTCGAGCGGGACATTGATACAAGCGGGTTTGCCGCTGGCGAAGGCGCGCTGTAACGCTGGCACAATATCTTGTGGATTTTCCACATGCTCGCCATAGCCACCTAGCGCTTCTACCACCTTATCATAGCGGGTGGGTGCTAGGGAGGTGGCGATGGCGCGGTCACGCCCCATCATATTGATTTGTGGGGTGCGGATTTGTCCCCAGCCGGCGTCATTGCCAACGATGCTGACGATAGGCAGGTTAAAACGCACCGCGGTATCGAACTCGAAACCATTCAGCCCAAAAGAGCCATCTCCGTTGATGATGAGTACTTTTTTATCGGGGAATAGGTGCTTGGCGGCGATGGCAAAGGGCGCGCCAACGCCCAAACAGCCTAATGGGCCGGGGTCTAGCCATTGGCCGGGGCGGGTGACATCAATCACTTTGGCGCAAGCGCTGACAATATCGCCGCCGTCGCCGATGATGATAGTATCTTCATCTACAAAATCGGCGATGGCCGCCCCAAAACGGAAGTGATTCATCGGCTGGCTTTCGATGCGCTTCCATTCTTCTTGTTTGGCGTTTTTTTGTGCCTCTTTGTTTTGCAAGTACTGCAACCAATTATCATAGCGGACGCCCTGTAATCCTTCGGAAAGCGCCTCTAGGACTAATTTGGCGTTGGCGCAGATGGCTACATCTGCTTGGCGGTTGTGGTTTAATTCGTCGGGGTCATTTTCAATTTGGATGAACTTTGCCGCTGGATTCCAATCCTCGCGGCCATATTTCAGGCGGAAATCGAGCGGCGTACCGATGAGGACGATAGCATCGGCTTCGCGGGTGGCGGTGGAGCGCGTCGCTTTTAAGCAATTGGGGTGCTTCATGCTCAGTGTGCCGCGCCCTGCGCCATTGGTATAAACGGGTATGCCGCATTGTTCAGCCAATTCGCGCAGAGCATCGTGCGCTTCGTCCCAATAGACTTGGGTGCCGGCAATGATGACTGGTTTATGGGCGTTTCTCAAAATGTCGAACATCTTCTGTATGGCGCTCGTCTCTGGGACGACGGGGGGCACGATAACGCGCGGGTGAATATCTACGGGGTCTATAGCGTTGAATAGCACATCAAAAGGCATTTCGATGAATACTGGCCCCGGCCGGCCGCTGAGCGCTGTCCTAAAGGCTTCGTGGAGCAGGCGGGGAATATCGGCGGTCTGCTCGATGGTGAAACTGGCTTTGGTGAAGGTGCGGAACATTTCCGTTTGTGGCATCTCTTGTAGAGCGCCCATGCCTTTCGTGGAAAGCGGGGCCGCTCCGCCTATGAGAATCATGGGGCTACGCGCTTGATAGGCATTGGCGACGCCCGTTACCGCATCGGTGACGCCGGGGCCCGCTGTCACCAAGGCAACGCCGATATTGCGCGTCAGGCGCGCGTGCGCGTCGGCGGCGTGGGCGGCGGCTTGCTCGTGGCGAAAGTCAATCACGGTGATATTGTTATTGATACAGCCATCATAAATCGGGGCCACATGTCCCCCGCAGAGGGTATAGATGGTATTCACGCCTTGGGCTTTTAGCGCGCGCGCGGTTAATTCGCCGCCGTGTGTGAATTGCATAGCATAAAATCCCTTCTTTTAGTCATAATGAGCATCTGGAATAGGCTTAGCCCATCGGCATATGATGAGCCGCGGCATAACGGCCTGTGGCGAAGTGCGATAATTGCCGCTCGATGTCTGTTAACAGACTGCTGGCCCCAAAACGGAATAGGTGCGGATGAAGCCATTCATCGCCCAGCTCCTCTTTCATCAAAATTTGCCAGTTCAAGGCTTGTTTGGCTGTGCGGATGCCGCCCGCGGGCTTAAAACCCACCTTATACCCCGTTTTTTCGTGATATTCGCGGATGGCGCGCACCATCACCAAGCTAACTTCTAGGGTGGCGTTGACCGCCTCTTTGCCTGTTGAGGTTTTGATGAAATCTGCGCCGGCCATCATGCATACCTTGCTGGCCATCGCCACATGCCACAACGGGCCTAGTTCGCCAGTGGCGAGGATTGCTTTCATATGGGCTGGGCCGCAAGCGGCGCGCATTTCGCACACCTCGTCATACAAGCGTTCCCACTGCCCGCGCAAGACGTGTTCGCGACTAATGACTATATCTATCTCTTGAGCGCCAGCGGCCACCGACTCGCGGATTTCGGCGATGCGTTGGGCAAAGGGGCTAAGCCCAGCGGGAAAGCCTGTAGAAACCGCCGCAACCGGGATGTTGGTTTTGTCGAGGGCGGCGACGGCATCGGCCACCCGTTGATGATAAACACAGACCGCCCCAACATGGAGCGGATAGCCGGCCATACCCAAAGCCTCTAGCAAATCGGCGCGCACAGGTTGGCGCGCTTTAGCGCAGAGGCGATGTACATTACTCGGCGTATCGTCGCCGGACAGCGTGGTTAAATCTATGCAAGTGATGGCGCGCAACAACCACGCCGCTTGCCATTCCTTTTTGACAGAACGGCGCGTCCCTAAGGTCGCGGCACGCCGTTCTGCGGCACTAGGGTTCACCCATGTATCGCGCACCCATCCCATATCAAGCGGTATGCCGGGATTGCGCGGCATCTCTATGTTCATGACCCATCTTCTCCATCTAGACACAAGATGGCCATGATTATAACGGATTCGCGCATCTATATCACTGTTGCGCGACAAAAGCGGCTGATTCGGCGAGGAGCGCTTCGTAATCCCAAAGTTGTTGCGGGTCGGCAACGTCAATGGTCAACCACGCATTCCAGACGAGGCCTTGTGCAGGCTCGAAGGCGCGCAGGGTCGGATATTGCTTTTTCAATTCGGCGGCGCGCGCTTGCCCACATTTGAACGATATAGCATTGCCGCCGACGAAGGCGAAAACCTTGCCGTTCACTTTATAGGCCGGATAACCAAACGCCTTGCCCGCTACGACACCGGGCAAAGCCAATAATAGCGCATCGGCCGCGGCTTTGTGGGGCGCGCTATATCGTGCTTCGGTCATGAGGACTCCTTAGGCCATGTTTCGTCAAGCTTGATGGGTTCTAGTGGCGCATCTTCAGCTAATAAAGCCAATGTTGCCCGCAAAACGCGCATCTGCTGAGCGCTATCGCCCGGTTTGCCCAAGGTAGCGCCGCGCTCTAGGTTCGTGAAGGTGGCGCGGGGCGGCATCGTCACACGGGTGCGTCCAGCGTTCCAACTCGTTAGGGTGGTGGCAATTCCCGCCATCTCTAGACCACGTGCGACCAATCCCACGGATTGGGAACAGATGGGTCAGGACGGCACTAGCAAGGCGGCAGTGGCTCTTTCGGCAGTGGCTACGTCTAGGATGGCGGGTATGAGTTCATCCACAACGCGGGTTGCATCTGGCATATAGCCCGAAAAACTGATGACTTGCGGCGCGAGTTCGCCAATTTCCCCTTGGGCGACGAGCGCTTCTAGATGGCGCAATGGGACAAGCACCTGCGGGTCAGCGTTCACCGCTGTGTGGTCGTAATGGTCGTGGGCGTAGGCCAACGCCGAAAAAGCGGTCGCGGTGGGCCACAGGCGGATGCTGTAGTCGCCCAAAGGGTTGGAGGCATCGAAGGGCGGTTGGCTATCCTTTAAGTAGCCGCCCGCCGAAGTGATGAAGATGAGGCGGCTGGTCTTAAGGTCAATTCCTTTGCCTGTGATGGGATATTTGTTATTAGGACGGGGATAGATGCTCCAGTCCGTTTGTCCGCTCTCGTAAAACTTTGCCAAGAAAACGCTGGTATATGTTTGGAGCCACTCCGCGCGATTTTCTAATATCTCCATCACATCCCCTTATTTAAGCTGGGTTCATCAGGCCTTGAGCGTCTCTTTTTCATAAACAGGCGTCAGCCAGTGGCGATACTGGGGCATACGCCCGCTAACCACATCGAAAAAGGTATCTCTTAGACGCTGTGTGATGGCGCCCATCTTTCCAGAGCCGATAGGGCGATGTTCAACGCGGGTGATGGCGGCGACTTGTACGCCCGTGCCGCATAAGAAGGCTTCATCAGCGATATAAATTTCGGTGCGGTCTATATCGCGTTCCACCACCTCGACATTTAATTCATTGCGGAGCAATTCGATAATAGAACGACGGACGATGCCTTCTAAGATGTCGGATTGCACGGGCGGCGTGTAAACAACGCCTTTACGAATGATGAAGATATTGGCGGCGCTGGATTCTGATATGTGGCCATCATTGGTTAAAACCAGCGCTTCATCGTAACCGGCTAAAACGGCATCGCTTTTGATGAGGGCGGAATTAGCGTAAGCGCCGGCGATTTTACCGCGCGCGGGGATAGCGTTATCGTCCACGCGCCGCCAAGCCGAGAAGCCGACGTGCAACCCTTCTTCATTTTGCACATAACGGCCGAAGGGGATAGCAAATATCGTCAGAGCATCTTCTACATCGTGCAGGCGAACGCCTATCATCTCTGAAGATTTATAAGCGAGCGGGCGGATATAACAAGTCTCGTGATAATTTTCTTGGCGCAATAAATCCGTCAAAATATCCGTCAGCTGTTGAGGCGTCACGTCCAGTTGGATGCGTAACAAGCTGGCGGATTGGATAAAACGCTCGAAGTGATCTAGGGGGCGAAAGATGAATAATTGCTCCTCATCGTCGTTCCAATAGCCTCTTAGCCCACCGAAAACGGCCGTCCCATAATTGAGGGCGTGCGTCATCACGCTGATAGTAGCTTGCTCGAAAGGGACGATGCGCCCATTAAAAAAAGCGTATTTGGGTTTGGTTTGTGTCGCCATTTTTAGCTCCTAAAAAATGTCTACTTTCATTATTAGTTGGTATAAGGAGAAGGTCAAGCGCCATCGCCGATATATTGTCTAAATTGGGCGCTATAAACAAAAAGAACCGAGGCGTTCAGACTCGGTTCTTTAATATTGTTAAGCAAAAATCGTAAAGTGTTTATTATGTTAGATAATCGCGCAGATTATGAGCAAGCCGCGGATGGCGCAAGCGACGGAGCGCTTCTTTTTCCAATTGGCGGATGCGTTCTCTGCTAAGCCCAAATTTATTCGCAATCTCTTCTAAGGTGTGGGGTTCGCCGCCGCCTAAGCCAAAGCGCAAGCGCAGGATATGGCTTTGGCGCGGGGTGAGTTCACTGAGGACTTCTTCGATAGTTTCTTCTAATAAGTGTTGGGTTGCGGCCTCTACGGGGCTAGGGGTTTCGTGGTCTTCGATAAAATCGCCGAATTCGCTATCGCCATCGTCGCCCACGGGGCGTTCTAGAGCGATAGCGTGCTGGCTAGCGTCCATCATGCTTCGCACCGCATCGGCGGGCAAGTCCATTTCCATAGCGATTTCTTCGGGGCTGGGGCGACGGCCAAGCGTTTGTTCCAGCGATTGGGCCATGCGGTACATTTGGCGGATGCGCTCGGTCATATGGAGTGGGATGCGGATAGTGCGTGTTTTTTGGGCGAGCGCGCGGGTGATGGCTTGGCGTATCCACCATGTGGCGTAAGTGCTAAAGCGGTTGCCACGGCGATAATCGTACTTATCTACGGCGCGCATAAGGCCTACATTGCCTTCTTGAATCAAATCGGGGAAAGGGAGGCCTTGCCCCATATACCGTTTGGCGATGCTGACGACGAGGCGGGTATTGGCGCGGCCGAGATGCTCGCGGGCTAATTGCCCATCTAATATCATGCGGTTCATTTGGCGGATCCATTCGGCGCTTTTGCTATGCACATCCGGACGCTTCATGCGTTCATAAGCGCGTTTGCCGCGTTCAATCCGTTTAGCGAGTTCGATTTCTTGTCGTGGTTCTAGCAGGGGTTCTTCGGCCATTTGGCGGAAGTAAAGCCCGACGGGGTCATCAGAGGAGACGGCGCTAATATCGCCAATATCGGGGTCGGTCAACATTTCTTCAGGTTCAAAATCGGGGTCAAAATCATCATTGAGGACTAGAGGAGGGGGGTCTGTATCTTGGCGGAATTCTATACCGAGTTCATCGAGTTCATAAAGAAGCGCATCTAACGAAATACCTTCTTCTCCTTCTTCCTCCAACAGTTCGATGACATCATCAAAAGTCAAAAAACCACGTTGGTCAGCCCGATTAATGAGTTCTTGTATCACGTTGGTTCCCCTGTAGGCTAACTTTCAAATGATTTGAAAGTAAACGATAGTCCCGCAATCCTGCGAATAGCTACAACATGGACGAAGGGTACACCTCGATTTATATATGGCGCATCCTCCATAACCCTGAAGACCATCCTTAGTTACTATTTTGCGATTCTACGACGATAACGTCCAAATTATTACGGGGTATAAAAACCTCAATTGGTACCCTTACATTCTATCACAATTGTTAAAACAGTGTAAA
Source organism: Anaerolineaceae bacterium (assembly GCA_037441665.1). Classification (GTDB taxonomy): domain Bacteria; phylum Chloroflexota; class Anaerolineae; order Aggregatilineales; family Phototrophicaceae; genus JBBIRQ01. The sequence continues at coordinate 93,384 of JBBIRQ010000016.1, read as the reverse complement.
TTAACCGTAGATGAATTTGGAACCTCCCCCTTTTTTCGGTCGCTCAGGTGGGCGCCACAAAAGCGATTTGGGTTGTAGCGTTGCACTTTATTATAAGTCATGCACAAGATGTGTGTGTAGTGCTTATGTGAAATTTTACGCTATTTATAAACTATCAAAAGAGTGATAAAAGTTACTATTCTTATTTCTATACGAATTTCATAAATTCGGCAATTCATGGTTGGTTAGAAAGTCGTTTAGGTAGGCACTTCTAAATTGCACAGAATGTTTGTCTTTTGTATTATTAAAAGTAGCAAACTTCCTGCAAGATAACCGCATAAGGACAGGGTATGACTACCCGACGCTTTACAGATGATTTACCAGAACCGGAAACGCCAATTACGCCCTTAAAGTCGCCCGCCCCTGTGCGCTCGGCTCCGCCTAAGCGTAATGCCGCCCAACCTGTCGCCCCGCCGCCGTCGCCGACTAAGGGCCGTGGCGGCGCTCATTTGCCGCGCTCCCTGTCGCAGGTGATGTCAGAAGCGGATGATAAGGTCTTTCAGGGCGATTTGGTAGATTATTTGCCCATCCCTACCGGCTTCGACCCGCTCGATGGGATGATTGGTGGCGGGCTACGCAAGACCGAATTGGTGCTATTGGGCGGCGCCCAAGGCATAGGCAAAACCATAGCGATGTTACAAATTGCCCGTAATATCGCCAGTCGCCCGGACCAATACGCTTTTTACTTGTCCTATGAACATACAGATATTCACCTGATGCATCGTCTGCTGTGCCTAGAGAGCATCAACCCGCCGGAAATGGCCCTCGCGGGTGGCGTCAAATTGCGCGATTTATATCAAATTATCGTGGCCCAGCGTGCCAAAAAATTCATGGGGCGCGATGGTGCGGCCGGCTCGTTGCAGGCCATTCTACAAGACCACGAGAAAACATCCCCCGCGCTCCAACGCATGTTGAAATATTCCGACCGTCTCATCTTGTTGAAAGCTAGCCCGGCTGTCACCAATTTGCGGACGATTAAAGAGATGACCTCGCGTTTGGCGGATGCTACCAACGGCAATGTTACTCTGTTTGTAGATTATCTTCAGAAAGTGTCTGTCCACCCGGAACGCCCGCGCGATGAAAACGATAAAGTGACCATTATTGTCGAGGGCCTTAAAGATATTGGGATGTCTTTAGATGTGCCCGTGATGGCGATTGTCGCCGCCGACCGCGAAGGGTTAAAAAGTAAGCGCATCCATCTTTATCATCTGCGCGGCAGTAGCGCGCTCGATTATGAGAGCGATATTGCCATTATCATGAACAACAAGTATCAAATCTTGGCTAAAGACCACGTTTCGTTCAACCCTTACACGGCTGAGCAATATCGGAATTGGGTGGTTTTCACTATCGAGAAAAACCGCGCTGGACGGGCAATGCAAGATTTTGAATTTGAATTACACGCCCAGCATTTCGCTTTTAATCCGAGAGGGCAACGTGTCCAGCAACAATTGATTGATAATAAAATTATCGAAAGTTGATGCCGCGGCCATAGGTGGCGTCGTCTTCGTGGCATCGGGCGAAAGCTCATTTGTCGCGGGTGATGGCAAAGCCGCTCATGAACTGTTTTTGTAGCAAGATGAACACAATCACCGGCGGGATGCTAGCGATAACCGCGGCCAACATCAGCGGACCATAGGTCAGCGCGCTATCGGCATTCCGCAAAGAACCGAGCGCTTGTTGGACGACCTGCAAGCGCTCATCTTTGATGATGAGCAAAGGCCATAAATAAAAGTTCCACACATACACAAATTGGATGACCGCTAACGCGCCGATAGTATTCCAACTGATGGGCACGAGCACCCGAAGCAAAAATTGTATCGGGTTCGCCCCGTCTAATTGCGCCGCTTCTGATAATTCCGCGGGGATGTTGGCGAAATGCTGGCGGAATAAAAAAGTGCCTGTGGCGCTGGCGAGAAAGGGAACGGTCAGCGCCCAATAGGTATCCCCCCAACCTAAGTTAGACACGAAACGCACCAACGCGATGATGAGAATTTCTGTTGGCATCATCAGCGTCATCAGCACAAACCCAAAGACGACCCACTTGCCCGGAAAGCGAAAATAGACAAACGCTAAACCCGCGAGAAGCGATAGCACCGTCTTACCTACCGTGACCAATAGCGCCACGAAGGCGGTATTGAGCATGGAACGCCCAAAATTGCGCGCGTTCATCACGATGTCCCAATTTTGCCAAAAAGACGAGCCAAAAGAGAACTGAAATGAGGTGACTTCGGCGTTGGTTTGTGTGGCAACGATGATAGCGTACAGCAAAGGGAAGCCCACGATAAAACAAGCTAACCACAGCAAAAGATGCACGTGCCATTTTTCGGGTATTAGGCGATTGCGCTTAGGGGGTTGAATATTCACTTGAGCTTGAACAGTGTCTTGTGTGAGTGTTGTCATCTGTTATGCTCCATAAGAAACACGACGCCCACTTGTGCGGAATTGTAGATAAGTGATGCCAATGACGATGAGGAAAAGGACGATAGACCGCGCGGCCGCTTTGCCAAGGTCGAATTCTACAATGCCTGTTTCGTAAATATCATAAATCATGACGCTAGTCCGCCCGGCAGGGCCGCCACGGGTCAAAAAGTCAATCGTCCCGAAGATGTCGAAGAAGGCGTAAGTGATGTTGGTGATGATGAGAAAAAAGGTGATGGGCGATAGAGAAGGCAAGACGACATTACGGAAACGTTGCCAAGCATTCGCGCCATCGATCGCCGCCGCTTCCACTAGCTCTTTGCTGACGTTTTGCAAGCCGGCGATATAGAACAAGATATTGTAGCCCAAAGTCTTCCATACGCTGGCGATGATGATAGCCCATGGCGCGAGCGTATTATCTTTAATCCATTCTGGGCCGACGCCTCCCAATAGCTTAATGATATGATTGATGAGACCGGCGACGGGGTCGAAAAGCACGAAGAAGATGATGCCCGCCACAGCTGGCGAAATGGCGTAGGGCCACACAAGTAAAGTGCGGTAGATGGCCGCCCCGCGCACTTGTTGGTAAGCTAAATAGGCAATCGCCAAAGCGAGCGCCAAGCCAATGACGACGATACCGCCAGCGATGAAAAAGCTGATGCCAATGGTCTCTAGATAAGCTGTGATGAACTCGCCGCGGCGGTTGACAATGAGGCGCGTGAAGTTATCCAAGCAAACGGGTATGGTTCTGGGGTTGCCCAATTGCGCTAATTGTGTGGATAAACTGAATGTGTCTAGGGATGGGTAGTACAGGAACAGCAACAAAATAACGAGGGTGGGCGCTAATAACAGCGCGGGCACAGCTACACTGGTGCGGAAGATGCCCTGCGTTGTCTGCGCTCCCATGATGCGCGCGCGCAACTGTTTATCGCGCGCGAGCCCGTACCGAGCTAACCATTGGGCGACCCACATCACCAAAAAAGCGCCCAGAAAAATTAATATAACGCCGAAAATGTGATCTACTTGCCCTCGGTCGGCTTCAAACGTGCAAAAACCGAGTGGCGCCATAAAAAGCCCGCCCCCCAGCACCCCGACACCTGCGCCGACTAGCCCCCCAAGGAGCCAAGGACGCGCCATGCGATGGAATAACCGCGACATGAAAATAGCGCCGGCAATGGTGGTGATGAGAATGAGGGCAAAAACACTCACAATATCCATAAGCTCTCCCCAATGCTAGTTTGTTCATTGATGAGCAAGGTATGTATAAATCGGGAGTTGTCTTTTTGCAAATGAAATGGGGCAAGGTCGCCCTCGCCCCACTCCATCGCTCATGAACTAACGCTTATTCCGCATTGAGCAAGTTATATTCTTCTAGCAATTCGTTGGCATTTTCTTCTGCCACAGCTAAAGCTTCTGCGACATCGGTACCATTGACGAGGATGTCCTCGATAGCGGCAGTGATTTCGTTACGGATGGCCGGGAAGTTGCCGATGAGCGCGCCGGCCGTGGCGGAGGAAGGCTTGGCGGCGGCGAGTTGGTCGCTGGCGACGCGGCTATTGGGGCTTTCCTCGTACCAACCTTCCGCTTCCAACAACTCTACGGCGCTGGTGCGTACCGGAATATAACCCGTGAATTTGTGCCAGTCGGCGGTGTTTTCTGTATTGGAGAACCACAGCAAGAAGGTGAGCGCGCCTTCTTCAGCTTCGGGGGATAAACCGTTCGCTAGCCATAAGCTGGCGCCACCAATCAGATTGCCGGCGTAATCTACGTCGCCATTATGGGGCATAAAGCTAGCCACAGCGGTGAAGCCGGCATCGGCGGCATCGTTGGTGATGACGGTGGTATCGGAACTGCTGTAGATGAGGAAGGCCACTTGTTGGGCGATGAAGGCGTTATAAGTGCCGGTCCAATCGCGTTGAGCGCCCGTGTAGACGTAATAGCCCTTGTCGGCCAAATCTTTCCACCATTGGACGTAAGCAATAGCGGCATCGCTCGCCACGAAGACCTCATCCGCGCGCGCTTCGCGGCCGTTGCCCGCATTGGCTAAATCAGCGCCTTGTTGAGCGACCGATTGTTCAAAGAACCAGCCATGGTTGGGCCATGTGATGCAATTGGCCGGGGCATTATCCAGCGCCAAAATCGCTTCGCAAGCCGCTTCGATTTCATCCCATGTGTCGGGAATTTCGGTGATGCCGGCGGCGGTCAACAACTCTTGGTTGCTGAACATGATGGCAGAGGAGGTGTTCCACGGCATCGAGGTGAATTCACCATCCAACGTGTAATAATTGGCCACGGCAGGGACAATATCCTCGAAGTCTGCGGGAATGCCGTTCACCTCGTCGCGGTCGCCGAGGGCATCGGCGATGGATTTAAACAGCGGCGTTCCATCGGCCTTTTTGGCATCACGGGCGTTTTGTGTGGCTACTTCAAAATATTGGACGATGGCGGGCGGGTTGCCTTGTTCAAAGGCCAAAGCCGAAGCGCTGAACAGGCTTTCGTAATCCGGATAACCTTCTACGATGACGTTATATTGTGGGAATTGTTCATTGAAAGCGGCCGCTTTTTCGCGCGCCCATTCCAAACGCGCATCGGTGAACGCAATCCAAACGCGGAGTTCAATGGGGTCTTGGGCAAAAGCCGCGGGTGCGACGGCTAAAACTAACATCATCAAAAATAGCATTACAAAAAACAGTTTGCGGATGTTCATATCCTTCAAGGCCTCCTAAATAAGCGGATGGGTAAACAGTATCGCCTAGTAAAAGCGATATTCGGAGACCATATTACCGATGGGGTGTTAACTGAAAAACCTTGTTAGATTAAGAACAGTTTATATAAAGACCCGTATTTTTAACATTATGTTAAACAAAATGTCATGGATGATAGAAACGAACGCGACTGACGAGCTTACCAAGCCGCAATTCATCCCCATGTCGCAAAACGCGGACTTCGTGGGGGTAGAGCCGTTGCCCGTTCAGGTAAGAGCCATTGCTACTATCAAGGTCGCTGATGATGAGGGTCTCGCCGCGTCTTTGCACCATCACATGATTGCGCGATACGCCATTTTCCAGCGCTTCCAAAGGCGATAAGTCAATATCGGCTGTCACCCGACCCAAAGTTACCCCTTTGTCGAAAGGCATACGGATACGCAATGGTTCTTTGACGCCGAAAAAATGCATCAGCAGAATCGTATCTGCGCCAAAAAAGGTATCGCCCGCTTCTGGCTCTAGATAGCCGAGGCTCACGGTGGTTTTAGCCCCCTTGCCGCAGTTATCACAGACCAAAGCATCGGCCGGCATCTCGTGCTGGCAATAGCGACAAACGCGCAAATTGGGTTGAGTGTCTGGCTCTGCTAGGGTGGCGGCTAGCTGTTTATCGGGCGGTTCGGGGTTATCTTCGCGCCAGTTGATGCGGTCGGTTTGCGCTGGCAGATGAGGGCGTGTGTAAACCGTTGTGATGTCTGCCTTGTTTTTGAAGTGACCGGATTGGATGCGCGACAGTAGCTGATTGGTTTCTTCAGAGGGTTTGACGCCTAATTCTTTTTGGAGCACACGGCGGCATTCTTCATACCGTGCTACGGCCTCGTTACGCTGACCTAAACGCGCATGGAGCATCATCAATTGGCGATAAGTTTCTTCTCGGAGGGGGTCTAGATACAGCGAGCGATTAGCATATTCAATACCCAAATAACGCGGGTCTCGTCCGCCGGTATGCGTTTCTGCTTCGAGTTCAAGATGATAATTGGCCAGATGAGAGAGGGTTTCTATCATCTTGCGGCGCAGTTCTTCGCGTTCTATCAACACCCACTCATCGAAGCCGCCGCTATCACGCAGATAAAAGCCATCTAGAAAGTCGCCGATGTAAAGCTTCACGGCTTTATCTAAACGTTGTGCCACCGTGCGGTTCATCCGCCCTAAGGTGCGCCATTCTTTTTCGGCCGCCTTTAGGTGGTTTTCCAACTCCAACACATCCACCCAAACGCTATCGTCCATCACTACCGCCAAATTTTGGCGGGTGATGTCCATGAACGGTTCGAGTTGGTGTTCTCTCAAGCTGGATAAAACCACCCGCAAATTGGATAAAGAACGGGATTGGGAACGTTCTTCCCATAGCAATTCGGCCAAAAACTCGCGGGAATAAGGGCGACGGTTACGGGCGAGATAGACAAGCAACGCCTCGACTTTGCGAGAAGCAAACCCCTGCAACACAACACCATTGAGCTTGATGAACAACCCCCCTAGGGTCAGAATTTCTAGTCGCCCGTACATGAACTTAAACCCTGCCTATGATTTTGAACGTTTTCTGAGCGTTACCTGAACGGCTAGCGCTTATGGTTATCGTTAAGGAATATCGAACGCCACAAAACTAGGAGCTGGGACGATGTCCGATAATACTATCATAGCATATCAACAATTAGATAAAAACGATGCCCATCTGTTTCGTCTCCTTGGGTTGCTCATCGAGCCGGAGTTTGGCGCTGAGGTCGTCGCTATCATGATGGATACCAGCTTGCGAACGGCCAAACTAAGCCTTGAACGCCTAGCGCGGGCTAATTTAGTGGAACAAATGCCGAACCAGCGTTATCGGTTATTGGCGCGTGCGCGTCGGTTTGCGCGCCAAACGCTAGAAGACGAGCCGCTGGAGGTGCAGACGACCACGCGCTTACAAGCTATCCGTTGGTATTCCGCCCAACTCCGAAAAAGCCCTAAGCCGCCGAGTGGGAAGGATGACAAACCGCCTATTTTTTATCTACCCTAGCCGCGAGGTCATCTAGGGAGAGGGGCGCAATCTGTGTTTTGTCGTGCTGTGGGGCGATATGATACCACCCCGTCAACTCATCGAGGCACAGTTGGCACTGGTTCAGTTGGAGGATGAAATAAGCATCCTGCGGGACGCGCAACCAGAATTGCGCGTTGGCCAATTGCCCAATGACAGGGCGGCGTTTGGCGACAATATAAACCCCGACGTCGTCTTGCTCGGTCTGCAGACGCCAGCCAAAGCCCGCTTGTAACTCGACGCGCAGGTCTACGAAGGGTTGCGCCTGACGTTGGATGTGAATATCGGCGGCTTCGACATCTAAATAGACCGTGATAGCGCCGTGCGCGCTGAAGCGGAAATTGCGCGTCTCTAGGGCGATGTCGCGCACTGTGGCTAAGGCGCGCGCCATTTTCCACAACAGCTCCCAGCGCGTCACGCTAGCGTCTCCAGATGTTGGTTGACCCAAGTTTGATAAGCCGCGCGCAACTCCCGCGTTAAGGGGCCGGGTTTGCCGTCTCCGATGGTGATGCCATCTATTTCTACGACCGGTATAATCCCGCGACTGCTACTCGTCAAGAAGGCTTCGGCAAAGCGAGGGATGTCATCGCGGTGCGCCGCTCGCATATCTATTGGGAGGATAGACGGCGCTATCTCTAATACAATTTGTTGGCTGATCCCCTTTAGAACCCCTTCGCCAGCGGTGCGAAGTCGCCCATCGAGGATGGCGTAAAAGTTGCTGGCCAAGCCTTCCATGATGAAGCCTTCGGCATTCAATAAAAAAGTGTCGTAAATGCCTGTTGGCATCGCTTGTTCTAAAGCTTTGCGGGCGTGCATCCAGTCGGTGGTTTTGGCTTCCGGATGCGGTCGGGCGCTGTTGGGCGCCGTGATGCAACGTACCCCCTGCTCAATCATGGCCGAGGGCGGGGGGCTAAACGGCTCTAACGATATGATGATGTTTTGGGGCGCTTCTCGCGCAATCGTCAAGCGAAAGCGCACATCGCCATACCCCGCCGCGCTTATCAACGCCTTCAAAGCCGCGCGCAACTGACTACGGTTGAGCGTAAGCGGGATGCCCGAACGGCGCGCTGAATCTTCTAAACGGTCGAGATGCGCGTCAAACTTGAGCACTTTGAAGGTGTCGTAGGTGTTGGTGATGGTATATACGCCATCTTGAGGTTCGTACTGCGCGGCTTCTGCTAAAGAATCTGCCGAATAATCTACCGATTCTAGCCCTTGCGGCGTCAAGCGTTGGATGATGCACGGCATAGCGTGTCTACCTCATTCGCGTTCTAGCCACTGTGTGCGGAAAATAGCCCAATCTGTGGGAGATAAATCGCGGTCGCTGAAGAGTGCCACGCCTGCTAGTGGCACTGTCTCGCCTAAATCCGAAAGGGCGCGATTGATGCCGTTCAAAGCGGTTGGGATATTTTCGACGGCGGGATTATGGGCGGGCAATTGTTGCGCGTAATTGGGAACGCTCATCAAGAGTTGGGCGCTAAGCCCCTGCTCGGCCAGCGCGGCGGTATAGCTCGTTATTTGGTAGGCCACCCATTTTTGATATTCTTCTACATTATCTCGATAACTAGGATAAGCGGTGATAACCAATTGGTCCGCTTGCAGGGCCAAGCGTTGCTTATAAGCGGCGCTCCATGCTGTATTCGGCGCGATTTGTGGCGGGTTATCCAGCCCCGCGTTTTGGGGCGTTAAATCTGCGGGCACTGCCACCGCCAACGGGACATCTAAGCCGATGCGCGCGCGGACTGCCCGCACCAAATCGAGCAAATCTTCGTTGTCGGTCCAAATCGGTTTGATGTCTAACATCACGCCATCAAAGCCGAAATCGCCTATGAGGCGTTGCGCTAGATTGACCGTGTTTTGGATGACGGAGGGGTTATCGAGGCGATAGCCATCTGCATCTAAATCGGCGCGTATTTCCACCCAACCGTATAAGCGCGATTCGGGATAAGCCTCTTTCCATTGGCGTATGAAAGCTTTGATAGTGTCTTCTGTCTGCGCTAAGCCATTCGGGCGGTCATCTGCCCCGGACCATGTGCCATCCTGACGCAAAGAGGCGACGAAAGCATAAATCGCGCCTACGCGATGCTCTCGCAGATTGGCGACAAGGGCGGTCATGTCGTTTTCGGACCGTTCGCCATAGCTCCATTCAGAATGTAGCCAGATGGCGTTAGGTTGGGCGGGTGGCGGTTCGTTTTTCAACAAGCCCAAGCCAACAAAGACCGCTATCATCAAAATCATGCCCAAAGGGATGAGGTAAATAAATTGGTTGCGTGGCAAAGACAATCGGGGCATTTGCGGCGCGCTCGATGACGTTAATTGGCGTGGCGCGCTACGCGGGCGAGCCATCACGCGGCTTCTTTCTTGTCGGCGGCGGCGGCGTTCGCGGGCGCGCCCCCGCGTCGCCCGTTCTTGCTCATTCATGACCCCGCGAGCCTTTCCCATAATGGCGGTAGCAAAAGCAGTAGATTGAGGACCAAAGAAATACAAGAAGCGATGAGCGTCGCCGCGGCGGCCACATCTTTACTGACTTTAGCCATCGGGTGGATTTGGGGCGATATGAGGTCTATGGCGGCTTCGATAGCGCTATTAATCGCCTCTGTCACCCATACCAAGCCCAACCCCATGAAAACGAACAAGAATTGCCACAAAGGGAGCGCCAACCACACGGCCAAGCTGAGGGTTATCACGCTGATGACCAAAGTCAGTTGGATGCCCTGCTGACGCCGCACGAGATAGAGCAACCCCGCCAAAGCATATTTGGCCCCTTCAAAACGGTTGTGGGCCATCTTCGGGCTATAATCCGCGGGGTTAATTTTCATGGTACCCCAGATAGATTGGTCGAGCGGCGGCTCATGTTCCATATGATTACCCTAGCCTAATAAGCCGAGTTTGACGAGTAAAGGCGGCCCTAAAAGGAGTAAGCCGATGAGCACCGAAGCGACAACGCCCAATAAAACAGCCGCGGCGGCGACATCCTTACCGACTTTAGCCATGGGGTGGATATTGGGCGAAGCCAGATTGATGACCGCTTCGACCGCCGCATTCAAAAATTCGGCCATCCAAACGATGGTAATCGTCAAGATGAGCACAGCAAGCTCTAGAAAGTTGATTTGCAACCACAAAGCTAAGGCCATCACACAGATGCTAGCGACTGCTTGGATGCGCGTATTTTTTTGCCAGCGCAACATATACAGCCAGCCCGCGATGGCATAGGTCAGGCTGGCCCAACGGCTAGCGCTCGTCATCGGGCTATAATCATCAGGGTTAATTTTCATCGTGCTGGTCAGGTCATCCGTGACCTTTTTCATGGTCGTCATCGTAACTCTCTAATGTCGGAACAATACTATCAGAAATTCCCAAAGCGCCCAAGGCGTCCGCTTGGGCTGACCACATGCGCGCTCGATTTTCTGGCGTATCATGGTCGTATCCCAACAGATGAAGCGTCCCATGTATGGCCAGCAGGGCGAGGCTATCCCCCACAGGGTGTCCGAGGCTTTGGGCTTGGGCGGCCGTATAAGGATAGGCAATGATGATGTCTCCCAAATAGGGAGGCTCTGAGGATACAGGCGCGGGCGAAGCGCCCGACGGGAAGGATAAAACATCTGTTGGCGCATCCACCCCACGAAATTCACGGTTGAGTTGGCGCGCGTTTTCATCGGACATCATCACAATGGTCAAAGCCGCTGACGGCGTTTTTTGTTGGTGCAAAACCGTTTGGACGCTTGCCTTCAACCGCTCGGCGTCAATGGGGTAATCTTCATCGTTGATGATGGCGATGGCGTAATTCACGTTTCGTCCTTAGATTTAGTCGTTTCTTCTTTAGGATGCCCGTTAATCTCGCTGGTGGTGCGCTTATTGACGCGCGGCAAAGGCGGGACATCCGGCAAAGGCGCTTCATCATCTATATCAGTGGCGTTCGCCTCTTCTTTTTTAAGTGTGATGACTGGCAACTCTAAAGTCTTATTTTTGACTTTGCCGCCATCCCGCGCTTCTGTCGCAGAGTCGTTCAAGGTGACTTTAGGTATTTTGGTATCTGATTTAGGCGTTTTGGGGACGCGCAAGCTGGCTTCTGCTTTGGGGCGGCTACGGCTCACGGCTTCGCGATAATCAATACGCGGGTGGAATACCGCCTGTAGTAGCTCGATGAATGTGTTTTGAATCATCTTCAATTCGTTCAAGGTCAAAGAAGATTCATCCAATTGTCCGCTAGCGCGCTTATCATCAATAATTTTGCGGACAATATCGCTAATCTCTTGGCGCGATTGTGGTTTCATCGCGCGGACGGCCGATTCGCAACTATCGGCCATCATCAATATAGCCGTCTCGCGAGAGCGCGGCTTGGGCCCCGGATAGGTGAAATCGGCGGGGTCAACCGCGCTGGTATCGCCCCCCGCTTGTTCGATAGCGCGCTGGTAGAAGACGTATACTTGTGTTGTGCCGTGATGTTCGCGGATAAAATCGCGCAGGCGCATAGGCAGGCGATATTGTTTAGCGATTTCGTCGCCTCCCGTGACATGGGTGATGATGATGTCTGCGCTACGGTAGGGGTCGTTCAGCGCCTCGTGCGGGTTGGCGATGTCTTGTTGGTTTTCGCTGAAGAATACAGGATTCAACATCTTGCCGATGTCGTGATATAGCGCGGCGACGTGTACCAGTTGCGCGTTAGCGCCGATGGCGGTAGCCGCCTGTTCTGCTAAATTGGCGACTTGGAGCGAATGTTGGTAGGTGCCCGGCGCTTCTCTGAGCAGGCGTTGGAGCAGGGGCTTGCTCGGCTGGCTAAGGTCTAATAATTTGAGCGGTGTGGGCAGATTAAACATAGCGGTCAACAAATACATGAGCGCAAAAGCCACCGTGGGCACGAACAAAACGCCATTCAATAGGCTGAGGATGACTGGGGTGATGGAGTCAATATTACTGTCGGCCTGCCCTAGATGAAAAACCGCCACGACCGCCGTATTGATGAGACCGACCAGCAACCCGGCGGCGAAAAAATTATTGAAGCGTTCTGGGCGGCGCAAAGCCAACGTGCCCAAAATCCCGCCAGTTGCTACCATGGCGGCAATCTCCAGCGAATTGAGCGCCATAATGCCCACCAGCAAAGCTAGCCCGATGCTAGCAATCAGCGCAACGCGCCAACTGGCGATAGATACGTAAATGAGCGCTAAAGCGGCCGTGGGGAATAGATAAATGCCATTATTGGCAACGCCAAATAGCCTAACAGCAACCAACATCACTAGAAAAAGAGCCGCTAACAAGGTCAATAATCGCGGTTCGTTGTATATCAATTGCGGCTCGAAACGGGCGATATACAAGCCGATGACGACCAACACGATGATACTAGCCAACAAGGAGCGCCCGATAATTTCAAAACGCAGATTATTCGGCGTCAACAAGCCTAGCGCCTCTAGCGCCTCATAGTCTAGCGGCGTGATAGGCTGGTCTTTGAAAACGACAATTTGACCTCGTCCAAAACTGCGTTCCACAGGTTGAACGGCGTTAGCGGCGTTCGCTTGGGCGATGGCGGTCTTTTCGGGGTTTGGGAAGGTGTTGGGGCGCACTAAATCCTCGACGATAGCGACGATGACCTCGCGCTCTTGGGGATTAAAACGCACGCTCACTTGGGTGGGCAATTGTTCGCGGATGCTTTGTAAGTTGGTCTCGCGGATAGATTCGCGCATGATGCGCGGCAATACGTTGATGATTTCATCATCAATCGCTTGCCATGTTTCCTCATCGAATCGTAGCAGGTTATCTACTATCGCATCGGTGAGGGTGACGGCCAAAATTTGGTGAATATCGTCCGCTTTTTGTTCGCTGGTGGAGAAATTATCGCGGCGCACATTTTCGATAAAGTCCAATATCTGCCGCGCGAGTTGGGTTTGTTGGCGGGCGACGTCGGGGTCTGCGGGGTCGTATACCGGTAAGACGCTATCGCGCGCTTCTTGACGCGCCTGCTCGGTCAGAATAGGGCTTATGAAAGGGGGTTTGTCCGGTGGCGCGACGATATTTTCTGGGGCAATATCGCCAACCTTTAAGCTGGAAATGCTGTTAAACCCCAACACGCTATCGAAGGCTAGCGTTAGGGTTGCTACGCATACAAAGATGGTCGCCGCGCCCCCTACAATGAGCCGTCGCAAAACCAGTATGGTCAGTTGCGAGGGGACGTTAAAATGGCGTTCCAGCCGTTCGGCAATCCAAATTACCATGCTAGTTGCCTAATAACTCACGGACCACTTGATTCACCAATTTGCCATCTGCGCGCCCTTTGACTTTGGGCATTAGCGCGCCCATGATTTTGCCCATATCGGCGGGCGAAGTCGCCCCTACTTCTTGAATGACGGCGCTGGCGATGTCTGTTAGCTCCTCTTTGCTGAGCTGTTGGGGCAAGAAAGATTCCACCACGCTCAATTCTTGGCGTTCTTGGTCGAGATGTTCAGTGCGCCCAATTTTTTCCATCTCGGCGATGGTGTCGCGGCGCTTTTTGGCCTCTTTTTGGATGATTTCGAGGACCTGTTCTGGCGAGAGAGTTTGTTGGGTATCTACTTCAACTTGTTTGATAGCGTTCAAAGTCATGCGGATGACATCCCGACGCAGATTATCTTTATTTTTCATGGCTTCTTTTAGAGCCGCGTTCAACTGTTCTTTGGGGTCCATTAGGCATCCTTTTATAGCAGATTCTTTTTATTCTATCATAGGAACGACGTGTAATTGACCATTTTCAGCATGGATGACCTGTGCGGGGGTGATGTGATTGGTCAGCGCCCGCGGATGCACGCACTGCGCGCGGATGTAATTGGCCGTGTAACCGTGGTTGAAAAAGCCCTTGTCGTCCACCCCGCCGATTTGCTCCCACAATACCTCTACGGTTTGCCCCACGAAGCGCGCGGCAAAATCCTGTTCCCACTGGTTGGATAAGGCTTGTAAATGCTGACTGCGTTCACGTTTGACGGCCGCCGCAACCTGCCCCTTCATGCGGGCCGCAGGCGTCCCGACGCGCGCGCTATAGCGGAAGACGTGCAAGCCATCGAACCCCACTTGGCGGATGAAAGCCTCGCTGATAGCGAATTCCTCGTCCGTCTCGCCGGGAAAGCCGACGATGACATCAGTAGTGAGGCGTAAATTGGGGATATTTTGGCGTGCGATGGTGACTAAGCGCTCAAATTGTGCTTGGGTCGTGCGCCGTGCCATGCGGCGGAGCGTGGCATCGCAACCGCTTTGTAGGGGCAAATGCAGATGAGGGCACAGGCGCGAATTCGCCCACAGGGTGAAAAAATCATCGGATAAATCCCACGGTTCTAAGGAAGATAACCGCAGGCGCGGTATAGCTGTTTCTTCCAAGATGCGCGCGACGATATGGTATAGCCCTTTGGCATCGCCCCAATCGTGCCCGTAACTCCCCAGATGCACGCCTGTTAGGACGGCTTCTTGATAGCCCATGGCTTGTAGATAAGCAATTTCAGCGATGATGTCTTGTGGGGGGCGACTTCTGCTTTGGCCGCGGGCTACCGTGGTGATGCAAAAGGTGCAGGCATTATCGCATCCATCTTGCACTTTGATGAAAGCCCGCGTGCGTAGGGAAGGTCTTCCGTTGCGCTGGAAGGGTTCTAAATCGAAGTCGGGTATCTTCTGGCCTGTTAATTGCGCGACTAACGCCTCTTTTTTCACATTATCCACCACCTGCGTCACGCCCGGTAGAGCCGCTAGTTCCTGAGGGGCGATGTGGGCGTAACAGCCGGTGGCGATGATGCTTGCAGAAGGGTTTTGTCGGTTTAGCTCGCGAATGAGTTTGCGGCCATCTTTGGTAGCTTGCTGGGTGACCGCACAAGTATTGATGATGATATGCTCGGCGGTCGCGGGGTCATCCACGACCTCGTGCCCCAAAAGCACCAATTGACGGGCCATCGCATCTATTTCGCTCTGATTCAAACGGCAACCTAAAAGCCGCAAATGCACTTTCATGAATCGGTCACCTCATACGCCAACAATGCTGAAAAGGTCCGTCGGGATACGCTCGAAAAGGCGATAGACAAAAGCGCTGACGTCGGGCTGGAAGACGAGGAAATGGTCGAAGCGCACCCGCATATCATCGCCGCTGGCCTGTATGACCGCGCCCAATTGCCCTTCTGCGAACGTCTCGTCGGTGAGCGTTTCGGTCATCGTGCCAAAACATTGTCCCGCGGAATAGGTGCTCTCTCCTTGCGGGGAATCGGGGATGCAAAGGGGGACAATTTGCCCGTTGATGTAGAATTGGAATTGGCTTCCTAAACCGATGACCCGCAGGCGATTAATAGTGTCTGTCCCTTGGCGAATGTGTTCAGAAGGTATCCACGTGCTCAGCCGTTTTTCGACCCCATTCACCACGCGACTGACCCGATAATAGCCGTCGCTACTGATGAAAAAGAAGTACAGATTTTGCGGGTCGCGCAGGCGGAAGACCAAGCCAAAGCCTTCATCATTGGGGTTCTCTAGCGGGTTGACATCTATCTGCGCGTCAAAGTTGGCGAAGGATGGCAAAGCGACAGAGTAGAAAGTGCCTTCATCGCCGCTCAATTCTAGCGTGCCCTCGATAATTTGGGCCATACGCCGCCCTTGATATTGCTCCCATTCATCGGAAAAGCCATCAAAAGCCGCCACGTAGAGCAAAGCGCCTTCTGCACCACTGAGCACCGGCCGCCTGTTCGAGACAGCGCTATTCAGTTGCTCTACTCCCCACCACAGCGCCATCAATAAGGCGATGAAGCCGATTTGGCGGAATGTCGCGCGCCGATGTTGATTAACTGGGGACACCTGAGACAACCTCTTGCTCTTTCATCGTTGCTGATTCTATCATAGAGCGTCGCTAGACGTAAACGTGCATTCGTGGTGGATGATGGGCTTTTAACGCCTATAAGATTGTGTGCGCGATAGACGGCGTATAAAAAGTGTGTACAATGCTAACAATACTCAAGTATAACTTGGGCATAAGCTAAACAGAGCGATAAATAACCCTATGTCTGTGTTTGAACCACCTATTGCCCCAGATGATACCCAACCACAACATTACACCTTGGACGACACCCACCCTACCCGTCCAATACGCCCGCGCCGCCCGTTTGATTTATGGTTGCTGGTTTTGGGCGCGGTTATCACGCTGACCACCATCTCGCTACTATGCACGTTGGGGTTGGCCATCTTACCGACAGTCCCGCTACCAACGCCCATGCCCATTAGCCGCGCTATCACTTTAATGATAGAAGGCAACCCACAGACCGTACATACGACGGCGCAGACGGTCGAAGATTTGCTAAAAGAACAAGGGATTCAGTTATCAGCAGACGATGCTGTATCCGACCCTTTGAACAGTTTGTTACGCGATGGCATGACCCTATACGTAGATAAAGCCCGCGATGTCCAGCTGATTGTTGACGGGCAAGCTCGCCTGTTTCGTACGCCATTTGATAATCCTTACGACATCCTCAAGAGCGCTGGTATCCATTTAGGCCCTAGCGACCGCGTTTACTTGGATGGGACCCTAGCCCCCAAAGATGAATTGCCGCTTTGGCCGGTACCCGTGACGCAAATCATGGTCGAACGCGCGGTGACCATTCATATCGAAGATGGCGGCCAACGCCAAACAAGGGTGACAACCGCCGATACAGTAGGGGACGCCTTGTTTGAAGCGCAAATCGTCCTCTACTTAGCCGACCAAATCCAACCCGATGTTAGCGCCCCATTGACCGAGGCAATGACTATCCGCATCCAACGCGCCCAGCCCATAACGATAACCGCAGATGGCCAAACATTTGAAGCGCGCGTGCTAGGCGGCAGTGTGCGCGAAGCGGTGGCCCAAACGGGTATACTGCTGGCCGACATGGATTACACTATCCCTTCTGCAGATACCCCCGTTGCGGCGGGGATGCAAATTGAAGTGGTGCGTGCGACCGAGACCTTAGTCACCGAAAACGAGGTCATCCCTTATCAGACGGTTTACCAACCGGATGAGACGCTGGAATTGGACACACGCGCCATCATCCAAGGCGGCTTAAACGGCACAGCGCAGATTATCTACCGTGTTCGCATGGAAAATGGCGTCGAAATCCACCGCGAGCAAATCAGTAGCGCTATTGTCGCTGAGCCTGTGGATGAAATCATCGCCTATGGTACCCAAATCGTCCTCCGCACCATAGATACCCCAGAAGGCCCGCGCGAATACTGGCGCGTTCTGCGAAATATGGTGACCACCAGCTATCACCCAGCGGCGCTGGGCGGCGATGATGTTACCTCTATTGGTATGAAGCTTCAAAAAGGCATCATCGCTGGCGACCCCAATATCATCCCCTATCGCACACAGCTTTACGTACCGGGATATGGTTTGGGCATCATGGCGGATACGGGCGGGCCACGCCGCACACCTTATTGGCTCGATTTGGGTTACAGCGATGCCGATTTCGTCGGGTGGAGCACCCGCGCAGATGTTTACCTGCTGACGCCCGTGCCAGAAAAGATTAATTATCTTCTGCCTCCCCGATAAAAAAGCGCAAATTATTCATAAAAATCAACGTTTCCACAATACAAAGCTGTGCTAGAGTTGAGGAAGTGGCAATTTGCTGAGGAGGCCTAATCCCATGTGTTTGAAGATTTTGTGTGTGGAAGATAACCCCCAAAATATGCGCCTTGTGCGGAAGATTTTACAACACGCCGGCTACGAGGTGTTAGAAGCGATGGATGGATTATCGGCAATTGATATGACGGAATCCGGCCAACCCGCCCTTATTTTGATGGATGTCAATTTGCCGGATATAGACGGACTAGAAGCGACACGACGTATCAAAGCTACTCCCCATTTGGCGCATATCCCCATCGTGGCGCTAACAGCTAACGCGATGTATGGCGACCGCGAACGATGCCTTGATGCGGGTTGTGACGATTATTTATCAAAACCGGTCAACAAAGCGCAACTTTTAGAGATTATCGGTCATTTTATGGCTAAAGCCCAAAACGTGCACTAGCGACGTAATAACTGCCGCCCCACCCACGCCAGACCGCGCGTCAGCGGCGTTTGGGGGATATAACCATTATCCCGATACCATGCGTAAGCATCGGTGATGCTTTGGGGAATGGTGAAGCGCGGCGGCCCCAGTTCTTGATGCGTTTTGCGAGCATCAAAATAGACGAAACGCGCCCCTAAGCGCACTTGATTGGCATCTACAGGCAATTTAACCCCTATCTGCGTCAAAGCATCTGCTAGGCCCGCGATGAGGGGCAAAAGCGCCGACGGCATGTTGAAAAGCGGACGCGGCACACCCGCCACCCGTGCCACAAGGTCGTAAATGGTGCGATGCAGATAATTCGCTGTGCTGAGGATGTAACGCTCCCCTGTCCGTCCCTGCTTCGCCGCTACCAGATGCCAGCGCGCCACATCGCGCACATCCACAAAACCCGCCCCGCCTGATGTGCACGGGGTTAGCCAACTCCAACGCGCGATTTCCACAATGTAGCTACCAGAGATAACGTTCA
Organism: Anaerolineaceae bacterium; assembly: GCA_037441665.1. Classification (GTDB taxonomy): domain Bacteria; phylum Chloroflexota; class Anaerolineae; order Aggregatilineales; family Phototrophicaceae; genus JBBIRQ01. The sequence continues at coordinate 74,658 of JBBIRQ010000016.1, read as the reverse complement.
AATCCGCTGGCCCTAATACAATACTCGGATTGAGGATGACGACATCTTGCCCATCCATGACAGCCTGAGCGACAGCTTGTTCTGCTAGCACTTTGCTATAGGCGTAAGGAAATTGCTTGGGCGATAAATTGAATGTATGCGTTTCATCTACAGGCATTCCATCTGCGCGCAGACCGATGGCCGCGGCGCTACTAGTGAAAATAACCCGCTGGACGCCGACCGCCCGCGCGGCCGCTAGAACGGCTTTAGTCCCCTCTACGTTGACGTGGAATAAACGCGCCGTATCTGCGCGCCAATAATCGGCGACAGCCGCTACATGGAAGACCCAGTCACAACCTGCGAAGGCCGCTTCTAAAGAGGTTGCGTCGGTAATGTCGCCGATGGCGGATTCATAAGCGACGCCCGCCAGTGCCGCCATAGGCGATGTGGGGCGATGCACAACCCGCACAGAATGCCCATCAGCGATTAACGCCCTCACAATATGCGAACCCACAAATCCCGTGCCGCCGGTGACCACTGCTTTCATCTTGCGCTCCCTGTGTGTTTATGCGCTTCCATTTTAACCAAAAAACAGAATGCCGCACCTTTGCGCTCTAATGGTCTTTATCCCAAAATCTGCGCGTTTTCAAACCCTAATCGTGTGCGATGCGCTATGGTCTATGATATGCTAAAGAAATAGGTCGTTATGAAGTGAGACATTATAGATGATGAGCGATGCAGAGGTGAAAGAATCGCGCGTGATAATGCGCCAAGTACAGGAACATCTCCTTCAGGCGCATTTGCGCCTCGGCTCTCAAGAAGAAGCACTGGGCTTTGTGGATGTGATTTACCACCCGACCAATCCTGTAGGTTATCTTAACTACATCACGCCGCGCCGCAACACCGCATGGATTAGCGGGAAATATATTGAAAATGGGCTAGACCGCCTGCGGGAACTTTAACGCCAACCACGCATCACGTTTGTAGAGGGGTTATTCCCGCCGATCTTCGGCAAGTCTCTGCGCGACCTCGGCCTTAGTATCGAACGCGAAACGCCTATCATGGTTTATCGCCCCAAGGATGCCCCTGCGCGCAAGCCCCCGCCTTTGCCAGAAGGGTCCGTCATCAGCAAGGCTCAAGACCAGCATGGTATCGCCATGTGGTGGTATGTATGGCGCAACGCCTATTATGATGTCTATGCAACAGGGGTTGAACCGCTTTTCGTCGGACGTTCGATGCGCGAAGTGTTTATTGGCGCACAAACTGACCTCGTTTTATACCGCTATGCCTTCCCGGTGGGGGTGGCGCGCGTCACGTTCCACGAGGATACCGCCCATATCAACGCCCATGCTATCCTTAAAGAAATTCGCACGCCTGAATATGATAAAGCCCTGCTCTCTGCCGCTTTAGATGTGGCTATCGAAAAAGGATGTGAGCTGATTTTCACCACCGGCGAAAGCCCCACTATGCGCCAGCTCTGCCGTGATATGGGCTTCATGGACTCTGGAAGCGTTGTGTGTTATGCTCATGACACATCACAACACACCCATGAGGACATCCATGATTCGTTGGCACAACCTGTTCTTATTCTCTGAGCGGCGCGCGCTCATTGATGATATTGCCGACCGACTGCGCTACACGCTCACCCGCGAGGGGTGGGAGCAGTACGACCCTTTTGGCCTGATACCCGGCCGTACCTATGCCCGCACACTTAAGCTATTCCTGAGTCCTGATGACGAGACATCATGGCGGCGTATCCTCGTGGAAGCGTCGCAAGTGGGCGATGTACGGCCTGTGGGGGAGGCGTTATCGACTTTCGGCAGTTGTCTAGAGCTAGCGCTCGATACCGGCCATGCTTCATTCATGGCGTATCGCGGCGGGGCAGGGGCGGATTTTGCAGAAGTCATAGGGCCGTGGCTGAATGCCGAAGCATGGCAAGCGCTATGCGATAGCCCGCCCGTTTTGCCTGTATTGGGGGATGCAGAAGCAGTAGGAGCAGTGCCTCTATCGGCTTTGCCGCCCGATGTTCAACGTATGGCAGAGCAACTGAGCGCCCAGCAAAGCGCGCCACTCTTTGATAAAATGGCTAGCAAGCTGTTACCGCCCCACCAGCAGGCATCGGGACGGGCTTTATTAGCGTCTCAAGCGCCAGATTGGGATAGCGCAGGCGGGCGGCAAATTCGGGCTTTGGCAGAAGCATTGGGCTTTCCCTCTGCATGGCGCGAGCCTGATTTCACAACGGTGCGTATCGCTTATCAACTGATGATGCGCCAAAAGCGTAACCCCCATGCGAAACTTTTGCCGGGTGATGAAGGTTATTTACAAGCGGTGCCATCCGCGCTCAGTTATGTACCCATTTACGGAGGCAAAGACGCTTAATGTCTGCTGATGACCGCGTGCGTTGGGATAAAATTTATCGCAGTATGCTGAGCGAGCCGTTCCCCGCGCCAGACCCGCTATTGCTACAATTCACGCCACCTGTAGAACCCGATGCGCCCACCCCGATTGCTCTTGATTTAGCGGCAGGGTATGGACAAAATGGCCTATGGCTGGCCGCTCAGGGTTACCGCACAGACATCATAGACATTAGCCGTGTTGCGTTGCAACGCGCCCGCGCCGAAATGACCATGCGAAACCTTCGCAATATTAATTTGCTCCAGATAGACCTAGACGAATTAGAATTAGACGAAGAAAGTTACGACCTCATCTGTGTGTTCCGTTATTTGCGGCGCGATTTATACCCGCAAATCAAGGCAGCTATCAAACCGGGGGGGCGCATCATTTACGAGACGTACAACGAGCGCTATTTGGAAAAAGTGCCGGCTTTTAATCCTAAATTCCTGTTGGAATTGGGCGAAATGGCGAATGTCTTCGATGTTTGGAATATCGTCTACTATGAAGAAGATGACCACAATACGCGCATTGTGGCCGTACGCCCCAACACCTAAGCAGAAACGGAGAGAACATGCCTAGCTATGATTGGCAGGGGCGTATCGCACGCCTCCTCACGACATCAAACGCCGATGCGCTGGCCATCGTGCCCGGCGCTAATATGGTCTATTTCACGGGGCTTCATTTCCATCTGTCGGAACGGCCCACGATTGCTTTATTATCGCGCGATGGCTTAGCTTTCATCATACCTGAACTAGAAACGCCCAAGCTCGACCGCCGCCCCGACCTCAATGCGCGCCGTTTTGTCTGGAGCGATGGCGAAGGCTACGAAGGCGCGTTCCGCCGCGCGGTCGAGGAATTGGGGTTAAAACAAAAGCGAGTGGGTGTAGACGGCATGACGATGCGCGTTTACGAAGCTTTAGCCCTGCAAGCGGCGGGGTTGCCTGCAGAGGCTATCTTAGATGAAAGCGCCACCCTTCTGCACCAAAGGGCCATTAAAACAGCGGAAGAAATCGCCGCTATTCGCCGCGCTATCGCCATCAGCGAAACCGCTTTGCAAAACACGTTGGCATGGGCAAAGCCGGGCATGACCGAAAAAGCTATCGCTACCAAACTTGCCGATGAGCTGATGTCGAACGGGTCGCAGGGGGACGCATTCGCGCCTATTGTGTTGACGGGACCTAACAGCGCGTTACCGCATGGCGGCACAGGCGAGCGCGTCTGGGGCGAGGGGGAATTTTTGCTCGTTGATTATGGATGCTTGTACGATGACTACCCGTCAGACATCACCCGAACCTTTTACGCTGGCCCCCCCAACGGACAGCTACGCGAAATCTATGAGGCGGTATACCGCGCTAATGAAGCGGCAATCGCCACAGCTAAGCCCGGCGTCAGTGGTCATGATGTAGATAAAGCGGCCCGCGAGGTCATCGCCGCGGCAGGCTACGGCGATTACTTCATCCATCGCACCGGGCACGGCTTGGGCTTGCAAGGGCACGAATGGCCCAACATCGCCCCCAACAACACGATGACCTTAGAGGTTGGCATGGTCTTTACGATAGAACCGGGAATTTACCTACCGGGGGTGGGGGGCGTTCGCATCGAAGATGATGTATTGGTCACAGAAGGGGGCGTCGACGTATTGACCCGCTTCCCCAAAGCGTGGGATAAAGCTAACTTATTCTAGACTTGCGCTGTATCATAATCGCCAACGAAAGTGGCGATGGCATCGCGCAATTCCTGTTTGGAGACCGGCTTAGCGATGTAACCATCACAACCCGCCGCTAGACAACGTTCGCGGTCGCCGTGCATGGCATTCGCGGTCAAGGCGATAATCGGGATATTCGCTAATATGCGGTCCGATTTAAGGCGTGATGTCGCCTCAAAACCGTCTATATCAGGTAGATTGATGTCCATGAGGATAAGATCGGGTTTCTCGCGAGCGGCTATCGTCACGCCACTTAGCCCATCCATCGCTTCTATCATGCAATGCCCTAAGCTCGTTAGAATTTTGCGGACTAGGCGCATATTTAGGGGATTATCTTCAATATATAAAATTTTAGCACCCATCGTGAGAAACCATCCTATTATTGACTTGGTTGATTTTTCTTGCTTTTGATAATGTTATATCAATTCAATGAATTTAGAATTGAGAAAATATGAAGTTTTCTTTATTTTTATCTATCTGTTCTTCAATATTAGCAAAAAATGAGACGAAAAACCCTTGAGGCTTGTTGAATCGGGCATAGGGGCTCTATAATTGAGACTTTGTTTCATTTAAGAGGGTATATGGATATTCAACAGATTCTGCTAGGCCCCTTACAGCCAGAATTCATGCAACGGGCCATTCTCGCGAGTATGCTATTCGGCGTGGTGAGTGGCGTGATGGGGGCTTTTGTGGTCACGCGGGGGATGGCTTTTTTGGGGGATGCGCTATCGCATAGCATTTTGCCGGGCGTGGCGATTGCGTTCATCACGGGCGGGCGCGGGCAGGTGGTGGGCGGCGCGCTGGTGACGGCGATTATCGCCGCATTGGCCATTGGTTTTTTGACGCGGCGCGGGCGTGTCGGCGAAGATACAGCTATAGGCATTGTTTTTACGGGCATGTTGGCGTTAGGGGTCGCCATCATCGCCTCGCGTCGGGCTTTTGCCACGGACTTAACAGAAATCCTTTTCGGCAATATTTTAGCCGTCGGCCCAAGAGATTTGCTCCTCATTGGGTTGGTCGGGGGCGGTATTTTGCTGACGGTATTTTTGCTATATAAAGAGTTGCTCATCGTGTCGTTTGATGCCATCTTGGCCGATACCTTGCGTCTGCCGTCGGAGGCTTTACGCATGGGCTTGTTGGTTTTGTTGGCGCTGACCATTGTCACTGGGGTGCAAGCTCTGGGCGTGACGTTATTATCAGCGATGCTCATCACGCCTGCGGCAACTGCGCGCCTTTATGTCTGCCGTCTCCATCATTTGATGTTGCTCTCGGCTTTTATATCTTCTTTGTGCGCCCTAGTGGGTATGTATGTGGCGTGGTATGCCAATTTGCCGCCTAGCGCGGCTATTGTGCTCATCATGACGGGGGCGTTTTTGTTGTCGTTTTTCTTCGCGCCCGGTCGTGGGTATATTTGGGCGCTTTTGGGTCAAAGTGCTTTAAGACGATAAAAAGATGATACCTGATGACCCCTTAAAGTCCTTATTGACTTTTTTCTATGTCATGTTAATTTATATTAGCCGTCTTCAATGCCTTCAAGAGCCGCGTATGTATCGTGATAATCCTGATTATGATATTCGCATGGATGAGACCTTCAGATATACGCATCGTGCGGCGCCTCCACTAATAGATGACTAATTGTCGTCTGCCGTTAAGACGCCGCCCACCAGCGGCGTTTTTATTTTCGCTACTCGTCAACAGTCCGAAAGAGGGTATATGACAACACATCCGGGAATGCGAACTTTTATCAGCATCTGGCTAGGGCAAATGGCCTCGGCCTTGGGCACAGCTATGACGCGCTTCGCCTTGCTCATTTGGGCCTACCAACAAACCAACGAAGCGGCCACTGTAGCTTTGCTAGGCTTTTTCGCCTTTGGCCCTTATATTTTGCTCAGCCCGATTGCAGGTATTTGGGTTGACCGCCTCGACCGCCGCATCGTGATGATGTTGGCCGATTTGGGAGCAGGCATGAGTAGTGTGGTCATGCTGGGCTTATTCACTAGCGGCCAGTTGCAAATTTGGCATCTATACGTGGCGGAGGCCGTCGCCGGGGCATTTGAGGCGTTCCAATTGAACGCTTATTCCGCGGCCACCAGCACGCTCATCCCACCGACACAATACATGCGCGCCAATGGCCTACGCGCTTTGGGCGATAATTTAACGACTATTGGCGCGCCCGTCATCGCTGGTCTGTCGTTGCCGATAGTTGGCATCGGGGGCATCATGGCTTTGGACATCGTGTCTTTTATCGTGGCCATAAGCGCTTTGCTAGTGGTGCGCTTTCCGCGGCCAGCCCCTAGCGTGGACGAAGAAGACACGCCGCAGAGTTATTGGTCACAAATCACGTTTGGTATCCGCTATATTTGGCATCGCAAGGGCCTATTGGGTTTGATGCTCATTTTCACCACGCTCAACTTCACGGCTTCGCTAACCTACCTTTCGGTGATGCCCGCCATGATATTGGCCCGAAGCGGCGGCGATGAACTCACTCTTGCGTTGGTGCGGGCGGCTTTGGGCTTCGGCGGGGTATTGGGGGCGTTATGGGTTAGCTCGCGCGGGGGTCTGCGACCATTGATACATAATGTGCTCGCTTGTGCGGCCCTCTCTTTTTGCTTTGGCGACTTTTTGATGGGGGTTGGGCGCTCTTTACCCGTCTGGTTTGTGGGGGCTATCGCGACGTCTTTCTTCATCCCGTTCATCGTCAGCGGAGACCGCGCCATTTGGCAACAAAGCGTGCCGCTTCATCTACAGGGGCGCGTTTTTTCGGCGCTGTTCGCTTTCCGCCAAATCCTCATCCCGGTGGGCTATTTGCTCTCTGGCCCGTTGGCGGACCAATTGTTCGAGCCGATGCTAGCCCATGATGGCGCCCTCGCTCCGCTTTTGGGGCCGTTAGTGGGCACCGGGCCGGGGGCCGGTATGGGCTTCATGTTCGTTTGCACGGCCATCATCGGCGCAACAGTGAGCTTAGCGGGCTATTTAGTGCCCTCTATCCGCAATGTGGAGCAAGAAAGCGAGGTGTCTGAAATAGATGCAGTGCCTTCAGCTGAAATTGAAGCGGCCTAAGGTGAAGTTGGGGCGCCTTAAAAGCGCCCCTCTCCAAACAGACCTCATAGATATTGCAAAAGACTATTCGGGCGCGCGGAACGAATTTGGCGATATTTCACGCAGAGCGGGTACAAGATGACCAGCGCGAGCGCGCAACCCACAAAACTGAGCAAGACCGGCTGGTCAATGAAGCGACGGAGCGGCAGTATCGTCGCTGATAGCACGTAAGAATGGATGAGGTAGAAGAAGAACGAGGTCTGCCCTAGTAACGCCAAGCCGCGCAGGATAGGCGATTGCTCCCACGCGCTGAAGCGGCCAAAGAGATGCAAACAAGCGAAAGTGATACCGAAATAAAAGAACAAATAGTCCAAGCTCGGCGGGTGTTTGCCCATAATCAGGGGGTGTTCATGATAGAGTCGGCCAAAGTCATTGAACAAGATGACCAGCCCATAACCGCTGAAAGCGATGATGCTTCCCAGCAGGGTGAAGGTGGAAAACCGTTCCGGATGCTCTTTGATGTAGCGGGTGCTGACGAAGCCAACCAACATCACGGCCAGCCACGGAATCACAGGGAAGCCGAAATCAATAGGGTCATTGGGCGCGATGTAGAGGAATAATGAACGCACTAAATTCACATCCGAAGGCGGCCCGCCGAGGGTGTAATATAACACCTGCGTACCCGCCGTGATGAGCACGATGAGCACGATGAGTTGGCGTGTGGATAAAAAGCGCAATATGGCGATACACCATAAGCAAATGGCGATGGATGTTAAGACGAAATAAGCCCATGGACGATAAGCAACGGTTGGGTAAAAATCCCACGGCAAGACTAACCAATCAAACGCGATGAGTACCGCGCCGCGAATGAGCAAGTAGCGGCTCACCTGCCATTGTGTCCAGCCTTTCTTCAGCCGAGACGCTTCAAAAAAAGCTAGCCCAAAACCCGACATGATAAAGAAAATGACGGTGCCACCCACCAGCCCTATCCAAATTTCTGACGGATAGCCATTGGCGAATAGATTCAGTTCATCCCAACCAAAGTCAGGGCGGTAATTCAGTCCCGGCACACGCCCGGCAGAATGTTTAATCAGCATGAAAATGAGAGCTAGCCCGCGGGTCATGTCTATTGCCGCCAAACGCTTGGCTTTGGCAGAAATATCTTTGGTCATCGTCCGATTTTCGGTTGTGACTTCGGACCCTGATACGGTCACGGAAGAGTCAATAGTAGACATATCAGCAGACCTTTTTGATAATAGATATGATAAGGGTATCCAAATTTCCAAATTGCCACGCTGACCTTGCAGACGCCTTACATCTGAAAAAAGTGTTATAAATACTAAAAAGATTTTACAACGATATGGTCACATTAACCGTTGAGCACCTCTATAAACAGTTTGAAATGGATGCAGAAGGGCATCGCGTCGCCCGTGCGCTCCAAGATGTGTCTTTCAAGATGCTATCGGGCGAGGTGTTGGCGCTATTAGGGCCGTCGGGGTGTGGCAAATCTACCTTGTTGCGGCTCATCGCCGGGCTGATGCGCCCCGACCATGGGCGCGTGCTTTATGATGGGGTGGACATCCAGCAGATTCCCCATCGTGAACGCGGCATTGGCATGGTCTTTCAAGAATTTGCGCTCGTCCCCCATTGGGAATCAGAGCGCACAATAGGCTTTTTTCTGCGCCTCCGCAAACGCGAACGAGAAATCCCCCAACGCATCCGCTCTATTTCTGCCATAACGGGTATTAGTCTCCAACAATTGCTGGCGCGCAAACCAGCGCAACTTTCCGGCGGGGAAAAACAGCGCGTCGCCATTGCGCGGGCTTTGGCGCGCGATTTGCGTATTTTATTGCTCGATGAGCCTTTCGCCAACCTAGACGCTAAATTTCGGACAGAATCGCGCCTAGAACTCAAGCGTTTGCTACGACAATTCCCTGTCACTACCCTTTATGTCACCCACGACCAAACGGAAGCCACCGCCCTAGCCGACCGCATCGCTATTATGCGAGAGGGTCGCTTAGAGCAAATCGGCACGTATGAGCATTTATACGCTAGTCCCACGAACTTATTCGTCGCGGAATTTATCGGCACGCCCAAAATGAATCTGTTTCAAGGTGTGGCGCGCGGCGGGATTTGGTTTGGCGAAAACTTCGGCGGCTTGCCCATCCGCAAAGATTTGCCCGATGACACAGCCGTTACCGCGGGTATCCGTCCAGAGCATATCATCTTACAAAAAGACGGGACGCCCGCGGTGGTACAACAGATCCAAGCTTATTACGCAGAGCGCTACCAGTTACTAGAGGTTTGGTTGGGGCGCGAGCATTGGTCTTTAGCTGTCCCCTTGGATGTGCGGGTTCAGCGTGGCGAAACGGTCTATTGCGCGCTCAAGGGCGACGAGGTGCTTTTCTTCGATACGCGCACGGGCAAACGCATCGGCTAATCGAAGCGGATAAGCCTTTCTAAGTTAGCCAGCAAGGTTGGCCCTATGCCCTCTACCGCATCGAGCGATTCTAGCGAGGTGAAGGGGCCGTTCGCGGTGCGGTAATCTACAATGCGTTGAGCTAGGGCGGGCCCGATGCCGGGTAAACGGGTTAATTCCTCTACCGTGGCGCTGTTGATACGGATGATGTCGCCGCCTGTTGCCGTTGGCAAGGCGATTTGCGCTTCGTTGATTGCGGGCACGTGAACATGGTCGCCGTCACGCAGTAGACCCGCGAGGTTAACGCGCTCTAAATCGGCATTGTCGTTCAAACCGCCCGCCGCTTCTAACGCATCCGTGACGCGGCTACCTGCGGGCAAAGCCACTAGCGTCTCTGGCTGGGCGACCGCGCCCGTGACATATACGAGGATAGGCGACGGTGTGGCCGTAGGCGATGGCGTGGCTGTCGGCAAAGGCGGGTTAATCGTGATGCGGATAGGCTCTGGGCGCGAGGCTAATAGTAGCGCGCCTCCAGCCACGATGATGACCATCACAAGGATGAACGTAATGATGACTGCGCGGGGCGAAGTAGGGTTGTCCATCGTAAAAAAGCGACTCATTAAGGTGTATAAGCGTTGTTTGTTTAGTATATAGTTGTTGGCGCAAAATTGCGACAAAACATCACCGCGAAGCCAAAGGGAATACCTCCAACGGGGCATCTATCCCGTTAGAGATGAGCGCTAATTGTGTGATAGATATGCGCCAATGATATGTATATTGGGCGAACCATGCTATCTGCTGTGGGCAAGCGCTGAGCGTGAGCTGGGCATTCTGCGCGAGCGTGATATGCGGCAACCAAGCATGAGGCGCATAATATTCGTTCGCGCTTATGGCTGTATCGTGCGCCCGCTAGTGAATATCGCGGTGGAATAGCGTCAGTTCATAATGGCGCACAATCGGCGTGTAGATGACAGGATAATCACCTAGAAATAATCCCAATCCACTTGTGGAAACGGATAAACGCCCTTGTGTAGCGCAGTAATCGGCTAGCAGTGGCGCTAGATTATCTGGATAGCCTAGCGACGTGAAATGAAAAGTGAGGCAAAGCCACAACACGAGTAGCGCTACTTTCATCTAGCAAAGCGACGATACCGTACATTTATCGCACACATTCTAACGCTGAAAACGCATTTTTAAGTGATTATGACACAGCTGAACGGGTCGGGAAAGCAATCAAGCTGGGCTGTGTGGAAGATTGCTTTGGGGGTTAAAAAATCGGTATACTGATGATGATTGGAGCAAGGGGCTTTAAATATGTCCCCAAATTTTCAACAGCTTATCGAACATCTGGCCAGCATGAATGCGGCAAAACGCGGCGCGGCCCGTATGATTTTATTAGCGATGGAAGAAGACGCTGTCGAGCCGTTGGTAGCGCATTATTATGCTGGGGCCACCCATGCGGAGGCTGTCGCCATCCTCACCACATTGGGCGAAATTGGTGGCCCAGATGCGCTTTGTACCCTGCGTTCTGTTTATCAATTTGAAGATGATAAAGCCGCGTTGAAATTAGTAGCGGCTTTGGCGCTCCTCAACAATAAACACGCCCTCAGCTTTGACGAATATCAGCAAATACAACTTTTCGTCCGCTATCGTGTTAGCAATTGTTAGCCCGATGCCCACTCCTGCATGAAGTGAATAATCGTCGAGATACCTTTATCGAACATCTCCAGCGAAAAATTTTCATCGGGGCCGTGGGCGGCGGCATCCGGCAAGGCGAAGCCCATTAGGATGATGGGCAGTCCTAACTTGTTCTGCAAGTCCGCGACAATGGGCAAACTGCCCCCACTGCGCGTCAAAATAGCCGGATTAGTCCAATGATGACCATAGGCGCGTATCGCCGCTTGCATGGCGGGATGGTGGATGTCCGTTAAGGCGGGGTCGGCTGTGCCAAAATCGCGTATTTCCGCCGTCACGGTGGGGGGCACTAGCGAGAGCAAATAATCGCGCACCTGTTGGTAGATGCGATGGGCCCTTTGGTTGGGCACAAGGCGGCAACTAATTTTGACGCCCGCCCGCGCGCCGATGACGGTTTTGAAGCCGCTACCTGTATATCCGCCATATATCCCATTGATTTCTAGTGTGGGGCGCGCTACCGAACGCTCCACGCGCGAAAAATTTGGCTCTCCCCAATCCTTTGGGGCGCCAATTTGTTCTTCCCACTCGGCGGGGGTCAAATCGCTTTGGCGCAGAATGTCGCGCTCTTGTGGGGATAAATCGGCCACATCGTCGTAGAAGCCGGGCACGGTCACGCGCCCATCGGCATCGTGCAGTTGGGCGACAATCTCCGCGATGACTTGGGAGGGGTTATGAACCATGCCGCCTAATCCGCTGTGCAAATCGCGTTTGGGCCCCGTGACGATGAGTTCCATCGCCACTAAGCCCCGCACGCCGTAGGAGATAGACGGTTGAGATAGGGAGTGAATCCCTGTATCGGAGATGAGGCAAATATCCGCTTGGAGCAAATCGCGGTTTTCCTCTACAAAGCGGGGTAAATGGAGCGAACTACTTTCTTCTTCGCCTTCGATTAAATATTTGACATTGATAGGCGCGCCGTCGGTGGCTAACAGCGATTCTATCGCTTTCATATGAGCGAAAACCTGCCCTTTGTCGTCGGAAGCCCCGCGCGCGTAAATGCGCCCGTCACGTTCTACGGGCTGGAAAGGTTCGCTATGCCAGCCGTCTTCTTTTTGGGCGGGTTGCACGTCGTAGTGCCCATAGATGAGCGCTGTAGGGGCATCTGGGCCAGCCCCTAGCCACTCACCGTAAACGACGGGGTGGCCGCCCGTCGGCATGATTTGAACGCGCTGAAGCCCGATGCGGCGCATGTCCTCCGCCAACCATTCGGCGGCGCGGCGCACATCCGCGTCATACTGGGCGTCGGTGCTGATAGAGGGGATGCTCAACCACGCTTTCAGTTCATCGCGGAAGCGCCCGCTATTCTCGCGGGCATAATCGTGTGCATTTGTCATAATTTCCCCTTTTAGGCTTGCGCGAGTTCATACAAAAAGTGAATGCTGGTGCGGATGCCCCGATAAAACATCTCTACGGAGAAGTGTTCATTGGGCGCGTGGAGATTATCGGTATTCAACCCAAACCCCATGAGGATGACCGGCGCTTTTAATACCTCTTGGAAATCGCTCACGATGGGAATACTGCCCCCCTCGCGCACGAAGATAGGCGGTTGACCTCCCCAACCCTTATGATAAGCGCGAACGGCCGCTTGCATCATGGGGTTGCTAGTATCCACCACGGCCGCTTTACGCCCCTGTTCCCGCAGGGTGCATTGGAGCGTCACGGTGGGCGGGGTTATTTGGGCGAGATGGGCGGCGACTTGCTCGTAAACACGTTGGGGGTCTTGGTCGGGAACGAGTCGGCAACTGATTTTAGCCCACGCTTTTTGCGGGATAACCGTCTTAAAACCATCGCCGAAGTAACCACCTGCGATGCCATTAATTTCTAACGTGGGACGTGCGCCAATCCGTTCGCGCAGGGTGTAATCGGGTTCACCATAGGGGGCTGGCGCGCCGGTTTCGCGTCGCCAATCTACCTCTGCCAAAGGCGAACGCGCCATTTCTTCGCGCTCCGTTGGCGTGAGTGGTTGCACGTCATCGTAAAAGCCGGGCACGGTCACGCGCCCATCGGCATCGTGCAATTGCGCCAAAATCTCGGCGAGCGCTTGGGCGGGATTATGGACACTGCCGCCATACATGCCGCTATGCAAATCCCCGCCCGGACCGGTGACGACTACATCCATGGTTATGATGCCCCTGAGGCCAGAGACGATGACGGGTTGCTCTATATCGCCCATAGAAGAATCCGAGATGAGGCAGACATCCGCGCTCAAGCGGTCGGGATGCTGGGCGACGTAGGCGCAAACGCCCGCCGAGCCAATTTCTTCCTCGCCTTCAATCAAAAACTTGACGTTGACGGGCAAAGCGCCACTGGTCTTCAAAATCGCTTCCACAGCTTTGACATGGGCATACAATTGTCCCTTATCATCTGTCGCGCCGCGGGCGTAAAGTTTGCCATCGTGGATAGTGGGGTCGAAGGGGGCATTATCCCATCCTTCCTCTTTTGCCGCCGGCTGGACGTCGTAATGCCCGTAGATGAGCACCGTTGGCGCGTTGGGGCCGGCGCCTAACCATTCAGCGTATAGGATAGGGTGGCGATGGGCGGTAATCAGCTCCGCTGTAAAACCTAAGGATTGTAGTTCTGCCAACAGCCACTCGGCGGCACGGCGCACGTCCGCGGCGTTGTCCTTTTGGGAACTGATGCTGGGAATGCGTAAAAAGTGCATCAGCTGGTCGAGGAAGGGTTGCGCTTTTTCTTGTGCATAATTAAGAGCGGATTGCATTTTTCAAATACCTTTACGTGTCTTGAAGGCCTTCGCAGGTAGGGCGGCGAAGTCATGGGCGAAGTAGATCATAGTCTCGATACCTTTATAAAACATGTCTAGGATAACATATTCGTTCGGGCCATGCGCGCCGCCGCCTTTATAACCAAAGGGCATCATGATGATAGGGGCGTCTAACTCCTCTTGGAATACGGAAACGATGGGTATACTGCCGCCCTCGCGGGTGAGCAAAGGGGTCTTGCCCCATGCCCGCCGATAAGCGGAGATGACGGCCTGCCAAACGGGATGATGACGGTCTAATAAGACGCCGCGCGTGCCTTCTTCCAAAGGGCGCAGTTGGTAACGGACTGTGGGGGGCATGCACTGCGCGATATATCGCTCGATTTTGGCGTAAATATCAGACGGGTCTTGGTCGGGGACGAGGCGGCAACTGATTTTAGCTAAGGCTTGGGCGGGGATGACTGTTTTGAACCCATCGCCGAAGTACCCCCCTGCTACGCCGTTGATTTCTAATGTGGGGCGCGCGCCGGCCCGTTCCAAGAGGCTATAATCGGGGTCGCCCCATATTTGCGGGGCTTTCGCCACGGCGCGCCATTCCGCTTCTGCGATGGGGTTCAGGGCGGCCAAAGTGGCGCGTTCGTCTTCGTCTAGCGGGCGCACATCCGCATAAAAATCGGGGACGCGCACCCGCCCCTGTTCGTCGTGAAATTGGGCGAGGAGCTGGGCCAAAGCCAGTAGGGGATTATGCACATTGCCGCCATAGTGGCCGCTGTGCAAATCGCGTTGCGGCCCTTGTACGACTAACTCCATCGAAAGAATGCCCCGCAACCCATATACCAATACCGGTTGGTCGACCTGCGGCATACTGCCATCGGAGACAATACAGACATCGGCGGATAGCAGGGATGGGTTTTCTCGTACAAAGCGGAAGATATGTTCCGAACCGCTCTCCTCCTCGCCTTCAAATAGCACTTTGAAGTTGATGGGGCAATTTCCGCTAGCGATGAGGGCTTCTATCGCTTTTAACTGGATGATGACATGGCTTTTGCTGTCTACCGCCCCGCGGGCGTATACCTTGCCGTCTCGTTGGATAGGCTGGAAAGGGTCGCTCGCCCAGCCATCGGCAAGAGCGGCCGGCTGGACGTCGTAATGGCAGTAGATGAGCGCTGTGGGCGCTTGGTCGCCCGCGCCGAACCATTCCCCATAAACCAAGGGGGCCGCGGGGGGCGCTTGGATGAGGCGCGCGTCTAGACCTATTGCGCGCATATCCGCCGCGAGCCATTCAGCGGCGCGATGCACATCGGCCGCGTGTTGGGGCATCGTGCTGATAGAAGGGATTGTGAGCAAGTCGGTCAGTTGCCAACAAAAACGCTCTCGATGTTGCTGTACATAGCTGAACGCCGAATGCATAGGGGCGCGTTTCTCCACAAGTGTTCCCGCTCAGTTATGGAGTGGGATTGTACAATGAATGGTTATCTGTGCCAAACCTTAAGCGAAGTCTGTTTGCAATTGTCAAGAACTTGTCTAAAATCGAAGTATCAAAGTGTGTTTTGATTTTTCTATATAAGGTGATGAAGTATGGTGGGATTCGATAGTTCTGATGTGCCCAATCGCGAAGAGTTGTTGCAGATGGCCGCGCGCGCTATCCAAGCCGGCAACAAGCAGGGCGCACGGGTGATGTTGCGTAAAATTTTGGCTGAGGATAAACGCAACGAGCGGGCGATGATGTGGATGGCCAAGATAGCCGCCAATGATGATGAGCGCCGTAAATGGTTAGACCGCATCTTGGCTATTAACCCGAATAACGAAACCGCGCGACAAACGCTCGACAAAATAAACTATAAACAGGCCGCCGAACGCAACCGTACTTTATTGCGGATAGGGGTTGCGGCATGGGTTGTTTTCGTCATCATCGGCGCTATCGTTTTGTTCATTATCCTCACCTAATCCTCTTAACGCGCGCGACAAAACAATAGGCGAAAATGCCCGTTTTGTGCGGTTTATAGTATCATTAGTAGGGTACATCATCACTGCATGAGGGAGGCTCGCTTTGGCAGAGTATGACAGTTTAGAGCAAAAATTGCAGGCGGGCATAGCGGCGGCGCGAGGCGGCGACCGTGTGACCGCTCGTCGTTTGCTCGAAGAAGTCATCGCAGAAGACGATATGAACGAATTAGCTTGGATTTGGCTGGCATCGTCTGTCACGACCCTGAGCGAGCGGCGCGCTTGCTTAGAGAAGGTGTTGAGTATTAACCCCAAGAACGAACGCGCTAGAGAAGCGTTGAACAAATTGAGCGGCGGACGCGCCACCCCCGCGGCCCGTCGCGACTCTGATAGCGAAGAATACGAACGCCTGCGCCAATCGCAACAACAAGCGCGCCCCACGCCCCGCCCGACGTCCGTAGATTTGGGCGCTAGCCCCGTTGTCCGCCGTCGCCGTCGCGCGTTTAATCCCTTATGGTTAGCTGTGCTCATCCTGTTGGGTCTAGCTGTTGTGGGCGGCGGTGTTTTGGCCCCTACCTTGTTCACCCCGCCGACGCCAACGCGCCCCCCGCTCATCCTGCCGACGAGCGGGCCAACCAATACGCCCCCGCCGACGGCCACGCCCTACATCGTGGATGCTTCTACGCGCACGGTTAGCACTTTGCCGCCGACCTTTACGCCCACCAATACCCCCACCGAGACGCCAACCTTCACCCCTTCGCCAACCTTGCTACCGCCATCGGAGTATACCGCCTTGTACGAAGGGCGCTCCGCTGGACAAGTCAACCCGTCGTTATATCAAATCCGCGGCGATGGTAGCGCGGAGCGTTTGTTGGGCGATGACATCCGCGATGTCACTTATGATAGCACGGGGGAGGTCATCGCTTTTGTGCGCGATGTCACTTACCAGCCGGACGAGGCCAACCCAGAGCCGTCTACTGTCAGCGAAATTTTCATCGCTCCAGCCAATGACCCCGCTTTGGCCACCCAAGTGACCGATTTACGCATCCGCAATGCCTTTAGCCCGTCTTTTTCGCCCGATGGGCGCCTCATTGTCTTTGTATCGGATTGGGATGGCGACGATGATTTGTGGTTGCTCGATTTGCAAACCCAAGTCATCAGCCAGCTGACATCTAATGTCACCCAAGACCGTGACCCGCATTGGTCGCCCGATGGCACGACGATTGTTTATTCCGCCGACCAAGAGACGCCGACCCAATTTGATTTGTACACCCTCACTTTCGTTGTCAGCGAGGGCGACGAAGCCGAGGGCCAAGTGAGTATTGCGCGCATCCGCGATATGGCGGGCAACAATTGGTCGCCCCGTTGGTCCCCAGATGGTCGCCGTATCGCCTTCCTCAGCGACCGTGACGGAGATGCTGATGTCCACGTCATCAATGCGGAGGGCGATAACCCCATCGAGCTAACCATAGCCGATCGCGGGGCGGAAGACCGCGCGCTCGATTGGACGCCCGATGGTCGTTACGTTGGCTTTGTCTCGAATCGGGAGGGCGATATTTTCCAATTGTACCAAGTAGATTTGCGCGCAGATGCGGTTATCCGTGTGACAAATAATAACCGTGATATTTTATCGGTACGCTATCGTCCCGAAGTGCGCTTCCGCGTACAAGAAGGGCAATGATGCGCTTATTTTTCCCACTAGTGGAGGCATGACTGTGGCGGAAGACCCCAAATTTCAGCAAGCGGTTGAACTCGCGCGGGAAGGCAATAAAGAAGAAGCGCGCGCGTTGTTACAAGAAGTGGTAGATGAAAATCCTGAAGATGCCAAAGCATGGCTTTTGATGGCGCGCCTTGTGGATGATGACGATGAAAAGCGTATCTGCTTGGCCAATGTGCTACAGCTAGAGCCGACCAACGAAGCCGCCCAAAAGATGCTAGAAAAGTTGGAAGAAAAGGCGGCTAAGCTCAAAGATCAATCGGAGTTTGCGCCGGGCATTCCGCGCCGCTTGTTGACCACCGTCATCATCGCATGTGGTCTTTTTGCTTTTGTGGTGTGCTTGCTGGTGATTCTCATCAGCAGTGGCATCAACAGCTCGCGGGCGGCGGCTACGGCGCAAGCCGCGCTTTTTGTCACCAACGCTTTTGAGACAGAAATTGCCCTGACCCAAAACGTCTTTAATACCAGTACGGCTATCGTCGCCATCACCCAAACGGCCGCCGCGACTATCACCCCGACGGCCACAGTCACCCGCACGCCGGATCTGCCGCCGACTTTTACGCCGACCCCGACCCAAGAGGGAAGCGCGGTCATCCCGCCGCTCGACCCGCCGCCCCCTTTGGCCGGCAAACTCGCCGTATGGGGGGGGCGCGATTTCTTCGGCAATGGCTTCTATGAACCTTTCCTCATCACCTTATCGAGTGGGACTTATCAAGAAGGTGATTTGTTGAATGCCGATTCTATCGCTAATCCCGATATTCACCCCACTGGCCAGCGAGTGGTTTATCAGCGCTATGATGCTTCTTTCAACGGGTGGGTTCTGTATGCGGTCAATATTGATGGCCAGCAGGGCGAAGACTTGGGTTTGCGTTGGGCCAATCGCATCGCATTGACCAACCCGCAACAGCCGCGTTTTTCGGCAGATGGCACGCAAGTGATTTTCATCGGCACGGCTATAGATAACCAAACCAACGAAGTCTTTTTGCTCAATTTGGGCACTAGCCAAACGCAACGCATCACGACAGATTCAGCCAATTATGCCTATCCCAGTTTTTCACCCGATGGAAGGCGCGTCCTCGTCGTCAAGCAAGACCCGTCGGCGGGTACAGACCTCGTGACAATTAATCTGGCCGAAGGGTTCGCCCAAACGCCTGTCACGGGCGATGGCAATTTCACAATCGAGACCGTATCAGACTTTTCAGCGGATGGTTTAAGTGTCGTTTACGCCGCGCATAGCCAGACGACGCCCAATAACAGCAATATCTACATTCGCCTTGCGGATGGTCGCGGTGTAGCCCAAGTGGTTCGGGAGACAGACGCAGATGAAATCACACCGCTATTCAGCCCAGATGGGGGATACATTGCCTACGCCAGCAATCGAACGGGCAATTATGATATTTACATCGTGCGCTTATCGGACGGGGTGTTCTTCCAATTGACGACGACAGAACAAGATGAGTTTCTGGGTGGTTGGTCGGCGAATTGACGTAGAGAAGTAAAGGGACAATGACCGTCGGGTCAGATATTCATAAATCGCCATGCGGTTCTCCGCAAACCATGGCCCGCTATATCGAACTGCTCAGACGCGGGCATGTGGCATGGGCCGCTAAACAAAAACAACGCGCCCACGATTATTGGCGCCAAGCGGCCCTATTATGCCCCAACGACGAGCAAGTTTGGCTGGTGTTGTTGAACGTGGTGGAAGAAAAAGCAGACAGGCGCGTTTGTTTAGAAAATATCATTCGCATCAACCCGCGCAACCAAGCGGCCTTGCAACAGTTACGAGCGCTCGACCATCCGAATATCCCTATCACGCAAGAGATAGCGCCCAAAGCGCAATGGTTGGGGCATTTATGGGCGAGTGTGTTCAATGTTTTGCTGGCGATAGCGTTAGGAATCGCCCTCGCGATTGGTTACAATCTCATTCGTTTTGGCTCACCCTTCTAACACTTGGCTTTCGACTACAGCCGTCTGTAGGTCGCTAGCCAAGCGGGTTAAGTTGGTGGATACCAACTCTACGGTGCGGGTGCTCGCTAAGTTCGCCTGCATAATTTGGTTGATGCGCTCGATACTAATCGTCAGTTCCTCCAGTCCTTCGTTCAACTGGCGGATGACTTCGTAAATCGAGCGGACGGCGTTATGAGAAGCGTCTACACTTTGGGCGAGTTGAACCATCACTTCATTGGCGATGCGCGTTTTGGTGACGCCATTATCTACCCCCAACATACCGATTTCCGTTGCTTTGACCGCTTCTTTCATCGCTTTTTGAATTTCCACCAAAATCGCGCGCACTTGTTGGGCGGATTGGGTGGATTGTTGCGACAAAGAGCGCACTTCGTCGGCGACGACGGCAAAACCGCGCCCATGAACCCCTGCGCGCGCCGCTTCGATGCTGGCGTTCAGCGCTAACAAATTCGACTGCGTAGCGATTTCGCTAACAGAAGCGATAATTTCATCCACCCGTTGCGTCAAATGGGCTAGTTTAAGAATGGTCATACCAATAGTAGAAACTTGAACGCGGATGTCATCCATGCCAGCGATAGCCGCGGTGAGGGCAGATTGCCCCTCTTGGGAGATGTTCGCCGTGATTTGCGCCGTTTGGGTGACGTTGAGCGCTTGTTGCTTGATGCGTTCTGACTGGTGCAAAAAATCGTCCAGCAGTTGGTTAGCTAGCTTGATGACGCGCGCTTGTTCGCCCGCGCCGGATGATTGCTGGGTGGTCACTTCGTTGATGGCTTGGGTGGCGCGCACCAACTCATCTACTGTGACGTGCATCCGCATGGCGAGTTCGTGTAGTTCGGCTTTCAAATCGCCTTGGTAAGACCGCGGTATGGGCACAGAGCTAGCGTTTAGCTGATTGTAGCGGGGGGCAAAAGGTACGGTAGCGCCGATGAATAACGCGATGCCCCCCCATATCATGGGTGATGACCACATGGCGAGATGGAGCAAACCAGATAGAACCACAACGCCCGAAAGCGCTATCCACATCCTCCACTCGTAGCGCAAGGCGGGGCGTTCGCGCCAATGCCAGATGAGGGCGGCGAGCGGAAGCATCCAATATGGCGGCGCTGATGAAGCCAAAATGATTAGCGCCATGGCATCTACAGCGCACAACAATTCAAATGAGCGGCTATCATCCCAACGAAGGATAGCGGCGCGTATCAAGTGATGCAGAGCTAGCGTCAATAGATAGCCTGTGGCGATGATAAAAGTGGCGCCGCTCGGTTGGATGACGGCGACGATGACCGACCACATCAAGGATACAGACGCCAGCCAACCCAAAGGCGAGAGAAAGTCGTTCCAAATAGGCTTGATACGGTTCATAGAAGGCTCATTTGTTGGATAAACACCTTATCCATCATAGCCTTGACCTGTTTACAAAACAATCTCGCGTCGGTTAGGGATTGGTTACAGCGTCTAACTCGGTTTGGCTTTAACCATCCGCGAAGCGCGCTGTTCTTGGCGGGCTTCGGCTAAGACACCGGCCAAAATGCCCGCAAAAGCGGCGACCATCAAGCCCATTTTGTTGGGCATATCATAAGTGAAGATGGCGGCTACGCCGGCCACTAGCGCGCAAATGAGGAGCGGACGAGAGCTTATCATCGGTATGACGATGCCGATAAAGGTAACCACCATAGCGAACTCCAGCCCTAAATCGGCAATCCCTTCTAGTTGGCCGGCGAGCACGCCAATGAGCGTACAAAGTTGCCAATTGCTATACATGATGACCGCCGACCCCAGATGATACCAGTGCTTATAAGGCGATGCGTCCTTTTGGGGATAGCGTCGGATGACGATAGCATAGGTTTCGTCTGTTAACCAAAACCCTAATGGCAAAAGCCACTTTTGGGATAAGTGGCGCATATAAGGCGCTAGCGACGCCGAGTAGAGCACGTGACGTAGGTTGACAATGAAGGTGGTGACGATGATAAATCCCACCCCGATACCCTGCGCGGCCAAACCAGCGCCGATGAATTGCGCCGAGCCGGCAAACACGAATAAAGACATGCTCAAAGTCGCTAATGGCGATAAGCCACCGCTCACGGCCACAGCCCCGAAGATAATGCCAAAAGGGATTGCGCCTAGCACTAATGGTAAGGTGTCTTTTACCCCAGCGGCGAATTCAGAACGGCGGGTGGGCATCATTCACTCCGATAATAAGGCGAAGGCGCGGACAGGAAACGTGCCCACCGCTTTGAATTTGGCGGGCACAGCATAAAAGCGAAAGGCTTGCCCTTGCGGCAAACGCTCCAGATGACACATATGCTCGCAGATTAAGACCCCATGGCGCAATAAGATACTGTGCACGGGGCGGCGTTTGTCGGCCACGTTATCAATGTTGTGCGAATCAATGCCCACTAACGCCGCGCCACCATCGCGGAGGGTGAGTGCGGCCGCTTCGGTTAAATAGGGGTGGTTTTCGTAGTATTGGTCGGTCTTCCAGTGCTTATCCCAACCCGTATGGATGAGTACCGCTTTGCCTTTGAACTGGAGGTTTTGGAAATGGTCGGCGTCTATGGCAGGGCCGTTTGTGGGGGGAATCCGCACGAGCAGGCCTTCTAGATGCGCCACCTGCTGTAAGTCTAGGGTGGCGATGTCGGCGCCATCTGCCCAACGATGAAAAGGCGAATCTAGATAAGTGCCGGTATTGCCTACCATCTCGATTTTATCAATCTGGAATGTGACGCCATCAGCATAATGTGCGCGCGCTTGCTCGCGGCTGAGATAGTCGCAAATGATAGGGGCAGGCAAACCCTTATAGGTGATGAGTTCATTTTCGATGACATGGCTTAAATCAATGAAACGCGACATAAAACCCTCTCTTATGAACGCAGATGATAGGTGTAGTGTCCCGGCGTCACACCGAAAACGCGCTTGAAGTGCTTAGTCAGGTGGCTTTGGTCTGTAAAACCGGTTTCAACGGCGACTTCCGCAATAGGGCGCCCACTCATGAGTAGTTGCTTGGCCCGATGCAAGCGAATATGCGATAAGTATTGATGCGGCGGAAGGCCTATCTGTTGGCGGAACAAGCGCAGAAGATGATATGGGCTGAGATGAACTAGCGCCGCCAGTTGCTCTAGGGTGGGGTTTTCTGCGTAGTGGTCGCGCAGATAATCGCGCGCGCGGCGTACTTCTGTTTTGCCTGTGTAATTTTTGATGAGTAGCGGGCGATTTATCGCGTGTCGTATGATGAGCTGGCCAAACGCGGCCCGCATGTGCGCTCCTAACTCCAAGGCGGACCTTTGTTGTTCTAACGCTTGGTGGAATTGGTGCAGTAGTTGGGCTGTTTCTGCATCGTAGACGATAGGATGCCCGAAATAGGGCATCTCCCACGGCTGGCCGGTGATTTCTTCTGCGATTTGGCGCAACAGCGCGATAGATGGGTAAAACATGCGGTAATGCCACCAATGCGCGCCCGAGGCCGTTTGCCCCGTGTGTATCTCGTCAGGGTTGATGAGGACGATAGAACCCGCTGGCGCAATATGGGTTTGGCCGCGGTAGTAAAACATCTCCGCGCCTTCGAGAATGACGCCCAGCGCGTAACCTTCGTGGACGTGACGCGCGAAAGCATGGGTGATATAAACGGCATTCAGCATTTCCAATTCAGGATAAACGGCAGAATGCCAATACTTGGCGGATTCTGAAGCGGGGATAGGCGATAAATTATCCATAGCTTTAAGTGTAGCGGATTTGGGCTAGATGTCTTGTATATTATTGCGCGCTTGTGTTTTTCAACCCCGGCCTATGAACAAACCGCCATAAGGCCCTGTGAGGGTCAAAAAGATATAAAACAGTGTGATGACCCATAGTAACGCATCAATGCGGTCGAGGACGCCCCCATGGCCGGGGAAGAGGTTTAGCCCACGGATGCGCGAATCTTTGACTTGGAAGAAGCGCTTGAGCGCTGATTCAAATAAGTCGCCCATAATGGCCACAAACGGGCCAATACAAACAGCGATGAGCGACGGGACGCTGAGCAGATGAGAAGCGTACAAGATGATGAGCGATGGTATAATGCCGCCGATGATGCCGATGATAGCCCCTTCTACCGTTTTCTTGGGCGATAAAAGCGGCGCAAGTTTCGTCCGACCGATGGCGCGCCCGCCCAAATAGGCGAAGGTATCTGTGCCCCATGTCACGGCATAAATGACAAATAACCAAATGATGCCTGTTAATGGGATATTGCGGATAGCGATTAAAAAGCTCATGGGGAAGGCAATATATAACGTCGCGCCCAATGTGCTCAGAACTTGTAGTATCGTGCGTTTGGGACGGCGAGGATGCCGCGCTGTCTCTAACGCAGTGGTTAGCGCTAAACCAATGCCCAAAGCGGCAACGCCTAACATCGCTTGATTCAGCATCGCCGCCAAGTTGATGATTAGGGCCATTGGCACACCCGTTAAGGCGCTACCCTGTGCTTCGCGCCCTGTTTCCATATAATAAAATTCCATAGAAGCGATGGCCGTTAATAGCATCACCATGATGGTGAATAACCAACCGCCGACGAACGAGCCAAATAAAATAACAGGGAGAAGGACGAGCGCCGTAATGACACGGACAGCCATATTAGGCAAGATAACGCCGCCTTTATCGGCTAAATCGCGCGGGTTGGGTTCAGATGTAGTAGAAGTCATATTGAAAGACTCATCAAATAAGCTTAAACATTTCTTGGTTTAATTTTAACGTAAATTGTCCACATGCAACTATGATTTGCCATCAACAACTTACCGTGTTGTTGCCAATGGGGGAAACAGCATCCAACGAGGAGCGAGCATGAAAGTGATTATCACCGGCGCGGACGGGCGTTTGGGGCGTTTGCTGGTGGAGCGCCTCCGTTCAGACTATCGAGTCATTGGGTTGGGGAAACAACAGCTAGATGTCAGCGATTTTAACGCCGTGAAGGCGGTCATCGCGGCTGAGCGCCCGGACATGGTGTTACACACGGCGGCATGGACTGATGTAGATGGTTGCGCCCGCGAACCACAAAAGGCGCTCGTCATCAATGGCATGGGCGCGCATCATGTATCGGTGGCGGCCGCGAGTATCCATGCAACGGTAGTCCATATCAGCACCAATGAGGTGTTCGATGGCGATACGAAACGCCCCTATTTAGAGTACGACAGCACCCGCCCGATAAACCCTTATGGGTATAGCAAATGGTATGGCGAGCGGGCAGTCATCCAGACCAACCCCAAGCATATCATCGTGCGGACGGCGTGGCTATTCGCCCATGGGGGGCGTAACTTCGTGCAAGCTATCTTGAACGCCGCGCGCGATGGCCGCCCCTTGCGTGTCGTCACCGATGAAGTTGCCAACCCTACCTATACCCATGATTTGGTCGCGGCTATCGTCGCTTTGATACAGACAGAGCGTTATGGCATTTATCACTGTGTGAACGAGGGGTTTTGTTCGCGTTACCAATTCGCGCGTTATATCCTCGATAAAGCGGGATACGCGCATATCCCTATCGAGCCGATTACGCGCTATCAATGGCCGCGCCCTTCTTCCCCGCCGCCCTATAGCGCCCTAGAAAACGCCGCCGCGAAACATCTAGGTATCCAATTACGCCCTTGGCAAGCCGCTGTTGACGCCTTTTTGGCGCAAGAGGGTTGGTTAGCATGAATAAACCGCTGTTTTCGGTCGTCATCCCCAATTGGAATGGACTCCGTTTCTTAAAGACCTGTCTAGATGCTTTGGCGAACCAAAGTTACCCGCATGTGGAAATCATCATCGCCGATAACGCCTCTAGCGATGGCTCGCAAGCCTTCATTGCAACGCAGTATCCACAGGTGCGTTTGCTCCAATTGCCGCAAAATCGCGGCTTCACCGGCGCTTGCAACGCGGGTATACAAGCGGCGCGCGGCGATATTATCGCCCTGCTCAATAACGATACCGAGGTAGATAAAAATTGGGCGTTAGCCATTGTAGATGCTTTTGAGCGGCATCCCGAAGTGGGTATTGTCGCTAGTAAGATGCTCCTATTCGATAAACGCGACCATTTCCATACCGCCGGCGATTATTATACGGTGGATGGTCGGGCGGGAAATCGGGGGGTATGGGAGAAAGATAGGGGTCAGTATGACCGTGAGGAGTACGTTTTTAGCGCGTGTGGCGGTTCGGCGGCTTATCGGCGGGCGCTTTTTGACGCGGTTGGATTGCTGGATGACGACTTTTTTTTCTCGATGGAAGATATAGACCTCGCATGGCGGGCCCAATTGGCGGGCTGGCGCGCACTTTACACGCCCCATGCCATCGTTTATCATCACTTATCGGCTACGGGTGGTGGCGTAACAGCGAGTTATTATGATGGACGCAACCAAATTTTTGTCCTCGTCAAAAACTATCCGTCAGCGCTGTGGCGCAAATACGGGAGGCGCATTGTGGGCGCTCAATTGCGGCTGGCATGGCAAGCGGTGCGCGCATGGCGTGGCGCGGCGGCGCGGGCGCGGTTGCGCGGCATGGTCGCGGGTGTAATGGGCATCCCCAAAATATGGCCTAAACGGCGCGCGATTCAGGCGAGCCGCCGTGTGCCGCTCGATTATTTAGAGACGATTTTACGCCAATCACCTGATTAGGCTTATCCCCTATTGGATTTGTCCCTGATGGAGTTCTTCCCTTGACATCCGATAAACAACCTTATCTTTCTATCATCATCCCGGCGCACAACGAAGCGCAACGTTTGCCACCTAGCCTTGTGAAGATAGATGCGTTTTTGCGGCGTCAGGACTATGAGGCTGAAGTTATCGTCGTGGAAAATGGTAGCCGAGATAATACCGCCCAAGTCGCCAGAGAGTTTGCTATTAAACACCCTTACGTGCGCGTGTTGGAAGCGCAAACGCGCGGCAAAGGTCTAGCGGTTAAGGCGGGGATGTTGGCCGCTCGCGGGGAGTATCGCTTCATTTGCGATGCGGATTTATCGATGCCGATAGATGAAATCATCTTTTTTCTGCCGCCTTATACCAATGGTTACGAAGTCATCATCGCTAGCCGCGAAGCCAAAGGCGCTAAACGCATCAATGAACCTGCATATCGCCATATTATGGGACGCATCAATAACTGGATTATCAAGTTGATGGCCCTGCGCGGCTTTGAAGATACCCAATGCGGCTTTAAGATGTTCAAGCGCGAGGTAGCAGAAGATTTGTTCAGCGTGCAACGCATGAATGGCATTGGCTTCGACGTGGAATTATTGTTTGTGGCTCAAAAGCGCGGCTATCGCATTAAGCAAGTGCCGATTACATGGTATTATGACCCCTATTCTACTATGCGCTTGGTTGATGATTCCTTAAAAATGATTCGCGAAATTTGGGAAATTCGCCAAAATTGGCGTAAGGGGCTTTATGCAAAAAAAGAAACGCCGCCGTGACCGCACGGCCAGCCTAAAACATGAGCGCAAGTATTACGAACTGGGCTATCGTTATATCTTTGGCATTGATGAAGTCGGGCGCGGCCCGTGGGCGGGCCCTGTGGCGGCGGGCGCCGTTTGCCTACCGCTGGCGCGGGCAGACCTAAGCCATGTCTTAAAAGGGGTGCGCGATAGTAAAGAGATGACCCCGCTACAACGGATGCGGCTCGCCCAAATCATCCAAGAGACGGCCCTTGCATGGGGAATCGGGAGCGCTAGCGCCGAAGAAATAGACGCGCTTGGGATTGACCGCGCCACGCGCCGCGCCATGGAACGCGCTTTAGCTTCTGCTGTTGAGCGCTACCCCCTACAGCCCTATATCCTCTTCTTAGATGATGTCCTCTTGCCAGAGATGAATCATATTCATCAAGTGAGCATGGTTAGCGGAGATAAGCGGTCGTTGAGCATTGCTTCTGCTAGCGTCATCGCTAAAGTTTGGCGCGATGCCTATATGGACGACATGGCTAACCAATTCCCCGCATATGGTTTTCATGAGCACAAAGGCTACGGCACGGCCGCGCATCAGGCGGCGCTCATGGCCTATGGGCCAACGCCCATCCATCGGCGCACTTACCGACCCGTGCAAGCGCTGGGCGATAAAGACACTTCCCCTTAAGCCCGCCTTTGACAAGCCTAAGCGTCTATGAAATAATGACACCATTCACCGGCCTAATTTGGGGAGTGGGAAAATATGTCCCGTATGTTGAAAGTTCTGAACAAATTCCCAGCAGTGAAAAATCGTATGGCCCGCAATCGGGAGTTGGTGCGTTTTTTGCGTTGGGCTTTTGCGGGCAAATCGGGGCGTCATGCTGTCCGCGACCGCTTTCTGGACATGCGCGACCTCATCAAGGCCGATAATCCCGTCATCATAGATGGCGGCGCGCATATGGGCGATATGATAGACATCTTCTTATCGCTCTTCCCCAATCCCACGATACACGCTTTTGAACCTATCCCCAATCTCGTCCAGCAATTAAAAGCTAAATATGGCGGTAACCCCAATATCATCATTCATCCTTATGCCTTAGGTCCGGAAGCCAAAGTCATCCAGTTCAATGTCCTCAGTCACGCCGCGTCATCCTCCGCCCTAGAGCCAACCAAAACGAACCAAGACTATCATCCGGGGATGATGGAATTATCCCAAAAAATTGATGTGCAACAGGTGCGAATGGATGAAGTTCTAGACCTAGATATAGACATCTTGAAGTTGGATTTGCAAGGTTACGAGATGCCCGCCTTACAAGGCGCGGAAGGTTTGCTGGGGCGCGTCAAATTGATGACGATTGAGGTAGAGTTTTTGCCGATGTACGAAGGACAAGCACTTTTTTCTGACCTCGACGTCTATTTGCGCGGGCATGGCTTCCGCTTGTTGAATCTTTATGAACTGTATACGCGCAAGAGCGGCCAAGTCGAAGCCGGCGACGCTGTGTATTATAACACCCGCTATTTCCAGCTATAGGGCGTCGCTGGCGTGAAATTCGCTTTAGTCCACGATTGGCTAAATCAAATGGGCGGGGCGGAGGATGTATTGGCGAATCTTGTCGCCATGTATCCTGATAGCCCTATTTATACGAGCATTTATGCCGCGGATATAATGCCCGACGTTTACCGCCAATGGGACATCCGCACGCTTTGGATGAACCGATTACCCGCCATTCATCGTCATCATCAGCCTTATTTGCCCTTGTATCCGCTGGCGTGGGGCGGGCTGGATTTATCGGCATATGATGTGGTCTTGAGCAACAAAAGCGGTTTTTGTCATGGTTTTCGGTATGGGGATAACACCCTGCACATCTGTTATTGCCTCGCCCCTACGCGCTATGTTTGGCAATTGGATAGCTATATAGCGCGGGAAGGGTTGGGCAAATGGGCAGAACGCGGTTTGCGCCCCCTCATCGCCTATCTGCGCCGCTGGGACTATCGCGCCGCTCAGCGCGTGCATCATTTCATCGCCATCTCATCAGAAATCCGCGCGCGCATCCAACGCTATTATGGCCGCGACTCGGTCATTATCTATCCACCGGTGGATACAAGCCGTTTTCAGCCAGTCGCTCCCCAAGAGGTGGGGGATTATTTCCTCATCGTATCGCGTTTGATTCCTTATAAACGCATTGATTTAGCGGTGCAAGCGGCCACACGTTTAGGCGTGCCGCTAAAAATTGGCGGGCAGGGGCGCGATATGGAACGCTTGCGGGCGATGGCCGGCCCGACTGTCGAATTTTTGGGGTATGTTCCCGACGATGCCTTGCCAGAACTGATGGCCAAATGCCGCGCGTTCATCTTCCCCGGCCTAGAAGATTTTGGCATTACACCTGTGCAGGCCCAAGCCGCCGGCCGTCCCGTCATCGCTTATGGCGGTGGTGGCGCTCTGGACACCGTGCTACCCGCCATCACAGGCGAATTTTTCTCAGAGATGACTGTAGATGCCCTCACCCAAGTCATGGCCCAATTCGACGCTGGCCGCTACGCGCCGCAACGCATCCGCGAGCAAGCGCTACGTTTCGATAAACAGCAATTCGAGCGACAATTGGGCGCATTCGTGCAGGCCGCTTGGCAAGCGCACCAAAGCGGAGAGGCGCTTGCTTGGACGCCGTCTGCTTGAGCGGTTGTCTGTTGAACTCTACGCGGATGTCGTCTAATATCAGCGGTAATAGATGAGAGAGGCTTTTTATGGAACTAAGGCTTATGCTACGCTTGTTAGGGCGGCGATGGTATCTCATCGCTATTCCGGTAGCCATCGCCGTAGCCTTTGCTCTTCTCGATTGGCTCAATCGTCCGCCCGCAGAAGGGGGCTACGGGACGGTTATTCGCTATAGCGCCGCCCAAGAGCTGAATTTGCCCAACCGCGACGGCGATTATCAAGATGTGTGGCTCGCTTCTGAATTGACGGTGAACGCTTTCACCGATTGGGTGAGAAGCGGCAGTTTCCGCGATGAGCTGAGCCGTTTATTGCCCAATATAGACCTCACTTCGCTAGCCATTGCGGCGGATAATGAACGTAGCGTGGGCGTCATTTATTTGAGTTATGCGACGGACAACGAGCTTGAAGCGATTGCGGAAGCAGTTATCGAAGTTTTGCAAACGCGCAATCAAGCGTATTTCCCGCAATTGGGCGAAGCCCCCGCGCGGGTAACCCTGCTCGATGCCCCTATTATCACGCCGTCTCCGCCCCCGCTCGCCAATCGTTTTGCGCCCCTAATACGGGTTGCGCTCGCTTTAGTCGCAGGAATCGCTTTAGCTGTGCTGGCGGATTATCTCGACCAAACCTTGTATTACAGAGAAGAATTAGAGCGTCAAGGTATCGCGGTGATGGGCGTCATCCCTAAATATCGCGAGGATAAAAGATGAAAGCGCGTCTCTTTTTCGTCTTGCTGGTGGGCATATTCATTCTAGCGGGGGCGCAGGCGCAATCTTACCAAGAGTTTGTTTGGGCAGAAGGCGACCTCGTCCTCATTTACCCCTCTGATTGGGATATGCCTTTCGTCACAGAGCAAGATAGCATCCCCATCTTGCAACTCGCCCAAGCGTTAGCCGACATGCCAACCACGCGCCCGCCGGGAATCCCGTTCATCGAGATAAAGCGCATCCCCTCAGAACTAGTGCCCCTAGATGATACGTTTAGCCCCGATATTCCGTCTATATTGCGCCCCACGCTAGAAGCCAATGGGCTGATTGCTGGTCCGCTAATCCCCGTGCAATTGGGCGGGTATCCCGCCTTGGGCGCGCGCGCCGCAAGCGATGATAGTACATTGATTGGGCGGGCCCGCGCCGCTGTGCTCGATGATGGAAGCGTATTGCTCATCTGGGGGCGCTGGCCGCAAGGCACGGGAGAGGCTCACTTTGAGGCGGTGGCAAATAGTATCGTTCTGGGCCAAAGCTCCGACCCCATCGCCCCTACTTATGGCGTTTTGTGGTATACCCAAAGCCTGCCGACCGACGGCGAGACTGCTTTCTTGGATGTTGTTGGCTTAGATATTTCGGGCGATACCTTAGCCCTACTCGATGCCGTCGCCGACGTCATGCGTTTTTCCGCACAAACGGGACTTCTGTTAGACCGTATCCCTCTAGCGGATAGCGCCCAAGCGAGCGCTATAGCTATAGGGCCCGATGGCGTTTTGTACGTGGCTGACCGCGTCTGCTCCTGCATTTTAGCGTGGCGGGATTCCGCATGGGTCCCTATCTTGACGGATTTCAACGCGGATTACCCTATTCGCATGGCGGTTTCGGGGACTAATCGGCTTGTGGCGACGGATTACCAAAATGGGAATATGGTGGTGCGCGCCTTAGATGCGTCCATCATCATCTTTGAATCGCCGCTTTCAGCGCCGCCGCTCCTCGCCTTTGATAGACAAGACCGTTTGTTCGCTTTGGCGGACGGCGGGACGCTTTATGCTGAAGATGGCGTGGGATTTTCCCCGCTCATTCAGCTACCGCCCCTTTTGGCGACAGATTTTGTTGTGGATGCCGTCGGGCGCTATATCGTGGCAACCGAAAATGAGGGTATCATCATTTACGATGCTGACGGCACAGAGCTAGAGCGCGTCGGGCGCGTGGTGGCGAATTTCCCTTTGCCGGGAGAAGTGGTTAGCCCCCGTGGTTTGGCGATGCATGCTGACGGCACGCTTTATTGGGCGGATAGCGATAGCCAATTTGGCAGTCTTACGGCCGCTAGCCGTAGCGTTCAAAGCGGACGCATTGGCGAAACATCCCTTGTGCCGAATCGTATTGTCATGGGGACGCTAGATGCCTTTGTCGCACAACAAACGTGGACGTTCGAGGGGGCAGAGCGCCAGATAGTGGATATTGCGGCGCAAGATGTGGATGCCGCGCTCGCTTTGACCCTGCGCGTATTAGGGCCAGATGGCGCGGAAATCGCCTTCAGCGCCTACAGCGACGATGAAGCGAGCGCTAGCCTTCGCTTGAATCGTATCGTGCTCCCCCGTGAAGGCACATATTATATCGTTGTTGGGAGCGAGGCGGGGGCGGGGAATTATCAGCTGGCGCTGACAACGAGCCAAACGCTCGATTTAAGCGACGGCACGGCCGAAATGGTCGGCGAAATATCGCCCCTGTTCCCGGCGCAACAATGGACTATAGACGGGCGCGCGGGCCAAGTGATAACAGTGACGATGATAGCAGAAGGCGGCACAGGGCTAGACCCCTTGTTACGGATACGCAACCCCCAAGGGGACGTGTTGGCAGAGAATGATGATGCGGATGACCCGGCTTTAGGGCGCGATGCCCAAATTGTGGGTTTTCGCCTGCCGACCAGCGGCGTTTACACTATCGAGGCGGCGCAATTCGATGGTTATGGCCCGTATCGTCTGATTGTCGTTGTCACTACTTAATTCCGTTGTCCCCTAGGATGTCGGCGCTGAATGCCATCGCCAGCGCTACTTTTAAGCACTTCGGTATATGCAGAAGGGTTATGAACATGTTGAACGGCAAAGTGGCGCTCATCACGGGCGCGTCCGCGGGCATCGGGCAGGCGACGGCTGTTGAATTGGCGAAAAGCGGGGCGCATCTCGCCCTTGTCGCGCGGAGAGAAGAACGGCTGAGGCAGGTTGCCGCCGACTGCGAGCGATGGGGTGTACAGGCCGTGCCTATTGTCGCTGATGTTGCCCAGAACGCCGATATTGAACGCATCGTCCAAGAGACTACCGCGCGCTTCGGCCGCATAGACCTATTAATTAACAATGCTGGTTTATCGATGGGCGGCCCGTTGGTGGACTATGACCCCGACGCCATCCGTCGCCTTGTTGATGTTAATCTCGTTGCCCCTATACAGTTGACGCGCGCCGTATTGCCGACGATGTTCGCCCAAGGCGCTGGCCACATTGTGAATGTGAGCAGTATCGCCAGCGAGACCCGTAACGCTGGTTATAGCGTTTATATCGCCACTAAGGCGGGGCTAAACGGTTTTTCTTGGGCGTTGCACCAAGAAGTAGCTGATAAGGGAGTGCGCGTCTCGGTTGTCATGCCCGGCTGGACGCGCACAGAGATGTTCCAAAACTTCGATGAAGCCGAGATGCGGCGCGCGGGTTTGGTCAACTTCTTTGTCGGTGTTGATGACCCGCCCAAAGTGGCGCGCGCCATCCTCAAAGCGGTTATACACAATCGGCGAGAGGTGTTTATGGGCGGCCCGCTGATAGGCGCTGTCGTCCTATTCGGTCGTATCGCTCCCGCGCTGGCCGCCCGCGTTTCTCGGTGGTTTGCCGACCCTAACCAAGTGGTGGAAATGGTACGCAAATCCGGTGTGTAATCGTTGCAAGCAATTAGGTTGCGATGCCGACGAGCGGCAACAAATCATCTATCTGCTCGATGATATGCTCCGGTTTGTTTACGCCGTTCGGCCATGGATAATAGCCTTTCAGCCAAATGCCGATGAGTCCGGCCCCTGTCGCGCCGACAATATCAATAAGGGGATGGTCGCCGACGTACCATGCGCGATGCGCTTTAGCTTTAAGCTCGCCAAGCGCCAATTCGTAGATGCGCTTGTCCGGTTTTTTCAGTTGTACAGCGTCTGATAAGATGACGACATCCATAAAGTGACGGATGCCTAACGTTTCTATCATTCGGTTGTGCATCTCAGCTGTGCCGTTGGCGATAATACCTAATTTGATATGTCGTTCGCGCAGGGCGTTGAACGTGGTATATAAGCGCTTTGCGGGTTGGGCACAAGCCCCCATCGTCTGATACCAGTAATCACGCAGAGCTTTTGCCGAGGGAACTTGCGCCCATGGGAGCGCGTCTTGCAAGACTTCCCAACGGTCGGGTAACGCTCGATTGTTCTCTTCTGCAACCTCTATGATGAGTTTTTGGACCTCATCTAGCTGTGTTAGGCCTAAATGAGGCGTATAATGCGCCCAAAAACGCTCGCCAAAGGCTAATAAGGTGGCCCTTTGGTCAGTCAGGACATTATCGAGGCTGAAAAGGATAGCAGATGGCATCATACCGTTTAGGTGTCGGTATCTGGTCGTGATTCGGCGCTTCGTTTGGTGATAGCGTTTAACTCGTTGCTATGGAAATACCATGCGATGGCCAAGGTCGCGCCGCTAAAAATCCCGCCCACTAAAATACCTACAATAATAGCTTGTGCGATGCTATTCCCCTGAGCTAAAGAGACCATCGCAATGAGAATGATGCTCCCCAACACGCCGCCGCCCGCGATGATGCTTGGCTCTGCCCATTGCCGCCGAATGCCCAGATAGGTGGCTACGAGCACCAGCGCAAATAAGCCGAAGAATAAAAATCCGCTTGGTGACATACAACAACCCCTTTTGAATGTTGATGATAGCTCAAAGCGTTCGCAAAATGGCACGCACGGGACAACCACAGGCGGCATCCAACTTCAGCGGTAAAGCAATGAGTTCATAACGGCCATCCGGCACGTCCCGCAAATATAGGTTTTCGAGATTGGCGATACCGTGACGATAAAGGGCGTGATGGGCGGGTAAATCCTTGCTATCGAAAGCGTCCACCGATGGCGAATCCAAGCCGATTAAGCGATAACCCATATCCGCCAACCATGCGATGAGTTCTGGACTCAAGTAAGGATATTCTTCTGTCCATTGGTCGTCGGGTAAATCGCTACGGTGGCTATGGATGAGCAGACGCTCGCCGCCGCTCAAATCCACCTGTTGGAAATCCGCAGGGGTTAAAGGCCCTGACCGCCGCGCAACCGTGACCACAAGCGCAGGCCCGATATAAGGGGCTAGTGGCATCATGCCAATATAAGCGCCATCTGGCTCGAAGTGGTAATAAGCATCGGCGTGCGTACCTGTGTGCGCGCTTAAAGTCATGGTCGTGAGATTGACCGACGCACCATCTTCTAGCTTTAACAGGCGTTTTGTTTGGTAACGGGTATCGCCGGGCCAAACGCTGATGGTTGCAGAAACCAGTCGGGTGACATCATATATCATAAATTGTAACCTATCCTGAAATGAAGTTCCTCCTTAAGTGTAGCAGAGGTTTTCTAAATTGGTGGCAAAGGTTAAAAAACTTGTATGCATCTGGAGGCGGGTTAGGAAATTTTGGTTAGGGCGATTACAATAAGAGGAGCGATTTCAACACGAGAGGCTAAAAGTCATGAATATTGAAGTAAAAATTATGACCTTCATCAATGACCGTGAGGGGCGCGAGGAAGGGGAAAAAGAATTAACGCGCTTGGTTAATGAAGGCTGGCGCATTGTCTCGTCTGGAGGCGGAACCGGGGCAGATTTGATGTGGGGGTTTGTTATCTTACAGCGCGAGAAGCCCGCTCAATGAACTTATTTTAAGGACGGACTGAGGAGCAAAAATGACCCATTTATTCGATATTAAGGACAAAGTCGCCATTGTAACAGGCGCATCGCGCGGGATTGGGCAAGCTATCGCCGAGACCTTGGCCCAAGCGGGGGCGAAGGTAGTTTTATCTAGCCGCAAGCAAGAGAGCCTAGACCAAGTGGCCGCTAGCATAAAATCGGCAGGGGGCGAAGCGGTGGGCATCGCCGCGCATAGCGGCAACAAAGAAGCCTTGCAAGCGCTCGTCCAGCAAACGATAGCGACTTATGGACGGCTCGATATTCTCGTCAATAATGCGGCGACGAACCCCCACTTCGGTACGTTGCTGGATGCCGAAGATAGCATGTGGCAAAAGACCTTTGAAGTGAATGTTTTCGGCAATATCTGGTTGACGCAGGCGGCTGTGCGCGAGATGAAGAAAGTCGGCGGCGGTAAAATCATCAATATTGCTTCTGTCGCTGGCATCAATCCCGGCAATTTCCAAGGCATTTATAGCGCTACCAAAGCCGCTATCATCAGTTTGACGAAAACGCTCGCCATGGAGCTAGGCCGCGATAATATTCAGGTGAATGCTGTGGCGCCCGGTCTCGTTCAAACCAAATTCGCCCAAGTTTTATGGGAAAACGAGACGCTACGCCAACAAATCGAAGCGAAGACGCCCGTTGGGCGCATCGGCCAACCGGAAGAAATCGCCGGACTTGTTTTATATTTAGCTTCTCCCGCGGCCAATTTTGTGACCGGTAGCGTTGTCACTATAGACGGCGGTTTGTTATTAGGCTCTCTGTAGGCTTAAAAGGGCGCGCTAATGCGCCCACAAGCTATTTGCAAAGGGTATAGGAGATTGCGTCTACATGCGTTTTGTGTGGTATACGGAAAAGACCGTCGCAGAGAGCATACGCGCTATTAACGAACGTTCGGGGCTGAAAGCGACAGCGAATCGCCCGTCATTGGAGACGCGCACCGAAAAAGGCGGTAAGTTCACGCTCCTTGCTTCATCTAAAGTTTTTGGGCGCTTTTTGCGGACCACCTATCTCAACGGGACATTGGAGCGCGAGGGTGGGGTAACCGTGGTGCGCGGCACGGTGACGCGCGGAATATCCCAAGACAATCAATGGATAGTGATTGGCGCTGTCTCCATCATCGGCTTGTTATTGCTTTTCAATGGGGATTTGATGTTCGGGATTTTCGCGGTGATATTAGGAGCGGCTTTATACATCCCTTTACGCGGCGATTATGAAAATAGCGAATTTTTGCTCAAAGAATTACGGTCTATCCTTAAAGCGAAAGAAACGCCTCCCAAAAAATCGGACGCCAAGAAAACAGCGACACGCCCCCGTTAGCTTTTCCCTATAGGGCGTGCGCTTGTCGTATATGCGCTAGAAAGGCTTGCGCGCCTTTATCCACCAAATCGTAAACGTCGTCAAATTTGCCGCTGTAATAGGGGTCCGGCACTTCTTGCACCGTCACCAAACCGCGCTGGTAAGCATAGCTCAAAAAGAGGGCTACGACGGGTTTATCGCCCCGAACGTATCTTTGGATGCCCGCCAGATTATGTTTATCCATCGCCAATAGATAATCGAAGCGCTCTATGTCGCTGTGGGTTATTTGGCGCGCGTGCCCCTGATAGTGGATACCATGCCGCTTGAGGACGGCCAAAGTCCCGTGATGCGCGGGTTCGCCTTCGTGCCAGTTGCCCGTGCCTGCGGAATCCACGAGGATTTTATCGTTCAGCCCCTCTTGATTGACGTAATGTTGGAAGACGGCTTCTGCCATTGGCGAGCGGCAGATATTGCCTAAACACACAAAGAGCACTTTAATCATGATGCTGTATCCGTTGCTGGTTTAGCGGCGGTGTCGTCTTTCGTCGCGGGCGGGGTCGCTTCGGCGGGGGCATCTTGACGCACCATCGTAATTTTACCATCTATGTAAGCGCCTTCTTCCGCCGTGATAGACATCGCGCTTATATCGCCTACAACGTGTCCCGTCCGCAAAATTTGCACTTTATGACCCGAAACATTGCCATGCACATGACCCGCTATAGAGATATTGCGCGCGTGAATATCCGCTTTGATGCGTGCGGATTCCCCGATGAGAATATTACCGCTGATGTCGAGTTGGCCGCTGAAAACACCGTCGAGGCGGATATTGCCTTTGCTGGCGAGTTTGCCTTCTAGCGTGCAATTTGCGCCGAAGACTGTATCGAAGCCGGGCTGAGAAGCTAGCGGGGGTGGTGATGGCGCTTCGATGGGCGGTTCGCTGACCGTCTCTGACGAGCCACGACCAAAAAAGCGTTTGCTTTCTGATGAACTACGGCTGAATAGCAGGGAAACCATTTGTGTTGAGCCTCTATCGAATAAGGATACTAGACCATTGAATAATGATGCCATTGGCGCGTTCCTATCTAGACGTCAACCGCATTCATTATAACATTAACCCCCAGAAATCCCCTAGTCTCAGGGCGTGACCCAACCGATGAGCCGCAGATTGCCGCGCAAATCCGCTGTTAAGTTGATTGCGCCAAAGCCGTTGGCGTTGGTGGTATAAATATCTGCGCGCCCATCCCCACGGGGATTAATGCCTACAAAAGCGATGAATTGACCATCGGGCGAAAAAATAGGATTGCACATGCTTGGGGGCGGGTTGCCCGTCGCCACAAAACTGAATTCGGCATCGGTCACGCGGATGCCGTAGGGGCATTGGCCATCAATCCCGCCGACCGCCAAACGTTGGCTATCCGGCGACCAAACCGCGGCCATGCCAAAGCGCGGAAAGCTTAAGTCATCTCGCTGGCGAATGAGAGTGCCATCAGCGCGCATTAAAACGTGGTCGGTCGTGGTTGTCGCGCGCTGAAAAATCACTAAGCGGCCGTCAGGCGACCACGCCTCGGATAAGTAATAGGTGTTGGCCGTATCGCCCTGCAAAATCGCTTGGCGCACATCGCCGCTGACGGTGTTGGCTATCCACAAGGTGCGTTGCGGGTTTAGCAAATCGAGCGGGTCACCCCCGACAAAAGTTAATTGCACATTGTTCAACCATCTTGGCGGCTCGGTGACGAGCACATCGCTAAGGCGGGTGGTGGTATCGGTAGACCAATCGTAGATGTAAACGTGTCCCGCTGTCGGGGGGGGCGTCGTGAGGCTGTCGCAGGCGTTAGGTTCGCTGGGTATCCAACTGGGGCAATTCTCGCGGTCCGATACGAATGCTAACTTGGTGCCATCGGGCGACCACGTCGGCCACCAATCGTAAGAACCGACATTGGTCAAATTTTGGAAGGATGAACCATCGCGCGCATAAATGAAAATGTCCATATCATAGCCCGTGGCCAAAGCTAGGGCGATATTATCGCCATCTGGGGACCATTGGGGTTCGCTAAAAAAGCCCCTTTGTACCAGCGTCGTTAAGGGGACGATGCGCACGCTAAGCCCATTTTCCATATTCAGAACATATAAGCCGGGTTCGACATTGAAGGTTTGCAGATAAGCGATGCCATTGCCCCGCGGCGATACATAGACTTGGTCACCAGTGGCGCTATTGATTTCGAGGATAGGAATACGATTTGAGGGGTTTGTTGGCGACGCAAAATAAACGACTTCGATACCTGTACCGGGTTGGGCTGTGGCCAAATTGCGGATGCTCACTTGGTCGTTGGAATTGGCGAAAACCAGTAAAGTACCATCCACCCCATCGGCCAGTTCTGGCGGCACACTCACCAATTGCCAATTATCGTAAGAGAAGGCGTTGAACGGCTCTGGCGTAATTGAAGGCGTTGAAGTGACCGTTGGCGACGGGGTGATAGTCGCGGTAGGGGGTGCCGTCGCCGTCGCTGTTGGCGTGGCGCTCGCCGTGGCGGTCGCGGTCGGCGTTGGCGACGCGGTCGCTGTGGGCGTATCTGTCGGGGTTTGGGTGGGCGTTGGCGTCGCCGTCGGTGGTGTGAACGCCCCACACGCGCTCAAGCAGGCGGTGATGATTAGAAATAAGGCGAATGGCTTCATCTTCTTCAACGAAGTTCTGCTCCTAATTGTTGTTGCCAAAGCATACCATGAGCCATTCGGATAGGCTATCCAGAAAACGGGTGCGCCCTCCTCGTCAAAAAGGGCCAAAAGTTTGGGCAAAAGGATTTATGGCGAGTTTTAGGTTATAGCATCCAGTTACAGGCAGGTGAATAGCCAGTGAGGGGCAGGAATTGCGGCGATAATCTTAAAAAGCCACAGCTAGAGACATAGGGGTTAGCGGTTTTTAAGGCGAACTCGCAAAGTCCGCCATCCCCGACGCCTAGAGCAAGATTATTGAACTGACAAGGTTAACGTAGAGCGGGCGCTTCTCCGATGTCGCGGCGCGTTTCTTCCAATAAACGGCGTCGCGTGATGAGCATGAAGCCCGCTAGCAAAGCGATGAGCGCGGCAATCTGTACCCGCGCCGGCAAACGGCGCACACGCCGTATAAGGCCAGAAGCGCGCGACGGGCCCATCAATTGCGATTCTAGGCGACGAGCAAACGCGGGCGAAGGTTGAACGCCGACTAAAACGCCGTGCAGAGTGCGAATGAGCTTCAACCAATTTTCAACGTCTGGCCGCGCTACCTGATGCTGGGCGACAATTTCGTCTATATCTTCCTCGCCACGAAGGAGGGCATCGGTGACAGCGGAGAGCAAATTTTGCAAAGTGCTTTCGGGTACAAGCGACATGGCGACTGTTTTAACCTCGATTTTCTTTCTTTTGGCGTGCAATAGGGTTATCTTGTAATTGCAATTCATCTCTTAAAGATAATAAGGTGCGATGATAAAGCGACTTTATCGCCCCTTCTGTTCTTTCCATGATGTCGCCGATTTCAGCGTTAGATAAGCCTTCGATAAATTTAAGGATGAGCAACTGTTGCCGTTCTTCGGGCAGGCGACGGATGGCGGCTAACAATCTATCGCGCTCCTCGGCGTCTTCGGTTTGTTTATCGGGCGCTTCTGAACGCAGGCCGTGTACGATGTAATCATCTAACGGGATGACTTTACGTCGTCCGCGGTCACGATGCCAATTCGCCACTAAGTTATGGGCGATGCGATATAACCACGCTTGGAAAGGCACGCCCATATCGGTATAAGTCTCGATATGAGACATCGCCCGAAAGAACACGCGCGCCGTCAAGTCTTCGGCATCGTGTTGGTTGCCCGTCCGATAAAAAATATAGTTATAAATCTTCGGCAAATAACGTTGGTATAGTTCGCCGAATGCTTCTTTGTCATCCTTCGCTATGATAACGAGTTCGTTATCGGCGAGGTCTTGATAATGGATGGTTTTGGGTTTGCGATTTAGCCATTTCATAACAGCTATAAAAACCCTATAAGCCTTTTAGGGTTGCGCCTTTTTAACCTTTTTTGCCCCACTTTTTTATCTTTTTCATCCATCGTTAACGATTGATATAAATCTACTAAAGCGGGTCGTGACGTATGTGTAAATGATAAGGGAGATTTCGGTTGAAAGCGTTCTATTTTTACGGTATCTTTTATGTGATATTTTGTTAAAAATCACATTTTTTAACGGGTTTATACCATGATGCACGAAAGACAACAGCAAATTCTCGCATGGTTAGAAGAAGATGGCGCTTTAAGAGTGGACGAAATCGCCGAACGGTTGGGCGTTTCTGCTATGACCATCCACCGCGACCTAGACAAGCTGAGCGAGCGCGGTTTAATTCGTAAGGTTCACGGTGGCGCAGTGCGCCTGTATGATGCGCCACCGCCCCCCCCTACGCAGTGCGCGCTATGCCATATGACGTTAGTTCAGCGCCATCTCGTCACCATCCAGATAGAGAGTGGCCATCAAGTGCATGCTTGTTGCCCACATTGTGGCTTTTTGCTCTTGGGGCGTTATCCCGCTCTGCAATCGGTGCTGGTGCGCGACTTTTTATACGGGCGCATCCTGCACGCTGGCATCGCGGCCTATTTAGCGGCCTCGCACTTTGTAGATTGTTGCGCTCCTAGCCTTATCGCTTTCGCCAGTCTTGACGATGCCCGACGCTTTCAAAAAGGATGGGGCGGCGAAATTTTGTCTTTTGATGAGGCTCAAGACTATCTATTAGCGCAACACCGTCATGAATAAGGCATTGGACGAGTCTTGAACTCGCTTTTGCACGCTACATTACTTTTATATAACATGCGGAGATAGAACATATGCGAAAACGATTCATTGGTTTCATCCTTGCTGTGCTTTTGTCGTGGGGGGCAATCGCTTACGCGCATGAGCATCGGCACGTCGGCCCCTACGAAATAACCTTTGG
This sequence comes from Anaerolineaceae bacterium, assembly GCA_037441665.1. Taxonomy (GTDB): domain Bacteria; phylum Chloroflexota; class Anaerolineae; order Aggregatilineales; family Phototrophicaceae; genus JBBIRQ01. The sequence goes on along the minus strand of JBBIRQ010000016.1, from coordinate 33,091 downwards.
CTGGCGTGTAGAGCCAGCTTTCGCAGGACAGAGCAATGGCCCAGAAGTGTTCGTCATGCTCGTCGGAGAAAAAGAAGGAGAGCATAGCCACGAAGGCGAAAGTGGCGACGCCCACGAGCACAGCGAGGAGATGCACAGCGATGAAAGCGAAGCCCAACCAGTGACGGATGCAGAATTGCAAGTCGAAGTGAGTTTTGGCCCGCAATCTATGACAGTGCCCTTACGTCCAGCATGGGGAGAACCCGGTCGCTATATCGCGGACATCACACCTACCTTGCCCGGCGATTACACCTTCCGCGTCTTTGGCACGATTGGCGATGTAGAGATTGATGAGGTATTTAGTTCCGCTGATGGCCAATTTAGCACCGTTGAACCCGCAACGGATGTACAGTTCCCCTTACCTCAACCCGATTTGTTCGATTTATTAGCGCGCATCGAAGCCCTAGAAGCTGAGATAGCCGCGCTCAAAGGCGAGTAAAAATGTTCAAAGGGGATAGGGAAGGCTTTCTTATCCCCTCTCATCAGTTGTATAAGGACGAGCCAGTGTTACCACGTCGTTTTTTGCTCATCGCTTTGATTTTGGCATGTTTTGCCGCTAGCGCGCCCACCCTAGCCCATGCCAATCTCCTTCAGTCCGACCCGCCGGCCAATGCGGTTTTGTCCGCTCCGCCCGCCGAAATCCGCCTTTGGTTCTCCGAGCCGTTAGAACCATCGTTCAGCGCCATCACGCTCCGCGATAGCGCGGGCCATGCGATAGAGACGCCGCCGGCCCAGGTAGACCCCCAAGATAATCATCAATTGAAGCTAGCTTTGAAGGAGTTGCCCGAAGGGTTGTACACCATCAGTTGGCGCGTCGTTTCGATGGCAGATGGGCATCAAACGCAGGGGAGCATCCCTTTTTCTATCGGCGTCGGTTTGGGCGCGGGCGGGCTGTTAGAAGCTACCGAAGCGCCTATCTCGGTAGATGGCGCGCTCATCCGCTGGCTGAATATATTGGGATTATCTGCTGGTTTGGGCGGAGTAGGGTTTTTGCTCTTGGTCTGGATGCCGAGCGCGCCGACCGGGCATGACCGCATCGAAAAACGCTTGCGCGCGGTGATTTGGTTGGGTTGGGGTGTGATGGGTTTGGGCGCGCTGGCTTTATTGCTCCTGCATACCGCCCAATTTGGCGGGACAACGCTATGGGGCGCGGTGACTAGCCCAGCGCTGGAGCAGATTTTTAATACGCGATTCGGTTCATTATGGCTAGCGCGTCTGATATTGTGGGTTGCTTTGGCGCAATTATTGTTGTGGGCGCGCACTTACCCCCCTGTCTATACGCTGGCTCTGCTGGTGGGGATGGGTATATTAGCCACACAAAGCCTATTTAGCCATGCTAGCGCCCAGCCCTTGCCAGCTATTGGCGTCGCCAATCACTTCATCCATTTGATGGCCGCGATAGTGTGGCTAGGCGGTTTAATCGCCTTTCTGGTGACCCTGTACAGCGTTCGGCGCTATATCACGCATCCGACACCGCTAGTAGCCCAACTGGTGGGGCGCTTTTCTAATTTGGGGCGGGTTTGTGTGGCTCTGCTCGCCGTTAGCGGTTTCTATAGCGCTTGGTTACAAGTAGGGAGTTGGGATGCCCTCCTGACTACGCGCTATGGACAAGTGCTGATTATCAAAACACTGCTCATCATCCCTTTAGTGGCTATCGCAGGTTATAACCTCATCTTCACATCGCGGGGCTTAGCGCGCGGCGATGCCCTGTGGATTGTCCGTCTGCGGGCGGCCATCAGCGCGGAAATCGCTTTGCTGATTGGGGTGATGATGAGCGTGGGCGCGCTGACTTCTGCCCAACCTGCGCGCGGCGTTATAGAAGCGCGAGCGCTCGCTAGCCAGCAACGTATAGCATCTAGCTATTTTGATTCTGTTTTTGAGAACGATTTCCACACCGATTTTGAAATTATCCCCGGCGTTGTGGGTGATAATACCTTCCGCCTGACTTTATACGGTCATGAGGGAGAGCCTATCGAAGATGCTTCCCGCATTCGGCTACGCTTCGATTATTTAGATGCGGATTTGGGCACGAGCGAATTACGCGCGGAACACGTCGGCGGCGGCATTTATAGCGCCCAAGGGGCGAACATCAGCGCGTTGGGCGCTTGGCGCGTGCGCGTCACTATTCAACGACCGGGGCAATTTGATACGGTGCTGGATTTCACGCCGACATTTTCGCCCAGCGCCAATACAGCGCCGCCGCCGATGCCATCGCCATTGGTCGGGGCGACGCTGGCATTGCTCTTGACCGGGCTAGGGCTATTATCCATCGGCGGCTACATGATTGCCCTAAAAGGCTTACGCTGGGGCGGCGTTGGGTTGTGCGTCTTCAGTTTTTTCTTTTTGTGGAGCGGTTTGGACTTATCCGCTACAAACGCAGTCAGCGCCGAGATGAAGACCGATTTACCACCTTCTGCGCCCGTTCGCTTGAGATTTGCCCCCGGCGGCGAATATCCCTACGTGATAACGGCGGATGGGGGGGTATATCAGCCCGATGATGGCCGTTGGCGGCGCTTAGATGTGCAAGCAGTGGTTCGCGATGTCTATATCGGCGCTGATGGACTGATTTGGGCCGCTACAGATACGGGATTGCGTCATTGGAATGGCGAGGCTTGGCAGACCTTAGATACCACCCCCATTCTCCAGCTAGAAATGACGCATGGCTATATTTTCGCTTTAGGGAACGGGGTTATCCCGCGCATCGCGCGCGGCATCCATGATGAAAAGTTCATGTTAAAAGCGCCGAACCCCACCCAACCGACGCGCGATTTGGTGATGTTGGGCAACCATACCCACGTCCTGCAGAATGGCGATGCGCTCTTTTTGACGCCCGATTTGGGGTTAGGCTGGCGTCCATTGGATGCGCCCGCGCCTGTGCAAAATATCGCGGTAGATGAAGAAGGGCATTTAATCGCTGTGACCGAAGGCGGCTTTTATATCCAGCGCTATGACCGCCTCGGTGAATGGCTGGGCCCTTATCCCCTCCCGACCGATGCATCTATTAGCCAATTGCTCGCTTATAAAGCAAAGCTATATGCCTTGGCGGATGGCAAGCTATATCAGCGCGCAGGGGGTGCGTGGCAACTCATCCCGCTGGGGGATGCAGAACAGCGGTTAATGGCGCTTCAAAGCCAGTATATATCTGCCAGCGAAGGGCGATTGTGGGCGGCCGACCCACACAGCGGCAAACTGTGGTGGAGCGCAGATGGCGAAGTTTGGCAGTCGCTCGTGTTTCAATCGTAAATCAGGCTTGTTTTAGAAAAACGTCTACGTTTTGGCGATAGGGCATAGCGGCCACGGTGCCTTTAACGGTACACGCCAAGCCTGCCGTGGCTGTAGCAAAGCGCAAAGTGTCTTCGATAGGTTGCGTCTCCAACAGGCCAACCGCGAACGCCGCGCAGAAAGCATCGCTAGCGCCCGTTGTATCCACCACCTCTACCTTGAAAGCCGCTTGGGTGATTTGCTGTTGTCCGTCCGTGTAATAGCACCCCTTTTCGCCTAGCGTGATGCAAACCGCCCGCGCGCCTTGTGTCCTCAGGGCTTTGGCTACGGTAGAGGGCTTGTTATGCGCTTTGGCGATGAGATGTTGGGCCTCGTATAGGTTGGGAATGCAATAGTCCGCCTCAGCGAGGTAATCCACGATGTGGCGGTCTGTTGTGAAGTATGGGGCGGGGTTTAAGATACTGCGCGCCCCCGCAGAATGTGCGAGCGCTAGGGCGCTCCTGACGACTTCTTGAGGTGCTTCAAAATTCACGAGGAGCACATCTTGCGGGGTTAGGGAGCGCAAAGCGATAGTGACCTGCTCGCTGGTGATTTGTTTGCTGGCGGCCGGCGCGCCGATATAGCCGGGCAAGCTGTTGTAAACAATCATGCCGACAACGCTAGTCTGGGCGGTTGGATGGCGGATGACGAAATCGGTACTAACCGCTTCGGCTTTTAAGGTATTTAATAATAGCGTAGCTGGGTCATCGCGCCCTACACAGGCAATCAGGTTCACGGTTGCGCCCAAGCGGCGGGCCGCGATGGCTTGGTTTAGCCCCTTGCCGCCTGCGCTGATGCGGGTTGCTTGTGCGTAAATCGAACGATTTTGGGCCGGCCACTCGTTGACATCAAAGGCGACATCCAGCACAGCCGCGCCAATCACAAATAAACGTCCCACAGATATATCAAATCCTTTCTTTTGTCCCGCAAAACGGCCCCTTCATCTCGTCAACTTGGTCAGTTGCTTCTATAATACATCGCGTTTAACCAAACATAATCGGGACAAAATCATGCCACAACCCCTCACATTCCAGCAAGTCATCTTAAAATTGCACGCATTTTGGTCTGAACAAGGATGCATCATTTGGGAGCCTTATAATATCCAAGTGGGCGCTGGCACCAATAACCCCGCAACGACGTTGCGCGTTTTGGGGCCGGAGCCGTGGCGTGTAGCCTATGTCGAACCGAGCGTGCGGCCAGATGATGGTCGTTTTGGCGAAAATCCCAATCGGATGCAGAAATATTACCAGTATCAGGTTATCTTAAAGCCAGACCCCGGCAATCCGCAAGAACTGTATTTGCAATCGCTGGAGGCTTTGGGCATCAACCCGCGCGAGCATGATATTCGTTTTGTAGAAGACAACTGGGAAAGTCCCGCATTGGGCGCTTGGGGGCTGGGTTGGGAAGTGTGGCTAGATGGTCAAGAAATCACCCAATTCACCTATTTTCAACAAGCCGGCGGCATTGAATTGAACCCTATCTCGGTAGAAATCACCTACGGCGTAGAGCGTATTGTCTTGGCATTGCAGAATAAAGATTCTGCATGGGCGATAGATTGGTTGCCGGGCTTGACTTATCGCGAGATGATGTACACCGAGGAAGTAGAACATTGTAAGTATTATTTTGATATTGCCGATGTCGAAAATCTGCGCCGCGTCTATGATATTTATGAGCGCGAAAGCCAACGCGCATTAGAACAGGGGGCTATCATCGCCGCGTATGATTATGTGCTGAAATGTAGCCATTTGTTCAACGTGCTGGATACGCGCGGCGCTATCGGCGTGACGGAGCGCGCCGCCTATTTCAACCGTATGCGGAATATGACGCGCAATACCGCTAAAGCATATGCAGAAAAGCGCGAACAATTGGGGTATCCCTTATTACAAATGCGCGACAGATGGCCCGCACCCGCTCCGCAAACACCCGCGCCGATGCCCCCTAGCCCTACGGCGCCCGCTGACGTCCTCCTTGAAATTGGTGTGGAGGAGATGCCCGCCGATGATATTAGCGCCGCGCTCAGCCAACTACGCGAAAAGGCGGCGGCGCTGTTCCATGATTTGCGCTTGACAGTCGAATCGGTGGCGGTTTTCGCCACCCCACGGCGTTTAACGCTCGTCGCTAAACAGGTCGCCCCCCGCCAAAGCGATGAAACTATTGAGGTAAAGGGGCCGCCCGCTAGCCGCGCTTACGATGCGGACGGCAAACCCACTGTGGCCGCTATTGGGTTCGCTCGTGGTCAAGGCGTTGCGCTGGAAGATTTAACCGTGCAAACGCTCGATGGCGGGGAGTATGTGGTGGCAAAAGTCACCAAAATAGGGCAACCCGCCCCCCAAGCGCTAGCCCAAGCCTTCGCCGATTTGGTCGCGAGCATCAAGTTCGGCAAGACCATGCGCTGGAACGCAACGGATGTTAGCTTTTCGCGCCCCATCCGCTGGATAATCGCGCTTTTTGGCGATGCCATCATCCCTTTTAGCTATGGCGGCGTCGCCTCTGGTCGGGTGACGCGCGGCTTGCGGCCCTTAGGGTCGCCAGAAATTGCCGTTAATGACGCCGCTCACTATCTGCAAGCGCTGGCGTCGCAAGGTATCTTGCTAGACCCCGAAGCGCGCCAACAAGCTATCGCAGAGCAGATAAAAGGTTTAGCAGACGCTATCGGCGGCCGTATCCCCAAGGACGCCTCTTTATTAGCGGAAGTGACGAACTTGGTAGAACGCCCGACGGCTTTACGCGGCGCTTTTGATGCTCATTATCTGCAGTTGCCGCGCGAGGTGTTGATAACCGTCATGCGCGAGCATCAGCGCTATTTTCCGATAGAAGATAAAGCTGGCCAGCTTTTGCCCTATTTCATCGCTGTTCGGAATGGCGATAGCGAGCATCTGGAAAAGGTGGTAGACGGTAACGAGCACGTTTTACGCGCGCGTTTTTCCGACGCCGCTTATTTTTTCAAAGAGGATATTAAGAAGCCTTTGGCGCAATATCTACCGCGTCTGAGCACCCTCACTTTCCAAGTGAAGCTCGGCTCGATGTTGGATAAAAACAATCGTGTGGCGGGACTGGTAGACGAGATGGGCGCTTTATTGCTGTTGGAGGAAGGCGACATCGCTACCGCCAAGGCGGCCGCGGCCATCCTCAAGGCGGATCTCGCTACTCAAATGGTCGTGGAGTTGACATCGCTACAAGGGGTGATGGGGCGCGAATATGCCCTGCGCGAGGGCTACCCCAAAGAGGTAGCGAACGCGATTTATGAACATTGGCTCCCGCGTGGGGCCGGTGATGATTTGCCATCTAGCAACGCGGGTATTTTGTTAGCCCTTCTCGACCGCCTCGATAGCTTGGTGGGGCTATTCGCGGCAGGTCTAGCCCCTAAATCCACAGCCGACCCTTTCGGTTTGCGCCGTGCGGCTTTGGGCATCATCCAAATTCTCGCGCATCATTCTATTGACCTCGACTTGCGCGTAGCTATAGAGAGTGTTGCTAAGGCGCAACCTATCCCAGTAGAGGATGAGGTAAAAGCGCAAATCTTAGAGTTCATTAAAGGGCGTTTGTTAGCGTGGATTATCGAAGAATATCATTACCCGCGCGATATTATTAACGCCCTCGTCAATGCCCAAGCGCATAACCCCGCCCGTGTGATGGTTGGCATCTTGCAACTCAAAGAATGGGTCAAGCGCGATGATTGGGAGCACATTTTAGATGGCTTCGCTCGTTGTGTTCGTATCACGCGGGTTGAGCCGTATGAATATCCCCTCGATGCCGATTTGCTCACAGAGCCGGCGGAAAAAGCCTTGTATCAAGCGTATTTACGCGCTATCGAAACGCTAGACGAAGACGATAATGTAGATGGTTTTTTGGCGGCTTTTACACCGTTGCTCCCCTTCATAACAGACTTTTTTGATAATGTATTGGTGCATACCGAGGATGCCAACATCCGCCGCAATCGTTTAGCGCTCCTACAAGCGATTAGCCGCATGGCCAAAGAACGCGCCGATTTAAGCGAACTGAGTGGGTTCTAAATGGAGCTATTCATCTACAGCGCTACAGAGGCGCGTCCCACCCAGAAAATGGCTATCGAGTCGCTAGCTCGTTTGCTCCAACAGCAGGAGCATGTATTGTGGCTAGATATCCAAGGGCACGACGCGCAAGCGATTCATGTTATGGAGCAGGTCTTCCGTTTTCATCCTTTGGCCATCGAAGATAGCTATAATCAACGGCAACGCCCTAAAATGGAAGAATACCCAACTCATTTATTCGCCATCTTAAACCCCATCAACACAGATGCTACTGAGGAAGGCCTTCTATTTCGTGAATTAGATATTTTCATCGGCAAAAATTACATCGTCACCATTCATGGCGAAGGCGAATCTTGCATTCAAGAAGCGCGCCAAAGGATTGAAGAAGCCTGCCAACAGCGCCCGGTATCCGCAGGGTATCTGGCATATGTCATCATTGATGAGGTGGTGGATGACTATTTCCCTATGCTCGACCGTCTCGGCGATGAGATAGACGGGTTTGCGGAAAGCGTGTTAGAACGCCCTGATAAAGCTCTGCTGGAGCGTTTATTGAGGCTGAAGCGGATGTTGAGCGAAGTGTGGCGGGTAGCCGCCCAACAACGAGATGCTTTCTCGGTGTTATTGCGGGAAGATTCTATCTACATCAACCAAGCGGCTATGCGCTATTATCTGCGCGACATCCACGACCATCTCTTGCTCATCAATGATACGGTGAACACGTTTCGGGATATGCTTAATCATGTCTTCGAGTTGTATATGTTTGCGGCGTCCAATCGCTTGAATGCTTACATCAACCGTTTGACGATTATCACGATTGGCATCGGCTTTCTGACCGTCATCGGCGGTTTTTACGGCATGAATTTTGGCCAGACTTGGCCGCCTTTTGAGGCAGAATGGGGTGTGCCTTTTGTCACCGTCCTCATGTTGTTGACCTTTGCGGCTATTTTGTGGATTATCCGCCGAGAACGCCTTTCATAATCATTGGGGGGAATGATGGCAAGTTGCACAATATGGGGTCATTTTAGGCCGCGAATTGCGCTGAACATCGGTTGCACGACCCCGCGAGCATCACTATAATCCCTATAGACCCAACATATTCGGATAAATAATGTATGAGCGTCGCTGAAGACATCAAATCACGGCTTGATATTGTTAGCTATATCGGCCAGTTCGTATCGTTGAAGAAGGCGGGACGGCATTATAAGGCCTGTTGCCCTTTCCACAATGAACGTACCCCCTCGTTCATCGTCAACGCCGAGACTCAAACGTGGCGTTGCTTTGGCGCTTGTGCCGAAGGCGGCGACATCTTCAGCTTCGCTATGAAGCGCAACGGTTGGACGTTTAGCGAAGCGCTCCAAGAATTAGGGGCGCTCGCCGGCGTAGACGTCCGCAAGCAGACGCCGCAACAACGCGCCCAACAAGACCAGCACGACCGTTTGCGGACTATCCTAAAAACGGCCGCAGAGGTATATCATGACTATCTGGTTAATCACCCACACGCCGAATCGGTCTTGCGTTATGTGTGCGAAAAACGCGGCCTAAGCGAAGATACTATCCACGCTTTCGCCATCGGTTACGCCCCTGATGGCTGGCAAAACCTTCTCGAACATCTGACGAGTTTGGGGTACACGACGGATGAATTGATAGAAGCGGGGCTGGTCATCAAAAATGAAAATGGGCGGGTATACGACCGCTTCCGCAATCGCTTGATGATACCCATTCGCGATGACCGCGGGCGCGTGGTTGGTTTTGGCGGCCGCGCTATAAACCCGGATGATAACCCCAAGTATCTCAATTCTCCGCAATCGGCCCTTTTTGATAAAAGTCGGTTGCTCTTTGGTCTAGACCGTGCCAAAAACGCCATCCGCGAGAGCGAAACAGTGGTCATCGTCGAAGGGTACATGGACGCCATACAGGCTCATCAAGCTGGCTATGCTAATGTCGTGGCGCAGATGGGCACTGCCTTGACGCAAACCCAATTGCGCTTAGTTGTGCCCCGTTACGCCAAGCGTATTATCCTCGCTTTAGATGCTGATGTGGCCGGGCAAAGCGCTACGCGCCGTAGTTTGGAGGTCGCGCGTGATACCTTGCAGGCCGATTATAGCGGCAGACTTTCGGTCGAAATTCGTATCTTGCAAATCCCAGAGGCTAAAGACCCAGACGATTTTTTGCGCGAAACGCCCGAAGCGTGGCCACAATTGTTAGAGAATGCCTTGCCCGTGGCCGATTTTCTGATTGAGCAGGAGACCGCCCACTTGCCACAGGGAGACGGTGTCGCTAGGGTTAGCATCATCGAACGGGAAAGTATCGCCCAAAATTTGCTCCCGCTCCTCATGGCGACGACCAATGATGTGCAAAGGCAGGATAACGTCCAAAAGCTGGCTGTGCGGCTACGCATCGCTGAAAAAAACATGCTCGCCATGTTGGAAGCTTACCGCCAAGCTCAAGCTAAAAATGCGCCTCCTAAGCCTATCGCCGACTCCGAAGAGCCGCCATTGTGGGATGAAGATAGTGGATTTGTGGCTGTTCCTCCGCCGCAACCTGCGAAGCCCGCTTCAAGCGGGGCGCGCCACACCCGCGCTATCGAAAGCTATTGCTTGCGCTTATTATTGCTTGAGCCAAGCTTGCTTTTCCAGATGAACCGTAAATTGCGCGAGTTGGCCGGCGTAGATGACCGCTTGCGCGATGGCCCCCTAGCAGAATTGAGCGCTGATGATTTCATCGAACCGCACTATCGCGCCTTGATGCAGGCTTTTGAACAGGCGTTGCAACAAGATGAGTGCGAACCGCTCGATTATCTGCGTCAAAATCTCGATGAGTATTTGCATGAGACGCTAGAAACGTTGTTGATGGAAGACACCAAAGAGATACAGCAACGTATGCGCGGCCGGTTGAGCGGTGAGTTAAACCCATCTTGGAGCTATTATGAAAGAAACAGGGTTCATATTAATTGGGAGGCCGAAGGTCTAGATAGGGTATTGGAACTGCGCTTAAGGCGCATCGTGCGGGAAAATGAAGAACTTCGCTTTTTACAGCTAGAACCCGATGATGACCCTGCAGAATGGACACAACGCATCCATTATAATATCCAAGCAAAGGGACGGATTGATGTAGAAATTAATAAAATTCGCAATCCCTTGAATCGTTCGGGATATTTTGGTTATGAACCTGCCGACCGCGCATAGCCGAAAGCGCCAGAATCCGTTATGCTAGTGTTCATCATCATCTTTAGACAAAAGTTGTGGATGGATATTAGGACGCCACATGATGAAAAATGATTTTGACGACTTTGAAGTTGACGATGAAGACATCTCGGTAGAGGTAGATGAAGACTTCGGCGATACGCTATCCGAAGTAGACGACCTCAACGTAGATGATGATGCCCTCATTGAAGATTTTGCCGAACCCGATAATTTTGAAGTGGAAGATGAAGAAGACCTCGTCGAAGAAGATATTCGCTTAGATGCCGTCGCGCTCGGCGATGACCCCGTTCGCATGTATTTGAAGGAAATTGGCCAAGTGCCGCTGTTGGATTCTAACCGCGAAATGTGGTTGAGCATCCAGATGGCTGTTGAACGCTTGCTCCAAGATTTGACCGATGAGTTATCGCGGCTCGATAATCCGAATGCCTCGGACCTGCCCAAAGCGGTAGACATCGCTCAGTTGGCGTATAAACGCATCCTCGATAATTGGAATCAACTTATCGCGCGGGCGCCCAAAGTCAAAGCCACCCCGCCCGATTTCTTGGCTATCGTGGACGAGGTGCAAAATATCACCAATGATTGGGATGTGGAAGGCGTATCGGCCATACGGGAGTATTTGCTCCAGCGGGAATGGGGACGCGATGAGCCGTGGACAGAATACGCCAAACATTTGTTCGAGGTGGTTCATGCGCTCCATCTCATCCCTTTCAGCCAACAGATTGCTTTACGCCGCTACTATCGCAAAAATAAGGCGTTGCCCACACCCGAAGAATTCGCCGTGATGCTCTTGAGCGACGAAGATGCTATCGAGCAGTTGTCGGAGATGTACGAGCGGCTGGAAGCGCGCGGGGAAATGGCGGCAGAAGCGCTCACCCGCGCTAATTTGCGCCTTGTGGTGAGCGTCGCCAAACGCTATATGGGGCGCGGCATCGGGTTTTTGGACCTCATTCAAGAGGGGAACATCGGTCTTTTGCGGGCGGTCGCCAAATTCGACCATACCAAAGGGTTCAAATTCAGCACCTATGCCACATGGTGGATTCGGCAAGCTATCAGCCGCGCTATCGCTGACCAAGCGCGCACTATCCGTATCCCCGTCCACATGGTGGAGACCATTAACCGCTTGATGCGCGTTCAACGCGAACTCATTCAGCAACTAGGGGCCGAGCCGACGGCAGAGCAAATCGCCCTAGAGATGGACTTTTTGATGCGTGAAGAAATTGACGCTATCAAATTATTGCGTAACCAAGGGGTTCATCTCGATCCTAGCCTCACGCGGAAGTTGCGGCGCGCGGCCCAAAAAGTGCGGCGCATCATGCGGATTAGCCAAGAGCCGATGAGCCTAGAAATGCCTATCGGGCAAGAAGATAGCAGTCAGCTGGGCGACTTTATCGAAGATGACAAAGTGCCCGGGCCTGTGGATGCGGCTAGCCGCCAGCTATTGAAAGAACAAATCCGCTCCGCTTTAGGGGTGCTCAGCGACCGCGAGCGCGAGGTGTTGGAAATGCGCTTCGGTCTGATAGACGGCCAAGACCACACCTTAGAGGAGGTCGGCAAACATTTTGGGGTCACGCGCGAACGGATTCGTCAAATCGAAGCAAAAGCGCTTCGCAAGTTGCGCCATCCTACGCGAAGCCGCCAATTGCGCGACTATCTAGAGATGTAGCGCGAGGGCTGGCTATCGTGTTGCGCCCTGCGTTCAACGCGGTAGGTGTCCCCCTAGCCAATTCAAGACCAACGCCGTCGTTTCTGGCAGGCGCGCGCTGAAAAGTTGTGTGCCGTGGCTTCGTCCTGTATATAACCGCGCTGAAACATCGCCCCCGGCCTGACCAAACATATGCTTGACGCTATCGGCGCTATAAGTATCGCCCTGAGAAGCCACCAACAAAGCCGATTTGTCGGCTAATCCTTGTGTTAGTGCGTCTGTGGGCATCAGTCCGCGATAATCAAACCCCGGCGATAAAGCGATAACGGTTACACAAGCTTCAGCTTCAGCGCAAGCTAACAAGGCCAAGTTGGCGCCTATGCTCGCGCCGATGACGCCCAAAGCGCCTTGCCGCACGCCTTCTTGCTCCTCCAACCAAGCGAACCAACGGAGCGTGTCGTCAAGCGCTAAATCCCAATCGTCTCTTCCGCCCGTCTGTCCATGACCACGAATATCTACATTCAGGACGATATACCCATCAGCCACTAAAGACGGTATCAGTGGCTGGTAGGCGTTTTTTTGGCTACGGAGCATATGCAGGAGCAAGAGGGCCGGCGCGTCTGCTGTAGGCGTGGCGCTGGGGCGGTATAAATCCCCCATGAGCGTTAAACCATCCTCAGCGGCGATATTGACCCCCAGCGGCTGGATGTCTGAAGGCGGGGTGGCCGTTTGCGCTGACGCGATGATGACCGCCGCAGTGCACCATAATATGGCAAAAAACCATCTGTTCATAATTTATTTCTCCCAATTTGTCCTTCTTACTGTAGCATATGCCCCAAACCTGACACAAATCTTAAGGAAGATGCGCGAGATGATGGTATTCTTGAACCGATACCGCTATAGGTAACGTATTTATTGACAGGCCTTGACGACATTCAAACCCTTTGGTTAAACTTTATTAATCGTTAAAAATAGTTTGAATGTGTTGCGCCCAGACAGATAAAAGCATAATTGCGGAGGAAAGGTGATGATTGAAGCAGAAATAGCCCAAAAGGTTTTGGCAGAGGCGCTGAAAACGGGCGCTGATTGGGCAGAAATTTATGCGGAAGATGTGACATCGCTACGTATCAGCATGGAAGACTCTAAAATCGAACGGGCTATCCGTGGGCGTGACCGCGGCGTCGGCGTGCGCGTTTTCTTTGGGAATTTGGCCACCTATGCTTATACCGATAATCTGAGCGAAATGAGCTTATTAGATGCGGCGCGAGCCGCGGCTTCTGCCGCCAGCCACAGCGCCAAAAGGCAAATCCTCGACTTAACAGAACGTAAAAGCCCCCTTGCATACCCTATTGAAAAGGATTTTGACACGCTCACCATCGAGGAGAAGGCCGGCATCCTTAGCCATATAGACGAAGTCGCCCGCGCTTATAGCCCTTTCATCAAACAAGTGAGCGCGAATTATAACGAATTGCGGCGGCAAGTGTGGATTTATAACAGCGATGGCCTATATGTCAACGATGACCGCCATTATGTTGAGATGAGCGGCGGCGTGGTTGCCCAGAAGAATGGCATCTTACAATACGGGCGCGAAGGCTTCGGCGGACGCCTCGGTTTAGAATTATTCGATAAGCACGACCTCGATATATGGATTGTGAACATCGCCGAATCTGCGGTCAAGATGTTGGATGCGCGCCCGTGCCCAGCCGGCGAGATGACCGTTGTGATATGCAACGGCTGGGGCGGCGTCCTTTTCCACGAGGCATGTGGCCATCAATTAGAAGCCGATTTCATCACCAGTGGTAGCTCTGCTTATACGGGTAAAATCGGGCAAGTGGTGGCCTCGCCCCTCATCACAGCCATAGATGATGGCACGATTCCCGCGCGGCGCGGTTCTCTCAAATTTGATGATGATGGCACACCCGCTCAGCGCACCGTCCTAATCGAAAAAGGCGTTTTGACAGAGTACATGTGGGACCTCGCCCAAGCGCGCCGCGCCGGCCGCAATGCTTCTACCGGCAATGGCCGTCGGGAGAGTTACCGCTACCTGCCGATGCCGCGCATGACCAACACTTTCATTGACCGCGGCGCGCATGACCCCGAAGAAATCATCCGCGCGACGAGCAAGGGTATTTATGTCAAACGCATGGCCGGCGGCCAAGCGGATATTGCTAAGGGCGATTTCGTCTTCAACGCCACAGAAGCGTATCTTATCGAAGATGGACGGCTTACCGCTCCTCTGCGCGGGGCGACGGTCATGGGCAATGGCCCCGCAGTGCTGAAAGAAATTGATATGGTTGGCACGGATTTAGCTTTGGATCCGGGTATGGGCATGTGCGGCAAAGGGCAACAAGCGCGCGTCAGCGTGGGGCAACCCACTATCCGCATCCCCCGCGTGATGGTCGGCGGCACGGATGAACCGATTGTCGGCGTTATGGGTTAATGAATGGGATAAGAGAAAAGGGTTACATCATGGATTATTTAGCGCTAGCCAAATCGGTCGTCGCCCAAGCTGGAGGGGATGGCATCGAAGTTGAAGTGTATATCACCCAAGACAAAGAGACTAGTATCAAGGTCAACCGCGGCGAAGTGACAGAGCTTTCTCAGGCGGGTTCTGGCGGGATGGGGGTACGGGTTATCGAGCGAGGGCGGATGGGGTATGCCTATACATCCGATTTGTCCGATGAAGCGATAGCCCAAACATGGCGCACCGCCCGCGAGTTGGCGCGCATCGCCACCGCCGATGAATATCGCGCATTGCCCGACCCCCAACCCATTGACCAAGACGATTTAGGGATTTGGGACGAACGTTTGGCGAAGATCAGCATCAGCGAAAAAATCGCCAAAATTAAAGCGGTGGAGCAAGCCGCCTACGATTATGACCCGCGCATTATCGCTACGGCGATGTGCCAGTATGGCGATAACGTTAGCCATGTTTACCTCGCCAATTCTAAAGGGTTTGCTGGCGAGTATGGCCGCACAGCGGCTTATGCGCTGATGTTAGCTGTCGCACGCGGCGAAGATGGCAGTATGATGAACGCTTTCGGCGTGGGCGCTTCGACTTTCTTTGATGAGCTATCGGCAAGGGCTATTGGCGAGGAATCCGCTAGTAAGTCGGTGCGGATGTTAGGGGGCAAGCCCGTATCTACGCAAATCGGGACTGTGGTATTAGATCACTTTGTGGGCGCGCAAATCCTGATGGCGCTTGCCGCGGCCCTAACAGCAGAAGCATGGCAAAAACGCCGCTCTTTCCTCATGGATAAAATGGGCGCGACGATTGGCAATGATAAGGTGACCCTGTTGGATAATGGACGCTTGAAAGGCGGGTTTGCTTCTGCGCCATTCGATGGCGAAGGCGTGCCGACATCTGCCACCCGTTTAGTGGACGAAGGCGTTTTACAAAATCTGATTTACGACACCTACAGCGCTCGCAAAGCCGGCCGCGCCTCCACAGGCAATAGCCAACGCGGGGATTACCGCGCTTTGCCTAGCTTAGGGCCTAGTAACTTCTACATCCAACCGGGGCAAAAATCGCGGGAAGACATCATCGCCGGGGTGAAACGCGGTTTATACGTCCTCAGTGTGATGCAGACCGGCGGCATAGACCCTATCACGGGTGATTGCTCTATGGGTGCTAATGGGTTGTGGATAGAAAATGGGCAGGTGGTCGGTCCGGTCAATGGCGTGACCATCGCCACGACTTTAAGCGATTTCCTCAATAACATCAGCGAAGTGGGTAACGATATGCGGATGATACCTTTTGGCGAGGTCATTGGCGTGCCCACCCTGCGCGTGGATAATGTCACGATAGGCGGTACACGCTCATAAAACGATCGTTTAGGGCGGCTGGTGGGCCGCCCTTTATGTTACTATCCACCTTTCGGATTTTGTCAATTATTGACAATAAGATACGATATTCACAAGCAACAATTAGGCAAAGACCACATAAAATATCATCTAACACCTCCTCCAAGATGTTTTTTGTTGAATTGTGACAATAAATAATGTGGGAAATTGGCTTATTTTAGACGGGGAATTTCATTTGGGGGATTCCTATAATGCTCCTATCTGCTCATTTTAGTCATAAATCACGAAATAGGGAGTTCCTGAATGACGAGCCATGTCCCACCTGCATCTGCTAAAGAATCACCGGCGGCGCTCCTGAAGTGGGCGGCCGAAAATGGCATCAGCGAGATAGATGTTCGTTTCGTAGATGTGCGCGGTATTCCCCAGCACTTCTCTATGCCGCTCGCCTCGGTGGATGCCGATATGTTTGAAGAGGGCTTCGGCTTTGATGGGTCTAGCATCCGCGGCTTCCAACATATCAATGAATCGGACATGATTTTGATGGCCGATTTGAGTACAGCGATTGTTGACCCATTTTTCAAAGCGCCGACGTTAGCGCTCATCTGTGATGTATACGACCCTATCACCCGCGAACCCTACGCCAACGACCCGCGCGGGGTTGCGCGCCGCGCCGAAGCTTACTTAAAGTCTAGCGGCTTGGCAGATACTTCCTATTGGGGGCCAGAAGCGGAATTCTTCTTGTTCACCAATGTGCGCTACGAAAACACCGAAAATAAGAGCTACGTCGAAGTAGACTCGCACGAGGCCTTCTGGAATAGCGGTTCTGGCGACCCGTCTATCTATTATGTCAATCGCGTTAAAGAGGGCTACTTCCCCTTGCCGCCCAACGATAAAGTGCAAGATGTGCGCGCCGAAATGGTCGCTACGATGATGGCGGTGGGCATTCCTGTAGAGGTGCATCATCATGAGGTGGCGTCTGCCGCCCAATGCGAAATTGATATGCGCTTCGATACCTTGACCAATATGGCCGACAAGCTCATTCTATATAAATACATCGTCAAGAATGTGGCGGCGCGTTATGGCCTCGTCGCTACTTTTATGCCTAAACCGGTGTATGGCGATAATGGCTCTGGTATGCACGTCCATCAAAGCTTGTGGAAAGATGGCAAGCCGCTGTTCTTCGGCGAAAAATATGCCGACCTCAGCGAAACAGCCCTCTATTACATCGGTGGCGTCCTCAAACACGCTCCGGCCATCCTCGCTTTCTCCAACCCGACGACCAATAGCTACCGCCGCCTCGTGCCGGGGTACGAAGCGCCCGTCAATTTGGTTTATTCTGCGCGTAACCGTTCGGCGGCTATCCGCATCCCGATGTATAGCAAAAATCCGAAAGCCAAGCGGATTGAAACCCGCTTCCCAGACCCCACTTGCAACCCGTACCTGACCTTCTCGGCGTTGTTGATGGCGGGTTTGGATGGTATCGAAAACAAAATTGATCCCGGCAAATCTTATGATATGGACTTGTACGAAGGCAACGTGAAGACGAAAACCGTCCCCGGAAGCTTGCATGGGGCGTTGGATGCCCTCGCGGCAGACAACAAGTTTTTGCTCAAAGGCGGCGTCTTCACGAAAGAGTACATTGATAACTACATCGCGCTCAAGCGCACCACCGAGGCCGATTTAGTCTCGATGCGTCCGCATCCCTATGAGTTCTATCTCTACTTGGACGCTTAAGCGCCTAAGTAGACCCGACACCTCAACAACAGCGACCTTTTAGATAGGTCGCTTTTTTTATTCAGTGGCTTTTTTCGCCCCAGCGCTTTGGTGAGGCATTAGGAGATGGCTAAAAAGAGCACGAGGATAGGCACTAACCCGCCGATGAGCGCTCCCGCCACAATCTGCGCGGGCGTATGGCGGCGCAATTTGAGGCGCGAAACGGATACAAGTAGGATGAGCGGCAAAATGATTAACGTGTATCCCATGCCGAAGATGGCGACAACCGCGACGCCGGCGCCGGTGATGCTCATGGCGTGCATGCTAATTTGCCAGACCAACGTAATCAGAGCCATGATGGCGATTTGCACGATGCTGACCAAAGCGAGGAGGGGCAACACCGACGGCGCGCCCATCAAGCGCAACATCCACCACGCTATGGTGGTGCATAAAAGCGAAACAAGAAACGGACGATACCTTTCGTGGCGCTCTTTCATGTGGATGTCGCCAATTTTGCCCGCGCGGACCATATAAGCGATATAGGCCACCGGCAACAGACAAACCAAAGTCGTATAGACCAAGGCCCACAGCCAAGCTTGTTCTGCCGATTCCGCAAAACGGAAACAAATCGGGAAAGCCAAAGCGGCCCACACCACCGGCGGGCTGAGCACATCCGATACCAAACGCGCCCAAGAATACTCGCGTTCGCGCAGGGTTTGCATAAGAATTGTCATGATACCCCTTTTACGATGGACTTGTTGTGCTCATACATCATCAATTATAGCCGCTAAATATCAATTTTTGTTTAACATTTGCGAAAGAAACAGCGCGTAAACGTATAACATCATAGATGAGCAAGCCCTTATCTATCCTTACTTATTTATCATTTTTGTAGCGCTCGCCCATCGTCGCCCGCGATGGCACCCGCACCGCGACCACTTCCCCGCGCGCGCATTCGGTTTCGCCCGCGTATACTGTGCTAATGACAATCGCCTTTTTGGGTGTGATTTCTACAGCGCGGGCGCGGATGACTAACTCGACATCTATAGGGGTAGGCTTCAGATAATCTACTGCCAAGCGACCGGTTACGGTTGTGATTTCGGGGTCTGTGCCCGGACGGCGCCCTTCAGCATGATACATCGCGGCAATCGCTGTCCCCATACTATGACAATCAATCAGGCTGGCTAATAAGCCGCCGTAGACAAAGCCCGGAAACCCCGTATGGTAATCACGCGGGAGAAAACGACAGATGCCCTCCTCGCCATTCCAAAAGGTCTGGATGTGCAATCCATGGTCATTAAAACGGCCGCACCCATAACAAATCGCCACATTGTCAGGGTAAAAATTTTGGATGGGTTCTTCAACCAGCATCATTCACTCCTTCATCGTCTTAGGAAAGGGATAAAGCGCCGTAGCCAACGCTTCAAAATCGCCAGTCGTGCATCGGGCCACGCTTGCTCAGCAATTTGAGCGCTACGCCCGACGTCTAGGGGTTGGCGTGGCGGCGTGCCATAACGCTCTGAAGTATAGAGGCGGGTGATTGCGTTCACAGGGCGTTCAGCAGTGGGTAATTTGGCGATAATCTCTCGACGCTTTTCATCGGGGGTTTGGGATAAATGGGGGCGAATGCCGATGAGGCGGATGTACCGTTCTAGGCGGGCGAAGGCGCGCGCCACAGGGCTGAGCTTGCCCATACCGCGCCATTCCCACCACCAGATGATGAACAAAATGAATAAGACGAGTAAAGCGATGAGCAAGATAGCCAAAACGGCGAAACCAATAGCCGAGATTAAGAAACCCAAAAAGGTCTCTTGTTGGGTCGGTTCAATCGGCGGCGCAATAGTTGGCACGATGACCGGTGTCACGGTTGGGGTGGGGCTTGGCGTGAGCGTCACGGTGGGCGGCGGCGCCTGCAATTGTTGGCCTTCTGGGGATGGTGTCGCCTCTACTGTGGGCGATGGTGTAGGCGATGGCGATGGGGTGGGCGTTGGCGGTTGCACAGGTTGGATAGGCTGTTGCTCGGTCAAGAAAGGGTCGTCGCCTTCGCGATTCAGGGGGGCTTGGGCGGATGTCGGCTCAAATTCTATCCAACCGTAGTTCGGAAAGTAGACCTCGACCCATGTATGGGCGTCGCGCTCGCGGACGATGAATTGTCCGCTTGTGGCGTCGAATTCACCTTGGGCGAAGCCGGCGGCCATACGCGCGGGGATGCCCAAAGTGCGGAGCATGACAATCATAGCGGAGGCATAATAAGTGCAATAGCCCTCTTTCTGTTCAAAAAGCACCCACTCTACGGGGTCTCGTCCCGGCGGCGGCCCGGCGATGGTTTCGTTATAGGTGATGTTGTTTCGTAGCCATGTTTCAATGGCTTTGGCTTGGTCATACGGGGTGACTGCATTTGCTTCTGCGACGATAGCCCGCGCTAATTGCTCCACAGCAGGGCTAACCGTTCCAACGACGAGATTAGGATTAGCCACCCATGCGGGGTAATTGACGCCAGCGGCGCGCAAGTCAAAGGCGGTCGCATCGCTCATGGAGCTTAACGCCACGTAACCCGTTCCGCGCTCCTGCACGCGGTCGGGACGGATGACGGAGACATTCATCAGCGTATTGATAGGCTCATCTATGTAGCGCAAGTCAATACGGCCAGCTAGGTTGATAGACAAGGGTTGCGGCGCGGTATATAACAGGCGGGAACGGATGGCGAGCGTGAATGTTTGTTCGACAGGGCGGCGCTTTTGTCCCACGAGTTCGTTATTGACCAGAATTTCGATAGGCGGGGTGAGGTCCGGGACGCGCAAATTGGCTGAAGGCGCCCATTGCCCGCCATCATAACGTTCAAAAACGCGGGAGCGCCAATAATAGCGCCGTCCATCATTGGGAACGGATACCAGCATGACGGTTTGGTTTCCTAACCGTATTGCGCCCCCTAAATTAAGCGTATCGCTCCCGTAATAGTCGGTCGTCGCCGGCCCTTCGCTCTCGATAGGCGCGAATAAGCGATTCCATAACTCGGCTATTTGTTGGACGGGGTCGGATTGCAAAAAGCGTTGGAAGTTATCTAGCCGCTCTTGCAAGTTACCGCGCGGGATACTCCAAGCGATGGCCAAAGCCGCCAAAGCTAACAGAGCGCCGCCCCGGATGAATTGATAGCGCAGTTGGCGCGGGGCGCGAATGCCGTTCACGTACCAGTCCCACTCGCGAGCGTCTAAGTTAGAACGGGCGACCAACAGCAAAGAGACAAAAGTGAAAAGCATCAGGTAAATATCGAGATTGGCGTCTCCGCTGTAGAAAATCATATTGCTGACGAGGATTAACCCCGGCGGTAGAATGACACGCCATACCCTATCCACACGGAAGATATGCCAGACCGTGTTGTAACCTAAAAACCAAAATAACAACGCAACAAATATTGTGAAAACCAAGGTATCTTGGTTGATACCGCCGACGATAGCATCTACAGCCCAATTCACTATCCGTAAAAGAACATCCGTCATCCCCGCGACGAGGTTAGGCGATTGGTTGAGGGCGGAGATAACTAACACAACCAAGACGCCACCCACCAAGCTGACGATGAGCGAAAAGAGTTCATCGTAACGACTGCGCGCCAGCAAAAAGCCCACAATGACGCTCAAGAGGATGATGGTAAGGAGTGTGCCTATCGTCACCGGCCAGTCTGCCGCCGAAAGCGATAAGGCCGGCAATAGCAACAGACATACGGATAAAAATAGGGTGAGCAAATCGCCTTGGCCAAATAAAATTCGCCAGCGATTTCGCAAATGGCGTCCTATAGATTGCACGGTCAACGTCGTCATCGCAATATCCACATGAAAAAGGGGATAGCCGTTATCTATCCCCTCTAAACGGCCTGTCATTGTCACACAGGCCATTGTATGCGCGTTAGGGGTTTTCTTTCAACCCACGGAATCCCGACGTTACTTGCGTTTTACGGGCCGGACCCACCTCAACCATACTACCGAACCCAACACAGATTGGCGGTGGGCCAGCTGATAAAAAGCCCAACAACGCGGGTGGCGACCATTCCTCTGTTATCTTTGGTCTGGTAAAAGCCGCTGGCGCTATTGGCCGAGCTACATTGAAGCCTAAGGCGTGGTTGTTAACACATCGTAGCGCAATTTACACTTTGTTTACAGATTTACCACACATTGGTCAAACCTGCGCCGTAGATTGATAGCAGAACAAATAGAGGATCTGTATTGAAGGAGGAGTCTATGAAAAACACCACCTCAAAAGTGTTGGTCTTGGCTATCATAATGGGCATGCTCTCTCTGCTCATTGGCTCGGCGTTGGCGCAAGATACAACCGCAGGGCGCGGCTTTTTAGGCATCGGTTATGCGTCTGATGATGCTGGGGTGCGGGTTACGGAAGTGGTGGCCAATAGCCCGGCAGAAGCGGCCGGTATCCAAGTGGATGACATCATCACCGCCATAGACGATACATCGGTCACGGGTGATACTATTGTGGATGTCATCAGCGGTTATAGCGCGGGCGATACCATTCAGTTAACCGTTTTGCGGGGAGAAGAAACGCTCGACCTATCGGCCACTTTGTCCAAAACGCCTACGTCAACGGCGCGCTTGCCCGGTTTCCGCCTCAATAATTTGGGGCTTGGCTTCGCCCTGAGCGAAGATGGGCTGAGCATCACCCAATTGAGCGAAGACCACCCATTGTATGAAGCGGGCCTGCGTGAAGGCGACGTCATCACCGCTATCAACGGCGAACCGCTTTCTTTCCCCCGCGTCATGCCGCGACTGCGCGACCTGCGCGACGGGGAGACTATCACCTTGACCGTGCAACGTGGCGACAAGACCCTAGACATCGAAATTAACCCTGAAGAAGTGATGGGCATTCCGTTCTTCTCGATGCGTCCTTTTGGGGATATGCGCCCCAATCAGCCCAACGCTCCTTTTGGATTCCAAATGGGTATTCCCGCCAATCGGGCGCAATTGGGCGTTCGTTATGTGATGCTCACAGAAGACAATGCCGCTGATTACGACGTTAGCCTAACAGAAGGCGCGTATATCGCGGAGGTTATCACTGGCTCTCCCGCAGAAGAAGCGGGGTTGATGGTGGGCGATGTAGTGACAGCCGTTAACGGCGACGTGGTGGATGCCCAGCGCACCCTTGCTGAGCGCATTTACCCCTACGAACCCGGCGATGTCATCACCCTTGATGTCGTGCGGGGTGATGAAACGCTCCAAATTGAAGTGACGCTAGGTAGCTTTATGGAATCTGCGGGCGTCTTCCCGCAGGGGATGTTCAACTTTGATTTCGACGGTCGCGGTTTCCGCTTTGGCGATGGCGATAATTTCCCCTTCTTCATACCCGACAACCCGAATACGCCAGAAAGTTCTGGCTCGTTCTAAACCGCGCTTCACTCCCTTTCAGAAAGACCCGCCCGATGTGGACGGGTCTTTCTGTTGGCGCGCATTTAACAAGCGCTTAAAACTTCTTTGCGGATGTTATAATATTTGGGGGTTCAAATACAGCTTGTTCAAAGTGTATAGGAGCAATTTATATGGGTCACAAACGAGGTCTAATAGGATTGATTTTCGTCTTGATTTTCTGTTTATCTCCGTACATGGTCGTTGCCCAAGAAGTGGTCATTGACTTTTACTTCCCAGAGGCGACCGCCAACAATGCCCAAGCTATTTTTGAAGAATACGCCGCCAAATTCAAAGAAACACATCCGAACATCACGGTGAACGTCGCTTATCAGGGTAGCTATACCGATAACCGCACGAAAATTCAGACCGAGGCTTCGGCGGGCGGCGGGCCTGATGTGGCGGTGATGTTGACGACCGATTTATTCAGCTTTATTGATGATGGAAGCATTATCCCCGCTAGCGAATTCATCGCGCAGATGGAAGATGGGGAAGCATACATCGAAAATTTCTTCCCGGCTTTTCTGGCTAATAGCGTGGATGAAAACGGCGTCATTTGGTCTATTCCCTTCCAACGCAGTACACCGGTGTTGTATTACAACGCCGACCTATTCGCCGAAGCGGGCATCGCCGCGCCGCCGCGCAATCAAGAGGAACTCGTACAATACGCGCAACAATTGACGACAGATGACCGTTGGGGATTGTGGGTACCGTCGGAAGGCTTCCCCATTTGGCTATTCACGGCCGCGGCTATCGCCAATGGTCAAAATTTGGTGGATGAAGACCCCTGTAAAGTGAATTTCAATACAGATGCTGTCCAAAATGGGTTAGACTATTGGCTAGATTTGAGCGGGGAATATGGCGTTATGCCCGCTGGGGCTTTATCTTGGGGCGATACGCCTACTTTGTTCACCTCTGGTCAGGTGGCTATGGCTGTTCACACGACAGGTAGTCTGACGCGCATTTTGAACGAAGCGCCGTTTGAGGTGGGTGTAGGCTTTGTGCCGTTTGGCCCCGCTAATGAAGACGGGTTAGGGTATGGCGTGCCCACAGGGGGCGGTAACTTATATTTCTTCCAAAATAGCACGCCTGAAGAACGCGCCGCCGCTTGGGAGTGGGCGCTGTTCCTATCCTCTGATGAAATTCAATCGGATTGGGGCGCGCGCACGGGTTATGTGGCGGCGACACGCGGCGCGTGGGAAATAGACCCGCTGGCGACGCTGGTAGAAGAAAAGCCGCAATATTTGGTGGCCCGCGATCAACTGGAATACGCCCAGAAGGAATTCAGCGCTTATCGCACTATTGATATTCAAACCATCATCAACACGACCCTTAGCGAGATTATCTCTGGCGCTTCTGCTAACGATGGTGCTTTATTGGCCAGCGCCCAAACACAGATAGACGGCCTTTTGACCGATTACTGCGGTCAATAAGCTATCGTCAAAGTAACGATGAGGGCGCGCCTCAGTTCACGCGCCCTCTTAAATTTGATGAGGTTGACAGAGTGGAAATCACCTCAAAAGCGACTGTGACCCCTAATACTATCTCCCCTAAGATGGGCCAGACACGGTTACAACAAGCGACGCCTTATCTGCTGATTACGCCGACGATGGTTTTCGTCTTTTTATTCACGATATGGCCAGCCATACAAGCCATCGTCGCTAGTCTGTACCAGCCCGGACGGCGCGGCAACCCGGACGCTTTCGTAGGGCTACAAAACTATGTTGATTTATTCGACCCCAACCACTTCATCGGTCGCGATTTCACTATCGTATTGGGCAATACCTTATTTTTTGCGCTGGTCACGGTCATTTTTTCTGTGCCTCTCGCTTTGCTCTTCGCCCTCTTGCTCAATCGTAGACTAAAAGGGCTGGGTCTGTGGCGTTTTGGCATTTTTTATCCGGCGCTGTTGCCGCTCATCGGCGCGGCGAGTTTGTGGGCCTTCATCTTCGCGGATGAAATCGGTGTGGCGCACGTCATCTTCAGAAGCTTAGGTTTGGCTAACCCTAAGTGGCTGAACGCCGATTTAGCGCTTATCTCGGTGACGATAGTGAATGTCTGGAAGCAATCGAGCTATTACATGATTTTTTACCTCGCGGGCTTGCAGGCGATTCCGCGCGATATTTACGAAGCGGCCGCGATTGAAGGCGCGTCGGGCTGGCAACAATTGCGGTTTATCACCATCCCGCTTTTAAGGCGGACGACGCTTTTTATACTGGTGGTTTGTTTTACTTTTGCCTTCCAAACGGTCGAGCATTTGGCGGCTTTGGGGGCCGGCGGCCCCGGTGTACGGAGTAATTTGCTCCTTTATTATATTTTTCAAAAAATCCCGGAGCGGCTGAATTGGGGATATGTGAATGCGATGACCGTTATTTTAGTGGTCATTGTGTTGGGTTTCACTGTGGGCAATTTACTTTTCTTTGAGCGCGGAGGGCGTGAAGATGAGCGGAGCTAGTAAACGCTATTGGCGCGAGCGCTTTTTAGATATTTTCACTATCGCCTTCGCTCTCATTTGGATGTTCCCGCTCATCATTAGCATCTTCATGAGCTTGCGCCCGCCTACCGACCCGCTCACCAACGGCAATATCTTTTTCGGGTCTGGCTTGACATTGGATAATTACGCATCTGCTTGGCGCATCGCCCCATGGATAGCCCACTATGGCAATAGCTTACTCTTTGTGGTGGGGACGCTTGTTGTGCAATTGGCGACCGTTACCATGGCGGGTTATGCTTTCGCGCGGTTACAATTTGTCGGGCGGCAAACCCTGCTCATTGTGATGCTATTGCAAATTATGATTCCTAATAGCGTGCTCATCGCCCAGAATTTCCGCATCATCCGCGATTTAGGGCTATACGATACCCAAGTGGCGATGATGATGCCCTATTGGGGTTCGGCTTTTGGGGTATTGCTTCTGCGGCAAACCTTTCGCTCTATCCCCTATGAGTTAGAAGAGGCGGCGCGCATTGATGGGGCTAATTTGTTCCAAATTCTGCGTCATGTGTATATTCCATTGTCCTTGCCGGCTTACGTCGCTTTTGGCATTGTGTCTGTCAGCAGTCATTGGAATGAATTTTTATGGCCGCTCATTGTTACGCAATCGGAAAGTGTGCGCCCGTTGACCGTCGGCCTGAATAAGTTGGTGCAATCCGCAGAAGTAGGCGCGCTGTATCATCAGCAGATGGCGGGAACGATTATGGTTATCGCCCCGCTCACCTTGTTATTTTTGTTTTTCCAACGCCAATTCATCGAAAGCTTCGCCCAGAGTGGCATCAAATAACGCGGTTAGTCAAAAGATATTTCCGGCACCGGTGGTACACTAGAACGATATAGCCAACGGTCGAAAAAGCCATCGAGATTTAAGCCAGAAACTTCCTCTGCTACCGTGATAAAATCTGCCGTGTAGGCATTGCCGTACTTAAAACGCTCGTAATAGATGGCGAGAATGTCGAAGAAGACATCATCCCCTACGCGCAGGCGTAGCGCGTGCAATACCCACGCGCCCCGCAGATAAACATTTCTGCTGAACATCGCCCGCGGGTTGGGATCGCCGATGAGCACCTGCGTAAAGTTGGGGGAACGGATGGCATCGTACCAAGCGCGCATGATGCTATCGCGCGCTTCTACCCCTAGCGTATGTTCCAACCACAGGACGGATGCATAATTGGCGAAGCCTTCATTCAGCCAAATATCTTGCCAGCGCGCGGGCGAAACGCTGTTGCCAAACCACTGATGCGCCAACTCGTGGGCGACCACGAATTCATCTTCTAGGCCGGGGACGATTTGCGAGCCAAACAAGGATAACGTTTGTGTTTCTAGGGCAAAGCCCAAGGGCGCATCGGCGACAACGACACCATAGGCTTCAAAGGGATAGGGGCCAAATATATCCGAGAAGAAGTCCATCATCTGCGGCGTCTTGGCGAATACAGGCGATAAACGGTCGGCTAGGCGCGTCGGATAATAATTACGGATGGGCACGCCATCGGGCCCTTGCATCATCTCTACTTGGAATTCTGCGATGTTCACCGTCACCAAATAGCTGGCCGTGGGGTCGCTAGCTTCCCAGATGAAGGTTGTCGTTCCATCGCCATGTTCGATTATTTGTTGCAAGAGGCCGTTAGCGGCGACTGTATAACGGCTATCTACCCGTATTTTGAAGGTGTAGGTGGCTTTGTCCAAGGGGTGGTCGTTGGATGGATACCATAACGATGCCCCGTCGGGTTCACTGGCTACATATACGCCGCGGCCGTAATTCGTCCAACCATTGGCAAAAGAGAAGGTGTCGCGCTCCACATCTTCTCCCGGAATACCCCGATAGCGAACTGAAACCGTGAATCTTTCCCCCATCGTCAGCGGTTGCGATGGCGTAATGATGAGTTCTCTATCTACGCGGGTGTAATCGGCGGGGGCATCCTTAACCGTGATGGATTCGATTTCAAACCCCCAAAAATCAAGATTGAAGGTGGTTAACGGTTGCAATGCTAACGCTTCGATGCTCACTACACCGTCTAGCGTATTCTGGGCCACATCGGCGTATAAATCTAAGGTATAGTGGAGCGTATCATACCCGCCATTGCCGAGGTCGGTATAGTAAGGGTCTCCCAAAGAATCCGAACCCGACTCTGCGTTGGCCCCCACAACCCATACAATGCTCGCGATGAATGTAACTAACCCTTTAAGGCGCATGACATGCTCCAGTACAATCTAAGCCACGACACCTACTACTATAATGGATACTCATGCGTGTTCATAGATACCAAGTTGTGCGTAGAAAGAGAATCCCCATAGCGGGGTGTGGTTGTTTGGGCGTGGCGCTGGGCGGTATAGTGATATGTGGTCTGGTGTTGCTCATCATCGCGCCCGCTTTGCCCGCGCTGGCTTTGCGCTTTACAGGCTTCCAGCCACAGGGGGCAACGGAAACATTCTTCAACAATAGGACGAGCGCCACACCGCCAACGTTACAAAATACAGTTAATACCAATGTGTTGACGTTAACGGCGGGGGAATATCGTTGGAGTGTGCCTTTAACGGCCATGACAGGAGACTTGAACGGACAAGCGGCTGTGCAAATTATTTTTAGCGAGGCGCAGTTGGCGGAAGTCTGTAACCAAATCGGCGACATTTGCGGCGAAGAGGGTTACCCGCTACGCAATGGGCGTTTCGATTTGCGGAGCGGCGGCGGCATTTTGTATGGCGATGTTTTTGTCAGCCAGTTGGGGATATGGCAATCGTTGGGTTTTGTGTGGCGGGTCTCTGCGAATAATCGTATCGAATTCACCGGGGTAGATATGGGCGGGGCGCTCTATGCTTTGCCCAGCGGCCCGCTAAGCCAACAAGCCTTAGAAGCTGAGGCCTTCGCCAATCGCCTATTAGAAACGTTGTTAGCCCAAACAGAAGGCGGGCAATTCCGTTTAACGCATCTGAGCGTAGACGATAACGCGCTCATCGCTACCTTCCGCTGAAACTCATAACCGTAAATGCGGGCTATTATCTTTGAACCAGCGCACCCAATGGCGATAGTTTGGGCAATAGCGCTCTACTAGCGCCCAAAATCGCTTAGAATGGTTCATCTCTTTGAGGTGGCAGAGTTCGTGAATAATCAGATAATCAATGGCCGCAGGGGGCGCCATCATCAAGCGGAGATTGAAGTTAAGATTGCGCTGGTTAGAGCAACTACCCCAGCGCGTCTTTTGGTTTTTGATATTCACGCGGGCGTAGCGAAAGCCATGCTGGCGCGCGAGTTGGGCCACGCGCGGCGGGATATAAGCGAGCGCTTGCTTATGATACCACCGCTCCAAGGCCGTTTTGACAGTCGCGGGATGTTGATCTTGGGCGAGGCCTTCTCGTAATCGTATGATGAGCTGGTCGCCTTCTAATAAGACGGTTGTCCTCAAACGATTTGCCGACGGCACGATTCGTAGCGTTTTATCTTCCCCTAGATAAGAGATGTGTTCGCCATCCGTATAGAGCCGCTTGGGTATCAACTGCTGAGCGCGCTCTAGGCGGGTTTGATGTTTGAGTATCCAATCTGCGCGGCTATAGAGCAAGCTTGCGATGTCGAGCGTATGGGCGTTAGCGCTCAGGGGCAAAACCACCTGTAAGCCCGCCGAAGCGCTTATCCGTAGAGAAATGCGGCGCGCGCGGGCGCTTCGGCGGATGTCATAAGGGATGTGTTGCCCATTAATGGTGATATGCGGCATCAATGCCTCGCGCCAAATAACGCCGAAGCCCCTTGCCAAATCGGGCGTAAAGCCTCTTCTTCTGGACGGAAGGGGAAATAGTAGCCGACGCGGTCGAGCAAGCCCTCGTAGCGCGCCTTCACTTGATGCGCCAATTCATCGGGCGGGGCGATGACGGCGATTTGCGCCAGCATATCATCGCTAATTTCGCGCCACATATCCGCCCACTGCCCGTTACGGGCCATCTGGCTTAGCTTATCGCCCAATGCTCCCCAACCGTTGGCCTCTAATACGGTGCGATAGCTAGGGGTGCTGGCGTAGAAAGCGATTTGTGTTTTGGCCTCTATGGCCGCTTTTTCGGTCTCTTGGGCGTTGCGCCCGCTCACTACAAAAATCGCACAGGAAATGCTGACGTCTGCGCGCGAGCGGCCGGCGCGCGCCGCCCCCGCTTCTATGGCGGGGATGATGACCTTGCGCAAGTAAGATACGGTGTGGAAAGCGTGCGCGTGAAAGCCATCGCCAATTTCGCCGGTCAACCGCGCTAAGCCTTCGTTGACGCCAGCGATATAAATAGGGATATGTGGATGCGCGATAGGGCCGGGATTAAAAAAAGGTGTTATCAACGAAAAACGGTAATATTCCCCTTCATAGCGTAAAGGTCCGCCCGTTTGGAAAGCTTGCCAAATAGCGCGTAAAGCCCCGATATAATCGCGCAGGCGCGGCACAGGCGCTGACCACTCGGTGCTAAAGCGTTTGGTGATGTGCGCTTTCACTTGTGTGCCCAGCCCCAACAAAAAACGCCCCCCCGACTGCCCCGCCAAATCCCAAGCGATTTGCGCCATCACCATGGGGCTTCTGGGGAAGGCGACTGCTATGGCAGTGCCCATCTGGATGCGTTGGGTGTGGGCGGCGGCGTGGGTCAGCGGCAAAAAAGGATTATGAGCAGATTCAGCCGTCCATAAGCCGTCAAAACCTAAATCTTCGACAGCGCGGGCTAATTGCCCCATGCCATTTAAGTTATCGGGAAAGATGGTGACATCGAACTTCATAATAAGTGACTCCAGCGTTTAATTAAATATGGATTCAATTATAGCGCTCAATCATAAATTGCGCGTCTCATTCGCCTCACTTTATCAGTGATGTTATAATGCACATCGTTGCTCAATCTTCGGATGATAACAAAGGTTAATCTATATGACCCATGTGCCCAAAGCAGAGGAACTAAACCCTGACCATCTGCGCGCCTTGTATCAAATTTCGGGCCTAATGAATGAAACGCTGGAATTTGACCGCGCGCTCGACAATGTGATGGACGCTATCATGCAAGTTACACGGGCGCAACGCGGTTTTCTCATGATAGTGAATGAGGAGACGAATTCATTACAAGTCCTCGTGGCACGCGGTATAGATGGCGAGACCATTCAGGAAGAAGGTTATAGCACTACTATTGTCGGCGAAGTGGTCAAAAGCCGTGAACCGTTGCTGACCAATAACGCCCAATTCGACACCCGCTTTAACGCGGGTCAGAGTATCATTATGCGCGGATTACGGGCGATTTTGTGCGCGCCCATGCTCGTTGGGGAGCGGCTTATCGGTGTGGTATATGTAGATACCGCCATGAAAGCCGGCGCGTTCACGCCGTCCGACCAAGCGCTGATGAAAGCGGTATCGGGGCAAGCGGCCCGCGCTTTAGAAAATGCACGCCTTTATCAAGTTGCTGTAGAAAAAGGTCGCCTAGAAAATGAACTGGCTTACGCTCGTAGAATCCAACAAAGCTTGCTCCCCCAAGAGATGCCCCATGTAAAAGGGTACGAAATCGTCTCTTATTGGGAGTCGGCGCGCGAGGTGGCGGGCGATTTCTACGATGCGTTCCAGTTGGTGGATGACCAATTAGGGGTTGTCATCGCCGATGTATCGGATAAGGGAGCGGGCGCCGCCCTCTTCATGGCGGTTTCGCGCACACTGATTCGCGGTAATGCCCACGCGGGTTTAGACCCTTTAACCACCATTAGCCGCGCCAATGATTTGTTGGTGGAAGATGCGGAAAGTGGTATGTTCGTCACTGTTTTTCATAGCGTGTGCCGTTCCAATGGTTATAGTGTGCATGTGAACGCGGGACATAACCCGCCTATTTTGTATCGTCATGCGACCAAAACGATTGAATTTTTCCCTAAAGGTGGTCGGGCTTTAGGCTGGTTTAAGGATGTTCCCCTATCCGCCCTAGAGGTACAGTTGGAAGCGGGTGATGTTATTCTTTATTACACCGACGGCCTGAGCGAGGCCGAAAACCCAGCTAAAGATTATTATGGCGAGGAACGGCTAGCACACGCTCTGTTGAGGTCGGCCCATAAATCCGCCCAAGACATTCGCGATGACATCATCAAAGATGTGATGGCTTTTTGCGATGGACAACCGCTATTCGATGACTTGACGATGGTTGTTGTGCGCTATACAGGTTAACGTTACCACGACAAGGGGGCGCAATGGATACACAGCGAGCACCTTTTGGCGGTGTTTACTGGGTTTTTGTGGCAATCTTCAGTGTGTTGCTCGTTTATGCGCTATGGCAAGTGCGCGCGATTCTCCTCTATAGTTTATCGGCGTCCATTCTCGTCATTTTATTCACGATGCCCGCCCGTTGGTTTATGCGCCGCTTTGGCATCAATCGCCCTGTGGCCATTTTACTTTCTATGGCGAGCGCTACAGTATTATTCATCTTGCTCATTTTGCTGGTCTTCCCGACGCTTTTAGTGCAATTCAACCAGTTGGCTACGCAAACCATCCCGAACGGCCTTCAAGCGCTGATAGATTGGTGGAATAGCGGCAAAGCCTTTGAACAATTCCCCTTTCTTGAAGGGACGTTAGAGAATTTTCGTATCAATGACCAACTCGTCAATGAAATTATCGGTCAAATCTCTACGGCTCTAGGGCAATTGGGCGGGTCGGTAATACCTGTGTTAGGGGGCGTAGCGAGTACCCTATTGAGCTTGTTGGTCATCATCTTTTTGACGTTGTTTTTTCTGGCAGAACCCCACCGTTACGTCAACGGCATCATCATCATGACCCCTAAATGGTATCGGCAACGCATGCGAGAAATATTAGTCCGTATTGATACGACGTTGCGGGCATGGCTCAAGGTGACCGGCGCCTCTATGGTTGTAGCTGGCGCTCTGACTGGCTTGGCGCTGGCGTTGTTGGGCATTCGGGAGTGGGTAGCATTGGGCGTGCTCACCGGGGCTTTGTCTTTTATTCCTAATTTTGGTCCGATTTTAGCTGTAATACCGGCGGTCGCCGTCGGCATATTACAAGTGCCCGAATCTATCATCTGGATTGTGGTTATTGTTTATGGCGTTTCCTTCATTCAGAGCCAGATTGTGTCCCCGATATTGGCTAGCGGCAATATGAATATGCCCCCCGTCATGGTCTTGTTAGGGCAAATTGTCTTTGGTATCTTCTTCGGTTTTTTGGGGATTATGTTGGCGGTGCCTTTAACAGCCATTGCTTTAGCTTTGGTGGAAGAAATATACGTCCGCGATATACTCGGCGATAAGCAGATTACCCCTTATGAACGCGATGAGGGAGAGCTGGTAGCAGAAGTGGATTAAATTCGCTAAAAATTGGTGTTGACAAGGTTTGAGTCGAGGTGATAAACTGCGGTTCAAGCTAGAGAAGTAGAGACGGTGGAAACTTAAAAAGACAGGTATCGAGCGCCGCCGAAGGTTGGCGGAGATGCGAGCTGGAGTCAAAGGGAGAAGCCAACCCGCCTAGTGACTGTGAAGGGGACTTGACAGGTGCGGGGTGAGGTTGCTAAGATTGTCTCTACGCATAGAGCGGGAT
>JBBIRQ010000015.1:0-108201 GCA_037441665.1 Anaerolineaceae bacterium | reverse complement strand
GCGCTGACGCTGAACGTGGTGTCGAACGATAGCGACCCCGACGGTGACGCGCTGGCGGTGCAGTCGGTGACGCAGGGGGCGAACGGCACGGTGAGCTTTAGCGGTGGTAATGTGACGTACACGCCGAACGCGAATTTCAACGGTGTGGATAGCTTCAGCTATACGGTGACGGATGGCAACGGCGGCACCGCCACGGCGACGGTGACCGTGACGGTGACCGGCGTGAGCGACCCGCCGATAGCCGTAGACGACGCCGTTAGCACCCCAGAGAATACGGCTGTGACTGTAGATGTCGTGTCGAACGATAGCGACCCCGACGGTGACGCGCTGGTGGTGCAGTCGGTGACGCAGGGGGCGAACGGCACGGTGAGCTTTAGCGGTGGTAATGTGACGTACACGCCGAACGCGGGCTTCAACGGTGTGGATAGCTTCAGCTATACGGTGACGGATGGCAACGGCGGCACCGCCACGGCGACGGTGACCGTGACGGTAGATAGCGTGAATGACTTGCCCATTTCGCTAGATGATGCCTATACCGCTACAGAAGGGCAGACGCTGTCTATCTCTGCTCCCGGCGTCTTGGGCAACGATAGCGACCCCGAAAATGACCCATTGAGCGCCTCTTTAGATACAGGCCCCGCAAATGGCGTCGTGACGCTGAATGCCGATGGCTCGTTCGATTATACGCCGAACGCGGGCTTCAACGGTGTGGATAGCTTCAGCTATACGGTGTCCGATGGCAACGGTGGCACGGCCACGGCGACGGTGACCATAACGGTACTGCCGCCATTCGTGGAGTTGCCCGCAATCCGCATCACGCTGACGCCAGCAACTCAGCGCGTCAATAGCGGCTCAACAGCAACCGTGACGGTTCGCGTGCAAAATATCGGCAATGTGGATCTCGCTAATGTGGTTGTTACTGCTAGCGATGCGACTTGCGATGCCGCCTACGCCCTTTTGTCGCCTAACGCCATCGAAACCTATTCTTGCGCCTTGACCAACATCACTTCGGACATCACCCTTACGGCAAGCGTGGAGGGTGTTTCGCCTGCGTTGACCATCGCTAATGCCACAGATTCGGCGATTATCACGGTTAAGCAAGCTACGCCGCCTACGCCGCCATCGGATGACACAGATACCGATAGCGGCGCCCCGTCTCAGCCGTCCATCACGGCTTTTGACCCCTTCGTGACCAAAGTTGCCGACCCGCCATTCGCCATCCCCGGCGAGTCCGTGACCTTCACGTTCTTCATCAGCAACCCTAATCCCGTCGCCGTGACCAATGTTCAGGCGGTAGATCCGCTACCTGCTGAAGTAGAAATCCTCAGCGCGACCGCTGATAAAGGGACGTTGACCATTTCCGGACAGGATGTCATCTTCACGGCGGGGTCTTTAGCGCCCAATGAAACAGTCGTTGTCACCATTAATACGCGCGTGCGTCCTTCGGTTGGGTTGCCGTTCGTCATCGTCAATACCGCTTGCGCCTCTGGCGATGGCACTAACCAAGTTTGCGATTCGGCCACTGTAGCGAGCATCACCATTTTGCCGCGCACGGGAGAGACGCCGTGGTGGCGCTGGCCGTTATTGACGCTCTTGATGTTCGCCGTGCCTTTGTGCGTGGCGCTTTGGGGGCGGCGGCGTGTGGAGCGGTAATGATTGGGGCCAAACAGGGGGGCGCTATCGGTTAGCATCCCCCCTGCTTTTATAGCGATTTAGGGGGCGATTTCTGCGATGATGCCTTCGTTTGGGCGCAGGCGGATAAAACCATCGCTCAGGGTTTCTTCGCGGTCTAGATAGGTAGATAAGACGATTTTCCCACCCAAGCGTTCATCGAGCTGAATATCGCGCGGGTTATCGCCAAAATTGAGCGCGATAAGGCGTTTTTCGTCTCCGTTCGTCCGCAGATAAACGTAACAATCTTCATGCGCTGTATCCAAAGGGCGATAGTCGCCGCCGTAGAGCGCCGCGGTGCGCCGCCGATACCATATCAGGCGGCGGTATAAACTCAAGATAGAGCGCGGGTCTGCGGATTGGGTTTGCACGTTGCGGGTGTGGTAATCCGCCGAGACGGGCAACCATGGCTCGACAGTAGAAAAGCCAGCGTAAGGGCTATTGTCCCATTGCATAGGGGTTCTACAAATATCGCGCGTGCGCTCTGGCCCGAGGTTGATACCCCACGGGTCTTGAATTTTTTCTGGGGGGATAATCCCGTTTTCCATGCCGATTTCGTCGCCATTGTAGAGCGTGGGAGTGCCGCGCAAGGTCAATAAGAGCATCGCGGCGGTGCGGGCATTTTGGGGGCCAAACAAAGATGCCAAACGGGGCCGGTCGTGGTTGCCGAGCACATAGTTAGGCCAACCGAAAGGGGGCAATATCGCCTCTAGTTCATCCACCGATTGGCGGAATAGCTGTGCATCCCACGGCAATTGCAACAGGCGAAAGTTGAAAGGCAGGTGCAATTCATCGCCATTGCGGCCGTAATAATGCACCCAGCGGTGTAAAGGGTTCCAGATTTCGCCAATACCGACGGTATCGCCGTATTGGTCGAGAATGGCGCGCATTTCGCGGATGATGTCGTGGACTTCGTCTTGGTCTTGGTTGTAAATGTTCAGCTGGCGGTTGAAGATGTCGGCCTCTGGCAAATTGGGGTCGGCATCGGGATTCGGCGGGTTATCGGGCAAGTCGGGATGTTTGATGATGAGCGCGACCACATCCATCCGAAAGCCATCTACACCGCGTTCTAGCCAAAAGCGTAGTACATCGAGCATGGCGGCGCGCACGGCGGGGTTGCGCCAGTTCAAATCCGGTTGCTCTTTGACGAAGAGGTGCAAGTAATACTGCTTGCGTCCGTCATCCCATGTCCACGCTGGCCCGCCGAAGTGGCTACCCCAATTGTTAGGGCGCGAGCCGTCGGGTTGGGCATCGCGCCAAATGTACCAGTCTGCTTTGGGGTTATCGCGGCTAGAGCGCGACTCAATGAACCATGGATGCTGATCCGAGGTGTGGTTGGGCACATAATCAATGATAACTTTGATGCCGCGCTGGTGCGCTTCGGATACTAAGCGGTCGAAGGTGGCTAAATCGCCGAACATGGGATGTATATTGCAATAGTCGGCCACATCATAACCGAAATCCGCCATGGGGGAGGGATAAAAGGGACTTATCCAAATGGCATCGATGCCCAAAGACGCTTCTGTGCCGTCGTTGAGATAATCTAATTTATCAATAATGCCTTGTAAATCGCCGATACCGTCGCCATTGGTATCTTTGAAGCTACGGGGGTAAATTTGGTAGATAACGCCTTTTTGCCACCAATGTAGCGTGTTCATGCGTCGCCTCTCTTGCAATAAAAAGGGGCGCTACCTCGGATTTTAGGAAGACGCCCCATAAGGGTAACCGTATGAGTGAACTCAATTTTCGCCGAGATAGACCTTCCGCACCATCTCATTGCCGAGCAGGTTTTTGGCGCTATCTGCCAGAACAATTTTGCCGCTTTGCAAAACATAACCGCGATGCGCGATTTCTAGCGCCATGAGCGCGTTTTGTTCGACGAGCAGAATTGTTGTGCCCTGTTCGTTAATCTTCTTGATGATTTCAAAGATGCCTTCGACCAGCACCGGCGCCAAACCCATAGATGGCTCATCGAGTAGCAAGATGCGTGGCGCGGACATGAGCGCGCGTGCGATGGCGAGCATTTGTTGCTCGCCGCCGGATAGTGTGCCGCCTTTTTGCTCCACACGTTCGCGCAAGCGCGGGAAGATGACGAACATTTCTTCCATGCGTTGGGAGATGAGGTTACGGTCTTTGACGTTCCACGCCCCCAGCTCGATATTTTCGCGCACGGTCAATAAAGGGAATATGCGCCGTCCTTCTGGCACATGACCGATGCCTAGGGCGGTGATTTCGTGAGGGCGCATATTGGTAATATCGCGGCCGCCCAGCAACACTTTACCGCCCCGCGCCCGCGCCACGCCGCTGATGGTCCGTAGGGTGGTGCTCTTGCCCGCGCCATTAGCGCCAATCAGCGTCACGATTTCGCCGTCATCTACGGTGACATCAATACCCTTGAGGGCGTGGATGTGTCCATAGAATGTATTGAGATGTTGGAGTTCGAGCAGATGTGCCATCAGACGCCAGCCTCCTGTAACTGGTCTGTGCCTGCGGCGCGCCGCCCTAGATAAGCTTCGATGACGCGGGGGTTGGCGCGGATTTCATCTGGCGTGCCTTCGGCGATTTTTTGCCCATAATCAAGAACGGTGATATGTTCGCTGATGCCCATAACCACCTTCATATCATGCTCAATGAGTACTACGGTGACGCCCAATTCATCGCGGACGCGGCGGAATAGACGCATGGCCTCTTCGCTTTCGTTGGGGTTCATGCCGGCAGTGGGTTCGTCCAATAAAACGAGTTTGGGGTTGCTGGCCAGCGCCCGCGCGACTTCTACGCGGCGTTGGTCGCCATAGGGCAGGTTGCGGCTGATTTCATCGCCTTTACCGGCTAGCCCCACAAAGCGGATGAGTTCGGTTGCCCGTTGGCGCACCCGTTGCTCTTGGGCGTTAAAGCTGGGCAAACGTAATAAAGTGCCGATGAGCGATAAATTCAAGCGCGTGTGCATCCCAACCATCACGTTTTCGAGGACGGTCATATTGGGGAATAGGCGGATGCTTTGGAAGGTGCGGGCCATGCCGGCCGCGTTCACTTGGTCGGGGCGCGCGCCGACCAGCGATTTCCCCATAAAGGTGATAGAGCCGCTATCGGGCTTGTAGATGCCGGTGAGCAAGTTGAAAAGCGTTGTTTTGCCGGCGCCGTTGGGCCCGATGATAGCGCTGATGCTCCCTTCCGCGATGCCCAGCGTCACATCGTTGACGGCGACCAAGCCGCCGAAGCGTTTGGTGAGGTTACGTACATCGAGTAGCATCTTAAGCCTCCTCCGCCATCTTTTTCGCTTGGGCTTCTTCTCGCGATTCTTGTAGCTCTAACTTGCGCCGCGCTTCTGGCATCAAGCCGGCGGGGCGGAAAATCATCATCAAGATGAGGATAAAGCCGAAAATGAGGCGTTCATATTTAGCTGGCTCTAACTGGCTTGGCCAATTGCGAATGGGGAAATCGCCCGGTTGAATCAGCAAAACCAGCAGTAGCGTCACGCCGATAACCACTACCCAGCGCCAACGCCCGCGTTCGGGTTGCTTAAACGTGTGGGCGACCCAACGCGATACCCCTTCTGAGCGCACGAAAAGCCACACAATGAGCGCGATAATCGCCGCTAAGATGAGCGCCATGACGACGCCCGGCACGACGACCCCGGCATTGCGCCAGTCATTAATTTGGAGCGACAGCTCTTTTAAAACATGTAGGTTGAGCAAAGTGACCACGCACCCGCCAAAAATGGCGCTTTTAATGCCGCCGATACCCCCCACGATGACCATCGCCAAAATACTGATGGATTGGATAAGGCTAAAGCTTTCTGGGCTGACAAAACTTTGCTTCGCGCCGAAGATGACGCCAATAGCGCCCGCGAAAGAAGCGCCCATAGCGAAGGCCAGCAGTTTCATGCGGACCAGCGGCACACCCATAGCGATAGCCGCCACTTCATCTTCGCGAATGGCTGTCCACGCCCGCCCGATGGGCGAATTATCTAAACGTTGCGCCACCAGCATGATGATGGCGATAATCAAGATGCAGATGAAATATAACAAGAGTTGGCCGGCAAAATTGGTCGGGTTGGTGATAGATACCCCCGGCAGGCCCAAAGTGGGGACAATATCGTTCACAGTGGCGGAAATACTGTTGACCGAGTCTATTAACACTTGGGGGATGGGGGGGCCGGGAACGCCGTCTAGACCTTTGGGCCCGTTGGTGAAATTGATAGGAGCGTCGGCATTGCGCGCCAAGATGCGTATCATCTCGCCGAAGCCCAAGGTGACAATCGCGAGATAATCGCCGCGCAAGCGCAAGACAGGCAAACCCAACATGATGCCTACAAGCGCCGCTAGCACCACGCCAATAATCATGAACAAATAAAAACTAGATGCGGGGACCAACAAATTATTGATTTTGAAGTAGGTATCCACATTCGAGGTATACATGCCCCATAGATAAGCCCCTACGGCGAAGAAAGCGATGTACCCTAAGTCCAGCAACCCCGCGAAGCCAACCACGATATTCAACCCCAATGCCAAGCCCGCATAAATGCAAACCAGCGTGATGAGGTCGAGGTATTTGCTATCGCGCATACCCAAAATGGGTATGGCGACGAACAATAACAAAATAATCAAGATGGCTTGGTAGCGCCAATGAATCGGTGTCGCCAAGACCACGACCGGAGAAAGCACGACGAGCGGGAACACCCAAATACTGTTGAAGTGGAAGAATGCGCTTTGTCGGTCGAGCGTCCATAGCAGATATAGACCAAAGAGCATATACAAGACCAAAAGGCCACCCAAGATGGCCGGGCGTTTGCGGATGGTGTCTACGAAGGCGGTAATGCGATTTTTAATGGTATTTATTTGTGCGGTCATGGCCTATACCTTCTCGTCTACACGTTCACCGAGCAGGCCGCTAGGACGGAAAATGAGGATGAGGATGAGGATAGAGAAAGCGAAAATATCTGTATAGCGGATGCCCAAAGCGGGGAAATATACGAGGATACCATTCAAGAAAGATTCAACCATGCCTAAGGTTAATCCACCCAATAAAGCCCCGGTGATGCTACCAATACCCCCTAACACAGCGGCTGTGAATGCTTTAATGCCGGGGAAAAAGCCGACAGTGGGCGTTACGGTGCCGGCGTTCAGCCCAAAGAGCGAGCCAGCCAAGCCGCCAAAAGCCCCACCGACAAAGAAGGTGAGGGAAATCATTTGATTGACGTTGATACCCATCAGCCCGGCGGTCGTCATATCTTGGGATACGGCCCGTATGCCGCGGCCGAGTTTAGTGCCATTCACAAAATAGTTGAGCGCTATCAAGCTAATGACCGCCCCGACGATGACGATAATAGAGGTCACGCGGACGTTTACGGTCGTCTCGCCAATTATCACGGGGATAGGGGTTCGCGCCCAGTCTAGTTGTGGGTAAGTCAAGTTAAAGTCGTTGCGGATGATGGCCTGCAACGCGCGGACCACATCTATCAACAAAAAGGAGATGCCGATAGCGGAAATGAGCGGGACGAGCCGAGGCGCACCCCGCAAAGGGCGATAGGCGACGCGCTCGATGACGACGGCTAGTAAGCCGCTCCCTAGCATAGCCACTAAGACCATAGATGTGATGAGTAAAACAGGATGCCACGCGGTCAAATGGCCGGTTGCGTTGATGCGCGTCATGAACTCAAAACCCAGCACCGCGCCCACCATGAAGATTTCGCTATGGGCAAAGTTGATGAATTGCAAAACACCGTAGACCAAGGTATAGCCCAAGGCTATCATCGCATAGACGAAGCCTAGCGTGATACCGCTGATAATCATACCCGGTAATTGTCGGTTAATTTGGTCTACTAGAATGATATTTTCGCGAGGTTCAGGGAACAGAAAAGCCAATAAATAAGCGGTTACGGTCATGAGGACGGCCGCACCCACAATGAATAAGAGCATTTGGCCAATGGGCAAAACAACAAAACGATAGATCCACCCACCAGCGCCACGATTCGCAACCATAGTAACCTATACCCCCATCCTATCGCCGACCATAGCGCTGTCGGCGCTTTGTGTAAGGGCGCAGTTGTCTGCGCCCTTACATACGATGCTATCAAAAATGACAATCCTATATCGGTTTAACCATCCATCATGGCGTCGGAGAGCGCCTTGAACGGCGATGGGATTTCCAACGTCTCTAGCAGGGTGTTGTTACCCCATTGGCTGGGGTCTGCAGAGCCAACTTGGATGACATAATAGAGACCGATTTCAGGGTCGCCATAGGGGTCAAAGGTGATGTTGCCGGTGAGTCCTTGGTAGCCGCTCGTGGCGCGGGCGACCGAAGCGACAGCGGCGCGGCTGGGGATTTGCCCATCGCCTTGGATGCGGGCGGCAACTTCAATCGCGCGCAACACAATCACGGTTGAATCGTAAGATTGCGCGGCGAACGGTTGTGGGTCTTCGCCAAAGCGAGCGCGGTAATCTTCGATGAATTGAGCGGCATTGGGGTAGATGGACGCCGGACCAGCGACCGAGGTATAGTAAGTGCCTACGCCCGCTTCGCCCGCCAATTCCGCGAATTCAGAAGAATCGAAACCATCCGGCCCCATGAAGATGCCCGTATAACCCGCGGCGCGGGCTTGGTTGATGAAGATACCCGTTTGGGAATAGATGCCGCCGAAGTAAACCGCATCGGGGTTGAGCGCTAAGATGGGTTGAACGATGGCGTCGAAGTTGGAAGCTTCTTCCGTGCCTTCAAAGCCGAGTACTGTTAGCCCTAGATTTTCGGCCTCTGTGCGGAAGAATTCAGCAACACCTTGCCCGTAGGCCGTGGTATCGTGCAGGATGTAGACACTGCTCACGGTGCCCAAACCAGCGAGGAAGCGCGCGCCGGTGGGACCTTGCAGGTCATCGCGCCCGCAGACGCGGTTCACGGTGGTTAGGCCGCGGCTGGTGATGCGCGGGTTGGTGTTGGCGGGGGAAATCATCAGTAATTTATTGGCGTCGTAAACTTCTGAGGACGGGATGGCGACACCGCTATTCAGATGGCCCACAACAGCGAGGATGGCCGGGTCGTTGACGAGGTTATTAGCGTTGGCCACGCCGACATCAGGCGTCGCTTGGTCGTCGAAGGGCACATATTCTACAGTGAAGCCCATTTCTTCCAGCGCGCCTTTATTCTGTTCGATGGCCAGTTCTACAGCATTACGCATGCTCGTCCCCAAGACCGATTGTGGCCCCGATAAGGGCGTTTGGGAGGCAATTTTGATGACCGTGCCGCCCTGCGCGGTCGCTAGGCTGACGCTAAACATCAACGCCATGACGACGATTAAAGCAAAAAAGATAAAACGTTTAGCCTTCATATAGAGTCTCCTACTAGACTTTATATATAAAAACCTCTTACGATGGATAGAGTGGGGAAAGTAAATAAATTCCTTAAAAAAATGGACGTTGTTTGCATCGTCATAACCGGTTTGTATAAAGTTCCCTTGAATGCCGGCAAACATAACGATTCGTTTATATTTAAGGCAAAAGAATAACACGTTCTTCAAAATTCGCCAACTATTCGCTACGCTGAAAAAATATTCAATGCTGTAAGTCATAGGAGTAACTATGCGCGTTTTTTCTGAGGATTGGGCACAAGCTTTTTACCATGCTATTAACGCTAATGATGCGTATCGCGCGGCGTCGCAACAGTGGGAAGCGGGACCGCTCGCGCTCATTTTGCGCCACGCTGACGGCGAAGAAAGCGCTATCCTCGTAGATTTGTGGCGCGGGGCGTGTCGCAGTGCCCAGCGTGTCTTACCGTCCGAGGCCATGACGCAAGCAACTTTCGTCATCTATGGCGAAGAAGCGGCTTGGCAGGAGGTTTTGGGGGGGCATATCCAGCCGTTGATGGCCATCATGCGCGGTAAGCTCAAGCTACAGAAGGGCAGTTTGGCCAAGCTGATGCCCTATACGAAAGCGGCTATCGAGTTGGTCAGTAGCGCCCAAACGGTGCCCACTGAGTTTTAGCTATGGGTGTAGTCCCTTATTCAGAAAGAGCGCCTTGAAAAGGGCGCTCTTTTTTTGTTGGGCACTTGTCAAATTAGAACAAATGTTCTAAAATTAGACTAGCAAAGTGACGGAGAAAATAGCGATGCTAAACGCCACGATTGACCAATATTTTGCCCAAAAAGCGCCGCAAATGCGCCCCATTTATGATTGTTTAATGCGCTCCATAGGCGCTTTTGGCCCTATGCGCGTCGCTATCCACAAAAACGCTGTGCAACTAGAGCGTTATACCGATTTTGCTATCATTCGTCCCCGCAAGAACCATCTCTATTTAGCGTTTCGCACGCGCCGCCGCATTACTAGCCCACGCATCGCTATGCACCAGCAGTTATCTTTCCGCCTTCATGACCATGCTATACGCATCGAAAGTGAAAGAGATATTGACGAGGAATTATTGGGCTGGTTGAAAGCCGCCTACGATTTGAGCGGGTGACTGTCACCTAAAAAGACACCAGACCGACAACGTCTGCTGTCGGTCTGGTTGAGTGGTGTGGTGATGGTGGGATGGGGGATTCCCATCCCTGGTTGTATGCGGCTTAGTCCGTGATAGGCTCTTCCGTAGATTCTGGGTTCGGTTCCTCGCTCGGTGGCTCCGGTGTTTCCTCACTGGGCGGTTCTTCCGTCTCGTTCGTCGGCGGTTCTTCCTCGTTGTTTAACGGGACGAATTGCTCAGTTGGTGGTTCTGGAGTCTCCTCAGCTGGTGGCTCTTGTGTCTCCTCAGCTGGTGGCTCTTGTGTCTCATCGGCTGGCGGTTCTTCCGTCTCGTTCACCGGTGGCTCGTCATCCTTGGGCGGCGGCGGTGGCGGGTTCTGACCTTCCGGTACGCACATGTTATCCCAGTTCACGATGACAGCATCCAACAAGCGCGGTCCGTAGCGCAAGCTTGGGTTGAACTGTTGGATGGGCGGTCCGTAGAACAGGTCTACTTGTGTCGCGCACGGGCACACCTGCACCTCAAAGGAGATGGTCTCGCCGGGGCCCACAATGCCGGTCTTGGCTTCGATGAGCTGTTGGGTGTTGGTGTTCCAGCTGAACATCTTGTAGCTGGCCATGCCCACGTCATAGGAGCACAAGTCGGAGGTGTTGTGGATTTGACCGCGGACGACGGGATATTGCGCCGGGCGATAGATGAACGTGAGGTGATTCCGCAAGTCGCGGTCCGGATCGGGGTCGCAGACGGGCGGGTTGTAGGTATTGGTGACGCTGGTGGAGTTCGCGCCGCCGGCCGGGACGTCTACGACAGTGACCTGACCAGTGACGGTCCAATCAGAGCCGGGGTCAGATTCGGTGACGGTGTATTCGCCACCCAAGACCGTCCAGTAGAGCGGGCCACCGTTCTCGCCGATGATTTGGCAAGCGCCACTTTCGGTGCCGGTCGGGTAAGACGGGCCTTTGATGCAGATGGTGAAGCTGGTGCCGGGGATGGGGTCATAGCCGTTCCAATTCACCGTCTTAGTGACCGTCAAGTCGCCGGTGGGCGGGTTGTAGGTGTTGGTGATGGTGCAGGTGATGGTCTTGTCTTTGACGACCGTCACGCTACCGCCGAGTTCGGACGGGCATTCGGCATCGCCAGTGATGCTGGTGAAGACGTAGTTAGCCGCGCCCGCTTCATCGAGTGTGACT
This sequence comes from Anaerolineaceae bacterium, assembly GCA_037441665.1. Lineage (GTDB taxonomy): Bacteria > Chloroflexota > Anaerolineae > Aggregatilineales > Phototrophicaceae > JBBIRQ01. The sequence continues at coordinate 96,895 of JBBIRQ010000015.1, read as the reverse complement.
TCTGTGCCGGCCGGGTAGCTGACGACTTGGCCGGAGGTCACGCTGACGCCATTTTGGGTCAAGCCAAAGTCATTGGGGCCGGCGCTACCGCCTACTACCGTTTTGCGGAGCTTGACGCTACCCGTATCGAAGGTGTTGGTGATGATGCATTCGATAGTCTCGTCTGCCACCACGGTCACGCTACCGCCGAGTTCGGACGGGCAGTTGGCGTTGCCGCTGAAGCCCGCGAAGCTATAGCCAGCCAAGCCCGCTTCGTCGAGCGTGACTTCTGTGCCGGCCGGGTAGGTCTTCACTTCGCCGGAGTTGACAGCGATACCATTTTGCGTCAGCCCGAAACTGTTCGGGTCAGCGTCGCCGCCTGATACCACTTTCGTCAGCTTGACGCTACCGGTGCGAACATAGTTGCCGAAGCGGATGCTCTCGCTATCGCCCAAGCCCTCAAAGGTGATGGTGTAGCAGGCATCGCCGCCGGGTTGGGTGTTCACCCACGGGCCGCTATGGATGCGCGCATCGGTCTCGCAGACTTTGTAAGTGCCAGCTGGGAGTCCGCCGAAGTTCAGTATGCCGCTAGCGTTGGTGGTGCTCGGTCCTGCCACGACGTTCATTTCGTCGTCGTAAAGCGTGAATTCCCAGCCACTCAGCCACGGTTCGCTACCTTGGCGGCTACCATTTTGGTTGACATCTTCGTACTTGAGGATGCGGATGCGGTTACCGCGCTCGTTGGTGAAGACACAGACGACATCTTCGCCATGGAGCGTGAGCGTAACCTTGCCGTTGTCGAGGTCAACACTAGCGCCGTCGAAGGGTTCGCCGTCCACGGTGCATTCAATGCTGGTCAGATACCACTCACTGGGCACGGTCTCGCTGAACCAGATTTCGCCCGCTTCGACTTCGTAGTAGTTTTGTTCTTCGCCATTCCTCAGCGAGAACTTGCCGAAACTGCCGTTGAAGTTGAACTTACGGTCTACGTCGGGGTTGGTGCGTTTGATGATGGTGACATCGCTCAGGCGGTCATCGCATTCATAAGCGGTGACGGCGTCCACATCGAAGCCATCCGCCGAATTCGGGAAGCCCGCGGGGTTGGTCACATCCACAAGGCGGATGTAACGCGCCCAAGCCAAAGGTCCGAGGTCGTAGTATTGGTCTTTGTCGGTGGTCGTGCCTAAGTAAGTCCATGTCAGGCCATCTTGGGACGCATAGACTTTGACGGCTTCGGGGTAGTTGCCCCATGGTTGGAGTTTATCGCCGAAGCTGGTTTCCCAAACGGTGATGTCGGGTCCGGCTACGTTGATGATTTGCTCTGGGCCAAAGCCAAGCGTAATCACGCCGCTGGTGGCATTTTCGTTTTGGGTCGGGCCATCGCCAAAGCCGAGCGACACAAAGTTAATGGTGTCGTTGTTCTGCGGGAAGCCAAGCGCGTTGTTGGCGTCGGTGCGCGCGGGGTCAATCGCGCCGCCACCCTTTGTTGTGCCGGGTAGATAACCGCCCAAGTCGTTAGCGACGAAGCTAGCGGCGCATTCGCCGAAGTCCGGACGCGGCGCGGTGTTGCGGATAGTCTTGGTCTTGGGTGAGCCATTTTGTACCGTGACGAGGCCTTCGCCAGAGACTGTCCATCCGGCCGGCAGGTCGTCTTCTTGCACGTCGTAGACGCCTTCGGGCAGGGTGAGGACCACTGTACCGCCGTCATAATCAAACACTTCTACGATTTCCGTTTGGGCAGGGTAGGAGGTGTTGTTCAAACGGATGGTGAAGGTTTGGCCGAAATCGGCGTTGTTGCCGTTCCAATTGACTTGTTTCTTCAGTGTCAGCTCGCCCTTGCAGACGTGCCCATTTTGGATGTGGCCTTCTGGGTTGAAGACATGCGTGCCGCCCGCTTGCTTCCAGTTGGTGTTATCCAAGCTGACGAACTTACGGAGCGTATCGGGATTGCCATTGACCAGCGCAATACCGCTGAAGACCTTGGTTTCGCCGGGATTGAAGAAGCCGAGCGAGGTAATAGGCGCTTCGGTGTAGACATCGTAGCCGATGTAGCCCGGGCCACCGTTATTGATCACGGTCAGCGTGAAGGTTTGCGTCAGGAGCGAATAGCAACTGCCGAAAGAGGCGTTGGGCGGGTTGACCGTGTTGGTCACGATGACTTCTACTTCGCCTTCGGACGGGATAGTAGCCGGGTTAGCGCTGTAGCTGACGGTGTAGCCCGCGCCGGGGTCTTCGCTCAAGGTATAGTCGCCGGGATAGACGGTGAAGACATTGCTGGTCTCGCCATCGCCCAAGGTGACGGTTTCGTCAAAGTCGTTGGGACCGACGATGTTGATGTTGAATTCAACATCTGGTAACGGCGTGAAGCCCTTCCAATCCACAACTTTCTTGACCTTGAGTTCGCCTTTGCACAGCAAGTTATTTCGGGTGTGCCCATCTACGCTCAAGACATGCGTGCCGCCGACTTGCTTCCAATTGGCTTCGTCGAGGCTGACGAGCTTGACGAGGGTATCGTCGTCGCCATTTTGCAGCGCGAGATGGAAAATTTTCTCTTCGCCAGAGTCGAACCAGCCCATGCTGATGGGGCCCGTTTCGCCCGCGACGCGGTAGCCAACGTAGCCGGGGCCGCCGTTATTGACGACGCGCAAGCGGAACAATTGGGTATCGGGATTGTAGCAACTGCCGAAAGAGGCGTTGGGATGAACGATAGTGTTCTTCACCTCGACCTTAATTTCGTCGCCATAATCCACATCTACCGGGTTCGGCGTGATGCTGACGTTAAATTGATAAGGAGAGCCGCTCAAATCTTCGCTGACCGTGTATTCGCCGGGTTCAAGGTCGCTGAGCGTTTCGGTCTCGCCGGGTTCGAGCGTCAAATCGGCGTGGTAGCCATCGGGGCCATCTACGTCTATCTCAAAAGTGAAGTCCGAGGGTAATACGAGGCCTTTCAAGTCAACCACTTTGGTGATGTCCAGTTCGCCGCCTTTACGTTCATTGTGGAAAAGGCAGAAAACGACTTTGTCTTTACCAACTTCAACATCTACCGAAGTGCCATCAGCACTGGCCAAGACGGTGCTTTCCAGAATGGCCTCTTTCATGCCTTCGGGGTCTTGCGGGTCTAGTTGTAAGCCTGTGATATCGTAGCAGGTTACCGAGGAATCATAGTCCGCGAGACTGGTATCATCGCCGGCGGTTTCGCTAACGGTGTATTCGCCGACTTCTACTTCAACGGGCGGCCATGTGAAGTCGCCATTGCCTGCGTCCTCTAAGACGACATCTTCATTAATCAAGAGGTCAAACTTGCCATCATCATTGTTGGGGTCTACATCTTTGAATAGGATGATATGACCTGTGTCGGGCTGGGTGGGGCATTCGATGACCAACTTAATCTTGCGGTTCTTCACCGCGGATGTGCGTGTTTCGTCATCGGAATAAATTTGCGCGTGGACATTCAAGTTATTATAGGTGCCCGGCGCCAGCGAGGCAGATGCTTCCCACCCTATAGCTATTATAGGTATGTCGGGGAAGTACACATATTGAAAATCAGGCGGGGTGCCGTCGTCGCCGCTATTGCCATCCACTAGCTTTGTTGTATTGCCTAGTTTGATGAAGTTGTCATCATTGCTAGGATTGATAATGAGGCCATCATCATGATCCGCCGATACTAATACTAAGGCATATAGCGTTTGTGTGGAGCAATCGTAGCGGAGATAAAGATAGGATAAAATATCTTTATCATCTTTGCCCGCTTCATACATGTTGGCGAAGAAATCAGCAGAAAGATCCCATTCGCTAGGGTCACCATCCACATTCGCCGTGCCATAAGTCGGCTGTGGCGGCGAGGCCGCTTGCGCGACGCTTAGTCCGACCAGTAATAAGGCCAGACACAATAAAATACCGAACCATCCTGTTCGGCGACGCAAATTTAACATACCCCCTCCATATTCATTATGAGAACAAAAGCATATTGATGAGTCATGAATTGCCTTCCCCTTTACTATTTCCCATTACACATACCCAAAAGCCACAACGGCTTTTGGCGTCTATAGTTTAAGGTAACCTTACAAACTAAAAGAAGACTTACAGGGGAGGGCGACTTTATACAATACATAATCTATTGCTTACAGCAGACGTAATAAAACAAGTGAGCGCCCAAAGTTAGTAAATCGTTTGTGGGCAAAAATTATCATTAGATGATAGCTTTTTATCGCTTAATGGATGAAATCGCCGAATCCTAAAAATAGTAAATGATACTTTGCGGGCTATTAGTTATCCTAAAATACGTAAAAAATTTGTAAGGAGGTTAAAATTTCGTCATTTCTTTATAAATTCTGTCCCTTTCGCGGCGACTTGGACACAGCGCGCGAGCCAAATACGGGAATGCAAAAGCAGGTGGGTTGGAAAATCCGAACAAAAATACGAACAAATGTTCAGATCTCGCTACTGATATATTGTATAATGGCCCCCACAGCACGAGCGATGGGGCGAGTGCTTTTATTCGATGCTAGGGTTCGGGTAAGCTCGTAGGCATCGCAAAAAACCAAGCCAAGCGCCAGACGCCACATCAAGCGGATTCGCTGGCGTATCTAGCCCGACGAAAGGGCCAAATACCTAAAGAAAGGGTGTGCGTTTCCCCGCGGATTGCGCTTATAATCGCGCTGATATTCCTACGAGAGGGGAGCGCTATGAAGACTTCCTTTATAGAGGTATCGCCCGATTCGGACTTCCCAATACAGAATTTGCCTTTTGGCATCTTCAGCGACGGGCTATCTGCGCCGCGCGTCGGCGTCCGCATCGGCGAATGGGTCGTAGATTGCGCCGTCTTGGCGCGTGCGGGCCTATTCGCCGATTTAGGCATCGCAGAAGCGGTCTTAACAGCGCCGACCCTGAACCCGCTCATGCGTCTGGGCCGGCCACGATGGCGCGCGTTGAGAAGCCGCCTGCAAGCCTTGCTCCGTGCTGATAACCCCGTTGTGCGCGATGATGCCCCTTTGCGGCGGGCGGCGCTACGGCCGCTAGGGAAACTGCGATTGCATTTGCCCGTAGACATTGGCGATTATACGGACTTTTACGCCTCTAAAGAGCATGCTACCAACGTTGGCGTGATGTTCCGCGGGCGGGAAAATGCCCTCATGCCCAACTGGGCGCATCTGCCGGTGGGGTATCACGGGCGGGCGAGTTCTATTGTGCTGGATAAAACCCCTATCATCCGCCCCCGCGGTCAAGTGAGACCCGAAGGAAAGCCTGCGCCACAGTTCCAGCCCAGCGCCGAACTCGATTTTGAGCTGGAGTTGGGGTGTTTTATAGGGACAGGCAACGCTTTAGGCCATCCGATGACCACGGGCGAAGCTGTCGAAGCTATCTTCGGCTTCGTACTGTTGAATGATTGGAGCGCCCGCGATATTCAGCGCTGGGAATATCAGCCGCTGGGGCCTTTTCTCGCGAAAAATTTCGCCACTTCCATATCGCCGTGGGTGGTGAGCGCCGAAGCGCTCGAACCCTTTCGTTGTCTGGGCCCAAAGCAAGACCCGCCGCCATTGCCATACTTGCAAGTCCATGGCGCGCGCCATTATGACGTGCATTTAGAGGTATGGTTGCAAAGCGCCCAAATGGCCGCCCCCGACCTCATTTGCCGCACGAACGCCCGCTATTTGTACTGGTCTTTCTCCCAGATGATCGCGCATCATACTATCACCGGTTGTAACCTGCGGACGGGCGACTTGCTGGGGAGCGGGACGATTAGCGGGACAGTAGCGAATAGCTACGGCTCGTTATTGGAGTTGGCATGGCGTGGCGAGCGACCTATCCGCCTGAGCAGTGGCGAGACGCGCGCGTTTTTAGAAGACGGCGATACCGTCATCATGCGCGGCTATTGCCAAGGCGATGGGTATCGGGTGGGGTTTGGGGAGGTCAGCGGGCAGATTTTGTCGCCCCATTGCACGGACGCTTGAGGCTGAATGGGCGTTTGGTATGCCTCAGGATAGCCAGCGTTTGCGCCGTTTGTAATGTTTGACTTCGCGGTAACTTTTGCGGTGGCCCACTTCGGTCAAGCCTAGATAAAACTCGCGCACGTCGGCATTTTCTTTCAGTTCATCGGGTTTGCCGTCCAAGACCACGCGCCCGTTTTCCATAATATACGCATAGTGGGCGATACTCAGGGCGATATTGGCGTTTTGCTCCACAAGCAAAATCGTAGTCCCTTGTTCTTCGTTGATGCGTTTGATGATGTGGAAGATGTCTTGGACGAGCATAGGGGCCAAGCCGAGCGACGGTTCATCAAGCATCATCAAGCGGGGTTGGGCCATCAACGCCCGCCCAATTGCCAGCATCTGTTGCTCCCCGCCAGATAAGAAGCCGGCGATCTGCCGTTTGCGCTCTGCGAGGCGTGGAAAATAATTGTAGACCAAGTCTAGGCGTTGGGGGATGAGCGCGCCATCCACCGTATAGCCGCCAGCGCGCAAGTTCTCTTCTACGGTCAAATGCTCAAAAACGCGCCGACCTTCCATCACTTGGAAGATGCCCGCCCGCACAATTTCCGCCGGTTCGCGGTTTTGGATAGCGCGCCCCTCGTAGAGGATAGAGCCATCGGTGACTTCGCCATTTTCTGGCCCTAATAAGCCGGAGATGGATTTGAGCGTTGTGGATTTGCCGGCCCCATTCGCGCCCAAAAGCGCCACAATCGAACCTTGCTCTACGCTTAACGACAAGCCTTTTAGGACGAGGATAACATCGTTATAGATGACTTCAATATTGTTCAAGGTGAGCATATGCGCTATTCCGTGAAAAGTCAGGCGCAGAGTGTGGGATAGCCGCGCCCGGCCATCCCACAAGCTAACAGGTTATCAACCGCCGGGTTCTTCTGTGGCTTCGGGCATCATTTCCAGCGCGCGCAAATCAATGATGTCACTGGCTTGTACCCACACGCCATCTTCTACGCGATAGATGGCCAACGCACGGGTGGAGCGGTGGTCTTCTGGCGTGAAGGTGACGGGAGCGAGCAAACCGCCCGTTTCAAAGTTTTCAATGGTCTCTAGCGTCGCCTTGATATTGGGGCCAGTCAACTCTAGGCCTGCGTCTAGGGTGCGTTTAATGCCTTCCGCCATTACCGACATCGCGGCCCACCCCTGCGTGAAGTGTAGGGATGCTTCTTCTAAGGTGCGCCCTTGGGCTTCCAGCACTTGGCGCGGGATTTCTTGGCCGGGGACTTCTACGGTGGTGGGGGTGAAGGGAATCGCGCCGAGGACACCTTCTGCCGACTCGCCGGCGCGTGTCACGAATAGTTCATCCGCGCACCAGTTCAGGCAACCGAAGACCACCGCGTCGTTGCTACCGAAGTAATCCACCACGTTTTGCGCCAGCAGAGCCGCCGGGCTGGATACGTTCTGGACGACAATATGGGTGACGCCGAAATCATCCGCTTGTTGAATTTCCGCGTTGAAGTCGGTGGCGCCACGTGGTTGGGGGATAGCTAAAAAGCCGCCAACACCCGCGGATTCTGCGTAAGCTTGACCTTGAGGTATGGGGTCAGTGCCGAAGGGGCTATCGTTGTGGAAGACCACGACGCGCATATCAGCAACATCATTGCCGGCCGCTTCCCATTCTGCCACCATATAGCGGAGCATAATTTCTAGTTGGTCGCCGTAGGTGGTGGCGATGAGGAAATTATAAGGCGCTGTGCCTTGGGGGTCGTTCAGCGATGCGGAATAGGACGCGGAGATGAAGGGGATTTCATCTTCCGCAATCTTGCCCACGAGCGCCAATGTATCGCCCGTGCCCCAACCGAGGAACACCACCACGCCTTGATCTACGAATTGGCTATAGAGGTTTTCCGCCGTGGGCACATCGTAAGCATAATCTTGGGAGATGAGTTCTATCGGCCGCCCGTTGATACCGCCATTTTCGTTCAACCAATTAACATAGGCGATGACGCCTTCAGCATAGGGTGTTCCGACATCGCCGGTCGCGCCGCTGAGGTCGAAGATAGCGCCAACTTTGATAGGCTCGGCATCTTGGGCGACGGCGACGCCGAGGGCAAAAACGGTAATAAGTATGGCTAAAAGCAACTTTTTCATAACAGTCTCCTTGAGCACTAAAAAAACTCATCTTGAGTGTAGCGAATCGTTGGAGACGACGCCACAAGCTCTAAAATGCCTCTTACTAAGGGTGGCCTGCTCAATAGCTAAAAGGCCACAGACGGAAGTAATCTTTAATATCGCTCCACAATTTGCGGATACCTTCTGGCTCGATGATGAGCGTGAGGATGATGAAAAACCCAAAAGCGCCTTGTTGGGCGAAAGGCAAAACCGTGATGAAGACTTGGTCGCTAACGAGCTTATTCTGCACCAAAGTTTGGCCAATCGCCCGCAAAATCTCCGGCAAAATTTCGATGAAGGCCGCGCCGTAAATCGCCCCGGAAATACTCCCCAAGCCGCCGATAATAATCATCGCTAAGTAGGCGATAGAAACATCAATCGTGAAGCGCTCGAAGCTGATGGCCGTGCTGTGTATGGCCGTCAGAGCGCCAGCCAAGCCCACCATAAATGACGAAATGGCGAAAGCCAACAACTTATAACGGAACAAATTCACGCCCATCACCTCGGCGGCGATGTCTTGGTCGCGTATGGCGATAAAAGCCCGCCCAAAATGGGTGCGGAAAAGGTTGGTCGCGGCTATCACCACTAACGCCAATACCACGAGTACGAAAAAATAAAAGGCGTATTCGTTATCGTTCAAGCGCCATGCTGTGTTGCCGAATAGGTAAGCGTTGGGGATTTTGAGCGCGTCGGTGGCTTTGCCATCAACCGCGCCATCTATGGGGTCCCAGCGAATGATAATCCATTCGACGATTTGCTGGGCGGCCAGCGTGGCCACCGCCAAATATAGCCCTTTCAGCCGCAGGGAAGGCAAGCCAAAAAAGCCGCCGATGATGGCCGTGATGAACGCCGCCGCGATGAGCGCAATCTCCCACGGGACGCTGAAATAAACCATCAGCAACCCGCACGCATAAGCGCCGATGGCCAGAAAAGCGCCTTGACCGAGGCTAATTTGCCCGGTGTAACCCACGAGGATATTTAGACCAATCGCCCCGACAGCCGCTATCATCACCTTGTTGATGATGCGGACTTCTGTTTGTCCGACGATGAACGGCAACGCCAATACCGCGATGATGACCAATGCCAAGCGCAAGCGCTGGGCTGTCGTCGGGCGTAATTGCATGTCGGATTCGTAAGTTTCGTGATAAACGCCGGATTGTGTCGCCATGTTTACACCCGTTCAATCCGTTTCTGCCCAAAGAGTCCATAAGGCTTAATCATCAGCACAACCAGCAAGACGATATACGGCATCACTGTTTTTAACGAAGGGTCAATATATCCGCTGGAGAAAGTCTCCACAAAGGCGATGGCAAAGCCGCCGATGATGGCCCCAGCGATGGAATCTAGCCCGCCAAGGATGATGACCGGGAAGGCGCGCAGGCCAACGCCGGGAATATCGCCGCTGACGCCGTTGGTGACGTGGGCGATGATGAGACCTGCGATGCCCGCGGTCACGGCCGCCAGCGACCACGTGAGCGCGAAAATGACGCGAATGCTAATGCCCATACTCATGGCGGCTTGTTGGTCGTCAGCCGTGGCGCGCATGGCGATACCTTGTTTGCTACGGCGGAAGAATTGCAACAAGCCAATCACTAAAATGAACACAATCGCTACGATGATGAGCGTATCGGGCGATAGGTTCAAAGGACGCCTCGCCCCCTCTAATTCGAGGCGGAATGCTTCAAACGATGGGATGATGTCTAATGGGAGCGGGCGGGGGGTTTTGCCCCATATGACGCCGACGATGGCTTGTACCACGTTGCTTAAGCCGATGGTGACCATGATGACCGAGATGACCGGCTCGCCAATGAGCGGCCGTAGCACCAACCGTTCTACGATTACACCGATGAAGGTTGTGGCGATAATCATACCGACGATAGCGACGATTACCGCGATACCCGGCGACGCCAACGGTTGAAACCATAACAACATCTGGTAGCCGATGTAACCCCCAATCAGCATGAACTCCCCATGCGCGAAGTTGATAACATCGGTCGCTTTGAAGACCAACACCAACCCCAAAGCGATGAGCGCCAATAGCGCGCCATCGCTCAGCGCTGTATAAGTCAGCCGTAGGAGCTTAAGTATCTCGTCGGGACTCATGCTAAGACTGTCTCCATCCGCAACTGAATTTGTAAAGTGGCCGTGCGCCCATCTTGATAAGTGATGACCGATTCAACATCAATAGCGTTTTGGTCGCTATAGAGACCATCAATGATTTCTTGGTAGCGTTGGGCGATGAAGTTACGCCGCACTTTGCGCGTGCGGGTGAGTTCGGCGTCATCGGCGTCTAGCTCCTTGTGGAGCAAGACGAAGCGTTTAATGCGCGCGGCGGGGGGCAAATCTTGGTTAGTGCGCTCTACAACCGTGCGGATGAGGTCATAGATAGGCGGTTTTTGCGATAAATCGGTATAGGTTGTATAGGCGATTTTGTTATTTTCCGCCCATTTGCCCGTATTGCCGAAGTCAATATTAATCATCGCGGCCACAAAAGGATAATCGCCGCCGCCGAAGACCACCGCCTCGCGCACATAGGGGCTGAATTTCAGCTTATTTTCGATGAATTGGGGCGAAAATTTGGTGCCATCCCTCAAGGTCATCACGTCTTTGGCGCGGTCAATGACGATGAGATGCCCGTCATCGTCGAAGTAGCCGGCGTCGCCGGTCCGTACCCAACCGTCGCTCGTGAGCGTTTCCGCGGTGGCGCTCTCGTTGCGGTAATAACCGCTGAAGGTAACGCTCCCGCGCACGAGGATTTCGCCGCTATCATCTACCTTGACCTCGACGCCGGGCATGGCTGTGCCCACCGTCTGAAATTTGATGTCCCCATCGCGATGCACAACACAGATACCGCTTGTTTCGGTCTGTCCATAGCCCTGTTTGAGGTTGACGCCCATGGCATGGAAAAAGCGGAAAATGTCAGGGCTGAGCGCCGCGCCGCCGGTGTAAGCCCATTTGACGCGCTTCATGCCCAATTGGTCTAGTAAATTGTTGAAGACGAGATAATAAGCGATACGTTGTTGGATGCGGTCGAGCAGGGAAGGGGTTTGACGGGCGAAGCGCTTATCCGCCACCCGATAGCCTAGGTTCATCGCCCAGTGGAAGATGCGTTGTTTTAGGCGGCTGGCATCTTCTATCTTCACTTGCACGGTGCTAACCATATTTTCCCAGATGCGCGGCGGCGCGAAGATGATATGCGGCCCGATTTCGCGTAAATCGCTCTGGACGGTTTCGGGTTCTTCTGGGAAGTTTAGGGCGAAACCTGCCCGCATCCCGCAGGCGAGCGCCAACATTTGCTCTCCTATCCACGCCAGCGGCAAAAAGGACACGAAATCATCATCTACTTGATATGGGTCAAAGGACATCATGCCTTCGCCCATGGCGAGTAGGTTGCGGTGCGCCAGTTTGGCGAGTTTGGGGCGCGAAGTTGTGCCGGAGGTGGTGGAGACAATGGCCACATCCTCGCCGTGACCCTCGTCTATAGAGGTATCGAAGAATGTCGGCTGGGACTGGTGGAAATCGCGCCCTAGGGCTTCTACCTCTGGGAAGGAGAGCAAGTAATCTTCGTTATAGTTGCGGAGGCCTTTGGGGTCGTAATAGATGATTTTGTGCACGCTTTTGAGTTGGTCGCGAATTTCGATGAGCTTATCTACTTGCTCTTGGTCTTCCGCGATGATATAGCGGGCTTGGCACTGTTCGGCGATATAGGCGACCTCTTCCGGGACGGAGTCCTGATAAATGCCGATAGAAGCGCCGCCTAGCGATTGGGCGGCCAATTCGCTGATGACCCATTCGGGGCGGTTATCGCCGATGATAGCCACAAGGTCCCCGCGGTGGAAGCCGAGACAATGCAAACCGAGGGCGAAGTTACGGACGCGCTCATAATATTGTGACCATGTAATCGTCCCCCAAATGCCGAAGCGCTTCTCGCGAAGGGCGGGGCGGTGGGGGTATTGGTGGGCATTGCGGCGTAATAATTTGGGGAGTGTATCTTCCATTGGCTAAGTCTATTATCTGTGTTTTTCGGCGTTAGTTGTGTTCTTGTCCCAAGTAAGCCTTTATCACATCAGGGTTGGCGCGTACTTCGCTAGGCGCGCCGATAGCGATAAGACGCCCAAAATCCAAAACGGCGACTCTATCGGAAATATCCATCACCACGCCCATATCATGCTCGATGAGGACGACGGTAATACCCCACTCTTCGTTAATATCGAGGATATAACGGGCCATATCCTCCTTTTCTTCGGTATTCATGCCGGCCATCGGCTCATCTAGCAAGATGAGCGATGGGTTCAAGCTGAGCGCGCGCCCTAGCTCGACCCGTTTTTGCAAACCATACGATAATGAACCAACGGTCGCCTTGCGGATGCTCTGGATTTCTAACAGGTCAATGACGTATTCGACAAAGCGCCGATGCTCGATTTCTTCGCGCTGGGCGGCCCCCCAATAGAGCAGGGCGGAGAGCAGATTTTTTTTCATGTAGATATGCCGTCCGAGCATCAAATTATCGAGCACGCTCATATGGCTAAAGAGCTCGATGTTCTGGAATGCGCGGGCGATGCCCAAACGGGGGAGTTGATGCGGCGGTGTTTTGACCAAATTCGCCGTCCCATACAAAATATGGCCTTCTTGGGGGCGATACAGACCGTTGATACAATTGAGTAAACTGGTTTTACCCGCGCCATTGGGGCCGATGATGGCGAAGATTTGCCCCGGCTCGATGGTCATGCTCACATCGCTGAGCGCCCGCACACCCCCAAAGCTGAGGCTGACGTGTTCGATGATGAGGGGGTGAATGGGTGGTCGCTCGGCTTCGTACGGCCGATCGAAGCGAGACAAAAAAGCCATTAAAAAACATCTCTCTAAATAGTTGTTTATAGTTCTTTTGAAATTTAAGTATAGACGCTGAAGACTAATTTTCCAAATTTTCACATATAGGCTTAAGGCTATCTGATGATGAATTACCCGACATACGAAGGCGCGCTCCCTTACTTAACGACCGCGCAGATGATGCAAGTAGATAACTTGATGATAGATGTATATGGCATCACATTAGTTCAGATGATGGAAAACGCTGGTCATCGTTTAGCGCGCCTTGCGGTCGGTCGTTTCTTCGCGGGCGAGCCACGGGGCCAGCGCGTCTTCATTTTGGCGGGTAGCGGGGGCAATGGTGGCGGCGCTCTGGTTTGCGCGCGCCATTTGGCGAATTGGGGCGCTTTTGTGTCGGTTTGGCTAGCTAAACCCGATGAACAATTTGCGCCGATTCCGCGCCATCAGTTACAGATTATCCGCAACTTAGGGCTAGCGTGCCATATCGGGGCCCCCATAGAAACGCTTGAACCGCCTGATTTAATCGTGGATGGCGTGATTGGTTACAGCTTAAAAGGGCGGCCGTACGGGGTGGCGGCGGACCTCATCCAATGGGCAAACGCCGCTGGCCGGCCTATTTTATCGCTGGATGTGCCTTCTGGTGTGGATGCCACCGCGGGCTTGATGTCTGAATTGGCTATCGCCGCCACGGCGACCATGACCTTAGCGCTCCCCAAAATCGGCTTGAAGCGCGTCGCTGATAAAGTGGGGGAATTATATCTCGCAGATATTGGCGTGCCACCTGCTTTGTATCGCGCGGATGGCATCGGGCTTGCTATCGGGCCGCTTTTCGCTTCGGCAGATATTGTACGCTTAGGGTGATACTTTCTGCGTGTACCATTCGTAAAACCATTCCCACGTATGCCGCAAGCCATCGCGAATATGGGTGCGTGGATTAAAGCCGAGCAATCGCCGCGCTTTTTCGTTGTTGCAAAAAGTGATGGGGGGGTCGCTAGGCGGGGTGGGTTCGTTGACGCGCGCGATGGGGCGGCCGGCGTATTCTTCGATGATGGCGATGAATTCCCGTAGGGAGATAGGTTCGCCACAACCAATGTTGATGATTTCATACCCCATGGGGCGGTCCAGCGCCGATACGATGCCCTCCGCTGTATCATCAATGTAGGTCCAATCGCGATAGATGTCTCCATTGTTGAAGATTTTTACCGTCTCGCCGCTGAAAGCGGCTGTCATCAAGCGCAATGGCATCATGTCTGGGCGGCCAGAAGGGCCATACACGTTGAACAACCGCGCAACGATGATATTCATGCCCGCAAGGTGATGATAGGTGTACGCCAATAGCTCGGCGGCGCGTTTGCTGGCCGGGTAGGGCGCTAAGGGCCTATCCGCGGCGTCTGTCTCGGTAAAGGGCACTTGTGGGGTGAGTCCGTAGACGGTTGAGGTGGAAGCTTGTACGAATTGCTGTACTTTGTGTCGCCGCGCCGCCTCTAACAGGTTCAAAGTGCCCGTGAGGTTAATGCTCATGTAGAGGGGGGCGTTTTCGATGCTCCCGCGCGCGCCAGCCATCGCCGCCATATGCGCGACATGGGTAATAGCGTAGGCGTCGAAGACTTCCGTCACCGTTTCTTCAGAGCGGATGTCGCCTTCGACGAGGTGAAAACGCTCGTATGACCGCAATCGCTCGATATTCTGCCATTTCAATTTGGGGTCGTAATATGGGTTGAAGTTGTCGAGGGCGATGACGGTTTCGCCCCGCGCTAGTAGGCGCTCCGCCACATAACTACCGATGAATCCCGCGCCGCCGGTCACCAAATAGGCCATGCTCACTCTTTCTGATATTAAAGCGCCCTATAACCATTACAAATGACAAACTATCATAGCAGATTCTAGTCAATTGGCTAGTTGTTTTCAGCTGAGGGGGTAGGAGGCTGAAAAGAGAACGGTTTATCCCTGAGGCGTGTCTATCTCATTGACGACGTGATTCACGGCTAATTCGGAGGGGACTGGGAGTGAGTCTAGAGGCATCGTATGACCCTGATTGGGGCTTAATACGGGGCGATGGCGGCGGGCGATCTGGGCGCATTAGACACTTTGTATGCTAAATACAGCGCGCTCTTATTGGGGTTTTTGGTGTCGCGTATAGGTGACCGTCACCTCACTGAGGAAATTTTACAAGATGTGATGCTCTCGGCATGGCACAACGCCCCATCTTTCCGCCGAGAGAGCAAAGTGAAGACGTGGTTGTTGGTCATCGCCCGTAATAGAGCGGCGAATGTCCACCGCCGCAAACACCTTAATATCGTTGAGTTGAATGATGAGGCAGGTATGCACATCCATGATACAGGTCTTTTAGAACGGGTGACCCGTGATAGCGAACGTACCACCGTGCGCGAGGCCATCAGCCATTTGCCGGCCCAGCATAAAGAAATCCTCGTCCTCGTCTTTTATCACCAATTGAGCGGGCCAGAAATCGCCGAGGTGCTCGATATTTCCATTGGCACGGTCAAAAGCCGTTTGCACCGCGCCAAAGAGATGTTGCGCCGCGTTTTATTACAGGAAGGCGGGTACTGATGAAACATCCACAATTCGAGGAGATGATTCCTTTTTATGTCGCCCGAACTTTACCCCTAGCCGATGCCCAAGCTCTAGAACAGCATTTGGCAACCTGCGCCGCTTGCCGCCAATCGTTGCAGGAATGGCGCTTGATTGCCGCCGCCACATGGGAAGAAGTAGATGCCCTTGTGAACGATGTCCCGCCTTTGGCTGTTGATATGCGCGCTGATGCGCGCGTGCGGCTGGGTGCCCAAAACGGTTTCAATAGGGATTTAACCACGCCTATACCTGTAGCGCGCCATCTGCGCTCGCCCAAAGCAGGGCGGGGTAGGGGGGGCGTCGGGCTTTTTACTCCGCTTCTACTGTAGCCGCCGCTTTGGTGATGGTGGCGCTAGGCGGGTTGCTCTTGCTGATGTTTTCGCGGTCTGCGCGCCCCGTTGATGATGCCCTGACGCCTGTTCCCATCGGGTCGCCGCACGCTAGCGGGATAGATGATGACTTCGCCGCTCCATCGAACTTCAGTATACCGTCGGATATACGCGGGGATTTAGAGATTGTATCGCCTGTCGAAGAAGGGGGCGCGTCTTCAGCCAGCATCGAAATGCTGACGCCGACTCAGATTTCTACACCGTTCACCCTGATAGCAACGCCCACTTTAAGTATTCCCGCTACCGATGTCGGCATCCCTGAATGTTTTATGACGCCCACAAACCGCCAAGCTATCAATGTTTATCAATGGCCCGGTCGTGAACAATCTATTGTGGGGCAAATGGGCGGCGACGAAATTCTGCGCGTCTACGTGACCGACGGCCAAGGATGGTATAACGTGATACGCCTTGGGGAAGGCATTCTAGGGTGGGTATCGGGCGAAGATGTGATGTTACAAGGCTTTTGTGATGCTTTGTGGTTGCCCACGCCGACGATTCCCCCTCCCACGCCTACACCTCTGCCCCTCACAGGGGCTATAGACATCGTCAATGGTCGTTGGACGCATACCACAACTGTTCTAGAGCATGGTTGCGGCGGGCAATCGGGGCAGGTAAGCACCATGTCTATTACGATAAATACAAGCGATGGCGAAAACCAACTGACACTAACTTATGACAACGGTTTTTCTATCCCGTTTGCGGCACAAGGCGGCGGCTTTTATACCGCCAATTACGGGAATTCGGCCATCATTTCGGTGACGTTGGTGTTCACTTCGGCATTTACTTATGCGGGCGATGAAGTTGTTACGCATGAAAACGGTTGTGTCGTGCGTTCGCAGTGGGAAGGGCGAGCAGTGGGGTATTGAGGGGGATAGGAGGCGCTTTCGCCCCTCCTATAGTATTACGATATTTGCATCAATTATAACTTATGCAAATATCGCTTTGAAAAAACTATAAAAGCTAAGATACGCTTGGGGGCGGGAACTTTTTTGTTATACTATAGGCATCCGTTGATGCAACGCAGAATGGCTGACTTGTGCGCTCCGATACCTATACTGCCAGCGCCCATCTTATATGGCATCTCAAATATTATGGCGTGATCGCCCAAATTCAAGAGGATGGCGGCGATATTATCCTGCTCGACCTCGTGGCAGGCCAGCGCGTCATGATTCATCTGATTGACCAAGCTATCACCTTAAGCGAAATCCGCGATAATCTCGACCGCGCATCTCAACAGAATGTCTACACCTTATACACGTTTTGGTGCGATATGCTCCTGCCGCCTGAAGGCAAGCCGTATTTGATGGATGATTGGATGGAGGTTTTGCTAGATTTGCACAAGGGCGTTTTATACGGCTTTGAAGTCGCCGGACGGCATGTTTATTTCTTCCCGCTCTATTTTGAAGGCGAGGGGCGGCTAAAAGTGGCGCGCTTTGGCGATATTGTGGATTATGCGGCCTTGAACGCTTACGAAGCCCAAGCCAACACCCCTTTTTTGAGTGGGTGGTATCGCATAGCGGGCTTCACCGCCAATGCTCATCAGCAAAAGCGCCCGCGCTACCAGCCCCAACAAGCCCCATTAGAAGCGGCTTTTGCCCTGTTAGGGTTACACCCCTCCGCAGATTTTGAAGCGGTCAAAGCCGCTTATCGCCGTTTAGCCCGCGCGGCACACCCGGACGTGAACACGAGCGCTTCCGCCACCGAGGAGATGCAACGCTTGAATGCCGCGTATGCGCTACTGACGCGCCATTTCAATTTGGGGGATGAATAGGCCCAAAGCGCGCCTGCAACATC
The DNA here is from genome assembly GCA_037441665.1 of Anaerolineaceae bacterium. Taxonomy (GTDB): domain Bacteria; phylum Chloroflexota; class Anaerolineae; order Aggregatilineales; family Phototrophicaceae; genus JBBIRQ01. The sequence continues at coordinate 79,221 of JBBIRQ010000015.1, read as the reverse complement.
GGCAATAATCCCCCGTTCGCTAAAATATCGCGCACGATGGGGGGCAAAGGGGGTATGGCGAAGCGTTGCCCAGCCGCGATAATCGCCTCCTCGGTTATAGTGATGCTATCCCCCGTCTGCACCACCTCTTTTAACCCACGACAGACAATAGGATGGATGCCGTGATTGATGCAGTTACGGAAGTACAAGCCACTGAACGATTCCGCGATGATGGCGCTGATGCCGCGCCACTTTAGGCAGGTGACCGCTTGCTCGCGGCTACTACCGCATCCCCAGTTGCGCCCCGCGATAATAACATCGCCTGCGCGCGCCTCTCGTGTGAAGTGTGGGTCGAGGTCTTCTAAAGCGTGCGCCGCGATGTCTTCCGCCGAGCGCAAGGTATAGGTATATTTGCCGGGGAAAATGACATCGGTATTTATGTCATCGCCATACACCCAACAGCGATGCGTTGTGTTCATGCTAGCACCTCCTGCGGGGCGATGATTTGCCCTGCCACAGCGCCGGCCGCGGCCACATAGGGGTTCGCTAAATAGACGGGCGCGCCAACAGTGCCCATGCGCCCATTGAAGTTACGGCTACCGGTGCTGATAGTCGCTTCTTCTGGCGCGGGCACGCCCATATGGTTACCCATGCAGGGGCCACAGCCGGGCGTTCCCAACGTCGCCCCTGCCGCTAGCAAGTCCGCCAACACCCCGCTAGCGACCGCCTGTTGCAAGACTTGGGCGCTGGCCGGGATAACCACAAGACGCGCGCGTAACTTGCGCCCGCGCACCACTTGCGCCGCGGCCGCTAAGTCTTGGTAGCGCCCTCCAGTGCATGTACCGATGAACGCTTGATGAATGGGTGTCCCAATCGCTTCAGATAAAGGAACGACACAATCGGGCTGATGCGGGAGCGCGATTTGCGGCTCTAAAGCGCTGACATCCAGAGAATGGCTTTCGGCATAGTTGGCATCTGTATCGGGGTAAAGCGGGGTGTAGGCGCGGGGCGCTTTGCTCGCCAAATAGCGGAACACGGCCTCATCTGGAGGGAGATAAGCGCTCATCGCGCCGAATTCGGCCATCATGTTAGCCAATACCGGGCGCTCATCTAAGGAAAGCGTCGCTAGCGTATCGCCGCTGAATTCGATGCACCGATACTCCCCGCCTGCAATTCCCCAGCGCCCTAAAATAGCCAATGCGACGTCTTTAGCCGTCACGCCGACGGGCAAACGCCCCCGCAGGATGATGCGAACACTTTCGGGCACGCGCACCCATAATTCACCCAATGCCCATAATGCCGCTACTTCCGTCCGCCCAACCCCCATGCCAAAAGCGCCTAGCCAGCCAAAATGCGTTGTATGGCTATCCGCCCCGAAGATGACTTCTCCCGGCAGGATGAGCGCTTCTTCGCTGAGCACTTGGTGACAGATGCCGCGCCCAACCTCGAAGAAGTGGGCGATGCCCTGTTCGCGCGCCCATGCGCGGATTTCAGCGTGATTTTGGGCGTGCGCGGTGGTTGGCGCGGGCACGGCGTGGTCAAGTGTGATGGCTACCCGTTCGGGATAGCGGATGCGTGTTGCGCCTGTCTCTAGAAAGATGCGCCGTATCGCGGCTGAATTATCGTGGCTGAGGATGACGTCTGGCCACACGACAAGGACATCCCCAGCTTGGGCGCGGTCTTGGCCCGCCGCGCGCGCAAGGGCTTTCTCCGCAAAAGTGTACGCGCTCATCGGGCGGCTTCCTCCATTAATAGGCTATCTATTTCGGTCAGGCTCAGCGGCCGTTCGTCGGCGCGGGTTTTGATGGCGCGCGTGATGGTTTGCAAACGCTCATCGCTGAGGCTTAGCCCCAGCGCTTGCGCCCGATTCCGCACGGCGTTCCAGCCGGTCAAGCGATGGCCGATGACAATATCGCGATTGATGCCGAAATCCAGCGGATTGATAGCCTCGTAAGTGTTGGGGTCGGCGAGGACCGCTTTAGCGTGGATGCCTGCCTTATGGATGAAGGCGCTAGCGCCGGTGATGTAGTTGTTAAAGGGGATTTGTAACCCGCAGTAGTCGGCGATGAGGTGGTCGAGTTGCGGTAACAAGCGCAAATTATATTTGGCGACATAAGCGCGGTTGATGGTATACAGCCGCGCGATGAGACCGCCCAGCGGCGTGATGCCATTTCGTTCACCAATCCCCAAAATCGTTGTATCAATATGGGTTGCCCCGGCTTCTAGCGCGGCGCAAGCGTTGGCGATAGCGCAACCGCTATCATTATGGCCGTGAAATTCAATATCTAACCCGGTGACGCGAACCAACTGCCCTACCAAAGCGCTCACCTGCGACGGCAACGCCACCCCCACGGTGTCGGCTACGCCCAAACGGTTGACAAGTCCGCTATCTGCCACCGCGAGGTAGACGCGCAATAAATCTATCTCGCGGCTACGAAAGCTATCTTCGGTGCTAAAGCGCAAGATGATATGTGGCGCTTGCGCCCGTATGAAAGATAAGACATCGAGGGCAGTATCTACAATGGCGCGAATATCTTTGCCGTGGCTGTGGCGCATCAATTGCGGCGATGTGCCAATGACGATGTCGATACCATGCACGCCGGTATCTAGAGCTTGTAGGGCATCTTCTCGTTTACAACGGATATGCGTCAGCACCTTGAGTTTGAAGCCCGCATTCACCACCGCGCGAATATCGGCCGCGCTCTGTGGTGAGGCGCAAGGCGAAGTCATCTCTATCATTTCCACGCCAAAATCATCCAACATTTCGGCGATGCGTAATTTTTGTGCGGTGTTGAAGGTAGCAGTGCTGAACTGCTCACCTTCGCGCAGGGTGCTTTCGATGATGTGATAGTGGTCAAAAGGCATGGTTTATAACCTCTCCAAAGCGTGCGTCAATATAGCGATAGCGCGTAAATATTCGTCTAGATGGATATGCTCATGCGGCGTGTGGTCGAGGGCGGAATCGCCGGGGCCATAAGCGACGATAGGGCATCCCCAATGTGGCCCTACAATGTTCATATCGGATGTGCCGGTCTTATGGACGAAGGCGGGCGTTCCCCCATGGCTACGGATGGCGCTTCTCAGCGCGCGGCTGACGTGGGTATCGCGTTCGGCGAGATAGGCGCTTTCGCCCCCGTTATAAGCTAAGATGCCCTCTGTGGGCGGCAATTGCGCGATGAGTTCGTCAGGCGTTAAAGTCGGGGGCAAACGAAAGCTAAGGGTCATTTGCGCCCAACTGTACACGCCGTCGGAATGGGTGTTTAGCGCTTGCACTGTGGCGGCGAGTCGCTCGAATTCGCGCATGCGCCCTTGGTTATAGCTAGCCACTTTTGTTTCTACCGCGCGCCAATAAGCGATAGCCGCCTCCGCGGAAGTGGTTTGAGGGCCGGCGCTATGAGATAAACCGCTTTGGTAGCTCCAATGGGCGATTAAGCGCCCTTTGTAGCCAAGCGTGATGCGCTCCCAGCCGGAGGGTTCGCCGATGATGCAGGCGCTGGGGGTATAACGGGCTAATATGGCGCGCGCGCCCTTGCTCGTGGGGCATTCTTCTTCAACCGCGCCGACGACAATGACTTGTGCATCTGGGCGTAGGCGCGCCCGTCGCGCCGCCACAGCGAAGGCGCATAACGCCCCTTTGGCGTCCACCGCTCCGCGACCATAGAGCAAGCGCCCTTCTTGGCGTGGGGGCGGGTTGCCGCCGAAAGTATCAATATGCCCCAGCAAGATAATTTGCTCCGCTCCCGTGCCGATAACCCCCACAGCGTTACCCGCCTCGTCCTGAAACGCTCGGTCATAGCCCACAGCGCGCATCCAAGCGACGAGATGCGCCACGGCCGCCTCCTCCTCTGTTGATGGGCTAGGTATGGCGACTAAGTCGCTCAAGAGCGCCTCAGCTGTAGCATCGCTCAAGAGATGTTGTGACTGTGTTTCAGCTATTAAGGTCATTTAGCGCCTCCTCAAGCGTGGTCAGAGCGCGTTCTAATTCCTGTTGGGTGATGATGAGCGGCGGCAACCAACGCAAAACCGTTTTGCCCGACGGCAAAGCTAAGATGCCGCGCGCTTGTAGGGCTTGTAGCAAAGGGGTAACCCGCCCGCGCAGTTCGACGCCGACCATCAGCCCTAAGCCCCGAACCTCACGGATTGCGGGCGACGAGATGGCGCGCAGGTGCTCTAATAGCCACGCGCCGAGCTCCTCCGCCCGTTGTAGCGCTTGGATGCGGCGTAACTCATCGAGGGTGGCGATGGCTGCCGCGCAGGCTAAAGGGTTGCCGCCGAATGTGCTACCGTGCGAACCGATGGGCAATGTCCCTAGGGCGGCGCGCCACGCGATGACGCCCATGGGCAGACCGCCTGCGATGCCTTTGCCCATAGCGATAATATCTGGGACGATGGCGCTATGTTCAAAGGCGAACCAGCGCCCAGTACGCCCTAAACCGGTCTGAATTTCATCAGCGATGAGCAATGCGCCGCGTTCATCGCACAGGCGGCGCAACGCGCCTAACCATTCTGCCGATAGCGGATAAACGCCGCCTTCCCCTTGCGCCGCTTCCACTACGACGGCCGCCGTCTCCTCGGTGATGAGCGTTTCGGCGGCTTCATAATCATCTGCCGCTAGGTGTGCGATGGGTTCGGGTGTCCAACCGCTGAATGGCTCGCGATAGTCTTTGTTCCATGTGAGGCCCAAAGCGCCCATTGTGCGCCCGTGGAAGCCACGTTTGAGCGCGACGATGCCGCGCCGTCCGGTCAATAGGCGGGCGACTTTTAGCGCGCCTTCTATCGCTTCTGCGCCGCTATTACAAAGGAAGAAGCGCCCAAAACCTGCGGGCAAGATGTCCATGAGCGCGGTATATAACCGCGCGCGGCGCTCGTTGTAAAAACTATCGGGACAGGTGATGAGCGTATTCGCTTGTTCAGCGATGGCTTGGGCGATGATGGGGTTTGCGTGGCCCAAAAGCGCTACCCCTTGCCCGCTAGTCAAATCTAGATAAGGATTGCCCGCCTCGTCCCAGATGGTGCACCCCGCACCCCGCGCCCAAGCGAGCGTCCGTTTATGATACGCGCCGCTGGTATGGGCATCCTCTATGTGCTGTATATCGCTTGTTACGGTATAGGTATTCATGATGTAAAAATAGTCCCTTCTCCGCCGAGCGCCGCCAAAAGCGGTTGATGAGCGCGCGCGTCGGCGATGATGACCCGCCGAACGCCGCCATTGAGCGCTTCTTCCGCGCCAAGCACTTTACGTTTCATGCGTCCCTGTGCCCAGCGCATGGCCTGCCCCAACTGGTCGCGTTGGATAACCCGCACAAGAGATTGGGCGTCGTCAGGTTGGCGATATAGACCCCGCACATTGCTGAGGATGACCAAGTCGCGCGCGCCCAAAGCCCCGGCGATAGCCGCCCCGATGCGGTCGCCATCTACGTTTAGCAAGCCCTCGTCGCTGGTGGCCAACGGCGGCACAACAGGAATAGCGCCCTCGCTTAAAATCGCCTGTAGCCGCTCTACGTCCACCTGCGCGATACTGCCGCTATAATCATCGCGCACCACGCGAACCCTCCCGTTCACCACCGCGCGTAGAGCGGTTTTGCGCTGACCACGGATGACCGTATCCTCCCCCACCATGCCACAGGCGGATATATCCCGCGCGCGCAAATCAGCGACAAGGGCGCGATTGATGCTCTCTGCCGCTTCTACGTATAAATCTCGAACGGCCGCATTGGTATAACGGGAGCTATGCCCTTCGGGAGATGTGAGCGTCTGTACAGGCACGCCGCGCATCGCGCACAATTGGTTGAGCGCATCGCTGACGCCGTGGACGACGACGATAGGACGGGTGATAGCCAATTGGGCGAGGTCATCTACAATGGCCGTATGGCTGATGCCCGCCCCCCCACCAATTTTGACGACTAGCAAATCCGCTAGTTGTGTTAATGACGGTGCGCTTATCATGGGTATACTCCTATGAAGGTAAGTCCTGCGGTTTCTTCGTAGCCCATCATCAAATTTAGGCAATGTACGGCGCTACCCGCCGCCCCTTTGACGAGATTATCGAGCGCGGCGATGACCACGGCGTGGCAACCCTCTTCGCTGACCGCAAAGCCGATGTCGCAATAATGCGTGCCGATGACCACGCGCGGCTCAGGGTAGCGGTGCAAGCCGCTTTTGGCGCTGACTAAACGGATGAATGGCTCGTTTCCATAAGCGTTACGGTACAAGCGCCACAAATCTTTTTCGGTTTGCGGTTGGCTTAGCGCGCAATGGGCGACGACGTGCACCCCACGCACCATCTCGATAGCTGTTACCGAGAAGCGAATGGGGCGCGATTCGCCCAACATCATTTGCACTTCTGCGTGGTGACGGTGTCCGATGGGGCTATATGTGCGGACAGCCCCGCTACGGATGGGATGATGCGACCCTAGATTGGGCTGATTGCCGCCTTCTGATGAGCCGACTTTGACATCAGCGAAGGCGCTTTCTAACAGCCCGGCCCGCGCTAAAGGCCACAACGCCAGATTGACGGCTGTAGCGTTGCATCCTACGCCGCTGACGTAATGCGCCCCGCGAAGCGCCTCGCGGTTCAGTTCTGGCAAACCATATACGAAGCGCCCTAGCCAATCGGGGCGCGGGTGTTCGCCGTACCAGCGGGCGTAAGCCTCGGGAGTTGGCAAGCGGAAATCGGCGGATAGGTCAATGAGGCGCGGGGCCAGCGCTAAATAGGTGTCTAAGTTTTGGGCGAGTACCCCATGCGGCAGGGCGAGGAACAGAACATCGCAGGGCGTTAGCGCCGAAGGATGGATGAACTGTAAATCATAGGCGCGGCGCAAATGTGGATGCGCGCTGTGAACGTACTGCCCAGCGTATTCCCTGCTAGTGACAGCGACCACCTCTACTTGCGGGTGATAGCGCAACAAGCGCAGTAGCTCGCCACCGCTATAACCGCTCCCCCCGACAATGCCCACGCGCACGCTCATAATAGCGCTCCTATAGGGTCTAGAGCATAGGCGACGATGCGTTCAGCGATGTCTACGCCCGTAGGCGCGCTACTATTGCGGAATTCCATTGTATGGTTGATTTCGTTAACCCAATACGCGCCATCCGCTGTTTCAAAGACATCTAGCGCGAGGATACCGCCCCCGACAGCCCTAGCGGCTCGCTGACAGAGGTCATCTAAAGCGGGGGTAATGGGGCAATTGCTGGCTTGGCCGCCGCGCGCAGTATTGGTTATCCAATGCTCGGAGGTGCGGTAAATGGCGCAAATCGTCTGGCCGCCGACTACGAAAGCGCGTATATCGCGCCCGCCCTTCTCGACGAAGGCTTGTACATAATGGATATGATGCTGGTAATCGCCTAGCGTTTCGCGGTGCTCTAAGATGGCTTCTGCGCTATAACGGTCGTTGACGCGGGCCAGCAAGCGCCCCCAAGATCCTGTCGGTGGTTTGATGACAGCGGGATAACCCAATTGCGCGATGGCTTGTAAGGCGCTATCCGTCGTGAACGCAACGCGCGTTGGCGGTTGCGGCACGCCCGCCCTCGCTAAAGTGAGTGACGTCAAAATTTTATCGGCGCAGATGCGGGCGGTCTGATACGTGTTCAACGTGCGGATTCCCCAAGCGTTGAGGATTGCCAATGCATACAACCCGCGCGAGGTGCTCACACAGCGCTCTAAGATGAGTTCGTAATCAGCCCATGGATGGCCGCTAGGGGCGATTTGCTCCGAACCGGCGTTCAGGTCGAAGTTGAAGTCGCGGTCGAGCAAGACATCTGCATGCACGCCCGCGCTATCAAAAGCGTTCAAGAGCGCTTTTTCTTCGGGGCGTAGGTAGGTCGCTAAAATGCCAAGCCGCATCATCTCATTCTCCCCAATCTTCTTCAACATTGGGCGCAAGCGCTAATTCCAGCGGATTCAAGCGCAGTACCTCTAGCTCAGCGCCGCAATCGCCACAGACCACCAACTCGTTTTCGACGACATCCGAGGGCAACCGCACGATAGCTTCGCATTCCGGACAAATAGGCTGAGACATAGCACATACTCCTTACAGTTGATGATGACAAAATAAAAACCGCCACCCAGCAGATCTCTGGATGGCGGCGGATACACAAGGGATTATTGGCCCAGCGCAACTATCCAGAGACGGGGTCTGGCTTCTTGGTGCGCTTCTTGTTGGCCAATGGGAGATAAAACATGCTCGTACCTCAATAAAAAACCGCCCTGTCCGGGCGGTTCATTCACAAAAATAACGTAAACAAAAAGTCCCGGACTATCTGTCTGACTGGGCCTTCTTGCTCTTTTTCACGACGGATGACAACATGTCTACACTTTGGAATAAGCTTAGTCTTTCAATGATAACTAATTTAGCGCAGGCGATGAGAAAATGCAAGGAATTGGCGGGGGCAAATTTCAGGCAGAATAGAAAACATGTTTGTAATGTCTATGATAGGTTTGTTAGGCGAAATGAGAACAGCCCGCAAGGTTTGGATGATATGCCTAAAAATGAAGCGAAGCTATAAAATTCAGTCGCTAATTATTTCTATACATCTTGTGGGGATTTAGCAATTGGTGAGGGTATGTTACAGTGTTAGTGTTCATATTCCCCAACATCAAAGGAGGCTTCTAATGGGTAGCTACATACGCATTATCTTTCTACTCGTGTTGGCTTTGGCGGCGTGCCAAACACAAACAGACTCCCCCACTCCGCAAGCGACCTCCGAAGCCACTGCCGAAGCGACCCAATCCCCCGTCGCGCCAGCAGAAACGAGCGCGGCCGAATTGGATGCGTCCCCGACAGCGACCGAAGAACCCGCCTCTGTAGAAACGCCTGAATCTGATATTGTGTCGGCGATTGGCGCAGGCGAAATTTATATAGCTGTCTCTACCTTATTAGAAGCGGATAGCGTCCCGCCCGCCCCTCAAGACGCGCCAGAAGGCTTTCGCTGGGTGGTCATCAGCGCGACCCTAGCGAACCAATCCGACGCGCCTATAGATGTTGCGCCGTCGCAATTGATAATCATTGATGCTGAGGAAAACCGTTATACTGCTTTGTCGGATGATAGCTCGCTCACGCCTCAACTGGTTGGGATAACGCTGGAAAGTGGCGATAGCGTGATGGGCTTTGCCCGTTTCGCCATTCCTGTTTCTGCCGTGCCGCAGTTAGTTGAATGGTGTTTAGATGCGGATTGCGCCTCTAAACTACAAGCGGATGTGCCCTGAGCGCGAATAGGGTCTAGGACGGGTTCTAGCGATTGGGTCGGGTCAAATCTAGGGCATCGCCGCCGTCTACTAATGAGATGCGTTCGTTGTTATCGGGACGATACCAGCCCGCGCGGATAGTGTAAGCCCCTATCGCTAGGTCAAAAGTGTGCCGCGTCATGATGATTTCGTCTACATCCCAGCCGGTGGTTGGGCGGCTCCAATCGGCTGGGATGCCGTCTGTCTGGGCGATTATACGCCCATCGCCATCCACAATATGCACGAATAAACGCAAGCTCTCCGTGAGCGGTTGGCGGGTTTGCCAGTATAACGTAATGTCACTATCGCTGAGGTCGTAGCCCAGAAGCAGGATGCCGTTTTTCCATGTGTCCCCGCGGCGCGTCTCTATATCGGGTGTGGCATAAAGGCGTTCAGGCACGCTGACGACCATCTCCCCAATAGGGAGCATTTCCCCTAGCGGGCTATCGCCTTCGCCGATGATCCGAAGCGCCAATGCATACTTGCCGCTTTCCAAGCTCCCCGGCACATATAAGCGGTGATGCCCAAGCCATTGGTCGCCCGCGCGCCATTCTGTAGTGGGATACGTCGCCACCAGCGGCACAATTTGGCTAGCCCCCGCGATAATTTGGTCTGCATTGCGCCAGACAATTTGCGCCCGATAGGCTTCTGTGACGGGCTGGTTCACCCCCCAACGCCACTGAATGATGAGTTCATCGCCCACCGTGGCCATGGCGGGTAGCGCCTGCGACAAGCCCAAGAAGTACAGCCCTTCTGCGATGCGTTGGCCAGACCCTCGCCACGCGCTCGCCGCTGTGGGCCGTGTCATGGTGATTGTCCCTAGCGGCACTTTCACATCTTGCGGATTGCCTGCTGTGTTGATGAGGTTGAGCCGCGCGCCATCTTGCGGGCGGTATAAGCCGGCATCGAGGGTGTAGTTGCCGGGGGGGGTGCCTATCGGCAGTGCGATAACGACCCTTTCTTGAATGTAGTACCCTTTCAGCCAGTTGCTCGTCGCCACGTTGCCTGGGGCGAATGAGCCGCCCTCCGCGATGATATTGCCTTGGGTATCGCGCAGGTGCACGATGCTTGAATAGTCTTCTGCGATTTGTTCGCCCAATAAGCGCCAATAGAGCGTTAGGGATATTGGTTCTGTGGATGGGATTGGCGTTGTCGGCAAATCTGCTCCGATGAGCTGAATTTGGTTGTTGAAGTTGGCGTTGAGCGTGGTTTTAGGGCTTGTGCCATCTTCTAGGCGGTGGGATTTGAAAGGCGTGTTGTATGGGTTTATGAGTAGTATTTTTGCGCTGAGTATCCCTATGGCTATACAGTTGATGAGTGTTAAATGACTATGGGAAGTTTCGTCTTTTGGTACAGTGGTCATATTCCACGGCCAACGCCACAGGATCACTAGCGCGAACGCGAACGACAAAACGCTTAAAACGACGGCGCGCGTTTGCGTTTCGGTCGGGCCTAATGCGATGTATAGTTGGTGTTCGCCCTCAGGGATGTGCACCTGTACGAGTCCTTCGCTCGGCGATGGTTCCACAGAAATACGCTGGCCATCCAAATCAGCCCGCCACCCATCAAAATAGAGCCAATCGAAAGTGAGCTTTACCGCTTCCTCTGTAGATAAGGTCAAGCGCCCCCACGTCCCGCCCCACTCCGCAGAATGGATGACCACGCCCGAAGGCGGGACGAGGCGCGGGATGACCTCCGCAGTGGCGAAGCGTTCGCGCAGTCGCTCGCTATCTAGCGGAACGGTATTCCAAACGGGGACATATTCCGAAAAAGAGGATGCCGCTAATTGCCCTGTGCGGCGTTCCATCTCTTGGAAATCGCGGATGTCTTGGGCGGGCGGGTCGGAGATGGAAGGGCGGTATAACCATGGGATACTATAAAGCATGATACCGCCCAAAGCCAACGCCAGCAGGGCGCGGCGCGGCGCTGGTCGCGCTATCGCCTGATATATGGCCGATACCCCTATCCCCGCCATCAACGCCAGAAACAAGCTCGCCGGCCCCAACGTCCGCCATGCGAATTGGGTATAGCGCATCAACGGCAACTGTTCCCATAATGGCGCAGAGATAGGCAAATTGAGGATGACTAATAACGTGGTCAACAAAGCGAAAAAAGCCATTCCCGCGCGCAAAGGGCGTTGGTGAGGGCCACGGACAGCGTATAGGGCGACCGCCCCCAACACGCCTAATAAGAGTTGCGGCCAGCCTAATACAATCGGTACAGGTTGATTTTGTTGGGTGGGGTCGGCGGTGAACCCCAACGTGAACAATTCGGCCAAGGGACGCAGATGTCTTGTGGGGTCAATGTCGGGCAGATTGTCTGTCACACCTTGCAACTTGACGAAATGCGTATCGGCCAAAGCCGGCCACCAAAAAAAAGCGGTCAGACCCACTGCGCTCATCCCCGCGAGCGCTAAATGGATGAAGACGAGCCGCGGCCGCGCATGCGTTGCGACGAGGAACAAGCAATACAACGCCAACAAGGCCGCGCCGTGTAGCGTGATGATGTTATGTAACGGGATAAAAGCCGCGAATAGCCCCGTAGCCAGCGCAAATTCGCGGCGCGCGCCTGTTTCCGCCAGACGGCTGAAAGCCCAAAAAATATAGGGCAACAGCGCTAAGCCCGCTGTTTCTGATATAGTGCCGCGCGCGGCGGTATCGAACAAAAAGTAAGGGGCGTAGCTATAAGCCGCCGCCGCGATAAAACCGCCAATATCTCCCGCCCACCATCGCCCCCATAAAAAAGCGCCGCCCGCCGCAACAAGGGTGTATACCATCATCGCGCCCAACCACCCCGCTTGATAGCTGAAACCGATGAGATGCAACATGCGCGGCAAATGAAACGCCATAGGTGAAAAATAGTGGAAAAGCGGCGCACCGTAACCATAAATCATGCCCGATGCATACCGCGGCCAGAGCGGATGGTCTGCGCGCACAGCGTGGTCTAAGGCGATGACGCGATATAAATGCAACTCGCCATCTGCGGTCAACGGCATGCGCCCCGACCAAAAAGGCGTTGTCGCCAGCAAAGACAAGCTAACGAGCGTGAGGAATAATAGTACAGTCTTGCGGGACACGACCAACAACAATCTACATCATTTGCGCGGATAAGAGCGCCATTGTAGCACAAGACTGCTCAGTCTGTATCGGCTGTTGGCGTGAGGATGGCCGATTGGGTGGCGATGGCATTTTCTAAAGACCCGCGTTCCAAAGTCAAGGTGGCGATGACATTTTCACGGTCCTGCACTTGGGTGAAGGCGAATAACGTCAACCCTAGGGCGATGCCAACCGCCACCGCCATAATCGCCACGAGGATTTGCAAGCGATTGCGGGCGCGTCTTTCCATCTCGATTTGCAGGATGCGCCGCGCCTGTTCGCGCGCTTCTTGTTGGCGCTTATCTACGAGGCTAGCCGCTAAATAGGCGCGCTCCTCCTCGGTGACGGCAATATCGGTATTGCGCGCCCAGCCCGAAATTTGCTCTAGGAGCGCGCCGCTGAGCAAGAAGCTTTTATCGCGCCCGGCCGTGCGCCATTCTGTGGCGGCGGCGTTCAAGCGGCGTTGCAACCGCACATCTTCGCGGCTATCGTTAAGCCATTCGCGCAGTCGTCCCCATTCGCGAAGCAGGGCTTCATGCGCGACTTCGGTCGTTGGCTCGCGGGTTTGGGGGTCGCGGTCGCTGGTGAGCAAACGATATTTCACAAAAGCTTCACGAACGCTCATGATGGCCGGGTTCTCTGCGGCTAGGGCTGTCAATTCCGACCAACCGATACGGCGGCGGGTGTCTTGGGTGCCTTCGCCCAGCGTGACCAAGCGCAAAAAGAGTTGGCGCGTGGCTTGTTGGCTGGCTTCATCCAGCTCTTTGTAGAGTTCTTCGGCGCGCCTCGCCAAAGCCCCTAATGCGCCGCCGCTTTGGGCATAAGCTTGTAAGGTCAATAAACGCCCTTCGCGCCGCTCAAAGACCTCTGTCAGGGCGTATTGCAAAAGCGGCAACGCGCCCGGCTCCTCTTTAATATCGGCCACAACGGCCGCCAGCAAGTCCGGTTCTACTTCTAGCCCCACGCGCTGGGCCGGCCCGCGGATAGCGCGCTCAATCTCTTCTGGCATAAGCGGCAAGACAAATTCCGTCCGTTGGCGGATGAGTTCGCCATAACCGGGGTAGGCTAGCGGCTGGTCGAGGAAATCCGCGCGCAGAGTGACGATGACCCGCACGCGCGACCGTGGATGGAGCACTGCATAGCGCACAACATCCAAAAATTGCGCCCGTTCCGCTTCGTTGCGCGCCATGGTGAAGGCTTCTTCAAACTGGTCAATCACCAACAGCACATCGCCGCTAGCTGGCAAAACATAATTCACCGCGTTGATGAGTCCGGCTTCCCCTTCTTGGAGGATAGACATTAAATTATCGGCCGGGCGATAGGCGATGCTCAACAATGCCGCTTCTAATTCCCGCAGAGGGTGAATGCCCGGCACTAATTCGGCGACGAACCAATTTTCAGACCCGGCGATGCGCCCAGCGCGCAAGGCGGGCAGTACACCCGCTTTTACCACGCTGGATTTGCCACTGCCGCTAGGGCCGACGACGGCTAAAAAGCGCCCTAGCGGGTGCTCTTGCCCCAAGCGCGCCAGCAATTCATCGGTCAACGCCTCTCGTCCGAAGAAATCTTGGGCATCCGCTTCTTCAAAGGCGCGCAAGCCCTTATACGGGTTGACTATCGCCATCCATTCCCAATCGGTCGCCGCGGCGAGAGCGGGTTCTTCGCCGTCAAGGATGCCGCGCAATTCAGCCGCCATACTCAGCGCGTCCTCATAGCGGTTGACCGGGTCTTTGGCGGTGGCGCGTTGGATGATGTTATCTACCGCCTCCGACAAATCGGAGCGGAACTCGAAAATCGAGGGCAAAGGCTCTTGTAGTTGTTTGATGATGATTTCCGCCATGGTCATATCGCTGAAAGGTTGGCGGCCGGCCAACATCTCGAACAAAACCACGCCCAGCGAATAGATGTCCGTTTGTGGCGTGATGGCATCGCCGGTGACTTGCTCAGGCGACATGTAGGCGGGCGAGCCTTTAAGCATGTCTTCTTCATCTTCTGTTTGGGTATCCACTTTGGCGATGCCAAAATCGGCTAAGTAGGCGTTGCCGTCTTCGTCGAGTAGGATATTGGCGGGTTTAAGGTCGCGGTGGACAACGCCGTTACGGTGCGCCACCGTCAATGCCGCGCCAATTTGGTCTATGACCTTGCTGGCCCGCTCCAGCGTGAAAGGACCGGCGCTGATGGCGTCGCGCAAGTTATGGCGCAACATCCGCATGACCAAAAAAGCGCCGTCGGGTTCGCGCCAATAATCGAAGAGGGGCACGATATGGGGATGTTCTAAACGCGCGACGAGTTGGGCTTCATTTTCAAAACTGCGGATGAAGTTCGGTTGGTTGGCATAGGCGGGCAATATCATCTTGATGGCGACTTCGCGACCAATAGCGGGTTGAGACGCACGATATACCGCGCCAAATCCCCCAACGCCCAAAATCTCAATCAACCGATAGCCTTTAATATCTTTGCCGATTAAATCACTCATTATGTATTGCCCCACCCCATTCCGAAGAACAAATACAAGATGGATTATAACATTGACTGGCGATTATGGGTCTGTGTTACAATGGTTAAAGAGGTAAATTTATGGCTGACCAACCCGTTTTTAGCGATGATGCTAGCTTGCGCGGGGGTATGTTGGCGCTAGCCCATCCGCGCCCCCCTAGCCAAAATCCTGTTGTCGTCTATCTTAGCACGCTGTCTAGCGCTCGCTCGCGGCGGGTGATGTTGGAATCGTTGCATATCATCGCTTATTGGCTATCGCGCAATGCCACAGACGCTTTTGGTCTGGATTGGGCGGCATTGCGTTTTCCGCACACTGTGGCGGTGCGCGCTTTTTTAATGGAGCATTATAGCCCGGCCTCGGTCAATCGCATGCTCAGCGGCTTGCGCGGCGTGCTGAAGGCGGCGTGGCGCTTGGGGCAAATGAGCGCAGAAGATTATCATCGGGCGCGGGATGTGGGCAATGTCCGCAACGAGACCTTGCCGTCAGGGCGCGAACTCGTCCCTAACGAACTCATCGCGCTGGTGGAGGTCTGCAAAGAGGACCCCTCCCCCGCCGGCGTGCGCGATATGGCTATTCTCGCCATCTTGTATAGTTGCGGGTTGCGGCGTGAAGAACTGGTCGCCCTAGAGGTGAAGGATTTCGACGCTACCCACGACAAAATCAATGTGCTAGCGGGAAAAGGGCGCAAAGCGCGCACCACCTACGCCCAAGGCGGCGCGCTAAAAGCCTTAGAAAACTGGATGCGAATTCGCGGTTATGGCGTCGGGCCCCTTTTTGTCCCCATCCGCAAAAATGGTGAACTCGTTGACCGCCGCATGAGCGCCCAAGCCATCTATTACATCCTCAAGAAGCGCGCTGAACAAGCGGGCGTCGCCGATTTTAGCCCGCACGATATGCGCCGCACCTTCATCAGCGATTTGCTCGACCGCGGGGCGGACATCGCCACCGTGGCCAAGCTGGCGGGGCATCGCAATGTGCAAACCACCGCCCGTTATGACCGCCGACCGGAAAAAACCAAACAAAAAGCGGCCAAATTGCTCAATTTCCCCTATTGATTGCTTCTCATCAAACCATCGCTTAAACGTTTTCGTCGTGAGAATCATTTTACAGTGATGTTTCTTTTGTGTTATCATGTAGACGTAAAACAATGTTCAATAAAGGGTGCTGTTTGTGAAAGAATATTCAAGCCTTGATGAAAAAGATATTGCCATTTTGCGGGAACTGCAACTCGATAGCAGTATGAGTAACGTGGAGTTGGCGCAACGGGTGAATTTATCGCCGCCGGCTGTGCACGGGCGCATCAAACGGTTGGAGCAAGAAGGCTATATCCGCAGTTATACGGCCCAACTCGACCGCGAAAAGCTCGATTTCGACATGCTGTGCTTCATCCAAGTGCGTTTACAAGTGCATCAAATCGAGGCGGTGACGAATTTCCGCGAATGCGTGGCTCAGTTGCCAGAAGTGCTAGAATGCTATCACATGACCGGGAGTATTGATTACCTGCTGAAGGTCGTCATCCGCAACCGTCGCCACCTGCAACGCTTTTTGATGGAAAGCCTAACCCCTATCCCCGGCATCGCCCGCATCGAAACCAGCATCGTGCTCACAGAGATTAAATCCACAACAGCCCTGCCCCTAGACCTGAACGGAAATCAATAATAGCGAGTAGAAAAAGGAGCGCAAATCATGGTGACCCCTATCCAAGAAAACCGTCCGATGACCGAAGAAGCCGACCACCTCAAAATTAATTCCATAGACCATATCCATTGGTGGGTGGGGAATGCCAAACAAGCTATGTATTACTGGTGGAAGGGATTTGGCTTCAAACCGGTTGCCTATTCGGGCCTAGAGACGGGCAACCGCCAATTCGCGTCTTATGTGTTGGAATCTGGCACCATCCGCTTTGTCATCTCTGCGCCTTACAAACCCACAAGCGAGATGGCCGCACATCAAATGCTCCATGGCGACGGCGTTAAGGTGGTGGCTTTAGGCGTGGACGATGTGGACATCGCCTACCGCGAGACGACCGCGCGGGGCGCGCGCGGCGCATGGGCCCCGCGAGAAGAACGGGATGACTATGGCGTCATCCGCACGGCCGCGATTCATACCTATGGCGAAGTCTTGCACGTCTTCGTAGACCGTAGCGATTATAACGGCCCCTACATGCCCAGCTATCAACCGCTCGACTTGCCGCACAACAGCGCCGGGCTGGCCGCCGTAGACCATATCGTCGGCAATGTTGAACTGGGCAAGATGAACTATTGGGTGAACTTCTATCATCAGGTGATGGGTTTTCGCCAACTCATCTCTTTTGACGATAAGGACATCAGCACCGAATATTCCGCGCTCATGTCTAAGGTGATGGCTAACGGCAATGGCCGCGTCAAGTTCCCCATCAACGAGCCGGCAGAAGGCAAACGCAAAAGTCAAATTGAGGAGTATCTCGATTATTACATGACCCCCGGCGTCCAGCATATCGCCATGGCCACCGGCGATATTTTGAAGACGGTTCAAGAGCTTAAAAATCGCGGCATCGAATTCTTGCGTGTGCCCGATGCTTATTACGAGATTTTGCCAGAGCGCATTAAAGATGTCGGCGTCAAGGAAGATTTAGAACAAATCAAAGCGTTGGGCATCCTCGTAGATTACGACGACGAAGGCTACTTGCTCCAAATCTTCAGCCGTCCGCTACAAGACCGCCCCACCGCTTTCATCGAGGTGATAGAACGGCATGGGTCGCGCGGGTTCGGTAAGGGCAACTTCAAAGCCCTGTTCGAGGCGCTAGAGCTAGAGCAAGCTAAACGCGGCAATTTGTAGCGCCGTCGCTGGCTGGTTTAAGGGTAAAAGCATGCGTTTCGTTGATTTTGTGCCGTCGGATGAAATGCCCAGCTATCCGCGTCTTGGCGTGATGGCGGGCGATAGCATCATAGAAGTTGGCGAAAGCCCCAAAGGCACGCTCTTAAGTATGCTCCAAAAGGGGGCACATCTGTTCGATGAAGTGCGCGGCGTGGCGGACGCGGTAAAGGCGGGCCAGCCGCCCATGTTGCGCGGCCACCAGCGGCGTATTTTCCCCGTGGAGGAAGTGCGGCTGTGCGCTCCCTTATCTCGTAGCGGCGCCTTGCGCGACTTCTACGCTTTTGAAGCGCATGTCCAAGCGGGTTACGCCAACATCGGCCGCGATATACCGCTCCAGTGGTACGAAATGCCCGTCTTTTTCTACCAAAATACCGCCGAAATATACGGACCAGAAAGCGTTATCCCCTACCCTGCCACCAGCGACGCGCTGGACTATGAACTAGAGGTCGCTTGCGTCATCGGCAAAAAGGGGCGCAATATCCCCCCACAAGATGCGGCAGAGTATATCTTCGGCTACATGATTTATAACGACTGGTCGGCGCGCGATATACAAGCGCGAGAGATGCGCGTTGGGTTGGGGCCGGCCAAGAGCAAAGACTTCGCCAATAGCTTTGGTCCCTATGTGGTGACAGCCGATGAACTGGCAGATAAATACGTCGACCGCACGGGCGTATATGACCTATATATGGTCGCGCGGGTGAATGGCGTAGAACGGTCGCGCGGCAACTGGCGCGATTTGCATTATTCTTTTGGCGAAATGATAGCCCATGCCTCGCGCGATTGTACGCTTTATCCCGGCGATGTGCTGGGGAGCGGCACGGTCGGTAGCGGTTGCCTGCTGGAACTCACCAAAGGGCGCGGCCCTTATTTACGCCCCGGCGATATGGTGGAGCTAGAGATTGAACGCTTAGGCGTTTTGAGAAATACCATCGGCGAAAAAACAAGGGATTGAATATCAAAGGAGCATCATGCTATGCCTTTTTACCATAAATTAGGCGCTATACCCCACAAACGGCATACCCAATTCCGCAAGCCCGATGGCGGACTGTATCGCGAAGAAGTGATGGGCTTGGAAGGGTTTTCGGGCATCCAATCCATCTTGTATCACCATTTTTTGCCGCCGCGCGTCGTGCGGGCAGAAGCGTTAGGCCCCGCTAAACCTGAATATGTGGACTTCGGCGCGATTCGGCATCGGGCCTTCAAGACGAGCGATGTGCCTGCCGGCGGGGATGCGGTATCTGCGCGGCGCACCCTATTGGGCAATAATGATGTCACCTTGGGCATCAGCCGCCCCACCCAAAGCATGGATTATTTTTATCGCAACGCCCAAGCCTATGAAATGTGGTTCGTGCATGAAGGGCGCGGCGTCTTCCGTTCCCAATTCGGACGCCTGCCTTTCGAGTCGGGAGACTATATCAACATCCCTTATGGCACAACGTGGCAACTGCAATTAGAAACACCCGAAGCGCGCTTTTTCGTCATCGAATCCAAATCTGAAATTGAACCCCCCAAGCGCTATCGCAATAAATTCGGCCAATTGCTAGAACACGCCCCCTACTGCGAGCGCGATATTCGCGTGCCGCAAGCGTTAGAGACCTTCACAGACCACGGTGAATTTGAGGTGCGTATCAAAGTGCGCGATACCATGACCCGCCACCTCCTCGACCATCACCCCTTTGATGTGGTGGGTTGGGATGGTTATTTGTATCCGTGGATATTCAATGTGCGCGACTTCGAGCCGATAACCGGGCGCATCCACCAACCGCCACCCGTGCATCAGACCTTTGAGGGTTGGAATTTTGTGGTCTGCTCTTTTGTGCCGCGCCTGTTCGATTATCACCCGCAGGGCATCCCCGCGCCCTATAACCATTCCAACGTCAATTCTGACGAGGTGATCTATTATTGCGACGGTAACTTCATGTCGCGCAAAGGCATTGATAAATACGACATCACCCTACATCCTAGCGGACTCCCCCACGGGCCCCAACCGGGAGCGACCGAAGCATCTATCGGCAAAGAGAAAACAGAGGAGCTAGCCGTCATGGTGGATACCTTCAATCCCTTACACCTCACCACCGATGCGCTGGAACTCGAAAAGAGCGAATACCAATCATCTTGGCTAGAAGGCACACCAGAGGGGTAATGGTGTTGTTTTGCTGAGGGGACAAATGAGAGAAAGGAAAAAGCCAATGTTTAGCGAAAAACGCCCCTTCAAAATGTTTTCCGAAGACGAAAGCATCACATGGCAGTTATTATGGGATAAACAATGGTCCAATGTGGAACGCCACGCTAGCAAATTATGGCTAGATGGCGTGACCAAGCTAGGCCTCACCCGCGAACGCATCCCTAACTTCGCCGAACTCGATAAACGTATGCAAGATTTGGTGGGCTGGGAATTGGTCAGCACCGAGGTCATCTTCTCCGATGGTCAAACATGGTTCGAGCATTTGGCCGAGCGCAAATTTCTCATCACCGAGTATATCCGCGAGCGTAAAGAGCTCGACTATACCCCCCTGCCCGATATTTGGCACGATACCTTTGGCCACCTGCCCTTGATGACCGACCAGCGCTACGCCGATTATGTAGAAACGTTCGCCCATCATGCGCTCAAGTTCACCAAAGAGGAGCGCAAATCGTTAGGTAGCCTATGGTGGTATACTATTGAATTCGGCTTTATGATGGAAAATGGCGAGATGAAGGCTTTCGGCGCGGGCTTGATGTCTTCCCCCGGCGAATTATTGCACGCTCTCAGCGATGCAGTAGAAAAAGTGCCCTATAGCCTAGAAGCCTTCGATAAGATAGACCCCAGCCCACACGAAATGCACAAAACCTTGTTCATCTTGCAATCTTTCGACCAGTTAGAGCAATCGGTAGAGGACTGGGTTAATCGCAAACGGGGCCAAGGCTGAGCGCTATTAAGATGGGCATGCGCGGGTATGTCCATCTAAACATGCGATGCCAAAGTATAAGTGGATGGCTACCGCCCGTGGCGTTCGTTTGCTACTAAGCCCCTCGATGTTTGGCTTGGGGGTATCCTAAAAAAGCCGCTCGCCTAGACTAAAGCCGATGAAAGCCCCCAACAGGCATAACAGGTTGCTCGCGAGGATATACCCCAACAGGCTTAGCCAACGCCCCTCTTGCAATAGCGCGAGGTTTTCTACCGAAAAGCTAGAAAAAGTCGTGAAAGCGCCACAAAATCCCACCGCGACCAGTAAGCGCCAATAGGGATGAAGTACGGCTTGTCTATCGGCCCACGCCACAAAAAAGCCCAATATCAGCGAGCCAACGACGTTGACGATAAACGTACCGTAGGGTAGCCACTTTCCAAAGAGCTGAGCCGACCACAAAGACACTTGATAACGCAAATTAGCGCCGATGAGCGCCCCTAAACCAATGACTAGAAAAATTCCCATGCGATGTCTCATCATCTTATATCGGCATTTGTCCACCGTTTCGGATGACATCCTACCACGCTAGCGCGCATAAAAAAACGGATAAATAAGGAACTCGGCGGCATTTTTTTCTGTCTTTATAGATAAGGGTATTGATGATTGAGGAGCACCCTCTATGCGCTTAAGTTACTCCCGCCTGACACGAACGCTTTTAGTCATCGCCTATGGCGTTAGCGCTTTGCCCTTCTTCACTTACACCTATGAACGCCCCATCATGCTATTGATGGGGTTCATCGTCGGCTTAGTCGGCGTTGCGGTAGGTGTCGAGAGCGTTGGTCAGGCTTTAGCCGCCATCAGCCGTCAAAAACAAAAAATCGCCGTACCAGAGCGCTGGGCAGATTCCCCCACCATGTCGCGCTGGTGGGCGGCATTCATCATCATACAACGTGGGCAATTGGCGCTCGTCCTGCCGCGTTGGGGTCTGGCCTATGGCTTGGCGATGTATTTGCACCTCCTCCCCAATCGCATCAGCACATGGGGCATCACCCGCCCTTATATTTACGGCAGTTATAGCTGGCAGTTGCCCACAGCGCTTTATCCGCAATGGGAAACGGCGCTTTTGGCGTTCATCGGCATTTTGCTATTCGCCATCGCCGAAGCGGTCTTGCTCGGTGGCATCGTCCTTTTTTGGCGGCGCATGACCGCGATACCTTGGTTAGACAATGTATTGGCGCAGACCACGCGGGTTTTACTGGCATTGGGCGTGGTTGGTCTTTTTGCGATTGTGGAAATTGGCTATGGGCGTTTGATATGGGTGAATGGGCATTGTTACAGTTCCCCCATCTGTGATGAAGATGATTTCAGACTCCTCAATGAAGCGGGTCGTATTCAGCGCCATATCGGCGAAACCCTGCACGAGACCAGCTTTACGCTGGCAGAAAATGGCATCCTATTGGGGGCGGCGATGATGCGCCCCGTCGGGCCGCAATCGGATTTTACACGGGTAGATAATATCTTCGACGATTCCGATACTCCCGCATGGGACAATCGCAAATTTATCGCGCGGAAAGTGGCAGAGGTTGCCGCGGGGTTAGCGCTGTACGGTTTGGTCACCGCCGCCTTTTTATGGCTAGCCGAAAAACGGCAGAGCGCAGAATAAAATAACAGCGGCGCGCTACAGGGGCACGCCGCTGTTGATGATAATTATTGTCCGCCAGGCTCTGGCGTGGTTTCTGCGGGCGTTTCTTCCGCTGTTGGCGGCTCGGTAGGCGCTTCGGGCGTCAGCTCTGGCGCAGGAGCGGGCACTTCTTCAGCCGTCGGCGGCTCGGCAGGCGCTTCCGGCGTCGTTTCCGCGGGCGGTTCTGGCTCTGCGGGCGGTTCTTCCGCCGTTGGCGGCTCGGTAGGCGCTTCGGGCGTCAGCTCAGGCGTCATCTCCGATGGCGCGGCGGGCGGCGTTGTGGACGGCAAGACGAGCGGGCCGCCCTGCGCGTAGCGCGCTAATGTCTCTAGCGAGCCGCTGTAGAGCGCAACAGGAGTCCATCCATTTTGGTTTAGCCCGAAGGTGAAGCCTATATCGGTCGCCCCGGCGCCGTTGAGGTTGCGCAAGCGCCACAAACCATCTTTGAACAGACCCACGCTAACCACACCGTCGCCGTTCCAATCCCCACGGACGGGGGCCCAACCACCCTGCGACGGGCCGAAGCTAAAGCCTGCCGACGGCTCGGCGGGGGCTAGCGTATTGCTCAAATACCACTGACCGCCGAGATAGAGGGCTGGTGTATCGCGTCCGTCGCCGTCCCAATCACCGACCAGCGCCTTAGCGCCGTTCAAGCCCGCCCCATAGGCAAAGCTCAAATCGGCCGGACCCGCTTCTAGATATTGCTTGAGCGACCATTGCCCCGCCTTGTATAGACCGATGCCATCGCGGCCGTCGCCGTCCCAGTCGCCGACCAACGCTTGCCAACCGTCTTCAGCTGGGCCAAAGGCGATGATGGTATCGCTTAAGTCGGGGTTGCGTACCACCCACAAGCCATCTTTGTAGAGGCCCAAGCTCGGCGCGCCGTCGCCATCGAAGTCACCGATGAAGGGTTGCCAACCGCTTTCAGCTAACCCAAAGCTGAAGCTGACTTCGGCCGCGCCATCCGTGCCCAAAGCGCGGAATTGCCAGACGCCGTCTCGATAGAGTCCGACGAGCGCATCTGTGGCTGTGAAGGATTGTACAGCGCAGGCGGGCATCGCCACAAAAGCGGGAGCAGACGGCGCAGAAACTTGACCATCGCTCAGGCGGGTGGCTATCACCCGGAACTGATACCCTGTTCCACAAGCTAACGCGCTACTGTTATAGGCGTAAGCGGCGCTATCCACGCGGGCTAGCGGCGTCCAGTTCGCGCCATCGGCGGATAGTTCCACATCGAAGACAAGGCCGGCTTCGCTCGCCGTCCATGCTAGCTCAACGCGCGCCTCGCCCGTCACCGCCGCCAATAGATTTTGCGGGGCGGACGGCGCAGGGCATAGGGCCGTTGTCGCGCTGGTTATGCCGCTATAGGCAGAGAATTGCACGCCGTTATAAGCGCGTAAGCGATATTGCGCCGTGGTATGGCACGCAAAGCCGTTATCGGTGTAGCTCGTTTCGCCGATGGGCAAAATGGCGATGGCAGACCAAGCCCCATTCGCCCCCATGCGTTCGAGGTGCGTTTCAGCGGTGTTGTTGTTGGCATCGGCCCATGTCAGGCTGATTTGCCCATCGCCGCCAACAGCCGCTAAGCTAGACGGCGGGAGCGGCACGGGGGCGCTTTCTTGCGCCATGGCCACCGCGAAGGTTTCCGCCTCCCCTTCTTCTGGGGTGATGATACACCAATTCGTGCCGTTGACGAAGCGACCTTGTATCAGGCGGACGCCATAGCGCTTGCCGTTTAGGTCGGGCAGGACGTGTCCATAGAATAGGTCTACCTGAGCGGAGCATTCTGGCAGAGTGACTGCCAGCTGGGTTGTGC
The DNA here is from genome assembly GCA_037441665.1 of Anaerolineaceae bacterium. Lineage (GTDB taxonomy): Bacteria > Chloroflexota > Anaerolineae > Aggregatilineales > Phototrophicaceae > JBBIRQ01. The sequence goes on along the minus strand of JBBIRQ010000015.1, from coordinate 55,186 downwards.
CGCCCGGCGGGAGTATAGCTGTCTCGAAGTCGAATAGCACTTGGTCGTCAATCACCCAGTTGGGGCGCTTGTAGACGGCTAAGCCCACTTCGTAGTAACACTCAGTAGAGGTATTGACGATGACGCCTTGGTTATAGGTGGGGCCTAGCAACATGCTTTGCGCGTGCTTTAGGTGGGTGTTCGGGTCGGGCGTGGCGCAAGAGATGGGCAGGGTCAAACTGTCGGAGGCGGTCACCGCCTTGTTATCATCGTCAAGGCCGCTGACTGTGACCACGTTCACATGACTATTGCCCGCCGTGCCGCTGACCGTCCGTGTGAAGGTGCAGGTGAGTTCGGCATTGGGCGCGAGCGTGGCCGGCAAGGACGGGGCGCAACCGCTACCGACATTGCCATAGACGCTATCTACCACGCTACTAATCGTCACGCTATCGGTCCCGCTGGTGTTGCGAACCTTGACCGTGAATGTAGTGGTTTGTGACGGCGCATTCACAAAAGCGCGGTTAGCCGTCTTGGTCACTTGGATAGACGAGACAACATCCGTGATGGTCACTGTGGCGCTGGCCGTATCGGTCACTGGCGTATCGCCCGCCATGCCGGATGCGGTCACTGTGTTCACAAAAGCGCCTGCTTGGCCGCTAACGGTGGTCGTGTAGACGCACTCGAAGAAAGCATTGGGCGCTAAGGTCGCGGGCAGTGTCGCATTGCAATAGCTCGCGAGGTCGCCGAAGGGGTTATCTAACACGCTATTGATGACCACTGTCTGCGAGAGGCTGGTATTTTTGACGCGAACGGTATACGTCACATCGCCGCCGCTCTCGGTCACAGCGGGCACGCTGGCCACTTTGGTTACATCAATAGATGGCCCTAAGGGCGTGATGTCACCCGTCACATTGAGGACGAGTTGCCCACCCTTGGCGGACGCATCGCGTATCATGATGTAATAATTTTCGCCGGCCGTCACTTCGGCGTCTAACGTATCGCCATGGACGCAGAATTCTAGATGCAAGTTATTCGGTTCGCCGCTGTAGACCGCAATCACGGTGTCGAAGTCTGAACCGCTGGTATCGAAGGATAGCGTGCCGTTGCCCACCGCTTCGTAACGATACCAGACCGATTTTAGAGCGCCGGGCTTGCAGGTCAGCGGGTCGCTAGACGGGTCGGATGCGCCGCGAGTATCCACCGTATCGGTATAGGGCAAGCCAGCGATGAGTTTAGCATCTTCTATATCATCGTTGGATGGCGGGGCAACCGATTCAACGTTCAGCGTCATGCTACCGCCCGCGCCTTGGTAACCGGCCACCATGATGAGATAAGTGGCGCCATCTTCGGCCAGCACGTCCACGCCGCCGAAAACGTTACAGCCCACTTGTATTAGGTTATCATCCACCACCTTGAATACGGCTAGCACCGTGCTGAAATCCGAACCCAAGGTATTAAAGCGCAATAACCCATCGGAAGGCAGAGCTGTATATTGATACCAAACCGACTTGCCAAACGTGAAGTCACAGCTGATAGCGGGGTCGCCGATGCTCGTTGCGTTGTTGGTATCTTGGGTGTTGGTGTACGGCAAAGACGGGATGATGATAGGCGCGTCTTGGTCGTCGTTCGGCGGCAATGGGATGATTTCCGTCATGAGTTGGAGTTGCCCGCTATCATCAGCGAAGTTATAACCGCCAATCATAACGTAGTAAGTCTGCCCGGTCGTCACCGGTATATCCACATCGCCGAAGAAGTCGCAGGTCACAGGCGTCAAAGCCCCCGGCGCGCCCGCAAACACCCCAACGACGGTATCAAAATCGGTGCCCGCCAAGGACAGGCGCAAGAGTTCATCGGCGCTAGCGGTGAACGTGTACCAAACCGTCTTGTTAGCCAACACACCGCACGCCAACGGGTCATCTGGGGCGTTCGTTGCGCCGCTAGTATCTTTGGTATCTACGAAGGGCGAACCGATGATGTCGATTGCGTTTTCAATATCATCATTGATTGGCCCCACCAGAGTACTGACGTTCAACTTCAGTTGGCCGGTCTCGCCAAAAGCGCCGCTAACCACAATTGTATACGTCGTATTCGCGCTTGCTTTGATGTTATCTATCCGCGATGCAAAGTTGCCACCGCTGTTATCGTCGCAGGCGAGGAGCGTTAAGCTACCAAACGACCCCGTATAGACCGACAACACCGTATTATAATCCGAGCCAATCGTATCAAAACGTAGAGTCGTCGGCCCGCCTAGCGTCGTGGTCGTATAGGTATACCAGACCGTGCGGCCGGCAGTCGCGTTACAGGTGGCGGGGTCGGTCGGGTTATCGGTCGCGCCGGTGGTATTGGTCATCGTCGTAGGCGCAAAAGTGACGTCAATAGCGCCGCTGAACTCGTCGTTGGCTGGCGCGGAAAGTTCCTCGACATGCAAGTTATATTGGCCTTTAGCGCCATTGTTACCCACAACAACGATGGTATAGGTTTCTCCGGCAATGGGCGTGAATTCGATATAAGACGCTGTGCCCGTTCCGCTATTATCATCACAGGCTACCTCTACCAGCGTCTCGACAGTCGCGCCTGTGTAGACGCTCAGCACCGTATCGAAGTTCGAGCCGTTGGTATGGAGCACCAGCGGGCTATTATCCGATGGTGTGTACTGGTAGAAGACCGAGCTACCGACGACAGAAGCGCAGGACGTCACGGGGTCGTTAGCGGCTGTCTTGGCTAGCACAGTGTTATCGCTATCGTCATAGGGCAGAGACGTGATGATGCGCGGGCTAGCGAATTCATCGTGCGGCGGCGCGGCGGATAGTTCTTCTACGTGGAATTGCAGGATGCCGCCCACACCGCCATAACCACCAATGCCGACATAGAGCGTCACATTTTGGCCCGTGTTTAGGTTCAGTTGCGATGTGCCATTGGGTCCGCTATCGTCATCGCAGATGAGTTCGGTCAAGACGCCGCCATTATCTTGATAGACGCTGAGCACGGTATCGAAATTCGAGCCGAGCGTATTCAGGTGCAAAATCTTGCTAGTCGCGCCCGCTTCGTAACGATACCAAACCGTCTTGCCAATGTTGGGGTCGCACGAGGTGTTGGGGTCGCCAACGGAGACAGTGGCGCCGGTGGTGTTTTGCGTATCGTCGAAAGGCAAGGGGTCTATCAGGATAGCGTCCGCGATTTGGTCGTTCGCTGGGGCGGCCGCCAAAGCATAAGCGGAGAAGGTCAGGGTGCCGCTATCGCCATGATACCCCTGTACGAGGATGTAATAGGTGGTGCCGGGTACCCCTGTTAATTCGAGATAAGAGGTCTCTAGGCCGGCGCTAAAATCGTCGTTGCAAGCAATTTGTGTGGCGGCTGGCTCGCCGGTCCATATCGAAAGCACGGTGTCGTAATCCGAACCCAACGTCTGGAAGGCGACAGTAGCGTTAGTGGTGGCGTTATATTCAAACCAGACACTACCGCTAACTTGGTTACCGCAGGTCGGCGCCGGGTCGGTCTGTTCCACTGTAGCGCCGGTCACATCTTCTGTCAGGATATAAGGCGTGACCGAAACATCGCCCACATCAAAGCTATTCTCCGACGAGACGCTAGAGAAATTATCGTTCGGCGGCGGCACTGGCAAGCTCAACTCGAAGATGAGTTGTCCGCCGCTATCCGTCGTACCGCCAACCATGATGTAGTAGGTTTGGCCGGCTACCGGCTGGAAGAGCAAGCTAGATAGCGCGCTATTGGGGGCATTATCGTTACAAGCCACTTGGTTGAGCGCGCCGCGCGTCCCCGTCCATACCGAGATGTGGGTATCGAAGTTAGACCCGGTCGTCCGCATACGGACCGCTTGGTTAGTCGTCGGCGTCCATTCGTACCACACCGTGCGCCCGATTGCAACGCCACAGCTCGGCGCGGGGTCATCGAAGGGGGCGCTGGCGGCGGTGGTATTTTGAGAATCAGTGAAGGGGATGCTACCGATGGTGATAGCATCGTCGAAATCGTCGTTCGTCGGCGGCAATGCGCCAAAGACGAGGTTACCGCCGCCGTTCAACGTGCCGCCTATCATGAAGTAATAGGTCGTGCCGCTCGTCATCGTCAAATCCACCCGCGAGCGGGTGCTCTCGCCGCTATCGTTATCGCACGCCACTTCCGTAAAGCTCCCCGGCGTGCCCGTGTATACCGCCAAAACGGTATTGAAGTCAGAGCCGTCTGTCTGGAAGCGCACGGTGCTATTGGCTGTGGCGATGTAGCGATACCAAACGGTATGGGATACATCCAAGCTACAAGATGGCGTCGGTTCGTTGGCGGGGTTGAAAACGGCTGAGACGATGTTTTGTGAATTGCGATAGGGTAAGGACGGGATGAGTATAGCCTCGTCCACTATATCGTTTTCTACGGGCGGTTGCGCGGGGTTGCGCCCGCCGAGCGATTGTTGCTGGATAATCCAATCGGCGCCGGCGTCGGTATCGGTGCTGACTGAATCGCGCCCTAGGGCCTCGTTGGGTAATGGCGACATCGGGCTAGGCGGTATCCATTGTGTGCCTTCTGAGGGGTCAATATCGCCGATGGCGAACTGGTTAACGCCCTCATCGCCCCACCGCACGAAGTCAATAGCGTAATCGCCATTGGTCAATTCCACTGCGCCGGCCGAGTTCCAATCGGGCCACGAGATAGAAACGCCCAGATAAATGACTAAATTATCGCCCGTCAGCACATCTGTACCTGCGCCTTCGTACAACACCATATAGTCATTAGGCTCTAGTTGGAAGCCCGTCGGGAAGGTGTAATTGATGATGAGCGCACCGGTGGCGTCGTAAACCGCCAACTGCCAGCCGCTCATGTTCGCCGTTTCGACGCCGGTATTGTATAGCTCAATCGCATCTAATGCGCCGGGGTAAATCTCGTTGATGACGACCTTCACCGCGTTTTGTCCGCCGCGGGTGGCATTTTGGCTGAAGATGTCGGTACGGTGGTCGGCATCGCTGGCGGATGGGTCGCGGCCGAGCGATTGCAGAGCGCCGCTAGGCAGGTTGGCTGTGCCGCCCGTCCAATTGGTGCCGGCAGGCGCGCCAAAAACAGCATTGCCGAAGCGCACGAAATCTTCGCCTTGGCCGCCATCATTGAGGAGGGCCGCCGCGCCGCCTTTAGTGCCCACGGCGGGCACGGCCTCTGTCGTGAATTCAAAAGCGCCGATGTCGCACCCTTCGCCCACCGGGCGCAGGACGCCGCGCTGGTCGGTCAGCGGGCAAGTTGCCAAGGTCGCGGCATCTACCGCTGGGCTATCTGGCGCGATAGCATGGGTGAACGTGGGGCCGCCATTATTCGCCAAGGGGCTGAGCTTGAGCGCGCTGAGCGCTAAGTTGAAGAAGCCCGCGCAACTGGTATCGGTAGACAGATTAGTGCCGCCATTTATAATCGTCCCGACGCAGTTATCGCCCACGTTGCCGCTGTCTTTGGCCAATAGGCTGTTGTATAGCGTCACCGTGCCGCTTACGCTGTTGACCGCGCTATTATGGTTGAAGGCGAAAGTAGCGTTGATGATTTCTGCGCTACCGCCATCGTTCAACAAACCCGCGCCGCTATTGGCGGAGAGGGTGGTATTGGTCACGGCCAAAGTGCCCACGTTATAAATGCCGCCGCCGCTAGAAGCCGTGTTATTGTTGATGGTGGAGGCGCTGATGGTAAGCGCACCGCCACTAGCATTGAACAGCGCGCCGCCGGTCGCCGCTTGGTTATTGCTGAAGGTGCTTTGCGAAATAATGACCGTGCCGCCCGCGAAGTTGGAAACGCCGCCGCCGTTGCTATCGGCAGTGTTGCCGCTAATCGTGGAAAGGTTGATGGTCAACAGGCCACCGACGTTATCAATGCCGCCGCCGAAACCCGCCAAATTCACATTATTGCTGATAGTCGAACTATTGATGGTCAGCGTGCCATCGTTGCGGATACCACCACCGCCATCATCAGATTCATTAGCTGTCACGGTGCTGTTGTTCAGATTCATGGTCGCGCCGCCGCCAACATAGATTGCGCCACCGCCGGCGTCATCGTCCGTTTCGCAACCGTTCCGCAACGTCACATTGTTGACCGTGAAGTTGCCCGGCGCATCCACGCGGATAAGGCGGAATTCGGGATTTTCTGTATCGGGGCAGGTGAACGCTAAGTCGCGTTGGATGATAGAATTGTTGCCATTGAGCGTAATAGGCGTATTGACGATGGGCAAGGCGCTATTGCCGCCGAAATCGTCCGAATTGTTCGCTGGCGTCGTGAACGTATAGGTTTCTGCTGAACCGAGGTTGACCGTGCTGGGGATGCCATCGTCATTGGCGGCGTTAATTGCCTCCACGAGCGAACAATGCTCCACACCGCAGATGCCATCATCTTCCATGGTGGTGACGTTCACAGTGTAGGGGTTTGTCTGTGGCGTATCGCCTAGTTCATCGCTTTCAAACGCGCCGACGTCGCATTCTGCGCCTTGTGGGCGGGTGATGCCGCGTTGGTCGCGGGTGACTGTGCCTTCAAAGAGATTGCCACAGCCCAAAGCCCCATCAATCGCCACGCTAGCGCCTCCGAGGGCGATAGTTTGGGTGGGGCCGCCGTTGTTGGCGAGCGGTCCTAAATTCAATTGGGAAGGCGTCACAACGGTTAAGGGCACGGATGAAGGACAATTGGAGACGATAGCGAATGTGCCGCCGGCGTTATCGAATAAGCCATCGCTATAATCACATTCCTCAATGATGCTGTTGAGGACCGTTGCGCCGCCGCCCGTCATGTAGAAGCTGGGCGCGTCGCCTTCGTCGGCCATGGTGACGAAGCTCATCCATGTGGTGCCGCCGCCCGCTTGGAAGAACATAGCATCTTCTTCGGAGCCAGCGGCATTATCGGCAATCGTGACGTTCACCAATACCACCTCGCCGAGGCTATTATAGATAGCCGCGCCCAAGCCCGCGGGCGCGCTGTTGCCGGATAGGGTGCTATTGGTGATTTCTAGTTCAGCCAGATTGTTGACGTAGATACCGCCGCCACTGCTTTCATTGGTGGCTGTGTTATCGGCAATGGTTGCTTCATCAATCACAACGGTTGTTTCGTTAGCGAGGTAGATACCGCCGCCGCCGCTTTCCGCTATGTTGTCGCTGATGACGCTATCGGAGAGGTTGAGCGTCGTCGCTATCTCATCCACGCCCATATAAATACCGCCACCGCCACTTTCCGCCGTGTTACCACTGACGACGCTTCCATTGATGATACTCATCACGCCAATATTGTAGATGCCGCCGCCGTCGCCGAGGTCGCTATTGGTGGTGGCGTTGTTAGAAACGGTGGTATTATCCAGCGTGAGCAACAAAGCGCTATTGTGGTAAATGCCGCCGCCTCTATCAGTGCCGATGTTGTTATCAATGAGAGAATTGGTGATGGTGGTTGCGCCATTGCTGTAGATGCCACCGCCTTCATCAGCGAGATTTTCGCTGATTTCAGAATCATTGATGATGAGCGTGCCATCGCTATAGATCCCCCCGCCCAAACCAGCGGCGTTCCCCACCACAGTGACGTTATTCAGGGTTAGGGTATCGCCATTGAATAGACGGAAGCCGCCGCCAACATTAAAGCTACCCACGTCGCCATTATTGACCGTCAGGTCGTTGACCGTTAGGCTACCGCCGTTGATGTAGAAGATACGGAAGCTCGGCGTGTATCCTATATCGCGTGCCACGGTCGAATTGTTGCCGTTGATGGTTAGAACGCTTCCGACCCGCGGCGTGCCGTTGGGGCTATCGTCGAAGTTGTTATTGACGCTCGTCAATATATATACTTGGCCCTCGCCGAGGTTGATAGTGCTATCTACCTCGTCGGTATGAGCGGCGTTCATCGCCTCTATCAAAGAGCAGTGGAGCGTGCCGCAGATGCCATCATCTTCCATGGTGGTGACGTTCACAGTGTAGGGGTTTGTCTGTGGCGTATCGCCTAGTTCATCGCTTTCAAACGCGCCAGCGTCGCATTGCGCGCCTTGCGGGCGGGTGACGCCGCGTTGGTCGAACCCGACAGCGCTACTCGCAATGTTGGTGCAATCGGTCGCCGCATCGAGCGCCGGGCTACCCACGGTTAGCGCATGGGTTTCTGTGGGGCCGCCGTTATCGTCTAGCGGCGTCTCAATCAATGGCGTGGACGTATTGACGAAGCTAAAACCGCAAGAGCTATCATCAGCGAAGTTCGCCCCGCTCCCGCTAAAGCTCCCGCCATCGCAATTGAATAGCACGGTATTATCTGCCACGATGCTATTTTTGAAGACAGCATCGCCATTTACCGCGTTGCTAGCGCTGTTTTGGGTGATAGTCGTGAAAGAGATGCTGATAGAGCCGACGTTACTAATCGCGCCGCCGATAGCCGCGCTATTGCCGGACAAGGTGACGTTCAACAGTGTGGTATCGCCGTTGTTGTAAATCGCCCCGCCTTCGCCAGAAGCGCTATTGCCGGACAAGGTCGAATAGCTAATATTGGCGCTCTCATCATTATCTACATAGATGCCGCCGCCATTCGTCGCCGTGTTATCGCTGATAGTGCTATTGGTGATGATGAGCGTTTCGCCGCTAAAGGTTGCTGAAAGAATCGCGCCGCCGTTGTTATCCGCTTTATTGTCTATAAATCGGGTATTATCAATGGTTATTATGCCATCGTAGTTGTAAATCGCCCCGCCGTCGACCGCTTCGTTATTTTCAAAGAGGCTATCATTAATGATAGTAAAGCCATATAAATTGTTGATAGCGCCGCCGTTGGAATCAGCCTGATTGTTCAAGAAGCTCACATTATTCACGGTTAGCGTGCCATCAATTTTGTCAATAGCGCCGCCATCAAAGTCATCACCATCGCGAATAGTCAGGTCATTCAGCGTTAGAATGGGGGCATCTTCCATCGTGATGATGGAAAACTCGCCTTCGGCACGCCTGATAACAGCATTATTGCCGTTGACCTCAATATCGGTAGTAACGACTAACCCAATATTTAAGTCGTATTGCTCGCCGCTTTGAAGATTGATGATACTGTCGTCGCTGTTGGCGTTAGCCGCATTGAACGCTTCTATAATGGTGCAATGCGCCACCCCGCAAACCCCGTCGTTGCTGATTTCGTCGGTATTGACGTTGAAAGGCGAGCTTTGGGGCGTATCGCCACCGGGCGCCAACTCATATGCGCCGACATCGCAATGATCATTTTGTGGGCGCTCTATGCCGCGCTGGTCACGGTTGACGTCGTTAAGGCTGATGTCAGTACAATCAATCGCCGCCTCTAGCGCCACGCTAGAAGCGCCTAAGGCCATGCTTTGGGTTGTATAACCGCCGTAATCAGGCGCTTGCAAATCTAAGCCTTCGCTCGTGACTTCTGTCAAACCGCAAGTGCCATCGGTATCGAAGTTTTCGCCATAGGGCTCAAATTGGGCGTCATTGATGGCGCAATTCCCCCCGACATTATCGGCGATGATGCTATTTTTGACCTCAACCGAGCTATCTATATCCGCGTAAATGCCGCCGCCGACTTCGCCCGCTTCGTTTTGCGCGATGGTCACAAAAGAGAGCGCGAGGTTAGAAGCATTGTAGATAGCGCCGCCGGTCGCTGTGCCGTTCAAGGCGCTATTGAGCGCTAAGGTGCTATTGCGTAAATTGACAGTGCCTTGTTCGTTATAGATAGCGCCGCCTTTGCCAAACGTCGCTTCATTATCCACTAGCGAGCTTTCATAAAGGTTGAGCGTCGCGCCGAGCGTATTTAGGATAGCGCCACCTTCTATAGCGGACCCGCTGATGAATTGGCTCTCTACCGCGGTAAATTCGCCTTCTAAGGTATTGAAGACATGGCCGCCGACGGCGAAAGCGCTATTATTAGAAAATTGCCCAAACGTCACAGAAACGAAGCCGCCATTATTATGGATAGCGCCGCCAACATTAGCGCTGTTATTGTCGAAAACAGGGTCCACCAACTCAACCGTGCCGCTGTTGTTGTAGATAGCGCCGCCCCAAAGGCCGTTCTCGTTGCCGATAAATCTTACCCGCGACTCGGCGCGCAAAATACCGCCCATATTGTAAATCGCGCCGCCACTATTAGACTCTAGATAGCCATCTTCTAAAAACATATCGTTCAGGGTTAATTCGCCATCGCCTTCTATGCCATCTATGACGAAGAAGCGCATCTCCTCCGCTTCTGCTTCGATATGGCGCTTCAATGTAGACCCATTGCCAACGATAATGATTGGGGTGAAGATGGGGGGCAAAGCGTTAGCTCCTGCGTAGTTATTTTCTGGCACTACAAAGAGGTAGGTTTCGACCCCTTGCAGGTAAATCGTATCTTCGCCATCGCCCGCTTCACAATCGCCGAGGCCGCTATCGTCATTGTTGGCGTTGTTAATCGCTTCGATGATGGAGCATTCGCCATCTTCGGATTCGCTGGGGTCGGTGGTCGTGACGAAGATGTCATTGTAGGCGCGGTCATATCCGCCCGCCCCACGCCGATGAACGCGCGTCATATCCAGTCGGGGGCGATTCATCCGCACTCTGTGGGTCGCCCGCGATTCGCCATCTGGCGCGGTCTGTGTCTCGTCTTCTATTGAAAGCGCCCCTACTGGGCTTTCGAGCGGCCAATCAATGGTATTGGCGCCGATGTAAAGGTCGGTGGTCGTGTTGATGTTACCGCCGCCGAGGTCTTCTTCATGCAGGACGACATAAGCCCCCGCGGCCAGCGTGAAGCCGTTGGGGAAAGTATAAGTTGTCGAAATTGTGCCGTCTGGGCGATAGGCGATGAACTGCCAGCCGGTCATGTCTACAGCGCTGGTATCCGCGTTGTAAATCTCTATCCAAGACGGTTCGCCGGGGAAGATTTCGTTGATGACGACATTCTCTTTAGGCGTATCTACAATGAAGCTAGACGGTTCGCTCCAGCCGCTCCACGAACCATCTGCTCTGCGGGCGCGCACGCGCCAATAGTGGTCACCTTCGCTTAGATTGGGGGCGGTGTAACTATTTGTAGTCAGTTTATCAATGAAAAGCTTATCTATGAACAGCTTGTCGATGAACAGCTTGTCGATGAACAGCTTGTCGATGAACAACTCGTCAGAGAACAGCTTATCGATGAACAGCTTGTCGATGAACAGCTTATCGATGAACAGCTTGTCGATGAACAGCTTGTCGATGAATAGCTTGTCGATGAACAGCTTATCGATGAACAGCTTGTCGATGAACAGCTTGTCGATGAACAACAAGCCCACAAAATTAGGGGACGTGTCGAGGTGCACTTCATATTCTGTCGCGCCGGGGACAGGGTCCCATGTGAGGGTAACGCTCGTCGTATTGATAACCGTGCCATCGGTGGGATTGTTCAGCGTGGGCACATTGGAATCTATGCTAAAGGTGAAGGGCGCGCTGAAATCGCCGTTATTGGCGCGCACCCGCCAAAAATAGCTTCCATCGGCTAAGGCTGTCGGCAGTGTGAAAGACAAATTACTGCCAACCGTAAAATCGCCCGCCAACGGTTGGGCGAATTCTGGCCCCGATGAAATTTGCAATTGATAGGTATTGCCGATGCCAGAGACGCTCCCCCACTCGAATTCTACTTGGCCGTTGGTCAGCTTGGCCGTGTTAAAGGGGCTGATGAGCACAGGAACGCTAACGCTGATGACAAACGTTGTGTTGGGGTTCGCAAAACCAACCGCGCTGTAATCGCTCCATGCCCCATTGGCGAAGGCCCGCACCCGCCACAAATACGCGCCATTGACCAGCGGCGGCGTGGTATAGGTCGTCGCGTCGGTGGTGACGTTAAAGAGCGGGGCGCTGAACGCCGTATCGCCGCTAGTGGTCACCTGCACTTGGAATGTATCGGGCGAACCACCGGTTGGCGTCCACGATAGCGCCACTTGGTCGCCAACGATGATGGGCGTATTGGGCGTTGGGGGCCCCAACTCATCGCTACCGTAAATAGCGCGGACGCCAGCAATATCATCAGATTGTAGCGCGAACAAGGTTGCATTATAGCTGGGGTTCATCAGCGCCGTGACGGCCGGGTTCTGATGCGACATGCCGATGGCGTGGCCAATTTCGTGTACCGCGACGATGCCTATATCTATCGTCTCGCCGAAATCATTCACCACCGAGCCGCAACCCCAATTTTCGTCCGCATCGAGGAATAAATCACCGGTGCCGGTGGCGTTCTCCTCGCCGGGGACCGGCCCCGGATAATAGGCGTGCCCTAACTCTGCGCCGGGGCCATCAATCACCTGTGCGGCAATGCGAATATCGCTGACGGGGTCGGGGTTGGCGACGTTAAAATCTTCTCCTAAATCGCCCACTTCTTGGAAACTGATATTGGCTTCTGCCGACCAAATGGCAAAAGCGGCGCGAATCTCATCGCGCACAGCTTCATCTAACAGGGCTTCAACTTCGCTTGCCGATAGCCCCACGAGAGCCGGGTTACTGGTATCTAAGCATCCCACATTCGGGATGTCCTCTGGCCCTGCGTAGTCGGGGGGTAAGTTGATGAGTTCATCTACTGAAAGCGCTAAAGAAAACAGCGGGTTAATGCCCTCTTTGCTGGCGAGGTTTACCCCATTGGGCATAAAGCTATAGGCGACCGTGCCGCCACTGCTGGCGGGCGGTTGGGCGGGGTTGAAGGGTGAATTTTCGCCCCATTTAGTGCCAAATAATTGGAACTGTGCGGTTGGCCCGCCGTTGGTGAGCGTAAAACCGCCGCCATCAAAACGCAGGGGTTGGCTATAAATTTCGGCATAGCAGGGGGCGGCGGCGCTCAAATAGGCGTTGCGCGCGGCATGCACGGTTTGGCGCGGGGTTGCGGCAGAATCCGCCAGATAAGCGCGGAAAACATCGAAGAACTGGAGGCGCGCCGTTTGCACACCCGCCAAATCGCAGGCAGATACCGTACCGCCCGGCCCCGCGGAGGGCGCTTCGTCCATCTGCACCGCGACGATGCCGCCATCTACCACCAGTTGCCGCCCTAGCGATAATTCAATAGCGGCGACGCCGGCGACATGGGGCGCGGCCAAAGAAGTGCCGCTCATCGTGCGGAAACCGCCATCGGAGCTAATCGTCATGATATTGCGACCGGGCGCATATAACTTGACCGAAACGCCCCAGTTGCTGAAGTCGCTCCGTTGCAAGTCGGGGTCTACCGAACCTACCCCGATGACTTCTTCGTAAGCGGCGGGGTACATGGCCCATTCGCGGCCGGTATTGCCAGAAGCGGCGATGACCAACACACCCGCGTTACGGGCGTATTGCACCGCTTCGCGCAGGAGGTTGGAGGGCTGAGAACCGCCCAAGCTCAAGTTGATGATTTGCGCGCCGTGGTCAACCGCGTACACAACGGCTGCGGCTACATTAGAATAACTACCGAGTCCCTGTTCATTTAAGACGCGCAAAGGCATTACACGGATATGAGGGGCAACCCCGGCAATGCCAAAGCTATTATCCACATTAGATGCCAAAACGCCGGCCACACCGCACCCATGACCAAAAGCGTCATTGGGCGTGGCGTCCGCTTCCACGAAATCCCATCCGTCGGTCACGCGATTTTCTAGCTCAGGGTGGCTGGCGCAGATGCCGCTATCTATCAAGGCGACAGTCACCGGTAACACATTGGGCGCTAACAAATCCCAACCTTGGGGCGCGCGGACGGTTAATAGATTCCATTGAGAGGGGAAATAAGGGTCTGTGGGGGGGGCGGCGAATGCGCCAACGTAATAATCCGCCTCTGTCTGTGCGATAAAATCCGCCTGCGGCAGAGCCGCTACCTCGTTCGGCAAGCGCAAGACGACCGTTTTCAAGGGGCGGATGCGCTCTAGCACTTCTCCGCCAAAGCTATCTACATATTGGGCGAGCCTCTCATCGCTGATGTCGTCGGATAAACGCGCGATAACCACATTCGGGATGGGATCAGGCGGGATGACCACCGCCGCTAAGCTGGTGGTCTGCTGGGCCGTATCGGTGGATGTTTTGCCGGAGATGGCAACCTTGCCACTATCGGCGACTAGCGGCGTCGCGGATGGCGACATGGCGACGACGGCTTCCCCCTCTACGGGCGCGGTATCTAAAGATACCAAAGTGGGCAAGGCGGGTGGTTGGCTCGTATCGGGGTAGCTCATCAATGTTGCTAATGCGATGCCCCAAATGAAAAGAATGCAAATTAAACCTATCAAATATATCAAACGGCGCTGGCGCAACATAGAAAGTCCCCCTCACATTGTTTTTTCAAGCGTTAGAGACGCTTGTTAAAGTTGCTAGAATATCAAAATCTATCCATAATTTCATGTAATGTGTGTTAGGCCCATTTCAAGCCTTATACAAATATATTTAAATTATCACGAAGGCCTAAAATAAGACTATCTTTTATTATTAAGCAATGAAACTTATGGTTTAATTACTAAAGATGTGACAAAATCATGTTTGGTTTTTCTATCCCACTTTTATTGGGGCGGGTTACAATTAATAAAGTGATGCAACGACCAACTGGCTAGATAAAAGCAAATACCTATGGTTTCCGATACATCTCAATTTATTGGCCACCGTTACCGCTTGCTCAGCAAATTAGGGCAAGGTGGTATGGGCATGGTGCATCGCGCCCTAGACAAACTCACTGATAACATTGTAGCGCTCAAACAAGTGGCGCCGCCTAGTAGCGATGTCTCTTTCGGTTCTCCGAGTAGCGAAGATGTCCGTTTAGCGCTCTCGCGGGAATTCAAGGTATTGGCGGGTTTGCGCCATCCTCACATCATCAGCGTGCTAGATTATGGCTTCGATGGCGGCGGCTGGCCTTACTTCACCATGGCTTTTTTAGAAAATGGCAAAACCCTGCGCGAAGCGGGTAAAAACCAGCCTATCGAAAAACAGATAGACCTCTTGGTGCAAATTCTACAGGCGCTGGCTTATTTGCATCGCCGCGGCATCCTGCACCGCGACCTCAAGCCAGAGAATATCCTCGTCGTAGATGGACAAGTTTTTGTCCTCGATTTTGGTTTATCGGTCTTGCGCGACCAAGTCGAGGAGGGCGAAACGAGCGGCACACTCGCTTACATCGCCCCGGAGGTTCTGCGCGGAGAATTGGCTACAGAAGCTTCTGACTTATACGCTGTCGGCGTCATCGCTTACGAATTATTCACCGGCAAACATCCCTATTACGATGCCAACACCGTCAAACTCATCAACAACATCTTATTCACCGAGCCGAATCTATCGTCTGTTGAAATTGATTCCGACCTCGGCGCCATAGTCGAGAAGTTGCTGGCCAAAGACCCCAACAGTCGTTATCAAGACCCTATAGACGTCATCCAAGATTTGAGCAAGGCGGTAGATTTTGAAATCCCCGTAGAAACGGCCGCAACGCGCGAAAGCTTTTTGCAATCTGCGCCATTCACCGGGCGCGAAGCCGAATTGACAACGCTCATCACCGCGCTCAGCGGAGCGATAAATGGCCATGGCGATTTATGGCTCATCGGCGGAGAAAGTGGGGTGGGCAAAAGCCGCTTATTGGATGAGATGCGGACGATTGCCCTTGTCAAAGGGGTACAAGTCCTGCGCGGCCAAGACATCCGCGAAGCCCCCAACCCCTACCAGATTTGGCGCGATATTGTGCGCCGCTTGTGCCTGATGACCGATTTGAACGACTTACAAATCGCCACGCTCAAACCCATGATACCCGACATCACCCAACTTCTAGAGCGTAGCGTGCCCGACGCCCCGCAATTGGATAGCGCCGCGGCCCAAGACCGCCTATTCAACACCATCGAAACGCTCTTCCGCAACTGCGATTATCCCTTATTGCTCATCATGGAAGATTTGCATTGGACCGACCCCGCCAGCTTGCTCCTGCTGACGCGGTTACACCGCATCGCCCTTGAACGCCCTATCTTCATCATCGGCACTTACCGCGATGACGAGCGCCCCGACCTCGTAGACAACATCCCTGATGCCCACCTCATGCGGTTGACGCGCCTAGAAGATAAAGCTATCGAGCAATTGGCCGCTTCGATGTTGGGCGAAATTGGCCATAACCCCGAACTCGTCGCCCTGCTCAAGCGCGAATCGAGCGGCAATGTCTTCTTCTTAGTAGAAATCGTGCGGGCTTTAGCTGAACAAAGCGGGCAACTGGCTAACGTTAGCGCTATGCAACTGCCCGCCAAAATATTTGCGGGCGGCATGCGCGACATCATTCAGCATCGCCTCAGCCGCGTATCGCAAGAGGCGCGCGCGCTTCTGCAACTCGCCGCCATATTGGGGCGCAGTGTAGATTTGGCGGTCCTGCGCGCCGCCCGCCCAGATGTGAATTTTGACTTTTGGCTCGAACATTGTTCGGCAAACGCCATTCTAGAGGTGGAAGATGCCCAATGGCGCTTCACCCATAATAAGCTACGGGATGGACTGTTGGATGGACTAGAAACAGCGGCGCTACAAAAGCTACATCAGCAAGCCGCCCACGCTATAGAGGCCGTTTACCCGGACGGCAAAGACCATCTAGCGGCGCTAGCGCTCCATTGGGAATTGGGGGGCAACCTCACCCGCGCCGCGCACTGGTACGCACTCGCCGGCGCCCAAGCGGAAGCGTCTTACACTCCAGAAGCGGCCATCGAATATTACCGCAAAGCGCTTTCCTTCTTGCCCGATGATGACGTAAACCGCGCCCAGCGTATCGCCATCTATCATGGGCTGGGCAAAATGTTACGCTGGCAAGCGCAATTCGATGAAGCCGTCAACATCTATAACGCCATGCGACAATCGGCAGAGACTATCGGGGACAAAGCCGCCATCGCGCGGGCGCTGATGGGGTTGGGCGATGTAGAAAATAATCGCGGCAATCGTGAAGTCGCGCTCCAGTATGCGGAAGATGCGGAAGCATTAGTGCGCGGGCTACCTACCGCCCGTGTGGAATTGGCGGAAGCTTTGGGCAACCGCGCTTGGGGCTTGTATCGCCTCAAACAGCATGAAACCGCGCTAACTATCGCTAAAGAAGCGCTAGACTTGAGTACTCATCTGGGGTTGAAGGGGCAAATCGCCCGCGGGGAAAGTTTACTAGGCGTCCTCAGCTTTATGCTAGGGCAAACCGAAGAAGCTATCCGACACATGGAAGCGGCGCTCAACGTCACTCGCGAATTGGGCGATAAACGCGACCTCGGCATCCGCTATAATAACCTCGGCGAAGTATACCGCCTGCTGGCCCGCTATAGCGAAGCGGCACACTATTATAAGGAAGCGCTAGAGATATTCAAAGAGGTTGGCGCGCGCGATCTCGTCCTCGTTTTGTTGACCAACTTGGGCAGTGTAGAAGTGGAGATGGGCAATTACCCCACCAGCGAAGCTTACCTAAGGCAAGTTCTGCAACAAACCGACGGCACAGATTGGTGGGGCTTGGGCGAAACCCAACTTTACTTGACGCGCGCCTTAATCGGCCAAGGCGAGTACGGAAAAGCCTATGCCAGCGCAGGCGCGGCGCTATCCATCGGGAAAAAGGCCAGCGATAACGATGTCATGGGCAAAGCATGGCGCTTATTGGGCCAGACAACCGCCATGTTGGGCTTTGAAGCGGAAGTGGATGGGAATAACTACTCCCCCGCCGCCTGTTATCAAGAGAGCTTAGCACAATTCACCGACGAAACCGCCGAACGCGCCCACACCTTAAAGGCGTGGGCCTTGTATGAAATGGAAATGGGCAATGTGAATAAGGGCGCGGAATTATGGCGCTCGGCGGGCGCGATTTATAAAGCATTGGGCATGGAAGACGAGCTGAATAAATTGTAGCGGTTATCCTAAAACGGCGCGCGCAATTCGTTCAGCATCGGCAAAATTCAGGCGCGGCGTCGAAGGCGCTTCTAAGGAGCGATAGCCGCCATAAATCGCGTGGCCCGCGCGCATCCAAAAGCAATCTACAATCGCAAAACCGGCCGATTGCAACCACAACAATTGTTCAAAAAGCGGCGATGGCTTATCGAAGGGGTCCGGATAGCGATAATAATTCCACTGTTCGCGCTCGAAGCTATCGTATAATTCGCGGCTTTGGGTTTGCTCAAGCGCTTGCTGTAAAGCATCGGCAGACCAAGACTCCGCGAATAGATGCTCGGCTTGGGGATGGGCAGGCGCGACTAAATCGGCAATCAAACAAGCGCCGCGCGGCGATAAATTCACGGCGGCCGCTTGGAACAAACGGCGCTTTTGGGGCGCGCTCAGATGGTGGATGCACAACGAAGATACGATCACATCCGCGCTATGCATCTGAGGGTACCAATCTTCTTGGGTTATATCGAAATGTCCAACCTGCGCGCGTTCTCCGAAAGGCGCTAAGCGGGCGCGTATCTCTGTTAGCATGCTCTGTTCCCCATCTAGCGCCAACAAAGACGCCTGCGGAAAAGCGGTGAGCAGAGCCTGCGCCAAACGCCCTTCGCCGGCCGCCAATTCGACAATCTGAAAAGCGTCGTTGTGGCCAAACGGCAATAGGCATAACAGCGTAGCGATTTGTTCCGCGCGCGAAGGCACAGCAATTGTCGCCAATTGGCGATAAAGATGCGATGTTTGCGCTGACCAGCCATCCATTTTCAAATCACCTCATCATTTATATGAAGAAAGGACACCGCGCTAGATGTCCCTTTTGCCATGTGTAAGTTTCCATGCTTAAGCTTGAGCGCCGTTGGCAGTTGGCAAGAAAGCGTCTTCGTAGTCGGCCATGCCCAGTTCTACTTCTTTCTCGCGGCGGAACTGCTTGGTATAGAGGTTGTAGTAGTGGCCGCGCTGGCGGATGAGTTCGGCATGAGACCCCATCTCTTTGATGCGCCCGCCTTCGATGACGATAATGCGGTCGGCCTTCTTGATAGTGGACAACCGATGCGCGATGATGAAACTGGTACGCCCTTTTAGCACGCGCTCCATACCCCGTTGGATGAGATCTTCTGTTAAGGTGTCTACCGAGCTAGTGGCTTCATCCATGACGAAAATTTCCGGACGGCTGAGGATAGCGCGGGCGAGGCTGACCAATTGCTTTTGCCCTACCGAGAGCAAAACGCCGCCTTCGCCCACTTCTTCATCATAGCCTTTTTCAAGAGCGCGGATGAACTCATCGGCGCCGGCAATTTGGGCCGCTTCTTCTACCTCGGCATCGGTCGCGTCTAAACGCCCGTAGCGGATATTCTCGCGAATAGTCCCGCTAAAGAGGTGCGGGGTCTGCAAAACGACGCCAATACGCGATTGGATACTCTCCAAGGTGTAGTCTGTATAATCGCGGCCATTAATGCGGATGACCCCCTCTTTGGGTTCATAAAAGCGACAAATGAGGTTGACGATGGTACTTTTGCCGCCGCCGGTTGGCCCCACTAAGGCGATAGTCTCCCCCTGCTTGACGTGTAAATTGAAGTTGGTCAGCACGGGGCTTTCTTTTTCATAGTAGAAGTTCACATTATCGAACTCAATATCACCGCTGATGCTATCTACTGTGGTCGCATGCGGGCGATTGACGATTTCCGCGGGGGTATCTATCAGCGAGAAAGTGCGCTCGGCGCTGGCGATAGCATGTTGCATTTCAGAATAGACGCGGGCCATCTCTTGGATGGGCCAAATCATGAAGATGATATTCATGATGAATAGCTGAATATCGCCGATGCTCATACTGCCGGTCGGCACAGCCACGCCACTATAGACGACCACCGCCCCAACGGCAAAGGCGCTCAACAATTGCACGCTGGGCAAAAATAACGCCGAATACCACGCCGCGCGATACGAATAATTATGCATGTCGTCGGTCAGCTTCATGAATTCATCGAGGTTGCGTTCTTCGCGGTTGAGCGCTTTGACCACACGCACGCCGGTGATGTTCTCGTTATAGGTGGCGGTGATGCGCGAATTGGTCTTGCGCGATAGGCGGTACTGTTCCAAGATGCGCTTCTTGAACCACCACGCCACCACATAAAGCGCCGGCACGAGCAAAGCTACCACAATGGCGAGTTGCCAATTGATGAGCATCATGATGATGACCGCCGAGCCAACATTCATGATAGCCCAGACAGTATCTAACAGGCCCCACGTCAGCAGTTCGGAGATGCGCTCCGTATCAGAAGTGACGCGGGACATCATCCACCCCACGGGTGTTTTGCTGAAATAGGATAGGGAAAGCGTCTGAATATGATTGAAGAGGCGCTTCCGCAAATCATATTGCACGCGCTGGCCCAAAATGCCCGTGATATAGATAAACGCGAAGACGTTGGCCGCTTGGAATACCATTAGCCCGCCATAGAGGATGACCAACTCGCGCAGGCGGTCCGGGTTGCGGGCGATGATGCCTTCATCCACTATTTGTTTGTTCAAATAGGTGAAGTACGTCTCCAAAAAGGAGACCACGGCCACAGCCAACACAAAAGCCACCACGCGCCAAACATAAGGGCGTAACTGCGCGACAATCCGTAAAAGCGTACTGCCGTTAAAATAGCCCTCAAAGTCTTCTTCTTCGTACCTAATCTCCGACACTGGCAATCTCCAATTCTAGGTCTTGTTCGATGCGCGCTTGCATATCGTAGATACGGCGATAAATGCCGCTTTCGTCTTGCATCAGCTCGTCATGCGTGCCCCGCTGGACGATTTCGCCCTTATCCATCACCAAAATGAGGTCCGCGGTCATGACGCTTTGGATGCGATGCGCGATGATGAAAGAGGTCCGCTGGCTCATCATCCGTTCCAAAGCCTCGCGGATTTCGGACTCTGTTTCGGTATCTACCGACGAGGTCGCATCATCGAGGATGAGTATTTTAGGGTTCTTTAAGATGGTGCGGGCGAGCGCCACCCGTTGTTTTTGGCCGCCCGATAGCGTCACGCCGCGTTCTCCAACGATCGTATCGTAACCTTGGGGGAAAGCCAAAATGACATCATGGACAGCCGCCGCCCGCGCCGCCGCCTCTATCTCCTCTTGGGTCACCGCGCGCCCGACGCCATAGGTGATGTTCTCGCGGATGGAACGGCTGAACAAGAAGGGTTCTTGCTGGACAACACCTATATTAGCCCGCAAGAAATAGCGAGGATATTCGCGCAACTCCACGCCATCCAGCTTGATACTGCCGCTAGTGTAGTCGTAGAAGCGTGGCAATAAATTGACCAAAGATGTCTTGCCAGAACCCGTAGACCCCAGCAAAGCCACCGTCTTACCTGCTTCTGCCGTGAAGGTGATATTGTGGAGCACGGGCATATTCGGCTCATACTCAAAGTTCACGTTCTCAAAGCGTATCTCGCCTTTGAGTTCGGTCACGGGAGGGGTTTCCTCTTTGGCGAGATACTCGCGCTCTTCGTGGATGATAGCGACCAAACGGTCGAAGGATACTAAGCCCATGGACATCTGCACAATAACGCGCCCCAAGTTCCGCATCGGGAAGATAATCCATATGACCATGCCCGTATAGCCGAGATAAACGCCCAAAGAAATATCGCCATTGATGACCAGCAAAGCCGCCACGGCGTAACCGGCCAATAACTGAAAGCCCGTCAAAATGTCTATGATGGGCCAGAAACTGGCGTGCATCATCATGAAACGGCGACCAAGGCGGTACTTCTCCATATTCTCTTTTTCAAATTTGTCTATCTCGTAATCTTGGCGCGCAAAAGCTTTCACCACACGCACGCCGGTTAGGTTCTCCTGCAGTGTAGCGGAGACGACGCCATCTTGGTTTTGGAGCGCGTCGTAAGCCTTTTCCACCCGACGGAAAAAGAAGATAGACAGTATCACCACAACAGGAATGACCAGAGACGAAAAGAGCGCCAACTGCCAATGAAGCAAAAATACCCCGATGAAGTTAATGGTGAACATCAACGTAATGCGTCCAATTTCAATGGCTTGGTCGGCGAAGAAACGGCGCACCGCGTCAATATCGGAGGTGCAACGTTGGATGAGTTCACCGGTTTGGTTTTTATCATGAAAGCGAAAAGACAGCCGTTGCAGATGGTCGAACATGTAATTCCGCAAGCGACGCGCCACCCCCTCCGCCGATTGCGCCGTCAGTCGCCCACTCATGAATGAGCCAAAACCCTGCACCAAGGCCAGAAGCACAAATCCCAAAGCGATGAGGAAAAAAGCGCCCGCGAGTTGCCCTGTGGCGTTGGGCAATTGCTCATCCACAAAATAGGTGAGCAGATAAAAACGTGCGGTATTCATCGCAGTAGAAAGGCCCAAAAACAGCACAGCGCCCGCGTAGTGCCAATGGTAGCCTTTCAATATTTTGATGAAACCCATAATCCGCTTATCAGATAAGGTGGACTTTATGTCAAAAATCGTGCTGACATCTTGTTTGGATGATGGCAAGGGTATGCCTCCTTGCAATGATTAAGTTTTCGATGCTGAAAGACGGAGAAACGATGGCCCACTAGCCGAAGATAATACGTATCCGCACTGGCCCCTCCTACATTCATGACGCGCTATAAGGTCACAAAGGTTCATTATGGCCCTATTTTGCCATTTCGTCAAGCCTTTTACCCGCTATAGCGCATATTGTGTAACATGAGCATAACAAATAGCTATGCCCAAAGGTACAGTTTTACACTACGGACATCCCCTTTTGATGGTTCAATATCTCCAAGGGTAAAAAATGAACGTTCAGAACACGTTCATAAAAGCCATGCGTGTTATACCACAAATGGCTGACAAACGATGTCAGCCATTTGCGGATGCACTATAAAAAATAGAACAAAAGTGCTCATTTTAGCAGATCGCTATATAAGATGAGGCTCTCGCCGCTCATTTCGGCCGGTTTGGGCAAACCCATCAGATGTAACACCGTGGGGGCGACATCCGCCAACTTGCCGCGCGTCTTCAGTTCGGTATAGCCCTCCCCTATCACCCATAGCGAGACCGGCCCCACCGTGTGATAGGTATGGGGTTCGCCACTTTTGATGTCTATCATTCGTTCGCAATTGCCATGGTCGGCGGTGACAATCGCCACGCCGCCTTTTTTCAACACCGCTTCAACGAGTTGGCCCACGCATTCATCTACCACCTCCACCGCTTTGATGGCCGCCGACAAGGACCCGGTATGCCCCACCATATCGGGATTCGCAAAATTGATGAGGATGAAATCATCATCTCCGTTTTCGATGCGCTGGAGCGTCGCCGCGGTCAATTCGTAGGCGCTCATCTCTGGTTTCAGGTCGTAGGTGGCGACCTTGGGCGAAGGGATGATGAGGCGCTCCTCGCCGGGCCATGGGTCTTCTCTGCGGCCATTGAAGAAGAAGGTCACGTGTGGGTATTTCTCGGTCTCCGCAGAGTGATATTGCTTGAGTCCTGCCTTGCTGATAACTTCGGCGAGGGTGTTTACAATGATTTCTTTACCGAAGATGACTTTCACGGGGTAATCATCTTCATAAACGGTCATCGTGATGATGTCGAGGTTTTCGATGAAAGCGAAGTGAGATGCCCTCGCGAAATCCTTAAGCGCAAAAGCAGAGACAAGCTGGCGCATCCTATCGGCGCGGAAATTATAGAATAGCAAAGCATCGCCGGGTTTGACGCGCAAGGTATCGTCTTCGCCGATGACCGCGGGCACGATAAATTCATCGGTCACGCCTTCTTTATAAGAGTCGCGAATCGCTTCTGCGGCGGTAGCGTATCGCTTGCCTTCGCGCTTCACCATCGCTGACCATGCGCGTTGGGTGCGTTCCCAACGTTTGTCTCTATCCATAGCATAATAGCGCCCAGAGACCGTAGCGATGCGGCCACTGCCGATACGCGCCATCTTAGCCTCTAAATCGGCCAAAAACCCTATGCCGCTCTCTGGCGGTGTATCGCGACCATCCGTGATGACGTGCACCACCGGGTTCAGCCCTTGGGCGGTAGCAATATCTAGCAGGGCGTGTAAGTGGCTTTGGTGGCTATGCACGCCGCCGGGTCCCAGTAAGCCGATGAGATGCAATTGGCCGCCGTTGGTTTTCAGGCGCGCGCAAGCGTCGAGGATGTGCTTATCTTGGGCTAAAGAACCGTCTTTAATGGCTTGGTCAATCGCGCTAATATCCTGATAGACTACCCGCCCTGCCCCAAGATTGAGATGACCCACTTCAGAGTTGCCCATTTGGCCCGGCACGAGGCCCACATGCTCGCCAAACGTATCTATGATGGCGCGTTCCAACGTATGCATCCAGCGGTCATGGTTCGGTGTATGACCTAGCGCTACCGCGTTGCCCTCTTCTGCCTCGCGGATGCCCCAGCCATCCATAATCACTAACAAAACAGGCTTTTTAGCCATTTTGGTTATACCTTCCATCATGAAAAGTGCGAATCACCGCTACCTGCTATAGCGGTCCGCGCTAGTTGTAACACACGTTAGTGAAACGTTCAAATAGCGGCTGAAGCGTTTTTATCGAGGCCGCCACACCTGCGCCGAACCATTATCCAAAGCCAAGGCCAAACAATTCTATTGAGCAGACATTTAGCGCTAAAACAGCCTTTTTCATGAAAATATTATGAACCTATATACTATGTATAAGGGAATCATGATATAGTCTTAACAAATTATCAATTTTCTGTCTCAGCCATGTTAGTGATGACCATGCAAAACACAAAGATAACCACACAAACCATACTCATTGTTGAAGATGACCCACTCATCCGCAAAATGGTTTTGGATGCCCTCGGCTACGGGGGATACAAAGCCCTTAGCGCGGAAGATGGTTTGGAAGGGTTGCAGTTAGCTCAACAATACTTGCCAGACCTCATCATCTCCGACATCAATATGCCAGAGATGGACGGTTATCAATTTTTGGCGAAGATTCGCGAACATCAAAGCACAGCGACGATCCCCTTTATTTTTTTGACCGCCAACGACAAGATGAGTGATTTACGGTACGGGATGGATTTAGGCGCAGAAGATTACTTGACGAAACCCTTCACCCATACGCAATTGCTACATGCTATCAACGTCCAATTCAGCAAACGCCAATCTTTGAGCATCCAATACCAACACACCATTAATCTCATCCGCAAAAATATCACCTATGCCCTGCCCCACGAAATCCGCACCCCCCTAATGAGCATCCTCGGCGCGGCAGATATGATGATTTTGGAACACGACGCGCTCGACCCTGACGCTATCCTCCAAATGTCACAGCTCATTTTTGACGCAGGCGAACGGTTACATCGCCTGTTGGAAAATTACCTGACCTACGCCCAAATTGAGGTGTATAGCCGCCATTCAGAAGATTGGGAAGCGCTGAATAACCATCTCATCCCCTCAGCCGCAACCATCATCCACAAAGCCGCGACAGAAGTAGCCGAAAAACACAACCGCATCAACGACTTACACATCCAACTAGAAGATAGCGCCCTACAAATTTTTGACCAAAACTTGGCGAAAATTGTTTGGGAATTGGTGGATAACGCTTTCAAATTTTCGTCGAGCGGCGCGCGGGTTATCATCCGCGCCAAGATAGAGGATGGATGCTACAGACTGTTCATCCGCGACCATGGGCGCGGCATGACGCCCGAACAAGTGAAAAGCCTCGGCGCTTATATCCAATTCGACCGCGCTTTGTACGAGCAACAAGGTATCGGCTTGGGTTTCATCATCGCGCGGCGGCTTGTTGAGCTACACGAGGGACGCTTAGAGATAAAAAGCGCTGTGCAACGCGGCACACTGATAGAAATCGCCTTTCCACGTTGAGCGCCCCCAACAACATCCAAACACCATATAACGACCGCTTCCACGCCTAGTTTCAGCTGGAATCGGTCGTTTTTGTGTTGGAGAGCGCCTAAAAGCGGTATGATATAAATTGCGTTCCAAAAACCAAAGGATGAAAACCATATGGCCTCTCAACCATTTCTCGCTACTATCATCGGCATACCCCATATCCCCACGGTCACCGAAATCAACGTGCGCGCCGGCGCTGGCACTAGCTTCGCGCAGGTCTTCCGAGCACAAGTGGGACTGGCGAATTTGCGTGTGAACGATGTCAAAGCGGATGCCGAAAATAAACAAATGGCGAATAAGACCTATCAGTGGTTTTATTTAACCTTCCCAGATGGTCGGGTCGGCTGGGTGCGCGATGACCTCATCAATGTGCAAGGAGACGGCACACCCTTTGGTTACCCGATTGTGACACAACCAACCTTAGCTTTCAATCTCGCCCGTCGCCATGTTTTGCGCCCCGGCGAAGAAATCACCCCCGCGGGCACGACCGCCCCCGTCGTCGCGGCGGTGGGCGTGGTCGCACAGCCAGCCGTGACCGTGACCGCCGCCCCCACAACAACAGCCGTAGCGCCAAGCGCCCCCACCCCTGCGAGCGCCCCAACGACGCCCACCGTAGACCCGAACGCGCCGGCTATCGCCATCTGTATGAGCAAAGGCGGCGCTAACGTGCGCCCCGGTCCGGGCACTCAATTTGACCCGCCCGTCTTTCGCCTGCCCTATTTGGCAGAAGCCACTATTTTAGAAGTCGCCAAAAGTCAAACCAACGGCGACCCCTTCCGCTGGATTAAATTATCTTACCAAGGGCGCGAAGGGTGGATGCGCGAAGACTTCGCCCGCCTAAAGGGCAACTACGAAAAATTAGGGTTGGGTTTTCTAGACCAATACCCGAACCCCACGGTGAACACATGGTGGATTCGCGACTTCAACCTTGACCCCAATTTCGCCGTCGTGCACCACGGCTGGGACCACGCAGGCAATATCGGCGAACCGATTTTAGCCGGTCCAAAGGGCGGTTTGGTCATCAAGGTGGCTTATTGCAATAAGTGCGGCGAGGGCGGGCGTAGCACCGTAGATGCTGGCTACTCCCTCAGCGATAGCCGCGTCCTCAGCGACCCCGAATGGAACTATGGTTACGGCCATTATGTTAACGTCATGTATCATCACTCCATCTTGCCCTTGTCTACACAACAACGGTTAGCGGAGCAAGGCAAAGCGGGGTGGCATCTTTTCGTCAACCACGCCCATTTATCGCGCATTCTGGTAACAGAGGGGCAAACGCTAGCCCCCAACCAGCCTTTGGGCTTGCTGGGCAATAGCGGCAATTCGTCGGGGCCGCATCTGCATCTCGAAGTGCGCGCCCACCACAACGAACGTGAACGCAACTGGGCGGCGATGAAAGCGGGGTTGATGTCGCCAGCCATCCTGTTCCGTCGCTGATGCCAAACGGGCTACGCGCCAATGATTAGGTGACCTGACCGCTTTTCAGCGCGTGCGCGATGTTTTTTTGCTGAACTTGGCGCTCATCTATGCGGTCGCTTTCAGCTCTTTTGGCGTCCAAGCGAGGGGGCTAGTCGGCGAGGAGGCATCATCCCCGCTAGGGCGGTCTTGGACGCTATGCGCGATAGTGACCAAAGGGTGACCCAATTCGCCGCATACCCCTCTTTGTTATAGCTAAACGCTGGATGATTTTTGATTTATTTGCCCAAAACAGCCTTACCAGAAAACGGAACGCGGATAATGGGCGCGATGAAACACACATTGAGAACGCCCGCGAGAATAGGCAACACGCCGACCAAAGCCAGAATGACGCCGCCTACCCCCTGCACCGATAACAAGCCGACGGCAATTAGGGCAACGCCCGCGAGGATGCGGACACCACGACCGATAGGGCCTGCCATAAATTTTGCGAATGCCATGAGATTACTCCTTAACTACGGTTATTCATTCCTCTGTTATCCCTTAGATGCAACCGACCGCTAAAGGTTACATCGCTCATGATGCGCGATGAAATCGTTATTTATCTCATTTTCTGTTTGTTTTAATTTTTGTTCATTTTATAAAATTTTATTTTGTGTTATGATACGAACACAAACATAATTGATATAGAAATCGTCTTTTTTGAAACATCTTTCACAAACAGCAAGAAAGGCGAAAGCCCATGGCGCTAGCGGCAACCCCCTACAAGCTCAGCCGAGAAGCGAATAACGCTCGTAAATCGCTCATCCGCGAGTTGATGGCCCAAGCGGTAGACCCGTCGATTATCTCCTTCGCGGCGGGGTTGCCGGCGGGTGAGTTGTTGCCAGTGGCCGACTTTCAAGATTGCCTCGCCGCTGTACTGGCCCGCGATGGCGCGCGCGCGCTCCAATATAGCCCGCAATGGCGCCCTTTACGCGAATGGATTGCCGAGCATATGCGCGCCCGCGGCGTCCCCTGCGCGGTGGACAATATCTTCATCACCAATGGCTCGCAACAAGGGTTGACCATTTTATCGCGGCTTTTTTTGGACGTGGGCGAGATAGCGGTCATCGAGCGCGCGACCTTCACCGGTATTCATCTCGTCACGGGCGGGCGTGGGGCAATTGTGCGGGGCATCCCCACCGACCTAGAGACAGGCGCCGATATAGACGCCCTAGAAACAGCCTTCGCCCAGAAACTGCGCCCCCGTCTCGCCGTCCTCATCCCCAATTTTCATAATCCGCTGGGCGTGAGCATGACCGTAGCCAAGCGTCAACGCGCCGCCCAGTTATCTAACGATTATGGCGTTCCGTTGATAGAAGATGACCCCTATTCCCTCCTACGCTTCACGGGCGACCCGCTCCGCCCTATCAAAGCCTACGACCAAGCAGAGACCATCTTTTATCTGGGTTCATTCTCCAAGATGCTGGCGCCGGGCTTGCGCTTAGGGTGGATAGTGGCCCCCGCCGACCTCATCCCCAAAATCACCACCCTGCGCGAAGCTATAGACCTCGAATCTTCTACGTTGATGCAACGCGCGGTCATGGAATTTTTGGAACGCGGCTTGCTAGAACCGCATCTGGCGCGGTTGAATGCTGAAAATGAACGGCGTTACAACGCGCTGGCAGAAGCGCTATACCAGCATATGAGCGACTATGCATCGTGGACGCAACCGCAAGGCGGCTTATTCGTCTGGGTCACACTGCCCCACAACATAGACACCTTAGCGCTTTTGCCACAGGCTATCACTGAGAAAGTGGTCTATATCCCCGGCGTCGCCTTCACCGACGGCCATAGCCACCACAACGCGCTACGGTTGAACTTCAGCAATTTAACGCCGCAACACATCCACGAAGGCATTGCGCGGTTAGATAGCGTCATTCGTCGCCATTTATGAGCGCATAGCGGCTTTGTAAACCCAATATCAGAGCAAAAGACAGCGGGCTTTATATGCGGGCTAGCGCTCGCGCCAACGCCCCCAATAGCGTTCTAGCGCCGTCAAAATGAGGAAAAGCGCCAAACCCAATAAGCTCATGGCGATGATGCCAGCGTAGACTTTGGTATAGGCGAAACGATTCCACTGCTCTACCACGATGTAATAACCCAAACCCACCGTATTACCAATAGATTCCGCGATGAACAGAACCGCTATTGCCGTGCCCACGCTCACCTTTAGCGCCGTGAGCATAGCGGGTATGCTCATGGGGATATAAACATAACGGAGCAAATGCCACCGCTTCGCGCCTAGGGACTGTATAGAATCCAGCGTTTGGGATGGGACTTGGCCGGCGGCATCGCGCACGATGACGTACACCTGAAAGAAGACAATAAGTCCAATCAGCACGATGATAGAAGGGTCGCCCAAGCCAAAAATGAAGATGATGATGGGCAGAAAGACGATTTTGGGCGCGGGATAGGCGAAGTAAATAAACGGCGATATAAAAGCATCCAACAGGTGGCTTTGGGCGGCGATGATGGCCAAAGGCAAAGCCAAAGCCGTACCCGCCAACACGCTGACCAGCACACGACGCGCGCTAGCGAGGATGTGTTGCGGCAAATTGGCGTTCAGCTCCGCCATAAAGGTTTGTAGCACCTCTATAGGGTTGGGCAGAAAGTTACGATTGGCGGCCTCGGCGGCGATGTGCCACGCTATCAGCAGAATAGCGATGTCTATAACAAGGGCTAGACGACGATTCATAGGCGCAAAACCTCGCGCAGGTGGGCGCAAAAATGGATGAAATCGGGTTCATCACGCGCGGGCAAGCGCCCCCCGAAGGGACTAGGTACAATCGTTGCCCGACGGATAGGGGCGTAATCGGTGATAATCATGATGTGGTCGGCTAAAAGCGCGGCTTCCTCCACATTATGGGTCACGAGGATACTTGTAGCTTCTGCTTGGCGCGACAACTGCCATAAACGCTTTTGCAAGCGTTCCCGCGTCAACTCGTCCACGGCAGAGAACGGCTCGTCCAGCAACAGCACGCGCGTACCCAAAGCCAACAAGCGCGCCAGAGCCACTCGTTGGCGTTGCCCGCCAGATAATTGCGCGGGGTAACGGTCGGCGATGGACTCAACTTCTAGTTGCGCTAGCCAATGTCGGGCGATTTCGGCACGGTCCACGCGGGAAAAGCCGCGTATCTTCATGCCGATGTCTACATTCTGGCGCGCGGTATACCACGGTAACAGGCCATAATCCTGTAACATCAGCCCGATTTCGGGGCGCGGCGCGTGAATCGGTTGGCCGTCATACAACACCTGCCCCGCCTTGGCCTGCCGCAAGCCAGCTAGCAAGTAAAGCAACGTCGTTTTGCCGCTACCGGAAGGCCCCAGTATCGCCCAATGTTGGCCATCGCCAACCGCCCAATCGAACTGAGCGATGAGCGGTTGGGATGGCGCATAATGAAAAGAAACGTTATCGAATGCCAGCAATGGCTTATCAGCTACCGGCGGATTCTGTCGCTTCTGGAGACGGTTCAACGTCTGGGAGTAAAGAGCCATTCACCAAGTCCTCGTATGCGATGCTTTCTTCAAGATACCCTCGTTCCAGCATCCAGTCTACCACTGCGGCCGTCTCCTCCTCTGAAGGCACACGCGCTGTGACAAATTGGGGCACGGTATAGGTGGCGCGGACGGGGTCGGGAACTTGGATAGGCGTATCACGGAAGTCATCGGGATTTTCATTGATGAGCGTCACGGCGCGTTCATAAGCGCGCAAGAAAGCGGCCAGAGCTTCGGGATTTTCTTCTATCAAGGTTTGGTCGAAGGCTAGCACGGTGGGGATAAAATCGGTGACATCGGCATCAGCGATGATGAAAGTATTGCCCTGAATCGTGGTCGTGAAGGTGACTAACGGCTCTGGCAAGGTGGCGGTGGTCACAGTTCCTTCATTGAGCAATTCAAGGCGCACAGGGATAGCGGGAACTTCGGTATAGGTGTTGGCGGTAGGTTCGTAGCCCGCGCTCAGGAGCATCTGGGTGGTCAGATACTCGATGATAGAATTGCTAGAGATGGCGATTTGCGTTTCCCCATCTTCCAATGCCGCCACAAGGTCTTCTACGCTGGCGATGCCGCTATCTTTATTGGCGACAATGGCGAAATAGGGCGCGCCAAGGGGGGCATCGTGGCGGATGACGACGAACTTCACTTCAGAATCGGACGCGGCGCGGCTGATGACGCGCACCATATCGGTATTCACGCCGTCCAATTCCCCCGCTTCGATAGCTTGTCCCTGCTGGTCAGCGCTTTGGAAGGGGATAAGCTCAACATTCACACCCTCTTCCACATAGAAGCCTTGTTCTTGGGCGACAAAGAGCGGTATGGTGTTGAGGACAGGCAAAACGCCAATACGAAGCGTCGGCAAATTCGGGTCTGGGGTTGGCGTGGCATCTTGAGCGCTGGCCCCAGCTACAGCGAGCAAGATGATGAGCAAGATAAACCATGATTTACGTACCATGACGTTTTACCCTCTCCTTTTGTGAGATTTAGAACAAATTAAACGTCATAAACGTAAGTATAGCGATAATCTAAAAAAATAGGAATAGAATTCAATGAGTAATTATGGCGAAATTGCCCACTTTGATTTAGTTATAGAACAATACCTGATGAAGGGTGGCTTATGGTATCTATGACAAAACGATTTAACTGGAGCGCATGGTATCAAGCGACGCGCCCGCGCATCTTCACGGCGACTTATGTTCCGCTGGGTTTGGCGGCGGTCATCGCCTTAGAGGATAGCGTTTTCGATATAGTACGTTTCCTTTTGGCGCTGTTGGGGGCCCTGCTCTTGCAGACTGGCGCTAATTTAGTCAACGAATACGCCGATTATCAACGCGGCGCCGACACCTACAAACAAGCCGGGCAAGGCATGACGATTAAACAGAAGATTTTATCGCCGCAGGAGGTATTAGCTGGCGCGGTTATCAGCCTCGTCTTAGGCGCGCTCGTCGGGTTATTTTTATTGTCGCAAAGCGGGCCGCTCCTATGGGGTATCGGCATCGCTGGCGTGCTGATGGCCATCTTATACACAGCTGGCCCCCTGCCCCTCGCCTATATCGGCATGGGCGAAATCACCGCCGGCCTCGCCTTCGGGCCATTGATGGTCATTGGCGCGTATTACGTCATGCATCCGACGATAGATAGCGACAAAATCTTGTCCCTTGCCCTGCAATCGGCCCCCATCGCGCTGATGGTGGCGGCCATCCTGCACGCTAACAACATCCGCGACCTCGACGCCGACCGCGCCGTGAACAAACGCACCTTGGCGGTCTTATTGGGCCTAAAAGCCGCGCGGATAGAGTATGCGGCGCTGGTTTGGGGGACATACGCCCTGTTGGTCGTGTTGGTTTTCGCCGCTCTGATGCCCCCGACCACCTTAGCCGCCTTGCTCACCCTGCCAGAAGCGCATCGCTTGGTGACGATTTTCAACACCAGCGGAGACATCGCGCTATTGCACCAAGCGCAAGGGCGCACCGCCAAATTGCACGGGCGCATTGGCTTGCTCATCGTTGTGGGTTGGCTGGCGTGGCTAGCGGCGCGGGGCATTTTCCGTTTTTAGGGTGATGCGGTATCATTTGCGCTCAACAACTTTTGAACAGAGGGAACGACCATGGCGAACACAGCTCACCACATCCTTTTTATCTCCAGCACGCTAAAAGGCGAAGCGATGGTGCGCGAGATGAAAGCGGCCGGTTGCACAATATCTTTGTTGAGCGAGGAGAGCCTACGCCATGAACCATGGCCCTACGACGCCATAGATCATATCTACTTCACGCCGGATTTAAGGCGTTACCAAGATGTCATCAATACCATCACATGGCTAGCCCGCGGGACGCAATATGACCTCATCATCCCGCTGGATGAATTCGAGGTGGAATTGGTGAGCATCCTGCGGGAGCATATGCAACTGCCGGGCATGACTATCAGCCAGACGCGGCGCTTCCGCGATAAGTTAGCCATGCGCCAGATTGCGGCGCAAAACGGCATCCCCGTACCCGATTTCATCCAAATTTTGAATTACGACGACCTGCGCGACTATATGGCGCGCGTGCCCGCCCCATGGATGTTGAAGCCGCGCATGGAAGCCGGCGCTATGGGCATCCGCAAGATTCACGAAGCGGAGCAGTTATGGCGCACCCTAGACACTTTGGGGGACCGTCAATCTTATTATCTGTTGGAGCGTTTTTTGCCCGGCGATGTCTACCATGTAGATTCTATCGTGGTCAATGGCAAAATTGCCTTCGTCAGCCCGCAAAAGTACGCCGCCCCCCCGATTGATATTTACCAAGGCGGCGGCGTCTTCGCCACGCAAACCCTGCCGCCCGATGGGGAAGAAGCCCACGCCTTAAAAGCGCTTAACGAGCGCGTCATCAAAGCGCTGGGGATGGTCAACGGCGTGACCCACGCCGAGTACATCCGCGCCCATGCCGATGGCGTCTATTATTTTCTGGAGGTGGCCGCCCGCGTCGGGGGCGCATTCATCGCCGATATGATAGAAGCGGCCACCGGCGTGAATTTGTGGCGCGAATGGGGACGGCTAGAATTAGCGCTCTTGCTGGGCAAACCCTATAAGCTCCCCAAACTCAAAAAACAACATGCCGGCCTCGTCCTGACACTCGCCCGCCAAGAATACCCCGATACGAGCGCATACGACGATGCAGAAATCGTCTGGCGGGCCAACAAACCGCGCCATGCCGGCCTAATTGTCGCCAGCAAATCGGCTGAGCGTGTCCACGACTTGGTGAACCAATACCGCGGGCGCTTCATCCATGATTTCACCGCTACCGCAGAACCGATGGATGCCACGCGAACCGGTTACACAGGTTAAACAGAATTTTTACTGTCGCTTTCCCATAATTGACATACAATAACCAAAGCGGGGCGCCCCGTCTCTATCCATATTTTTTACATGCGTTCATCTATGCCTAAATCCAAAATCCAATTCACGTCGAATTATCCGCATTATCAACCTAAAACCATCACCTTATTATCTACCCCCGAACGCACCGGGGCCCTGCCCGATTATACGGGGCGGGGTGTGGTGATGGCCTTTGTGGACGCCGGCTTTTCGATGCATCCGGACATCGCCGAACGCATCATCATTTATGCGGACGCTTCGACAAATCACGTCACTGAACACGAGCGCATCACAGAAGTGAACGGGTTCAGTTGGCACGGGCAGATGACGAGCGTGATTGCGGCAGGCGATGGGCGCACCTCCGGCGGCAAATACCGCGGGATTGCCAGCGCCGCGCAATTGGCCCTCGTCAAGGTCAGCACCCCACAAGGGCGCATCAAAGAGACGGATATTCTACGCGGCTTATCTTGGGTATACGACACGCGCAAACGCCTAGGAACGCGCATTGTGAATGTATCGGTCGGTGGCGATTACATCAGCGCCGACCCCAAGCATCCGCTCCATCGCATAGTACGCAAGCTGACCCAAGCCGGTATCGTCGTGGTCATCTCCGCGGGCAACCAACATACAGACCACCTCCTGCCGCCCGCATCAGCGCCAGAAGCGGTTGTCGTTGGCGGCTATGACGACCGCAACACGTTCGACCGCGCGCAATGGCGTTGCTATCATCACAATTATGGCAAAGCTTATGACGGCACCCCCAAGCCCGATTTGCTCGGGCCCGCCGTCTGGATAGCCTCCCCCATTTTGCCCGGCTCTCGCGAGGAACGCGAAATACGCTGGCTCGCCCCCTTATTGCAAGCCAGCAACAATAGAGAAGTCACCAATTTGTTAGTCAAAGGCCATCAAGATCTCGGACTTAGCAAAGATGCGGTCAAAAAGATAGATACAGAACTGGTGCACCGCCTGCAAGCGCGCATCAATCATCACAAAGTGGTAGATGCCCATCACCAACACGTAGACGGCACTTCGGTATCGGCGCCGATTGTAGCTTCGGTAGTGGCGCAAATGTTAGAAGCGAACCCCGCTTTACAACCGATGGCTATTAAACGCATCCTCGCCGAAACAGCCGATAAAATAGATGCTTGGCCTGCAGAGCAACAAGGCGCGGGGGTGCTGAATGCGGCCGAAGCGGTGCGGCGCGCTCTTGCGTTAAAAAATGCCTGACATGTTATAATATGCCGCCACAATATCCTCTTTCATTTGTGGGCACTCCCACAGGAGCGCGAAATATGCATCGGGAATATCACCGTTGGCACAGTCCTTCGCTGGGGCGCGATATGGAGTTATTGATTTTTGGCCATGCGGGGGCGCGGGTGCTGGTTTTCCCCACTTCGCAGGGGCGTTTTTACGAGTGGGAAGACCGCGGCATGGTCGCTTCGCTCCATCATCAGATTAATAATGGCTGGTTGCAATTGTACTGTGTGGATAGCGTAGATAGCGAAAGCTGGTACTGCAGTTGGGCACACCCCGCCGGGCGGGCCTATCGCCATCACCAGTATTTCATGTACCTGTATCACGAAGTATTGCCGCTCAGTCTACAAAAAAATGGCAACCCGTTCTTGATGACCATGGGCGCGAGCTTTGGGGCTTTCCATGCCATGTCTTTTGGCCTGCGCTGGCCAGAAAAAGTAGACCGCATCCTCGCCTTCAGCGGCATTTACGACATACGCGGGTTCACCGGCGGCTACAGCGACGGTTACGTCTACCAATACAACCCGATGGAATTCATCCCCAACGAACATGACCAGCACCGCTTAGCGGCCTTGCGTCATGTGGATATTATCATGGCGACGGGCAAAGCAGACCGCCTGATGGCAGAAGCCCAAGCGATGACCAAGGCGCTATGGGAAAAAGGCATTGGTAACGCCCTGCGCGAATGGGACGGATGGGCGCATGACTGGCCCTACTGGGAAAAGATGATGCATTTATACATCAGCGGGCACGATTAGCGCCTGTTCCACACATGCGGATGTTGGTTTTTCCGCGGGAGCATTGTTAATATTGTTTTATAAAAACGTTTAACTGGTGAACTAGATTAGATTGTTTTTAAGGAGATGATTTTATGGCGGTCAAAAGTGAGCCTATACGGATTGGTTTATTTGTAGGGCGGGAATGGTCGTGGCCGCCAGCCTTCATAGATGAAGTGAATCGGCAGAGCGATAAAACGGGCGTCATCGCCGAATATGTCAAGGTCGGCGGCACGTTCATGAACGAGCCAAACCATTATCGTGTCATCATAGACCGCATCTCGCACGAGGTCCCCTACTATCGCTCCTACCTCAAAAACGCCGTTATCCAAGGCGTCAAGGTGGTTAACGACCCGTTCATGTGGACGGCGGACGATAAATACTTTGGGACTTCGCTCATCGTGCGGCTAGGGTTGGCCGCGCCGCGCACCGTAGTTTTGCCCAACAAAGATTATGTGCCGGGCATCGTCCACAACGAAAGTCTGCGTAACCTGCTCTACCCCATGGATTGGCATAGTCTAGTCGAGATGGTGGGCGGCTTCCCGGTGGTGCTAAAAGATGCCCACGGCGGCGGTTGGAAAGCGGTGCATATCGCCCACAATATGGAAGAATTGATTTATTACTACAACACCAGCGGCTTACTGACGATGATTCTGCAAGAATTCATCCGTTGGGATACTTACGCGCGCTGTATGTGCCTCGCCCAAGAAGAAGTCCGCGTGATGAAATATGACCCCAACGCCCGTTATTATCATCCCGAACCGGATTTTGATAGCGCCCTGCTCGACCGCCTGCGCGGCGACACGCTGACCATTTGCCAAGCCTTCGGTTACGATATGAACACCTGCGAATTCGCCATCCGCGATGGCGTGCCCTACGCTATAGACTTCATGAACCCCGCGCCAGATATGGACGTCAACTCTTTAGGGCGTAATCATTTCGATTGGATGGTGACCAAGATGGCCGACACCATGATAAAGTTGGCCAAATCCAAACAAGAGACGCGGGCGCGCTACGACTGGGGCAAGCGCATCAAAGACGCCGATGCGGCTAAAACCAGCAAACCGAAGAAAGCCACACGAAAGGCGAATTAGCCATGCGCCTTTATGATGCCATTGAATATTATCATAGCCTGCTATCGGATGACATCGCGCAAGAAGCTGATGCCCAACTGCGCCATCTGCTCAAAGAGCGCGGCCTTTACTTTGGCGAACGCCCCCTGTGCGTCGTCCTGCGCCCCCATTTCTACCTAGAAGATGACTGGGCTTTCATCAAAAGCCAGCTCGATACCGTGCTGAGCGCCTTCCAGCGCGTCCATGAAGTATGTCTCGCCGATGCGAGCCTGCGCGCCCAGTTGGGCATGGACGATTACGAAGAACAACTGCTCCCCTATGATAAAACCCACGTCCCCCCATGGACTAGCTCGCGGTTGGACACGTTTTATGTGGCAGAGACGCGAACGTTGAAATGCGTAGAATACAACGCAGAAACGCCGGCGGGCATGGGCTATGCCGACACCTTGTCGGAAGTCTTTCACCAATTAGAGCCGTTTAAGCGCTTTCAGCAAAAATACCACACGCGCTTCATCGCCTCTTTGGGGCGGCTGACCGATGAATTGCTGGCGGGTTATCGAGCTTGGGGCGGGCAAGGGCAACCCCAAATCGGCATCCTCGATTGGCAAGAAGTGCCCACCCTCAATGAGCACGAAATCACCCGCGACTATTTCGAGCGTCAAGGGCTAAAAGCCGTGTTGGCCGACCCCCGCGCGCTGAGTTACCATCACGGACAATTGCTCACAGAAAACGGCTTCCGCATAGATATGATTTATAAGCGGGTGTTGTTCAGCGAATTGATTCACCGCATGGGTTTAGATAACCCTATCCTGCGGGCAGTGCGCGATGGCGCGGTATATATCACCAATTCGATTAGCGCCAAGATGCTGGCCAAGAAAGCCAGCCTCGCCTTCCTCAGCGACGAGCGCAACCAACACCTATTCACCCCTGCCCAGCGCGAAGCGATTCAGGCGGTCATCCCATGGACGCGGGTTGTGGCAAAGCGTAAAACACTCTACGAGGGGCGCGAAATAGACCTTATCCCCTTCTTGGTGGAACACCGCGAACGTTTTGTCCTCAAGCCCAATGACGAATACGGCGGTTCTGGGGTGATATTGGGTTGGGAAAGCTCGGAAGACGCTTGGACGTCGGTCTTAAAGCAGGCGCTGGAACGTCCCTACGTCGCGCAAGAGCGCGTGCCAGTGGTGCAACGCCCCTTCCCGATGTGGTTAGATAACGCCCTAGACATTAGCCCGCGCTTCGTAGATGCCGACCCTTACGTCTTCGGCGGGCGGTCTGTAGAAGGGGTGATGACGCGCCTATCGCCTTTGGCGCTATTGAACGTCACGGCGGGGGGCGGCTCGGTCGTGCCCACTATCATCATCCGCGAGCGGGACTAACGCGCTCAGTCGAGAATAGAGGATGACTGGCCCCATGCTCCCTCAAAGACCGTCTCGGTCAAGGGGCGGCGGACGCGCGGGGCCAGCTCACGGGCGCGCAAATCTTCCGGCAGGCTATCTGCAGGTGCAGGATACCCCAAAGCCAGCGCGACGACTGGCTCGAAATCGTCGGGTATGTTGAATACCGCGCGCGCTTGGTCAGGGTAAAAACCGCCCATCTGACGTACGTAAACACCATAAGAAAGCGCCTGAAGGGTCATTTGCGACACGGCCGCGCCGGTATCGTACCATGCGTGGCGGTTGCGCTTGTCGGCTGGGCCTACGTGCGCCACAGCCAACATCAGCACCGGCGCTTTACCCGCCCAACGCTGGTTACCCTCTTTGAGGATGCTGAATAAACGTTGGTACGTTTCTGGCTGGTCTTTGGTGGCGAGGATGAAGCGCCACGGTTGCGCGTTCATAGAAGATGGCGCCCACCGCGCCGCATCGAGCACCGTTTGCAGGATGCTTGGGGGTATGGGCACCTCCGCAAATGCGCGGGGGCTACGGCGTAGAGCAATCAGGTCGTGCAATTGGGCATTATGCGTTGTCGTCATCAGACCTCAATTCTGATTCATAAGTTCACCACACCCCTTAGACGCAAACTGACAGGGTTTATTACATCCGCTCATCCTTTAAGAAGTAGCAAACCTAAAGCCACGTATCAAGATGACGGCGAAGCCCGCCGGATTTTGGATGTTGTGGCGTCCCTGCAATTGACCTATCGCCGATTCGACAGCGCGGGGGCCATATTGGGAAACGAGCTTGCGCGCCGTGGCAAGGCTGAAGGGCGCTTGCTGGCGAGCGGCGGACTTTTCGCGCACGCACTCATATAAGCGCAAGGCTAGCCGTTCTTGGTCGGCGGTATCTAACGCGCGGCGATACGATTTTCGCCGCCGAGAAGGCTTTTTTGACGGCGGATGAGGCGTTTTTGCGCCCATTTCTATTATATGAACGTGTTCACTTTTTGGTTTGGGCGGCGGCGGGGGGACGAACAACGACGCGCGGACACGGTCGAAATGGGCTTGCGGGAATATCCCTACCCAATAGTAATTAGCCGTGCGCCGCTCGTAGAGCACTTTATGGCGTTTTTGCAACAGGCGCATGGCGATGATGGGCTTTGGCGGATAGCGCTTGCCTGTTTCATCACTTAAAAAAGTGCCACGCGGGGCATCTTCACACGGGATGTAGGCTAAATTATCCCATGTGATGGCGCGTTGATAATAAAGGGCAGTAGAACCAATTGCCGCGATATGGTCGTAACGTTGCAAAGTCCGCACAGAAAGCCCCAAACGGGCGGCCATATACCCCCGATAATAGCACCCCGGACGGCGTCGAAGCCATTCGCGATGCAGAGCGATGCGATAAGCCCTCGCGCTGACCACATCATCGAGCGCTAAATTATCGCCAGAACGCGGCTTTAAGCCGAATTTAGCGCACAGCTGAAGGACATCCGGGATGATATATTGTTTAGGCGGGCGGCCGGCCCTATTTTTGTTCGATTTTGTCGCTGTAAACAATAAGCATTTATTGTTTTTCGATTGTGGGGTTTTTGAAGCAACGGTAGTCGGGGATGGGGGGCTGGGGGAAGGGGCGAATATGGGCGTTCCATCGGGGCAAACTGCCCGCAGAGCCTTAAGAACAGTGTGCCTACCCACCCTTTCCGACAACACTAAATTAATTCTTTTTTCACTCAACGATTGCCCCATCGCAACCCCTGCGAGCAACAAGCCATCAAGAACGCGCGCTACAGCTGTTAACCCCTGACAGACAAGGTGTTCTCGTAATACGTTTGGTAATTGTGGCATTCTTTTCGCAGTGAGAAGCGGCCGCGGCGGGCGTCTATAAGCGCTTTTGATGGACTTTTGCGCTTCTTGATGGCGATAGGATATAGGTTCATCGGGCTGGCCCGCATGCGGTGGCTGGTAGGCATGAATACCCGACAAGGTAGCGATAACCCTATCTCCAGACCACCCCATATCTCGCAAACGACAAGCCACATGGAAAAGCGCGCAATTACGCCCCATCTGGGGGGCCAAGTGGCTATACAGAGCGACCGCATCGGAGCTAGAAAATGACGGCGGTCTAGGCGCTACCAACGCAGAACGCGATTTTTCGCGCGTATCTGCTTCGGCATAGTCTGAACCTCGATAGTCGCCAAAAAATCGCAAAATAGCCTCAATTTGAGCGATTGTAAGCTGTTTAGGGCGACCGCCGGTCTTAATCTGATAAGGCTTATCTCCTAGCATGGTGGGCGGCGCGATGATATAGCGACCTTCCGCTTGAATATCAACGCCATTGAGCGAACGACTCTTGAGCACATAGCCTTTAGGGATACGGAAATAGTAATGCGGCAAGCCACGAGAAGCAGAAATGACAGCGCGGGTGTTCAACAATGGGAAAAAGGCGGCTTGGAAGGCTTCGGCGGCTTCTAAAGTGTCGAAATCAAGGACCATCAAGCGGGAAATAGCGCCGGTGACGATGGCTAAACCGCCGTATTGGCGTTCAGAAAACCATGTGCTTATCTCTGAATCTGTGGGGAAGCGTTGTTGATATTGGCGCCATGGAACAGCGGCGACCTTAAAGCGTTCGATGTCTGCATTGCCCAGTATAGGAATGACTGAAAATTCCATAGCGGTATAGATATGAGCGGCAAAAATGAGGTCACTAGGGTTAACATTTGGCGAATAAAAAGGCATTTTCAGCACTCCCTTAAGTAAAAGTGGGTTGCTGAAATGCTCGTTTTAGGTTACACTATGGGAGTAGGGTACGGTTGCTGAGAACAAGGTGTACTCTACAACGAGCATTTCAGTTGGTTTAGAGGCAGAAATGCACTCGCCCCATGCGCTCCGAATTTACCCTTCGGAGCGTTGTTTTTTATGAGAGCGGACGAGTTAAACGCATTTCAAAGGCGGGTGGCTCCCGTATATCAGAACGCTAGCCAAACCTCTACCACAACTATACCACAACACCAACATTTTGTCGAATAAGTCACCTCTATCATCTACAATGCCGCTAAATCGCCTTAAAAAGGTGTAAATTGTTCAGTTACTGAACAATTCGATAGTGGCCCCATCATTGTTGCCGCAATTCTTCCAATAAGCGCTCTAAATCGCGGATAGCCGCTTCGCGCTCCTCCCCTTTCAACTGGCGCACCGCTTGAGAAATTTGGGGGATGATACGACTACGAAAATGCTCGAAGCGCCCTAACTTGGCAGAGGGTGATAAAGGCTGTCCTTTATCTGAATTGTTCAGTAACTGAACAATTTTACTCTCTGACCAATTCTCGTCATCCGCGCGCGTCCATAACTCTGTCGGCAAAGATAGCACCTTGCGATACAAAGTGAACGCGCTACGGCTTGTGATGCCGCAAGCGTTCAACAGTTGCTCGTTATAGCCATAGGGCACTTTAAGGTCTAGCGCTTGGGCGTAATAAGCGTGGTCGCTATCGCATTCGTGATAAGGAATTGGCGTGAAATTCGGATTCAAATCCATGAGCAAGACCGCGTACTGGCGCGCCCGTCCGATGAGGTTAAGGTTGGCGCGGGCGTTATTTTCCGAGGCTTGGCGCCACACATCCAAACGTTCGACCTCGCGAGCGGGTATCATCGCCCAGCGGTGGTCTTCGTCCTTGTCGAACAGATGATGCAGAAGATGATAAGCCAGCCAGCGCCTTTCGCCGGTCTCGATGATGTAGTTATCGTAATGGGGGGTGACTGTGATGGGGTTTGTCAGCCCATCCCGATAGATAGAAGCGGCCAGCTCCACGATGGCCATTAGCGCGGCTTCTATAGGCCCTTGCGCCTCATTGCGCGCGGCTTCTTCCTGCCCTAATACAAAAGGCTCTACAGAAAAAGCGGTGTCTACGCCTAAAGTGGCCCGTTCCTGACGCACCCAATGCGCCCACTGGTCGAAGAAGGCGCCCAGCTGGGCGGGGTCGCCGCTGAATTGCTCGCGGACCATAGAGGGCATCGCGCGGCGGGGTTGCCGAATATCGGGGTAAATGCTCTTGATATGGATAGGAACGGCCCGAATTTGCCGCTCCTCCTGTTTGCGTAAATCGCTACCGAAGATGGCATCTGTGACTTCATGCAGGTTGGCCTGCGCTTGCCGAGCAG
Organism: Anaerolineaceae bacterium; assembly: GCA_037441665.1. Taxonomy (GTDB): domain Bacteria; phylum Chloroflexota; class Anaerolineae; order Aggregatilineales; family Phototrophicaceae; genus JBBIRQ01. The sequence continues at coordinate 12,597 of JBBIRQ010000015.1, read as the reverse complement.
TCAGGATATTGCCTTCTCGCCCTCGTTTACGACTGGACATAGGCTAAGCTCTCTTTCGCGCTGGCGACAATTGACCACGCTTCCGCCGCAGATTTGGACTCTGGCGCCAAGTTCCACACCGTGCGGTTGAGCCGTGTGGCTTCTGGCCAGATAGTGCGTTGCGGGATAGGTTTCCACACCTTGTTACCGAAGGCCTCGCGCAAGTCCGCTAGATTTTCCTGATGCTCTAGGGTCGCTGAGCGGTATTTCATTGGGACAATGCCCATCAACAGAATTTGCCCTAGATTGAATTCTTGGCGCTGGGCATCGGCCGCTTCGCGATGGGAGAAACTATCCATCAAGCCTTTCATGCTCAAATATTCGCACTCGGTAGGATAGATGATGCCATGTGTGGCGAGGTAAATAGAGCCGTGCAATAAGCTAGGCGTTGGGGATGTGTCGAAAATGATAATGTCGAAGATGCCGTTTAATTCGCGAAAGCGCTTGCGAACCTCGAAGGCATCGCTGATTTGGGTGGCGATACTGCGCGTTTCGGCATTGGAGGGGATTAACCCCAAGCGACCGCGGACGGGGATTCCCGGCTGTTCGTAGATTTCGTGCGGAATGCCGCGCACCACTTGGCTGAAATCCGCCCGACGGACGAGCAGATTATAGAGGCCCGGTTCGTTGGATTGGCCGAAGGCCACGGTGGCGTTCCCTTGCGGGTCGGCATCCACCAACAGGACTTTATAGCCGATGATGGCTAGCCCGGCGGCGATGTGGGTAGCGAGGGTCGTTTTGCCTACGCCGCCTTTCTCGTTCAATAACGTGATAATTTTCATGCACTCATCCTTATAGGGTCGCCCGATTTATTCTCTATCTGTGACGAGCGTTTCTGTATCAGAATGCATTTTGGAGACCAATTGCAAAGGCGGTCGTTTACGGGCGATTTCCGCGCGCATTTGCTCGCGGATTTCCGCCCAATCTTGCAAGAGATAAGCGATGTCATCGGACATGCTGTAAATGTAGGCGAAATCAGAGCCGGGGGCGGATGTCGGCTGGGTGGAGGTGTGGATGAGTCCGCGGTCGGTCATCATCTTCAGACAATTGATGTCGTAGGGCGTCAGGCGTTGTTTGCTCAACGCGCGCGCCAGTTGAATACGTGTTAACCATTGGCCGCCGGCATTATATAAAACCTCTAGGATTTTGAATTGGTGTGCCGTGAAATCGCGCAGGGACGCATCAAGTTCGTAAAGATTCATTTTTTTTATCCTTATGGTCACTATGCTAGCACCACCTTTGTAGTATAGGCCATAGTCGCTATTTCCGCAAGTTATTCGTCCGATTTGGTAGGGGAGACAGCCAAAATCACTTGGGATTTGGGATACGCTTATCAGGGAGTAATTGGGGAGAGGCGGCATCAAGCGTTTTACGACACTTTGCGGTATGCTTTAGAGCGCGCAAGGCTTTTGGTGAATTAGGGAGGATTGTTGATGCGTTTGGGATTAATGACCGGCTATAGCGGCGCGCGCCTAGAGCTACCGATGGAGCTTATCTTGGAAGCCGACCGCTTGGGGTATTATGCGGTGTGGACAGCTGAAGCTTATGGTTCGGATGCGGTGACACCTTTGGCGTGGATTGGCGCTTTGACCAAGCAGATAAAGTTAGGGACGGCGATTATGCAGATGCCGGCCCGCACCCCGTCTAATACCGCTATGACTGCTATGACGCTCGACCAATTATCTGGGGGGCGGATGTTGTTGGGCTTGGGCTTATCGGGCCCGCAAGTGGTGGAAGGCTGGCATGGGGTGGCTTATGGCAAGCCATTAGGCAAAACCCGCGAATATGTGAGCATCGTCCGCAAGATATTCGCCCGCCAAGAACCCCTCGTCCACGATGGCGAGCATTATCAAATCCCGTACCGCGGGCCAGACGCCACCGGTTTAGGAAAGCCGCTGAAGAGCATCTTACATGGGCGCGCTGATTTGCCTATTTATCTCGCTTCTATAGGGCCCAAAAACGTCGCGCTGACGGCCGAAATAGCCGATGGTTGGTTGCCTATTTTCTTCTCTCCAGAGCAATACGACCACACCTATAAACCCTACATAGAAGAAGGGTTTGCGGCGGCCGGGGATGGCAAATCGCTAGAGCGTTTCGATATTGCGCCCTCGGTGCAAGTGGTCTTGGGGGACGATTTAGAAGCGTGCTACAACCAAGTGAAGCCCGCTTTGGCCCTTTATATCGGCGGGATGGGGGCGCGCGGCAAAAATTTCTATTTTGATTTGGCTTGCCGCTATGGCTTTGAAGCGGCCGCCACCCAAATACAAGATTTGTATCTCGACGGCAAAAAAGGCGAAGCGATGATGGCCGTACCTAACGAGCTGGTGGACGCAGTGGCGTTGGTCGGCACGCGCGAGCGCATCAAAGACCGCCTCCAGCTATGGCAGACAAGCGCTATCACCACGTTGAACGTGATGACCTTTGATGTAGCAACCGTGCGCTTGATGGCAGAATTGGTCTTGTAATTATTTTCACAAAGAATCTCGGTTGTATAAAGAGGCTATCGCTAAGAGGGGGCTGGCGATTATAATAGTTTTAGAGTTTATTTTAACGGTATAAAAAAATTGAAAGGTGTGCCATGTCTGTTGTGCATGGGTTTGAATTGGTGCGCGAGCGCCATATCCCAGAATTGAACGCTTGGGCGCGTTTGTATCGTCACCAACGCACCGGGGCAGAACTGCTCTCTATCGAAAATAACGATGAAAATAAGGTCTTTGGGGTCACTTTCAAAACCCCGCCATCAGATTCTACGGGTCTGCCGCACATCATGGAACATGCCGTGCTAGGTGGCTCGCGCAAATATCCCGTCAAAGAACCTTTTGTGGAGTTGTTGAAAGGGTCGTTGAGCACCTTTGTCAACGCGATGACCTTTTCGGATATGACCGCATACCCGGTCGCTAGCCAAAATCTGCAGGACTTCTACAATCTCATTGATGTGTATCTGGATGCTGTATTCTATCCCACTATTACCGAAGACACCCTCAAGCAAGAGGGCTGGCATTACGAAGTAGACCCGCAAACGGGCCAATTGGCTTATCGCGGTATCGTCTTCAATGAGATGAAAGGCGCTTACTCCTCTCCAGATAGCTTGTTGGGGCGCTATTCCGAACAGTATTTATTGCCAGATACTCCCTACGCCTACGATAGCGGCGGCGACCCCGCGGCCATCCCTAACCTCACGTATGAGCAATTTAAAGCTTTCCATAGCGCTTACTATCACCCGTCTAACGCGCGTTTCTTCTTCGCCGGCGACGATGACCCGATGGAGCGCTTGCGGCTCATCAATGCCTTCATCGCTGATTTTTCGGCACAGGCGGTGAATGCGGAGGTCTCTTTACAACCGCATTGGTCCGCGCCGCGGCGGGTGGCGCGCCCCTATGCCGCCAGCGATGATGGCGATAATAAACCCCTTTTCACCATCAGCTGGTTGTTGCCAGAGGTCACAGATACCGAAGTCGTCACCGCTTTACAAGTGTTATCCCATATCCTGATGGATACCCCTGCATCCCCATTACGCAAAGCGTTGATTGAATCGGGCTTGGGGGAAGATGTGACCGGCGGTGGTTTATCCATTTACCAGCGCCAGATGAGCTTTTCTGCGGGGATGAAGGGTATCGACAAAGAGAATATTGAAAAAGCCGAAGCGCTCATCTTACAAACCTTGGGCGATTTGGCCGAGAACGGCATCGAAGCGGATATGGTGGCCGCGGCTTTGAATACCACCGAATTTCAGCTACGCGAGCTGAACACGGGCTCTTTTCCGAGAGGGTTAGCCTTGATGATAGGGGTGATGCCCGTTTGGTTGCACGGGGGCGACCCTTTAGAAGCGCTCGCCTTTGAAGAGCCGCTAAAACGGTTGCGCGCGCGCATCGCCCAAGGCGGCTATTTAGAAAGGCTCATCGGCGATTATTTCATCAATAATCCCCATCGTTCAACCGTCATCCTAGAGCCAGACCCTCAATACAACAATCGCCTAGAAGCAGAGGAAGCTGAACGCCTTTCTGCGATACAAGCGACCTTGCAAGAAGCGGACATCCAGCGCATTATCGCCGAGGCAGAAGCTTTGCAACGCCGCCAAGAAGCGCCCGACTCTCCCGAAGCGCTCGCCACAATACCCATGCTCAACTTGAGCGATTTAGAGCGCAATATCCGCATTTTCCCCATCGAAATTAGCGAAGAAGCGGGTAGCAAGGTGCTATATCACGATTTATTCACTAATGGCATCGCCTACCTAGATATAGGTTTTGACTTGCGGGTTGTCCCGCAACATCTGCTCTCCTACATCCGCCTTTTCGCCCAAGCCTTAACAGAGATGGGCACCGAAAAAGAGGACTACGCCAAGCTAGCCCAGCGTATCGGTATTCACACCGGCGGCATCGGGGCGACGCCTTTCACCTCTACGACGCTACAGGAACGCGCGACCACCGCTTGGTTGATGGTGCGCGCTAAAGCGATGGCCGACCGCGCCGACCAGTTGTTGAATATTTTGCGCGACATCTTCCTAACGCTAAAGTTGGATAACCGCGACCGCTTCCGCCAGATTGTGCTAGAAGCTAAAGTCAGCGTGGAATCGGCTTTGGTGCCTGCGGGCAACAGCTTCGCGAGCACACGTTTACGCGCGCATTTTGGCGGGACTTACTGGCTCAACGAGCAGATGAGCGGCATCAGTTACCTGTTTTTCCTGCGCGATTTGGCCGCGCGTATAGATAATGCGTGGGAAAGTGTCTTGGCGGATTTGCGCGCTTTGCAACAATTGCTCATCAATCGCCAAGCGATGCTGGTTAATGTCACTGTAGATGCCGATAATTGGCGCCAATTAGCGCCCCAATTGCGCCAATTCATCGCCGATATGCCGTCGTCGCCGCCCGTTTTGGCGACGTGGACGCGCTCCGAATACCCACGGAACGAAGGTTTGACCATACCCGCGCAGGTGAATTATGTCACCAAAGGCGGTTCGCTATACGATGTCGGTTATCAATTGCACGGTTCGCATGTGGTCATCACCAACTATTTACGCCTGACGTATTTATGGGAGCGGGTGCGCGCCCAAGGCGGCGCTTATGGGGTGAATGGCAACTTCGATTTCACAACAGGCGTCTTTTCCTATACATCGTACCGCGACCCCAATTTGCTCAAGACCCTAGATAACTTTGATGGCGCGGCCGGTTATCTGCAACATCTGGAATTGAGCGAGAGCGAATTAGCCAAAAGCATCATCGGCGCGATTGGCGACATGGACGCCCATCTTTTGCCCGATGCCAAAGGCTTCACAAGTATGATTCATCACCTCATCGGTTATAGCAACGAGCAACGCCAACGGGTGCGCGACGAGGTCTTAGGCACGACGATAGCCGATTATCGCGCTTTTGGCGCCGCGCTGGCCAAGATGAATGATGCCGCCGATGTGGTGGTGATGGGGTCGGCGGAGGCTATCGAAAAGGCGAATGCGGACCGCGGGCAGTGGTTGAACGTTCAAAAGGTGCTTTAAGGGGTTGGCGCGTAACATCAAAACGGCGAGTTAGAGCAAAACTCGCCGTTTTTTGTGTAGCGGCTTGTGGCTACCCGCCCGCAATTTCTCATAGTCATCAAACAGGGGTGGCATACCCATCGTTTAAGCACGGAAAACAACCCCTACTTACACAATAGCGTACACGTAACCTTTGGCGCGAGTGCGAAAGGTCATCAACTCGCGTTTTAACAGCCCTTCTTCCACCAATTCATCTATGAGATGCACAATGTGCGGCGCTTTGGCCCGTCCAATAGCGCGGGCGATTTGTGTACGGGTGAGCGGGCGGTCTGCATGTTGCAGTAGATTGAGGATTTCTTGGCGCGTCTCTTCCCGTGTACGGTGCTCGATATGATGGCGCTGGCCGGCTTTGACGGGCGTTGTAGGGATTTGTGGCTGAGATGTTTCAAAAACTAAGGTGATAGGTGGCCGGTTATTAGACATAAGAGCCATAGCTGATGAATGAGATTACAAGATACAAACATCGTAGCAGATAATTGAGGACAGTGCAATAACCCTAGTCCTGTTAACTAATAATCTAGATAGACCTCTACTGGCTTTATCATGAACAGAGTAAAATTATTCCCTATTCTGTAAAAAAGATTGCATATCTTGTTTTTTTAATGTTTTTTAAGTTTATGATGATAAGTTAGGAATACACGCTTTTGAATGGTTGGAAACTAAATAGTAGGGCTGTTCTTCTAGCGGAAAGCTAATCAGGATGATACATTACATAGAGCCGCCCCGAATCTACCGTGTGATAAAAGTATTTTTCTTCTTTTTATTGTTGTTAGCTGTTCAACCCTTGTATGCCACAACGCCGAATATACAAGTCACCCCGGACCGTCTCCTATTCGATGACATCATTGGTGGCGGCGGCGGCGCCCCTAAAACGGTGACCATCACCAACAACGGCACTGTGGATCTCCTCATCAGTGATATTTTGGTGACGACAGGCGATGCGGCGCAATTTTCAGAGACAGGCGGGCCTATCATCCTAACCCCCGGTAGCTTTACAACGGTGAGCGTGGTTTTTACGGCCGCTTCCCCTGCAGGGGTCAAACAGTCGCTTTTGCGTATCCTCAGTAACGACCCCGACCAGCCAATCCTAGACGTGGCGCTAACGGGCCTCGCCGAGCAAGGTTCGGGGGGCATGGCTGAGCCTTCTTTACAGATGATTTTGAACGCCCACGGTTATACCAATGTCATTGTCGGCGACGACAATATCGCCACCACACCTATTAACGGCAACGGCATCGCCTATCCCGGCAATACGCTAGGCCAAGAAGTCCCCTTGCCCATTTTCCGCAAGGCTGATGATGCTTTCCCTGTCACTATCGAACCGCTAGCCGCTTATGCGGTGAATCATAACCCAGTGTTATACTTCGGCTGGTATCCGGCTGGCGACCCTATCACCAAATCCCCCTTGTTCACTGTGAACCAGAACAGCAACCAGACTATCAGCGTAGCTATCAGCGGTGTGACCAGCTTTGACCCCGGCGCAACCGAATTTGGCTTTTACGCCACTTGGCCACCGCCGCCATTTAACGGCTGGACAACGTATAGCGAAGATGCGCTGAACGCCTTCCCCAATGCTATCCCGCATCAGATGCGCGTTTACCCCCTGCGCGATGCGACCAACGCCATTGTTCCAAACGCCTATATCGTCGCGATAGAAGAATATACGACCGGCTTTGATTATAACGACCTCGTTTTCATCGTGCGGAATGTCGAGCCGCCCATAGACCTTATCCCCGGCGTCGGTGGTACGATAGAATTAGAAAACCTTGATTGGACCACGCTCAATGGGCTTAATACCGGGCTGAATTTCAACCGTTGGCTGACCTTCAGCCGAATTAATGGCGGGGTGACCACCCATCGCGTGCATGACCGCGTCACTTTGCGGATTTACAACCGCGGGATAGACCCACTCACTATCTATTCGTTGACGATTAGCCAACCGACTTGGTTTGCATTGCCCAATGGAGAAACGACCTTCACGATTCCCTCTGGCGGATTTTATGATTTGCAAGTGCGCTTCATCCAGAACACGTCTTCTCCCGGCCGCGGGGTGCGCGCCGCTACCCTGACGATTGATTCCAGCGACCCGACCGAGCCATCCGGGGGCACTGTAGTACAATTGCGCGGGGCTTATATGCTCTTCCCGGAAGGCGGCAACGAAGTTACGCTGACGCATATCCGCAATTCTTTTGGCTTACAGACGCCGCTCAGCCCCATCACAACCGCCGCCTACATCGCTAATAACGAAGAAGTGCTTTCTGCCGATTGGATACAAGCAGACCCTAACCAGCCAATTTATGTGCGCCAGTTGGCCGCTTATCATTCTTGTTGCTTTAGTGGTGTCACTTTCTCTACGCCTTATGGGAGCATCCGCCACGCCAACGCCGATGGGCAAACGCTATTGCCCTTGCGCGGCGGCTCTAATTTGCCTACCGAGATGGTCTTTAATGCGGCCGGTCCTTTTCAAGTGACGATTGATGGCTTCAGCTCCAATCGGGGCGCTTTGGGGCAGACGCATGCCATCCATTTTTGGCCCGTCCGCGACCAAAGCGGCGCGCTCGTCCCCAACGCTTATTTCGTCGCTCAAGACTATGTCGGGAATAGCTTACCCGGTTGCGGTGTCGGGAGCGCGAATTGCGACTTCAACGACAATATCTATCTGATTACCAATATCGCGCCTTTCACCGCGCAAGCGGATTTGGCCATCAACAAAGCTGATTCTGCCGACCCGGTACAAGTTGGGGCGAGCTTCGATTATCTATTGACGGTGACCAACAATTCGTCCGCTTTTGTGGCCAATAGCGCCGTAGTGACCGACACCTTACCCGCCACGCTAAACCTATTAGGGGCTGTGGCTTCGCAGGGGACGTGTAGCAATGTTGGTAACACCGTGACATGCAATTTGGGCGATATACCGCCCAACGGAACGGCGACCGTTACCATCACTGTTGTACCGACGGCTAGCGGCGTCCTGACCAATACGGGGCGTGTCAGCTATGCCGCCACAGACCCCGTGCCGCTCAACAACGCGGATAATGAGACCACCCAAGTTTTAAGCGATTTGACGAATCCGCCAGCTACCTTGACCATTACCAAGACCGCTTCGCCCCAATCCAACCAAACGTTCTTGTTCAATGGCACGGGCGGCATCGGCCCCTTCACGCTGGTGGATAATGGCTCCGCGCCGACCCCCTTGCGCTTGTGGGTCAATTTTCAGCCGACGGGTACGGTTTCCGCCCCTGATTTTGTGCGCGACCACGGCTTAGGCTATGGTCTAAAGGCGGATGGTTTCACTTACGGTTGGGTGACCGAAGCCACTGCGGGTAGCCCCAGCCCAACCCCGCTCAGCCTTGTGGGGAATGCCTTCGAGCGGAACGCCAACGATAACCGCGCTTTGGATTCGCTCATCTACATGCAACGCAACCAGAGCGGCTTTGCGGGCGGTGTGCAGGCGGCGGGCGCGTGGGAGGTGGAATTGCCCAATGGCTTGTACATCGTTACTGTGGCCGTGGGCGATGCTATCGCCAGCGGAGAACCAGAAAATTATCGCATCAATATCGAAGGGGCGCCGCTCATCGCGGGCTTCGTGCCATCGGGCGACGATGGTAGCGCCACACGTCATCAAATCCAAACAACGACCGTCGCCATCAACGATGGCCGTTTGACGGTTGATGCTATCGGCGGGACGAATACCAAGTTGAACTATATTCAAATAGATGCCGTCCCCACTGGCAATAGCCAGACTTTCTTACTCGTCCCCGGCGTATACACCATCACAGAAAGCGCTGTTGTCGGTTGGGCTAACGATAATATCACTTGCACAGGCGGCACGGCTGGTGTTGATTTGCCCAACAGAAGCGCCACGGTGACGCTGGCTTCTAACGATGCGGTGACCTGCGTTTTCAGTAATACCTTGCCCTTCGCCGCTATCAACATCGAAAAGACGCCCGATAACCAAGTTATCCCCTTTGGCGGGACGGCGACGTTCACCATTCGCGTAGAAAATAGCGGCAATGTGCCGCTGACCAATGTTGCCGTCGTGGATTTGTTAGCGCCGGATTGCCAACGCAATAGCAGTAATACGCCAGAATTGGCGACGCTCGCGGCTGGGGCGTTCTATGAATATACCTGTTCGCTATCGGGGCAAACGCGCCCGCTCATCAATACGGCGACTGTAGCCGGCACGCCGCCGACGGGGCCATCTGTCACCGATACCGATACTGCCGCCTTCACGGTGGCGCAACCGGCGACGCTCATCATCGTCAAAGATGCCAACCCCGATAGCACCCAATCCTTCACCTTTAACGGTTCCGGACCGATGGGCGCGTTCACGCTGGCAGATAATGGTAGCGCGCCGACGAACTTCAATCTCAATGTCAATTTCCAAGCGAACAACGCTTCGGGGCCGCCCAGCGGTTACGTGCGCGATTTTGGGCAGGCCTACGGCTTGCGGACCAGTAGCGGGCAAGGCGGCGGCATCTATACTTACGGTTGGGTGACGCAAGATAGCGTCACTTTGCCCACGGCTAGCCATGTCCCGGTCAACTTGTCGGTCAATACGGGCGGCGGCGGCGCAGGGAATGGCCGCGAGCGCAATACGCCGCAAACGGACTTCCGACTAGAAACGTTGATGCATATGCAATATGGCGATAATGCCAACCCCACCAACGGTAATATTACCCCCGGCGCTTGGGAAATCGCCGTGCCTGATGGCCTATACACCGTTACCGTCTCGGTTGGCGACCCCGTGAGCGGCAACACAGACCCCGAACTGGATACGATTAACGTTGAGGGCGTGAATATCATCAATCGCTTTGTGGGAACAGGGGCCAGCGGGAGCGCAACCCGTCATCAAACTGCGACGGTCACCGTACCCGTAATAGATGGTCGGTTGACGATTGATGCTATCGGAGGCTTTAATACCAAAATCAACTACGTGAACATCAGCGGGGTGAGCGCATCCAACACCCGCGCATTCCACCTCACGCCCGGCACTTACACTATTGGCGAAGTCTTGCCCGCCAACTGGCAACTGAGCAATATCACCTGTGTGAACGGGACGAGCGCGGTAGATTTAGGCGCCGCCCAAGCGACGGTGACCATCGCCGCCGCCGAGACAGTGACGTGCACCTTCAGCAACTTAGACTTAACCCAAGTCAACGTGCCGCCCGTGGCTGTGGATGATGCTTACGGCGTAGCTGAAGATAGTGTTTTGACGATTTCCGCGCCGGGCGTCCTCGTCAACGATAGCGACGCCAACCCCGCGGATATACTGACGGTGGCTTTGAATACCGGCCCCGCAAATGGTGTCGTGACGCTGAACGCCGATGGTTCGTTCGATTATACGCCGAACGCGAACTTCAACGGTGCGGATAGCTTCAGCTATACGGTGACGGATGGCAACGGCGGCACGGCCACGGCGACGGTGACCGTGACGGTGACCGGCGTGAGCGACCCGCCGACAGCGCTAGATGACGCCTACAGCGTGGCTGAAGATAGCGTTTTGACGATTTCCGCGCCGGGCGTCCTCGCCAACGATAGCGACGCCGAAAATGACCCATTGACTGCGGCTATAGCGACCACTCCTGCGCAGGGCACATTGACTTTAAACGCCGATGGTTCGTTCGATTATACGCCGAACGCGGGCTTCAACGGTGCGGATAGCTTCACCTATACGGTGTCGGATGGCAATGGTGGCACCGCGACGGCGACGGTGACCGTGACGGTGACCAGCGTGAACGACCCGCCGTCGGCGGTAGATGATAGCGGGGTGACGGATGAGGACGTGGCGCTGACGCTGAACGTGGTGTCGAACGATAGCGACCCCGACGGTGACGCGCTGATAGTGCAGTCGGTGACGCAAGGGGCGAACGGCACGGTGAGCTTTAGCGGTGGTAATGTGACCTACACGCCGAACGCGAACTTCAACGGTGCGGATAGCTTCACCTATACGGTGTCGGATGGCAACGGTGGGACAGCGACGGCGACGGTGACCGTGACGGTGACCAGCGTGAACGACCCGCCGACGGCGGTAGATGACAGCGGGGTGACGGATGAGGACGTGGCGCTGACGCTGAACGTGGTGTCGAACGATAGCGACCCCGACGGTGACGCGCTGGTGGTGCAGTCGGTGACGCAGGGTGCGAACGGGACGGTGAGCTTTAGCGGTGGTAGTGTGACCTACACGCCGAACGCGAACTTCAACGGTGTGGATAGCTTCACCTATACGGTGTCGGATGGCAACGGTGGCACGGCGACGGCGACGGTGAATCTCGTCATTCGTGCGGCTAATGACGCCCCTGTTGCAGTGGGTGATAGCGCCGCGGCTACAGCAGGGACACCCGTAACGATAGCGGTTTTGAGCAATGATAGCGATATTGACGGCGATAGTTTGAGCATTGATGCCGTGGGGACACCGACTAACGGCACAGCTGTCATCAGCGGTAACACAATTATTTACACGCCAAACGTAGGATTTAGCGGCGTGGAGACGTTTACTTACACCATATCGGACGGCAACGGCGGGACAGCGACGGCGACAGTGACCGTAGGCGTCTCTATCCCGAACACGCCGCCGAACGCCGTAGATGATGGCTATATCGTAGCTGAAGGCGATACGTTGACTATCTCTGCTCCCGGTGTTTTGGCCAATGATAACGACCCTGACGGACACGCGCTCACCGTTGCGTTGGTCACAGGCCCGACGAACGGCACCTTGACATTGAACGCTGACGGGTCTTTCCAATACATACATAATGGCTCGCAGACTTCGGGCGATAATTTCACCTATACGGTGTCGGATGGCAACGGTGGGAGCGATACGGCGCTTGTCGTCATCATCATCACTAATGTGAACGACCCACCGACGGCGCTAGATGACAGCGGGGTGACGGATGAGGACGTGGCGCTGACGCTGAACGTGGTGTCGAACGATAGCGACCCCGACGGTGACGCGCTGGCGGTGCAGTCGGTGACGCAGGGGGCGAACGGCACGGTGAGCTTTAGCGGTGGTAATGTGACGTACACGCCGA
>JBBIRQ010000014.1:0-121641 GCA_037441665.1 Anaerolineaceae bacterium | reverse complement strand
AGCGGCGGGGGTACACCCGGTCCCATCCCGAACCCGGTAGTTAAGCCCGCAGGCGCCGATGGTACTGCACTGGTGACGGTGTGGGAGAGTAGGCTACTGCCAACCTAACCCTCTCTTCTCTAATTTTGTAAGCTTGGCCCCTTGTGAATATGTGATTCATCAATCAGATTTCCCCCATCCTCCCCCTTTACTACGGTTTTTGATAGCGTTCTTGCTCCTCGTCACAAGTAGTTACTGTTTTCGCCCTCAAGCTGGCATTGGCGATGTTGTGCTAGGCGTCGTCTTTTTGTGCGTAGCGTATTATCTATTGGCGCGCCCTCGTCAGAGATGGGCTTTTCTGCGGCCGTCTTTTGAACGGCTAGAAACCCCGCCTATCCGCTTTGGGTGGCTTTTATTGGGGGTGGTTTGTCTAGCTCTGCTCACAGAGTCTAACGCTCATGTATTAAACATCCCCTTTTTGATGGTCGTCCCTATGCATATTCAGCTAGCCTTCCTTTTGGGCGGCTCTGTTGGTTTGTGGCGGGCGTTATGCCATGCTGAAGCGAGAGGAAACGAGAGCGCTTATCTCATCTCGTTATGGTTATTTTGTATCGCGTTTGTGCTCCGTTTTTGGGGGATAGATACTTTGGTTAGCGCGCCGGTCGCCGATGAATATTCTTGGGCCGGGGCGGCTATGGCTATCCACGATACCGACGTATTCCCCATTCTACAACCCTTCGATAGGGGTTATGCTTTTCCGTGGTTGTATCCCTATTTTATAGCCAATAGCTTCTGGCTCTTTGGCAAATCTATCACTTCCTTGCGGCTTATTAGCGTTATTTTAGGGGCGCTCACTATCCCGGCTGCCTATTGGTTGGGGCGGGAGATGTTGAACCACCGTCTCGGTTTGTGGGGCGCGTTATTGCTGGCGAGCTTTCCGCCACACATTCACCTAAGCCGCCTCGCCCTGAATAATGTCGCAGACCCATTATTCGGGGTGTTATGTTTGTTCTTTTTGATGCGCGGCTGGCGATATGGTCGGGTATCAGATTGGGCCTGTGCCGGAATTGCTCTGGGCTGGACACAATTTTTTTATGAAGGCGGGCGCTTGCTCTATCCCGCGCTCGTTGCGTTTGGGGGCATATTCGCCCTTTCGCCTTTAAGGCGGCCGTTTGTTTGGCGCTTGGCTCTACCCTTTTTGGCTTTAGCCACGCCCGTTTATATCACTTTGCTTGCCTCTGGTTATCATGTTGCCCCGCGTTTAGCGTGGGTTGCGCCATCGTCTGACCAATATCAAACGATTGTAGCGACCACTGAAGACCGTAACTTATTGCCAGAAAACGATGTGTTGCGTTTTATCGGCGTCTTGGGTCACTTCGTCCACCGCCTCGATAATAGCTATGAATTCTATGGGGGGCCCCAACCCATGATTTTAACGCCGATACAACCTATCTTCTTATTGGGGTTATACGTCTTGCTCAGGCAATATCAATATCCATCCGCACGCTTGTTGCTAGTGTGGTTGGCATTGGCGATTTTGGGGATAAGCCTCATCAAAATTGGCGCTTGGACTGCCCGTTACGTTGTCATCTTCCCGCTCTTGTGTTTTATCATCAGCATTGGGATTTATGAATGCGTTGAACGTTTGGGCGCTCGCCGCTGGGTTAATCTGTGGGGCGGGGTATTGTGCGCTGTCATCTGCATTATCCATATCGTTTACTATTTTGGGCCGCATCTAGAAGTCTATAACCAGCAGATAAGACCCTACCGAGATTATGCCGATGCTTACCAACGCGCTTTGGCTTATCCCAATGATAGCCAAGTGTACTTCATCACTGATGATCTCGTGTGGGAACCTTATTTGAGGGTGATTGGGGCGATGGCGGATAAATCTTTGCCCATCACCATACAAACCCCTCAACAGTTGGATGAGACATGGTTGACGAGATTATCGCCAACTCGTGGGTACATCTTTTTAGTTCCGAATGGAGATTGGGAGACTATTAATCGTATTTTACGGTATTTCCCAATGGTTGGCCCCTACCTGAGTCCTTATCGCGTTCCGTTGGAACGCCAATACGCCTTGCTTTACCTCCCGCCCAAGTAAAAGCGCTGACGATAATAATCGGTTAAACTAGGTATAGACACCTAACTAAGCATGGGATTTGATGATGAATTTGACGAATAAAGGCCCAAGCCCTTGGTTTTCTGTGTATGTCACCCATAGCCCGCCAGAAGCTTATATTGTTCAAGGGCGCTTAGAAGCGCATGGCATCATGGCGATGGTGCATGCGGTGCCGGGCGCCGCGGCTATGGGCATCCACATTGGGCGACTGGGCGAAATACAGGTTGTGGTGAACGCCGCGGATTACGAACAAGCCATGGCTATCCTTTATCCAGATGAAGATGAGGCGTTGCCATCGGACACGAACCCTATCAATTATATTGACCGAGATGAAACGGAGGATGACGACGATGAATGGCACATTGACTGATGTCAAGGGGATTCGTGTGGGGCAAATCACCGATTTAGAGGGCGCGACCGGGTGTACGGTCATCTTGTGCCCGCCCGCGACGGTTGGCGGTGTGGATGTGCGCGGTGGCGCGCCCGGCACACGCGAAACGGATTTGCTCAATCCGATGAACCATGTTGAGCAAATTAACGCTGTTTTTTTAGCGGGCGGTAGCGCTTACGGGTTGGCGGTAGCCGATGGCATTATGCGTTATCTGGAGGAGACGGGAGAAGGCTACAAAGCGACATCAGGCTATATTGTGCCTATCGTCGCTGGCGCGATTCTCTTTGACTTACCAATAGGGATTCCCGGCAGACGCCCCACCGCCCAAATGGGTTATGAGGCTTGTCAAGCGGCGACAACCGAGGCGGTCGCCCAAGGGACAGTTGGCGCCGGGACGGGCGCCCGTTGTGGCGGCTTTTTAGGCAATGAATTCGCCACAAAAGGCGGCATCGGCTCGGCGAGTATTGATTTGGGCGATGGTCTTATCGTAGCCGCCATCGTGGCCGTGAATAGCGTCGGCGATATTATTGATGAGCAGGGGAATATCATGGCTGGCCTACGCACGCCCCCGCACGGCAATCAGTTTATGGGGACGCTCAACGCGCTAAAGCAGATGGCGCGGCAAACCGAACCGCCACCAAATCGCGATAATACGGTGATAGCCGCCATCGCCACGAATGCGCGGTTATCTAAAGCGCATGTGAACAAAGTAGCGCAAATGGCGCACGATGGCATTGCGCGCGCTATCAACCCCGCTCATACGATGTTCGACGGCGATACTATTTTCGCCTTAGCTACCGGTGAAATTGCGGCTAATCCCACCGTCATTGGCGCTTATTCTGCCCATGTCTTGACCCAAGCGATTCGTAACGCCATCCGACATGCCACTTCTTTAGGAGGGGTGCGCGCATGGAAAGATTAAGTAAAAGTATAGGTTAAAAAACCTTAAATGAATTGAGATAATATTTAACGAACCTTTAGCAATTGTCTGCTAATCTTAATGGCAATAAATGACATTAAGGTTAAGGAAACTATGGCCAAAAAGGTCTTAATTATCGAAGATGAAGAAACGCTCGTCCACAAATTGGCCGAAAAGTTAAAAGCTGAAGGCTTCACAGTCTTAATAGCGATGGATGGCGAGAGCGGTTTAGAAAAAGTTCGTCATGAAAACGAAAAAGTAGATCTCATCGTCCTCGATATTATGCTCCCCGGCTTGGATGGATTAAGCTTGTGCCGTATGGTGCGTAACGACCCCAAAACCGCCCATATCCCTATCATCATGTTGACCGCGCGGGGCACCGAAGTAGATAAAATCGTTGGGCTGGAAAGCGGCGCGGATGATTACATCGTCAAACCCTTTGGTTTAGGCGAGTTTTTGGCGCGTGTTCGCGCTGTCCTGCGCCGCCCCTCCGGCCCCGCCGCCACCCAACAAGATGAGATGATTTCTAACGATTTAAGGCTCAACCTCACTGGGCGGCGCGTGTTTAAGGGCGGGGAAGAAATTAAGCTGAGCAACAAGGAATTTGACTTGTTAGCTGAACTCATGCGGAACAAAAGCGCCGTGCTATCGCGCGACCTCATCCTGACGAAAGTATGGGGATATGATTATTTTGTGGATAAGCGCACCGTAGATGTTCATATCCGTTGGCTTCGCGAAAAATTAGAAGACGACCCCTCCGAACCCCGCCGCATCGTTACAGTGCGCGGTGTGGGTTATCGTTTTGAAGGCTAATTGACGATGGATGCCTTGATTTTTATACTGAGCGTGGTGATTGTTGTTTTGTTAGGATTACTTTACTACCAACGTCGCGCCTTCAACGCCCAATTCACTCCCCTCAAACAGCAACTTTCCGACCGAGAGAGAGACGTTACCGAGCTGTTGAATCGCGCGCAAGCCGCGGAAAAGGCCGCCGTAGAAGCGCGCGCTAGCTTGATGGAACGCGAACGACAACTGGCCGAATTGCGCGACCAAATCGAGGCGAATACGGCGGAAATCACCCAAAGTAGGGCGCTATTCAATACCGCGAATACAGTTGCTTATGATTTGGTCTTCGTCCTCGACGATGAAGGACACATCATCGCCTTCAACGATAGCGCGCGCGCTTTCTTCGGCAATCAACGCCCCATCGGCGAGAAATTGTTCGCCGTCATCCAATCTCCCGAACTAGAACACATTGTAGAAAGCGCTTTGCTCAACCACGAAGAAATTTTGGAGGAGCAAATTCTCATCAACGGTCGTCATTATCGCGTGAGGACCCGATTTAGCAAATACGACCACAAGCACCTTTTCATCGGCGTGGCGCTACAAGACATCACCCAGCTGGTGCGGCTCAATCGCGCGCGCCGCGATATGGTCGCCAATATCTCTCACGAGTTGCGTACTCCTATTGCCAATATCCGCCTTATCATTGATTCCCTTTTCCACGACCAAGATAAACCAAAGCGAAAAGATAGCATCTCCTCGTTAAAGGCTATCGCCAACGAGACCGATACGTTGCTATGGCTGGTGCAGGAGTTGTTAGATTTGTCCATGATAGAATCGGGACAATCTATCATGAAGATGGTAGAAACTCCTGTGGCGGAAGTAGCAGAAAACGCCATCGCGCGGCTAGAAGACCAACTGGCCAACAAACGTTTGCGCGTCGTCCGCAATTTCGGCCACGATGTGCGGGTCTTGTGCGATGCTGACCAGACAAAGCGCGTTTTCGTCAATTTATTGCATAATGCCATGAAGTGGTCACCCAAAGACGGGGTTATTACTATCACCATCACACCGGGGCCCGACGATGTGACGATTAGCATTTTTGACCAAGGGCCGGGCGTGCCCGATGAACAATGCGAGCGCATCTTTGAACGCTTTTATCAAGTAGATGCTTCGCGTTCTGGAGGGGAAGGCACTGGGCTAGGCTTAGCCATTTGCAAGCATATCGTCGAGGCACAAGGCGGGCGCATCTGGGCGGAAGGCAATAGCCGCGGACCCGGCGGACGGTTCTTGTTCACCTTGCTTAATGCCGATATGTCGCTCAAGTCGGGGGCGCTAACAGAAGCTGATGAAGACCTCAAAGAAGGACAATTCATCTAACACTCATTGCAAAGCCACTTTGGACTTGCTATACTAAAGAGTAATTACATATAGACAACAGACCTTCGGGGCAGGGTGGAAATCCCGACCGGCGGTAAAGTATGGCGTTACAACGACGCATATACCAAGCCCGCGACCTGTGTCGCCACAAGAGATTATGTTGTGGTGCGTCATGATACCGCAGTATCATGCCGGTGGATTTGGTGAAAGACCAAAGCCGACGGTAACAGTCCGGATGGGAGAAGGTAAAGCACAAAAAGCATCGCTCTATTGGTGCTATTTTGTGTTATCCGTTGCTTATCTAAACGATGGCGTTATTGATGTGCGCCACTGCTACAGCCTGTCCCGCTTTGAGGAGATACAGGCTATTAGGTATGCCTTCTAACAAAGCCCCGATGTCTGCTAGGACGTTAGGGCTTTTTCGATGCAAAAGATATTGACATCCGCTAAGACAACAGCTACCCCATCTCCCCTCTTTGTGTGGCGTTGGCGCCGCCTGATGCCGCTTTGGACGGGATTATTCATCCTTGCCTTGTGGCAAATCATCGTTTGGTTGGGCATTTATCCCGAATTTCTCGTGCCATCGCCTATGGCTGTTGGGGAAAAGTTTTATGAAATCTTGCTCAATGGGCGTTGGTGGGAACATACCCGCACTACATTGATGGAGATGCTCATCGGCCTTGGCATTGGGCTTGTGATTGGCGTTTTTTTGGGGTATTTCATCGCTAAATACCCTCTGCTAGCCCAAGTGCTATCGCCTATCATCGTCGCTTTTCAGTCTACCCCTATTGTCGCCTATGCTCCTTTGCTCATCATTTGGTTTGGGAGCGGGCCGACGAGCAAAATTGTGACTACGGCTATCATCGTCTTTTTCCCAACACTGATGAATACGGCGGTGGGTATTTATAACGTCCCGCGCCCGCTAAGGGATTTGATGGACTCTTTGAACGCCACAACCCTACAAATCTTCTTCAAGCTAGAAGTGCCTAGCGCTTTGCCGGTCATTTTGGCGGGCTTGAAGACCAGCGCGACTTTGGCTGTCATTGGCGCGGTGGTGGGTGAATTCGTCAGCGCGGGTAGCGGTTTGGGGTCGTTGGTCACGCTCGCCCGCAATCAATACGATACGCCCCTAGTGATTGTGGCGGTCCTCACGATGACCGGTCTGGCTCTGATGTTGTATGGGCTGGTAACCCTTTTAGAATGGCGCTTGTTATCGTGGCAACGTCGTTCTCGATAATCTTTTCTATATTTATACACAGTCAGGAGTTTTTATGTTTTACGCACTTTCTCGATGGGTTCGTCATTGCGTTGTGGGTTTTGCCGTGCTGTTGCTAACCCTGAGCGTTGGGGCGCAAGACGCGCTAGACGATATGCCCTTTCTGATGACTTTTATCCCCAATATCCAATTTTCCCCCTTGTATGTCGCTATTGAAGAAGGCTATTTCGCCGAAGCGGGGGTTCAACCCATTGTAGAATATCTGAATGAGCCTGATGTAATTGACCTTGTGGCCGCTGGACAAGCGCCTTTTGGGGTTGTTGGCGGCGAACAGGTGATTTTGGCCCGCGCCAACGGCCGTCAGGTGGTTTATGTCTACGAATGGTTCCAATCCTTTCCCATCGGTATTGTTGTGTCTGCGGATAGCGGTATCACGTCTGTGGAAGAGTTGCGCGGGCGCAAAGTGAGCGTTCCGGGGCGTTTTGGGGCGACTTATACAGGATTCACAGCGCTCATGAACAATGCAGGGATGACAGAAACCGATGTGCAATTAGAAGAAATCGGCTTCAATGCGCCCGATGTTTTTTGTTTGGGGGTTATAGATGCGGCGACGGTTTATATCAATAATGAACCCCTGCAAATTCGCAATCGGGCCAAAGCGAACGAATGCGGAGATGTAACTGATGTCGTCATTTTGAGCGACCCGACGACCGCGAGCTTGCTATCTAATGGCATCATCACTCGTGAGGAACTCATCGCGAGCGACCCCGATTTTGTGCGGGCCATCGTTCGCGCTTACGACAAAGGTAATGCCGATGTCATCAACAACCCCGCGCGCGCCTATCTCATCAGCTTGGATTATGTGGAGAATTTGCCCATCGACGACGACTTGCGCGCCTTTTTAGAAGCGGAGGCGGAAGAACAAGCGGTCTTCCTAGAAAGCCAGCCCGATAGAGAGTCCATCGCCGCTAGCCGCCAAGAGTTATACGCCCGCCTCGCCGAGCAATTCGATAGCGAAACGCTCATCCAATTTCAAGTCCTTTTGGCGACTATAGATTTGTGGGATGCTGAGCAACGCGGTTTAACGATGCCAGAATCTTGGGAAGCGACACAAGATACACTGTTGGCGATGGGGTTGCTGGATGCCCCTATAAATCTTGAAGAAGCTTTTACCAACGATTTTGTGCTGTCGCAAGACGAATGAATAATGCGAATCACAGCGGAATCTATCTTGGTTGAATATCGCACAGGAGAAGGGGCTAAGCTGAGGGCGCTAGGCCCCCTTTCTTGCGATGTTGAGTCCCAAACGTTCGTCAGTTTATTGGGTCCCAGCGGATGCGGCAAAAGCACGCTCATTCGGGTCATCGCCGGCCTGCAACGCCCCACGCAGGGCCGCGTCTTGGCGGATGGTCGCCCTATTCTAGGGCCGTCGTCGGGGATGGCTATAATGTTCCAAGAAGCGAATTTAATGCCGTGGCGCAATGTCTTAGATAACCTCACCCTGCCGTTAGAATTGGTCGGTCAAAGCCGCCAACAACGGTATCAAGCGGCGGAAACCTTGTTAGCGCTTTTGGGGCTAGAAGATTTTGCCGAAGCTTATCCGGGTGAATTATCTGGGGGGATGGCGCAAAGGGCGGCCCTAGGGCGGGTGCTCATCCAAAAACCAAGCGTTTTGCTCCTCGATGAGCCTTTTGGCGCGCTAGACGCTTTCACTCGTGAGCGGCTGAGTATGGATTTATTGCGCGTGTGGTCGTTGGAAAAACAAACCGCCCTGATGGTGACGCATGATATTCAAGAGGCTGTTCTATTGTCGGACCGTGTCCTAGTGATGAGCCAACGGCCGGGGCGTATCATAGCGGATATAGCGGTGCCCCTGCCGCGCCCGCGCGCTATCGAAATGATGTATACCCAGCCTTTTATCGAAACGGCTATGGCCGTGCGCGCCGCCATAGACCACGCTCAATCTTGAATCGGTTGCCATGTGGTCATATCGGCGCAGTAAGCGCAGATTTCGGGCAAATCGGCGGTTATCGCAACGAAGATATGTTGTCCACAATTGGGGCAACGCCACTGGCCAACCGCGGAACGGCGTTTGGGGGTATCAGCCTCAAATCCCGGTAAATAGGGTTGCTGATGCCCCTCAGGGTTTGACATGCTGGTTTTCCCGCGCCATCGGCAAAGTTAGGCCAAAGGTGCTACCATCTCCCGGTTTGCTCCGCACGTATACGGTGCCGCCGTGGGCTTCCACCACACTTTTGACGATAGCCAACCCTAAACCACTGCCGTGAATATCTTTGGTCTCCCGAACGCGATAGAAGCGTTCAAATAGGCGCGCTTGGGCTTTCAGGGGGATGCCGGGCCCGTTGTCAATCACCTCAAAATGGAGCATGGGGTCATCTAGGTACACTTTCAATTCGACGCGACCGCCTTTTTGGGTGTATTTATAGGCATTTTCTAAATAATTGTGGAGGGCGCGATTAATCCAATTACGATCTATAGGGATGGTCACGGGCAAATCGTCGGGCAAGTGATAGGAGAAGGCGATAGATTTTTCGGCCATCAGCGGGGCGATTTCGTCGCTCACTTCTTGGCACAATTCGCGAATATTGACATCTTTTAAGGTGAAGCCAAAGCCACTTTCAATCTTTTCGATTTGCAATAAATCTTCGATGAGCCGTTCTAGGCGGATGATACCCGTACGGGCAATCTCAATCACCTCTATGAGCGTTTCGTCTTTGTTTTCGATGAGGGTATCTAGCATGTTGATGGCGCTATTGGTTACGCTCAGTGGATTTCGCATATCATGAGCGGCGGCCTGAACGAATTGCGCGCGGTCTATTTCGATTTTGCGAAGATGGGTGACGTCTTGCAACATGATTAGCCAGCCGTCGGCCTCGCTATCTTGCTCTATTTGGCTTTCGATATGCACCGGCGTAACGATGACCGATACAACGCGCTCATTTTCTAAAGTCACCTGAAAAGAGCGATGCTCTTCTGTGGCGCTAGAAGATAGAGCAAACAGCAATTGGTCGCGCAGGCGGGGCTGTATAGGGGCTTCGCGCAGGCGCATACCTAATAAACGGCTGGCTTTGGTCTCTAGCAGTGTTTCCGCCGCATGATTGACCACGCTGATACGGCTATTTTGGTCCGTGGCGATAATACCGTCTACTGTCGCTTGGAGGATGGATGAAAGGCGCGTTTCGCTTTCTACCCGATTTTCGTACAAACGGGCGTTATCGAGCGCAACGCCGATGGTATCCGCAATCGCTACCAATACTTCAACCGTTTCTTCATCGAAGCGGTTAGGGGTGTGGCTCATGATGCTTAAGATACCGATAATTTTACCGCGGGCGTGCATAGGCGCCATGGCGATAGAGCGAAAGTGTTCTTCGCGGAAGCTGGGGACGGCATAGGTTTCGCTACCGTCTAAATCGTTATGCACAATCACCTTGTCGGACGAGATGACCCGTCCAGACATGCCTTGCCCCAAAGGGATACGCATTGGGTTTTTCTGGACAAAATCTTGTACCCAGCCTTTTTGCGCCAACAAGACCACCTCTGATTTTTCGTGGTCAATAAGGCTGATGCCCGCCGCTTCTGCGCCGACAACCGATACAACCGCATCTAAGGCGGTGCCTAATGTTTCCTGCAAATCGAGGGATTGGCCTACAGCCGTAGCCACCGTGCCAATCGCGGCGATTTGGTCTACTCGCCGCTTCACCTCCTCGGTCAACAGCCGATTTTGTATGTTTAACCTAGCAATTTCGCTCACGGTAGACCTGCCCGTATCTGATTACTGTTGTTAAAGAATGTCAGTGCGTTCTTTTGTGTTGTAGTGTATATTCATTTTCTGTTTAATGATAGTCTGCCAAAGGATAGCTTTAATGTTGGATATTTCGCAAGTGCGCGCGCAATTTCCATCTTTGCAACGCGCCCTAGAAGACGGCGCACGCCCGATTTTCTTCGATAACCCCGCCGGAACACAAGTGCCGCGCGCGGTCATGGACGCCGTCATCGAATATTATATGACGATGAACGCCAATTCTGGCGGCGCGTTCCACACCAGCCAACAGACCGATGCCATCGTGCGGCAAGCGCGTATCGCGATGGCTGACTTCTTGAATGCGCCCAGCGCAGATGAAATTGTTTTCGGCCCCAATATGACCACGCTGTGCTTTGCGCTCAGCCGCGCTTTGGCTAAAACCCTGCGACAAGGCGATGAAATCATTCTCACGCGGATGGATCATGACGCCAATGTTGCGCCGTGGTTGCATATCGCCCAAGACTACGGACTGGTTGTTAAATGGGTGGATATTATCACGGCGGATTGTCGGCTGGATTTGGATACGCTGGAATCTGCCCTTAGCCAACGGACAAAAGTTGTCGCTGTTGTGCATGCTTCTAACGCGGTAGGGACGATTAACCCCATCGCGCATATCGCCCAAATGGGGCATGCGGCGGGCGCTTATGTCGTTGTGGATGCTGTACAAAGCGCGCCCCATATCCCTATAGATGTGCAAGCTTTGGGGTGCGATTTTTTGTTGTGTTCTGCTTATAAATTTTTCGGCCCCCACATCGGCATTTTATGGGGCCGGGCAGAGTTATTAGCGCAGTTGCCCGCTTATAAAGTGCGCCCGTCTAAAGACACCATACCGTATCGTTGGGAAACGGGCACCCCTAGCTTCGAGACTATCCACGCGGTGACGGCCGCCATCCACTATCTAGCGCGCTTGGGGGGGGAGGATGTTGGCCGTTCAGAGTCCGATGGGACGGCGCAACGCCGTATATTGAAGCGGGCAATGAGCAATGTACAACAATACGAGCGAGATTTAGTAGCACAGCTCATCAGCGGCTTACAGTCCATCCGCGGTATACACATCGCTGGCATCACCGACCCGCAACACTTTGACCAGCGCGTGCCGACAGTCGCTTTCATCAAAGAAGGGTACACCCCCGAAGCTATCGCCCAATACCTCGCCCAAAAGCATATTTACGTGTGGAGCGGCAATTACTACGCGCTAGAAATCATGAATCGTTTGGGGCGCGGCGAACAGGGGATGGTGCGCGTGGGGTTGGCGCATTATAACACGAGCGAAGAAGTGGCTCGCTTTTTAGAAGCGCTCGATACCTTGTGAATTCAGCTCCCTTCGCGCATTAAAAAAGAGCCTAATTGGGCGCAGACCAATTCTAACATCATCACATGCTCTTGATTGATAGAATTGGGCCTTTCGCGGCA
The DNA here is from genome assembly GCA_037441665.1 of Anaerolineaceae bacterium. Lineage (GTDB taxonomy): Bacteria > Chloroflexota > Anaerolineae > Aggregatilineales > Phototrophicaceae > JBBIRQ01. The sequence goes on along the minus strand of JBBIRQ010000014.1, from coordinate 109,612 downwards.
GGCGACGAGGACGCCATAGGGCTTATTATCGAAGGCCACAGGCACGCAAGCCACCGCGCCCAGCCGCCCTTTGGCAACCAAAGGGTGGTTGAGCGCATCGCCATAGTTGGCGATACGACTTTGCCCATTTTGCATAACCCATGTCATCAGGTCATCGGGGGTAGATGTTTTAGGCGCGACGGCCGCGATGGGCTTAGGGCCGGCTTGGGCCGTTAAAAGCAGAGCTTGGTTCTCTTGAAAATGGTAATAAGCCACATAATCGTATTCCATATTCAGCACAGTATCTACGGCGGCTTGCTGTTTGCCCATCATTCCGCTGGCTTTGCGTAAACTTTGCGAAATTTCGCGGATAGCGGGCAAACTATCGGAGCGCAAGGTCTCTTGTTTGCGCTCGAAAATCAGCTTATTGATGCGCTTCACCAAACCGTCTTCGCTCAAAGGCGCGTTGGTGAATTCGTCGGCCTGCCCCGGTAAGCCAAAATCTGCCGATTCATCTACAAGGATGATGAGCAAACGGGGATAAGATTGGCGCAATTGGCGGATGATTTGATGCGCTTGTCCTAAGGCGTAATCCAGCACAAAAACATCTACCCGCGAGCGCGTATCGGCCACAATAGCGAGCGCGCTATCTATATCGCTGACGAGTTGGAAAGATAAAGCCCCTTCTGCAGATAAGTACTGCTGGTATTCGTCGTGGCGCGGCGCTGGCACAGCAATGAGCACGTGAGTGGTTTCCATAAGGTGTCCTCGCTCTCTTATTTTGTCGCTGGTCGGGTGGTGGATAGGGCCAGCAAAATAAACTGTTTCATCCCCATGAGCACTGGCCCAACTTCGATGAATTCATCTAGGCGGTGGGCATTGCCCCCGCGCGTAATGCCGATGGTCACAGTGGGGCATCCATCCGCTAAGGAGACGTTGCCATCTGTGCTACCGGTCTCTAGCGTGCCCCGAACGCCTACAGCATCTAGGGCCGCCAAAGCCCCTTTGACCAAAGGATGGTCCGGCGCTGTGAAGCCGGCGGGGCGGTCGCCGACAACGTCAATCGAAAATTGCACGTCTGGGATGGCCAAAGCCCCAACCAAACCGTGAACCTGTTTGGCGAGGTTATCTAGTTCATCCCGACTTTCTGAGCGCAAATCGAGCCATAGGCTGGCGCTGGCGGCAATGCTATTGATGCTTTGTCCGCCATCAATCATCCCGATGTTATAGGTTGTTCGCGGTTTTTGTGGCGGCTGTAGCTGGGTGATGCGCGCTCCCAACTGCAAAATGGCATGAATCGCGCTAGGGCGCCCGAAATGGAGCCAACTATGCCCGCCTTCTGTTTTGGCGCAAATACGCAAACGATGAACGGCGATGCCCGCATGGTAGATATGGCCGAAAGCTAAGCCCTCTAGATTGATGACATACGCCACTTTGTCGCGCAGGCGGGCGAAGGCCTGCCTCATACCGCGTAAATCGCCCAGCCCTTCCTCGCCGCTCGTCGCCAAGAACCATATGTCGCTAGCCATTGACCACTTTTGTTCTCGGATAGCTTTCAAAAAACCCAATAAACTTGCCACTCCCAAGCTATTATCGCCCAAGCCGGGGCCATAAATGAGGTTACCCTCGCGCCGAATCGTCAAATCTGTTTGCTGGTCGAAGACGGTATCGGTGTGGGCTACAATGAGCGTCGCTAGATGATGCGGTTCATCGCCAGCCAGACGACCGTACACGTTGTGAACATCATCTGTGAAGACATCTATCAAGCCAAATTCGCGGAAGCGGGCTTGTACATAAGCGGCACGTTCAGCCTCGCCAAAGGTTGGCGCGGGGATTTGTTGAATGCGGATAGCTTCTTCCACCACCCATTGCGCTAAAGAAGGTAGAAAGCGCCAATCGACCTCATTCAACACCTGTTCAATCCTTTTTTTCATGGGCAATTTCCTCTATAGGGGTCATGCGCCCCTATCTGTTCTATGCTATAATGACCAGCCCGACAATGATAGAATCCGCTATCATAAATGAGTAAAAGTGACTTCATCAGTCGAATAAAGCACTATTTTAACGAGGGATTGAATTTATGGCATTGGCCAAAGTTTTGTTGGTGGGGGCGACACATGCAGTGACCAAACCCCCATTCGACACCTTGCCAAAACGGTATCTTCTAGTCTGTGCCAACAGTGGCAAACAAGCTTTGGCGCTGGCTAAATCGTATCAGCCCCATATCCTCATCCTCGATACGCTCTCGCTTCGCACTTCTGGTCTGCGGATTATCCGCCAATTACGCGCGGCTTTACCGGGTGTTCATATCATTCATATCTATGATGACGCCTCTCAAGAAGCGATGCCGCCTTTAGCAGATGTATTGCTAAAACCGCCTTTTACTTCGCGCAAGCTCATTAATAATATAGAAAGATTGTTGAAAACAATTGGCGATCAAGTTATCGAGTGTGGCCCCTTCTCGATGAATATCACCAATCGTACTTTAGTCGCCCACGGCAAAGAATACCAACTCACGCCTAAACAGGCCACTTTGATAGAGACCTTTCTACGCCACCCTGGCCAAATTATCCCACGCAAACAGCTGATGGAAAAAGTTTGGGAAACGGACTACATGGGAGATACACGCACCCTTGATGTGCATATTCGGTGGATACGTAAAGCGCTAGGGGAGGATGCAGGGCATCCACGTTGTTTGAAGACCGTACGGGGTGTGGGGTATCGCTTTGATGTCCCGTTGGATTCTCGCCCGCTTTCTTTCCAAGACATCTATTAACTAGCTCGAATCGAACACGCGCGAAATAGAACAAGGGGTTTGTAACCCCTTGCCCTGTTAACAATAGAGAGAGTGTCGTTAATTTTTTTGTAGCGCCGCGAGTTGTTTCATCAAACGACTTTTGCGACGGGCCGCATTGCGCGGATGGATAACCCCACGACTTGCCAACATATCCAAATCTTTGATGGCGACGCGTGTGGCTTCGACCGCGGCTTCTACATCACCGCTTTGGATTTTAGCGCGGGCATTCTTAACGTAGCTCCGCGCGCGATTGCGGAAGATGCGGTTATGCAGGCGGCGTTTTTCGCTTTGGCGGAAACGTTTTGCGGCGGATTTTGTATTCGCCATATGAATCCCTATCTATGATATACCCCAAGAATGGCCTCTTATCGTATCAAAAGGATAGGCGCTTGTCTAGCATTGGTTTAACCCGTTAGGCGGGCGATTGCCAAAGCCAACGCCCCCACATTCGCCAGCACTAAAGCGATTAAGCCAATCAAGACCAAAGGGGGATAACGTTCAACGACGCCGGGTAACCGTGTAGGCTTAATTGCTTTGGGTATCATCCGTAAATAGGTGTCGGGGTCTGCGGTGTCGCCAGCTTCACTTTCGCTATCGCCGACATCCCCAAATAAATCATCTCTTTCATAGGCGAACACATTGCCCGTTAAAGAAGGTTCGGGCGCATTTTTAGCCCCTGCTAAGGTGTCCGCCATGGGCGATAGACGCGGTTCTTGGGGTATCGGGCGGGTTGGTGGCGGTGTGGCAGGCGGTGGGGCGAAAACGTCTTCATCAAGGGAGAACGGCCCGCCCTTAAAAGGCCCTTCGCTGGCGAAATCTTCTTGGTCGAAGCTGTCGCCAACGAAAGCGCTACTAGAAGCCCCGCTCAATGAAAAATCTTCATCATCGCCGAAGCTAATATCGAATAAACTATCGTTGCCGGATGCTGTAGAAGCGTGCAACGCATCCATACCGCCACTATCCGCGGGCGTATCAGCGCCACTCGCGCCGATATTAAGGCTATTGATCCAATTGTCGTAATCGTCGGCGGTTAGTGCGCTAGCTTTGCGCGGCGGCCGGGGGGGTGGGTCATCATCCGGTGGCGCGCCCCATTGCACGCTGGATTCAATATAGTCTTCTTCCTCGTCGCCATGATCGAACGAAGAAGCCGCTGGCGATGGCGTCGGGCCCGAAGCAGGGGCGAAACTGGTATCGGCGAAAGTGGATGCATCGCTGGCTGGCCCTGCGCTACCACCCCCTAACGACAATAGCCCCTGTTTTGCGCGGGCGTTATTGGGGTTGATGACGAGGACGTTTTCTAAGCAGGTGCGTTGTTCCTCTTTGGTATCCACTACCGCGCTCAGCCATAGCCAAGCCTCTTCATTATATTGGTCGAGTTCTACGGCTTTTTCTAAAAAGGTCCGCGCTTCTGCCTTGTTACCCGCGCGATAGGCGCGTATGCCCTCGCGCACCAACGCTTCTACATTCGCAGTCATAGCCACTTGCTCCTACAAGCTACTTGTATACACCAACTATAGCACGAAGTACCGCTTTGGTGTTGGCCCTTTAAGGGAGTTAAAACCCGCGCGGCGCGCAAAATCCTTTAGGCTTCTTGAAAGGTGAGTTTGACGGCCAATAATTCACGGGCGGCTTCGCGTACTTGTTCATCGGTGGCGTCATCTCCTAGCATAATGCCCACGCGCCGCCTATCGCCACCATTCGCTTGCATAAAACGGTTGGCGTATTCCCAAACGATGTCATTATCGCGGATGATTTCGGGTTTGGCGCTGTAGTCCTTGCCGCGGATACGAATATAAACCGTTTCGCCATTTTCTAGATTTTTCCACCAGCGAGAACGAAACCGCGTGAAGATCATGATACTACGTTCATCCAGCCTATTATAGGCAACCGGGGTGCTAAATTGTTTGCCTGTTTTACGCCCCGTGAAGGTGATGACGCCCAGCCCATTGCTGAGCAAACCATGGAAAGGGCTTTGCAAGATGAACTTCATCATAGGATTGATAACCCGCTTGAATACCCATTCCGGAGGGCCTGCGGGTGATGGTGTTTGTTGCTGGCTCATTTTTATTCTGCTCCTATGTAACCCGTTGAGCTTGTCTTAAAACATCGAGGATGATATGGGGTGGTTGTGCCCCAGAAAACGCTAGCGAGTGGTTGACCACGAAAAAGGGAACACCATTAATGCCTAGGCGGTGCGCTTGTTCAGCAGACGCCAAAACAGATGCGCGCGCCACCCCAGATTGCAAGCCTTCGCGGATGATGGCTTCATCAAGGCCGGTTTCAATGCCAATCTCGACAAGCGTATCAAGATTGCCAATATCGCGCCCATCTTCAAAATACGCTTTATAGAGCGCATCTATCACCATCGCTTGCTGATGGGCGGGGGCTAGCGCTATCAATTCGTGCGATAAGCGAGAGTTTGGCGCGCGCGCGATGTGTTCAAAATGAAACGTCAGCCCAACTTTTAGGCCAGCGGCCCGCGGGGCGGCAAACCATTGCTCTAAAGATATACGCCCGCCCCCTTTAGCCATCAAATACTCGCGGAAGGGATACCCTTCTGGCGGGAGATGGGGGTTCAAAAAGAAGGCGTGGAACTGGACTTCTACAGTTTCGCCATCCCATTCTGCCAAAGCGAGTTGTAAATGGCGCTTGCCTATCCGACACCACGGGCAAACCGTATCATGGAAAACATCTATCCGCATCGTCGCCTACTTTCTCGTTAGACCGCTCTACATGAACTAAAAACATCACTCGCGAGCACAACGCACTAGCTTAGCCATCGCCTGCGCGACTTGTTCCATAGGCGCGGTACTGCGGCTAGTGCGGCACAACAGAACCGCGCCTTCGATGGCAGAGATAATCACAATAGCGATTGCCCTAGCGTTTTCTGGGGAAAAGCCATCTTTAAGCAGTGTGTCTGCGAAAGCGTTAGCCCAATCTTCATAGATGCGTTGGCATTCCTTTCGCAGGCGTTCGCTAGTCGCCGCCGCTTCCATCGCGACGGTCGTAATGGGGCCGCCTGCCCGATATTCAGAGGCTTCTATCTGTTCGGCGATACGCAATAAAAAAGCCTCGATAGCATCTGCGGCGGGGGTTATCTCCGCTAAATTTTGGTGGATGCGCTCCAACACAACGCGCCCAACGTGCGCCACGGCCTCTATAGCTAGGGCTTCCTTGCCGCCGGGGAAATAATAGTACAACGACCCTTTAGGGCTACCGCTAGCCGTGATGATGTCGTTCAGGCCTGTGGCGTGGTATCCTTGCAACTCTAGCAATTCGCAAGTTGTAGCGATGATTTGTTCGCGGGAGGTGGTCATGCTCAATATCCCTATCTGCTGTCTCTATTATACCGACTGGTCTATATAATTCGCAAGCGGTAACAGATGACCCTTTTGAGTCCTATTCTCGCCTGAACCTTGCCCGACTTCTGAGATGAGCCCTATAATAGGGGGAGTCTGTCAATCCCCCTATGGAGTGCCCATGTTCATCACCTTTGAGGGAATAGATGGTAGCGGCAAGTCTACGCAGGCCAAAATCATCACCGCAGAATTGCGCCAGATGGGCTATGATGTTTTGCTCGCTCGCGAGCCGGGCGGCACCGATATTGGCGACCAGATTAGAACTATCTTGCTCGACAATCTGAAGAATACCAACATGGACCCCGCAACCGAACTCTTGCTTTTTTGCGCGTCGCGGGCGCAACTCGTCGCCGAAGTCATCCGTCCGTCGTTGGAACAAGGTATCATCGTGCTATGCGACCGCTACGCTGACTCCACGATGGCCTATCAGGGTTATGGGCACCAGCTCGACCGTAAGCTATTGAGCCAAGTTCTGCAATTTGCCACTGGTGGTTTGCGTCCCAATCTCACCTTATATCTGGACTTGAAGCCAGAAGTTGGCTTGCAACGTCGCCGTTCAGGGATGTTGTTATTCGGCGAAGATTGGAACCGATTAGACGATATGGAATTGGCTTTTCATAAGCGGGTCTATGCGGGGTACGAACGCCTCATCAAAGCCGAGCCAGAGCGCTGGGTGCGCGTGCCCGCCGACCAGTCGGCGGAATCTGTCACCCAACATATCCTAAGTGAATTGCGCGCGCGTTTGCCCAAAGCCCATAAAGCGCGTCGCAGAAAGTGAGCCTAATGGACATCCAATTTTTATGGCGCAACCATGGCGCCGCCCATGATGACCCCCTATTGAGCGCCGATGAACAGCAGGCGCTGATCCAGCAAACGGAAGCCATCATCCGCAAGGACATCGCGCGCAAATTGGGCACGATGACTTGCGAGGAGCACGGCGAAGCGCCCGCTTTTATCATCACGGGGACTTATGATAATGAAAGCGAGCAACTAGATATTCAATATCGCATTGATACCTGTTGCCAGCTTTTTCTCGTCCGCGTGATGAGAACGCTCAACCAAACCAATTAACTGGCCTGTTCACCCGCGCAAAGCGTCTATGAACAATCCCGGCAGATGACGCCAGCTATAATCAACTTCGTAATAAGCAAAGCGCCGCCCAAGCAAATGCCCCCGTTTATTGGTGATGAACCAAGCGGGTTTAGGCGACCAATGCAATTCCCCATGCCAAAGATTGCGCGGATACGGGTAAAACGGCGCGTATGCCACGCTTTTTTGGGGTTTATCGAAGAGAAAGGTATTGTGGACAACCCCTATACCGCTTTGCGGGTCGGCCAGAGTGCCGGACGGATAAGCGCCCCATGATGCCTCTGAATTGAGGAAACACATAGCAGACCACCCGTTGACGCCAATAGCGCCATAACGTAACTCGGCTATGGCATCTTCAAAAAGGGGCCCCAGTTCGCGCAGGGTTCGCGGGTGGATGAACACATTAGCGCCCAAATTGCCATGCAATTTGTCGTTGGCGAAGCGTACGGCATTGCTCAAAAATTCGCTTGGGCTATGTCCGTCTAATTCTGTCACGCTCAGCACACTGCCGAAGCACTCCGTCGAAAAACAGGGGTCATCACTTTGGGGGTCTAGACCCGTGATGAGGGAGGTAGGCACGGGGTAATCGTCGAGCAATTCGGCGTTGGGGTGCGTTTGCAAGAGTTGTTGGTGGCGTTGCTCTGCGCCGGGGTAGTAGGGGGGCACTTTGGGGGCTGTTCTTAGTACCTCCCGCAAGGCGTTCAAAAAATCGTCCTTGCGCGGCCAGTCGGCGGGCATGATGAGCACTTGCGCCGCTACGCAGTTAAAGCCGCCATTGTGCATTTTTATCGTGGCGATATTTTCCGCATGAAAGCGTATATCCGCATCTGACCACGGGCCGGGAACGATGATGACAGGGCTGACGCCGCCCAATTCGCTGGTGATACGCTTTTGCAAACGCGGCTCGTTACGGGCTTTGCGGGCTTTCCCCTCCTCCCCCGCGCCGAACACGATGCGCTCATAAGTGGCGATACTGCCAGTGATATGAATTTCATCAACCAAATCATGGTCAACCAAATAAGCGCCAATTTCTGACCCCCCATGGGCGAAGCGCAAATAGCCGTCGCGGACGAGAGGCGCGAAGACAGCTTCGTAAAAGGGCATTAAATAGTCGTTGACAGGGTTCGGCTTGAGGATGACAACCCCGCCTTCAGCGAACATTTTATACAAGATGTCCATCGGGGCGATGCTGGCCACATTCCCAGCCCCTAGAACGAGTATCACTTTACTTTGTGGGTTGGTCTGTTTGTAAAAGTGGGCGATATGGTCATAAAAGTTATCGAGACTAACTTCTTTTTGCATCCACACTTCGGTACGATAACCGCTGAGGATGATGCGGTCCATCAGTTGGTGAGGGAATACGGTAGCGATAACTTGGCCATCTTTGCGTTGGCGTAGGCGCGGCGGCCGGCGATAGCCCCCTTTTTCTAGGGCGCGTAGCGATTTGAGCAACCCTTGAATGTTGTGCAGAGTGGCCCACGGACCGCCAATCCATTCTTCGCCGACTAGTGGCGACTGAGCCGGAATGCCTTTGGCTTGAGCGGCTTTTTCTACCCATTGGGGCATCACTTGGACGAGATTAACGATGCACTGTTCTAGATAGTCAATTTTTTGGCGGATGGGCAAGGTGGCCCATTGTTGTTTGTTCGCGCTTAATTGGCTTAAATCGGCATCTATTGTTTGGGTATCGCTAGCTACCATCACCATATTAAAAACTCCTGTCAATTAAAAAGCGTGTTATTTTTACTATTTTAGCCTGATTCCAAGTATAGATATTGTCGCAATGGCTGTCGAGTTTTCGTCCGCTGTTCGGCGAATTATTTTGAATCTATACTGAAATTTGTTACACTATAAATACAAAGGGGGTACCTATAAAAGTATTTTTCTATAGGTCGCTTATCTCCTTGTGTTCAAGTAAAGAATAACATTTAGAAAAGAGGATTTTTCAATATGGTCATGCGTAGGTTATCAATCAGTTTATTGGTTATTGGATTACTCGCCCTTGTTTTAGGGGTCGTTAGCGCCCAAGAAGCGGTTGAACTCCGTCTTGTTTGGTATAACGACGGCAACGAAGGAGAAGTTATCCGCGATTTGCTCGACCGTTTTGAAGCGGAAAACGACGATATTCGGGTGGTTATGGATACGCTACCTTATGCCGATTTGCACACGAGTTTACAAACTCAAGTGGAATCGGGCAATCCGCCGGACATGGCGCGGGTGAATGATGTAGCGCGCTTCCGTGGTTGGTACTTGCGTTTGAACGATTTGGTCGCCGACCCCGAATATTGGACGACGAATTTTGCCGAACCCGTCTTAAATTCGATGCGCGAAGAAGGCGATGAAGACGGCATCTATGGCTTCCCGCTCCAATTCACGGTGACGATACCCTTTGTCAACGTTACCTTGTTCGAGCAAGCGGGCGTCGAGTTGCTGGGGCCAGAAGCGACATGGGAAGATTGGGTGGAAGCCGCGCGGCAAGTCGCCGAAGCCACAGGCACACCTTACGCCGTAGCCATTGACCGCACGGGACATCGCTTCTGGGGATTCTCGCTGGTGCAAGGCGCGACCTATGTTAATGACGAAGGTGAATTCGTCGTAGATTCTCCCGGCTTCCGCAAAGCGGCGGAGATGCTCATCTCGTGGCACGAGCAGGGGCTGACGCCGCTGGATGTTTGGGCAGGTTCGGGCGGCGCTTATGTGGCGGCTACGGAATACTTCCTGAACGCGCAAGTGCCGTTGTATTATGCTGGCACGTGGCAAATTGGCAACTTCACCAACAATATTGGCGATAAATTCGATTGGGCGGTCATCCCCAACCCGTCGGGCGAAGCCCAAAGCACAGGCGTTCCCGGTGGCTCTTTGGTCGTGGGTTTCAAAGATAGCAAGCACCCCCAAGAAGTCGCGCGCGTCATGGACTACCTGACTAGCGAACCCGTCGTGCGGGAATTCGCAGAGCGTACGTTGTTCGTACCGGGACATCTGGGCGTAGCGGCATCGGGCATCGAATGGCCGCAAAACGCCGAAGCGTTGAATGTGGCTTTGTCGGAGATTCCCAAAATTTCTGAAGAAGCGTTCTTCCTCCAATATACGCCCTTCAGCTTCCCGCTCAATGTCGCCATCCGCGAACGCCTGAGCCAGACTATCGTTGGTGAAATCACCTTGGATGAAGCGATAGAACTCATCCAGAGCGATATTGACCAAGCGGTGGCCGAGGCTGGCGGTTCTTAACCCCCGCATCCGACCCATCAATAGGCAGATTGCCCGTTTTGGGGTAATCTGCCTATTTCGTTAGGAGGTGCTATTTGTTAAAAACGCGCGATACTCTCGGCCGAATTAGCGATGATTTTTTCCGTATTTTGACGATTCCTTTAGCATCCGCCGAATTTCTGTTCAATTTCATTCAGCGTCACATCGGCATTCAGCGGATGGGCTATATCTTCATTTTGCCCAATCTCATCATCTTTACTATTTTTGTCATCTTGCCGATGCTGTTAAATTTTTACTTCGGCTTCACTTCTGGTACGTCTATCCTGCCGGAAAATCGTACCTTCGTCGGCACAGAAAACTTAGAACGCTTGCTCACGTGCGAAGATTATACGGTGGTAATCACTTGCGAGGAGGATTTGTTTTGGCGCGGCGCGCAAAATACCGTGAAATTTGTGACCTTTGAGGTGTTTGCGCTCATCATCATCTCTTTAGTGACAGCGCTAGTATTAAACCAACGGATTCGGGCACGTGGGTTTTTCCGCAGTGTTTTCTTCTATCCTGTTTTGTTATCGCCGGTGGTCGTTGCGCTCATCTGGAAGTGGATTCTGCAACACCAGACCGGCGTCTTGAACGCTATTTTAGTCAGCGTCGGCTTGGAACGTATTCCCTTTTTACTGAACGCCGATTGGGCCACGTTTTGGGCCATTACGGTGAGCATATGGGCGCAAATGGGGTTTTATACGCTGATTTTGTTGGCGGGTTTGCAAGCGATACCGGGCGAGTTGTACGAAGCGGCGGCCATTGATGGCGCTTCGCTTTGGCATCAATTTTGGCGTATCACTTTGCCTTTGCTCCGCCCGACGATGTTAGTTGTCGTGGTGTTATCGCTCATTCGGGCGGTGCAAGTTTTCGATATTGTCTTCGTGTTGACTGGGGGGGCGCCGGGCACTGCCACCCAGTACATGGTGCAGTATATCTTCCAGACCGCATTCGACCATCGGCGTTATGGCATTGCCGCTGGCGCTTCTCTGCTGATGGCGCTGGTGTTGCTCGTCCTCACGGCGCTTCAGTTATGGTTACGTCGCCAGAGTGCGGTTTCTGTAGAAGGGGTTTGATATGGGTTATCAAACAGCAGGCGCTATGAAATGGCTGAATGTGGAAACATGGCTCGACTTTTTGACCTTGCGGCGGGGGGGCAAGCGGTTTACGTGGGTGGATGTTTTCACTTATAGCTACTTGTTCATCGGCACGTTTGTGATGTTTGGGCCGGTGGTTTGGTTGGTGATGTCCTCCTTCAAACCGTTGAGCGCGTTATATGAAGCCAGCCCATCCTTTTTGCCATACGCCACCCAGACCGTGCAAGTCGAAGGCTACGACACCCCTTTAGAATTGTACGATGTCACCTTGGAAGATGGCACAACGCGACGGATGGCGCAGGTATCGCGCGTGGGCATTCAGGCCAATATGGTAGACCCCAATAATCCCGAAGATACTTTGACCGTCAACATCAATCAGCGGACGCCCGTTCAAGTCGTGCATTTCGACTTCAGTAATTACACAGGCGCTTTACAACAATTCCCCTTTTTCACCTATTTTCGCAATAGCCTCATCGTGACGGTTTGCGCTACCGGCGTCACCTTGCTTTTTAATAGCATGGCCGCCTTTGGATTGAGCAAGTATCGTTTTAAGGGACGTAATGCGCTCTTTTTGCTGATGCTAAGCACCTTGCTTGTGCCGATAACGGTCATCATGATACCGGCATTTTTGGTGATTTCGCGCGTTGGTTGGGATAATAATTTGCTAGGGCTTATCTTCCCCGGCGCGGCCACCCCAACCGGCGTCTTCCTCTTGCGCCAATATATGCTCACGATACCGGATGAGCTGATAGATGCGGCGCGTGTGGATGGCGCGAGCGAATGGCGTATCTATTGGCAAATTATCATGCCGCTAGCGCGCCCGGCCTTAGCTGTTTTAGCAATTTTTTCGATTATGTGGCGCTGGAACGATTTTTTGTGGCCGCTCATCGTGGTGACACGAACGGAGCTATTCACCTTGCCGGTGGGCTTAAACGCTTTTCAAGGCGAGTTGAATACCCAATGGAATTATATTCTCGCTATGACTGTTCTCACGATGCTACCGATAACGGTTGTTTTCGCCTTTTTGCAGAGATTTATCACTAGCGGCATCGCCACAACAGGCATGAAATAAACAGCCTATCAAGAGGAGCAAGTATGCCCACTGTTATCACCATCGCTGGAAGCCCCTCCGCGCCGTCGCGGTCTTCAGCGATATTGGATTATGCGCGCCGCACCATTGAGCCGCGCGGAATTGAAGTGCGGATGCTTCAGGTTCGCGATTTAGACCCCGCCGAATTGCTCCATGCCCGCTGGGATGGCCCAACGTTGAAGGACGCTATCGCACAAGTCGCTACCGCTCAGGGGGTTATCTTGTGTACGCCCGTCTACAAAGCGGCATATACGGGCATCTTAAAAGCCTTCTTGGATGTGTTGCCGCCTAACGCACTCGCTGGTAAAGCGGTTTTGCCCATCGCCAGCGGCGGTTCCATGGCGCATTCTTTGGTCGTAGATTATGCTTTCAAGCCGATTTTAGCGGCTTTAGGGGCGGAGGACTTGCACAGCGGTTTGTACTTGATAGACAATCAATATCAGCATGATAATGGCACGGGGCTAACTTTCTTAGACCCAGAGGCTAAAAAGCGGTTCGACGCCGCCTTAGAACGTTTTATAAGGGCTATTCAGATGTCATCTATTCCCACGGAGGGTTAATTATGGACATCTTATGGTTTATCCCCGGTCATGGGGATACGCGCTATTTGGGCACGCCTATCAGTCGGCGCGCTACCAGCCTAGATTATCTCTCTCAAGTAGCGCGCACTGTGGATAGTTTAGGGTTCACAGGGGCGCTATTGCCCACAGGGCAAGGGTGCGAGGATTCTTGGATGATTGCTTCATCGCTCATCCCGCTCACACGGCGCATGAAATTTTTGATAGCAGTGCGCCCCGGCAGTTTGTCGCCCACTTTGGCGGCGCGTATGACGGCGACTTTTGACCGTTTATCGGGCGGGCGCTTATTGCTCAACATCATCACCGGTGGTGACCCCGTTGAACTAGCTGGCGACGGCACTTTTTTAAGCCATGATGAGCGTTATGAGGTCACGGACGAGTTCCTGACGATTTGGCGGCAGTTATTCACGGGCGAAGCGGTCACTTTCCAAGGTAAGCATCTACATATTGAGGGGGGACAATTGGTCTTTCCGCCTGTGCAACGCCCATATCCGCCTCTTTACTTCGGCGGCTCATCGCCCGCGGGGATGGCCGTGGCGGCCAAGCATATTGATGTTTATTTGAGCTTGATAGAACCGCCGCAAATGATTAAGGAGAAGTTCGACCGCATCCGCGAATTGGCCGCGGAACAAGGGCGTACAATTCGTTTGGGTGTCCGCGCCCATATCTTCGTGCGGGAGCGGGCGGAAGAAGCTTGGGAAGCGGCGGAGCGCGTTTTACGTTATGCCGATGAAAAGGCTATCGCCGAAGCGCAAGAAAAATTGAAGCGCTTCGATTCTGTGGGGCAGGCGCGCACCCGTTCATTGCACAACGGTAGCCGCGATTCTTTAGAGATTAGCCCCAATTTGTGGGCCGGTATTGGTCTCATCAATAAAGGGGTGGGTACGGCTCTCGTCGGCGATGCCGATACCGTCGCCGAGCGCTTGCAAGAATATATAGATTTAGGCGCCGATAGCTTCATCTTATCGAGTTATCCCCATCTTGAAGAAGCTTATTACGTCGCTGAACTTATTTTCCCACGGTTGCCCGCATGGCGCGATAAAGTGATGCATCAAGAAACCGTATTTGACCCTACATCGTTGCCTAAAGTGTGGCAATAAACACCGATAAGAGCGGTATCAAGGTCGCCAACTGGGCGCAAAATCTATTGACGGGTGGCGCGTCAAACGGCGGATAGTGCCGCTCTTTTCTTCCCATAGGTAAATGTCTTCGTCGCCATCGCGGGCCGATGTAAAAACCAACCCGCTCCCGTCGCTCGTCCAGTTGGCATCATCATCATAAGCGTCATGCTGGCTGATATTGACGATATATCCTGTCGCCAACCATAAGATGTACACTTCAGCATCGCCCGTCCAATCGGCCACGAAAGCGATACGCTCGCCATCCGGCGACCATGCCGGCCCCCATTCATCCGCGTGGTGGTTTGTCAGGCGGGTGATGGTTTGATTGGCAAGTTCAAGGCTATACAGATTATAGCCGCCGTCTCGGTTGGATGTGAAAGCGATTTGCGCGCCGTTCGGCGACCATGCTACCATGCCATCTTGTTGAGGGCCTTGGGTGAGATAAGTTAGCTCATCCCCGCGGACGGTCATCATCAGCAGGTTAAACCCGCCGTATTGGCCATTTTGGAAGACGAGCCGTTCTCCATCGGGCGACCAGATAGGGCGCGCGTCATCAAAGGTGAAGGGATGCGCCATATCTGGCGTGTATCGCCGTTGGTCGCGCCCGTCCCAGCGCATCACGACAATATCGCCTTGGCTGAAGACGCCGCTATGATAACTCAACCACTGGCCATCAGGCGACCACGAAGGGAAACGGTCGCGAATGGTATTGCGCGTGAGGGGATGAGCGATGTTGGCGCGTAAATCCAACAGATAAATATCATCGTCACCATCGCGGTTGGATACAAAAGCAATTTGACCACCATCAGGCATCCAAAAACCGACGACTGAGCTAGCGCAGACGAGGCTACACAAGAAAAACCACGCTAACAGGGCACTGCGAAAGAAAGCTATCATGGTCCCCAGTGTGGGCGCGCATCATCCACGCGATTATTGGTCAGGCGGCGCTCCCCAGTGCCATCCGCTCGGACGATGACGATTTCAGGGTTGCCATCGCGCACCGACTCGTAGACGAGCCAATTGCCGTCTGGCGACCAAGACGGATGGCTATTGTCCGTCGCGGCGTTGGGCACTACATCCGTAGTGCTACCATCGGGCGCGCGGACGAAAATTTGGTTAGACCCGGTGAGATTGGATTGATAGGCGATAGCGCCGTTAGGTGACCAAGCAGGGCTGACGTCATCGCTCACGTTGTCTGTCAGCGACAATAAAGCGTTATTTTCCCCGCCTACAATGCTGATGATATAAATTTCAGGGTCACGGTCGCGGTTCGATTGAAAGACAATCTGTAACCCATCGGGGGAAAAAGCCGGGTTGGTATCATCGGCGGGGTCGGTCGTCAGTTGGACAATGTCGCTACCATCGGCGGACATGATGTAAATATCGTTGTTGCCCGTCGCATCAGAAGCGTAAGCAATTTTGCTTCCATCCGATGACCAAGCGGGCGCTGTTTCCCATGCATCAGGCGTGTTGGTTAAGTTCACAGGGTCGCCGCCGCCGCTGGGGACGACGAAAATATCGTAGTTGCCATTCTGAAAAGATTGATAAAGGACGAGCGCGCCATCAGGGGAAAGGGCGGGGTTTTCGTCGCGCCCTTCCTCGGTCAGTCGTCGGATACTGCTTCCGCTTGCGGACATGATGTAAATGCTCATGTCGCCATCGCGGTTAGATTGGAAGACAATATGTCCCGAAGGCGCAGTAGAAGCGTCGGCAAATTGCGCGCCCGCCTGCTGTGACGATGGGCCGGCGCAAGCGGCCGCTATCCAGTTGATGATGCCGAGACCTATAATTGCTCGCCAAAAAGCTTTCATCTGCCACCTGCTCCTTGTTGTCATTGCCAAGCCTCCTCATTGTAGACCATAATGGTATACAAAGCGCTAAATCAGCATAGGACTTTTACGATGCGCGGATGTCGTTCTGCTGTTGGAGCTGTTTTCTATTTTTGCTTGGTATTCCCTATACTGCTATGTGTTTTATCATTATTAGCTATTCGTACTTGGGCCTTCAACCGCGATTTTTATATCGAACTGCTGGATAGTCCAACCCTATATACCAGCCTTTGGGACGAAGAAACGCTAGTCACTGATAGTACCTCGCGAGAAATTCAAATAGCCCAAGCGCGCATCGCCACCGCGAGCCTAACCCCCGATTATGTTCGGGGCGAGGTGAGCCGCCTTGTGAATCATGTATTCGACTTCATAGAAGGGAAGACGCCCGTTCTAGACCTGAGCATCCATCTCGCGCCGCTGAAGTCGGATTTACTCGATAATGGCGGGGCGAATCGCACGGCTAGCGTTGTGGTTGCTGAATTGCCACCTTGCCCCGCGGAACGGTCTAATCAAGCGTCGGGCGGCGGCTTTCTCACGTGTCTACCGCCCGATTGGAGCGAGGAACGCGCCCAAAGCCACTTGCGCGACCAAATTATGCAGTGGGCGCGCACGTTTGACGATACTTTGACCTTTGCCCCACCGATAACGGCTGAAGATTTCCAGCAGAGCGGCTGGCAAGCCATCTCCCAATTCAATATGTCCATCGCTTATCTGCTCGTTATCGGGCTGTTGTCGTGGTTGGTGAATGGGATGATTGCCAGCGGCGACCGTCGCGGTTTGTGGCTTTGGCTGGGTTGGATGCTGTTCATTCCGTCGGCGCTCATTTTGACGATGGGCGTTTTAATCGCAACCCCTCAGTCAGAAGCGTTCGTCACAGAAATTATCGCCGAAGCTAACAGCGGGAATGTCGTCTTAGCGACCGAGTTAACGACGATAGCGACTGAAATATTGCGGGCGGCGGCGTTCGGTTTTATCATCGTCGGGTCGCTCGGTAGTGTGCTGTCAGCGGGATTGATTTTGATAGGCCTTAGGGCGGCCCCGCAAAGCATCCCTACGGGACGAACCGTAACAATTCCCCTCGCTTCTGGCCATAAGCCAGCGCATGATGACCGTGATATACGCATCAATTAGGGGCGCCATACGGGGAATAAATCGTCAGAATCGCCCTCTGTCAAGCGTCGCAGGTCGCTACCATCATTATTCATCAGATAGATATTCCAATCCCCTTCCTCGTTGGACATATACAGCGTCTCATCACCTTGGGGAGAATAGACAGCACCGCCACGGAAGAGGGCATCGCTTAAGGGGCGCTGATTATTGCCATCCGCATCCATGAGCATCAACCGCAGTTGCCCGTTCACGAGGGCATCATCTTCATCAGAGACGTAAAGCAGGGTTTGACCATCCAAAGACCATGCGGGGCGCAATTCATCCCATGGACTATTGGTCAATTGTATAGGTTCGCCGCCATCTGCTGAAATGAGGTAAATATCTTCGTTGCCGGCCCTATCGGAGGAAAAAGCGATGCGGTCACCATCGGGCGACCACGCCCCAAACCAATCGCGGGCCGGATGGTTCGTCAGGCGGACGGCGGCTTCTGGGGTGAAGTCGCTGTCTGTGGGGATGACATAGAGTTCAAGATTTAAATCGCGCAAGGATGACCACGCCACCCGCGCCCCATCGGGCGACCAAAAAGCATCCCAATCTAGGCGGCCTTCGCCAAATAGCGTGAAGATGGCGCTCACGACATCTAAATTGCGTGGATTAGCGCCGTTGGGTTCAATTTGTGTGGGTCCCATGTCACCTGTGCGATTGGATAATACATTCATCCGTTGGCTATCCAAAGACCAACTGGCGAAATAATCATGGGCTGTTGGCCCATCGCTCGCGCTCATGAGATTTGTCAGCACGCCCTCTGTATCCATCGCGTAAACATCCCATGTGCCATCGCGATTGGTCATAAAAGCGATGTCGCCCGACGGTGTCCCTAACGGGATAGCGGCGTTCCGCAACCCGGCCGTGAACAGCGCTAAGCTAATCGCGCCGACCACGACGATGAAAAGCGCTATCGTCAACGCAAGCCGCTTGCGTATGGATGAAGTCAACATGGGCACTGCTCCTATAGGGGAATGGCTGGCTAAATGTCGTTGAATGACTCAATATTGTCATGGTTGTTCTTTTTGATGGTAAAAATTTTCCCACGCTTCGGCGAAATCGGGATTATAGACTACCGTTTCGCCCGCGGCTAAAACCCCGCTCATTTTGGGCACATAATCTTCTAGAGCTTTGGTGACGAAGTAAATCATCTCGTGCGCTTCTAAGGCCGCGTTATAACGATGTCCCAACCACGACAGTAGGTATACGCCTATCAATAAGCTGATGATAACGAGTCGGGGCCAAGGCATCCAAATGAGGATAGAAGTAACATATAACGGGATGAGCAACGAACTGAGTAGGTATGCCAATCGGAAATGAGCGCGCATGGTCAAACGGGTGGTATCTTGGTCTATGACGACCAATTCGCCATCTAGCAACGAAGAAGATACCGTGCGCCGCCGATAATGCCATTGTACTTTGCTGGTGGTAGACATCACAAAGCCATTAGGCATGGGCTGGAGGTGATAACGCCGCCCTTGGCGGAAGACCTCGCGGAGATGCAGGCGCTCGGTGCTGGGTTTGGCGGCTTTGAGCAATGTTTCTAAAATGAGCAGAGGGCGCGCCTGCAAAACCAGCGTGACATCAGGGTAAATGTACCAAAACGTGCGGAGTAGGCGCATCCGCAACCGCTGTAACGGATGAGGCAAAGACCAGCGGGTTTTGGCCGGGCGGGGTTGTGATGTATCAACCATGAGCGACACTTTAGGCTTAGCAACACTTAGCTTTATTATAAAGCGTTTCGCAATGAGACGATATGAGAGCCGCCCCAAAAAGGCGCTGAATCAATCCGCCCCCGCTATAAAACAAGCGGGGACGCTTCCGTAACGTCCCCGCCGTACCTACATGAACAAGTTCCGTTTGCAAGTCAATTGCAGGTGACCCTACAACAATCTTGCCATGTTAAAGGATACCAAGAATTTTTAACTAAGCAACTCCGCGATGACAACAGTACGTTCTAGATAAGAATCGCTGAAGAAATCGTAACTACCACAGGTGATGAGCGTCAGCATACTTTGTTCCGATGGGTACAAGGGGGTTAAATCGTCCGGGGTGGTTTTGCCCACTTGGGTGACAGCGTAGCGATATTCGACGCCATTTTGTTGGACGATGACGAGGTCACCGATTTTGATTTCGTCTAAATTGGCGAAAGCGCCAATCCGCCCATCGGAAAGTTCAACATGGCCAGACAAAACGACATTGCCTTTTTCGTTCAACCAAGAAGTGCCTTGTAAATGCCCTACGTTCGTCCCTAAACGGCTGACGTCCCAACTTTCGCCATCTAGATAAACGCGGAAAATATTAGCGTAAATGCCAGCGCTAGGGATGAATAATGTCGTTCCGGGAGGGATGTCGGGTTGTAAATCGGTGACGCGGGGCGCGGCGTTTTCGCCCGCTTGGGGTTCCGCGGAGTTGGCGATAGGTTCGGGGTTCGCGCCGTTTATTTCCCCACTAGAAGGCTGAATCGCCGAAGGGGAGGGGCGGGCAGGCGCAGGGACGGAAAAGTTATCATAGATGAGATAAGCCATGCCGGCTATCATACCGAGGATGATAACGCGCAATATCGGATTTCCAGAACGTCGCTTGTAATACATTATACCTTAACCCAACACCAATCAGCATTTTTATATGATTCATTATAACCATTATGGGACTATTACATTATGAAAATCTTCCGAAATTTGGTCTATCGTTCGCCATCTACGCGGCTGAGAAAAGCGCTGTAGCCAAAATCGGGGTCATAACGAATGACCAGCGAGCGCCTGCCAACTGCTTCCGCGACGCCGCCAATTTTATAAGCGCGTTCGGGTTGCCCTTGTTCGTTCAGTCGGCTACACCAATAAATATAATGTCCCCATTGCCAAATATACAAAATAGATTGGTCTTCGGAGATGAATTCTAAGCAGTGATGTTTGAAATTGTTCGTTCGGTTGGGGTCGTACCACGGCACCCAGATGCCATCCGTTTGCGCCGTGTGGGTGTGCTTCATGGTCAGGGCGGGGATAATTTGGTTATCGTGTTTGGATTCGTGGTTAATCAGCGTGATGTCTTTATCAATGGTGTTAAAGATAGAAACAATCTCGGTGATAGACATAGCATTACGGACAGTATGCACGCCATCATGAAGCATGTTGGAGATATTATCAGGCGCGTTGCCTATCCATTGTACGCCTTTGGCGACGCCACGCCCGAACAGAGAAATCACCTCCCAAGCGTTAATGCCGCCCTTATCGTCGTTTTTGCGTTCTTCGCTCATGGCTTTATCGTTCTGCATAACATGGTTTCTATTGATTATACGCGAATTTTATTCGTGTAGTTGCGTTGGCCCGATAAAAGTTCAGGGGATTTCTGTTCAGAAATCCCCTGATGTTGTGGCTAATTTTCGGCGGTGGCTTCCGGCGTTATTTCGGGCGTGACTTCTGGTGTGGCTTCGGGCGGGCGGTAAGGCGGGTTTGTGATGAGCGCCGTCAAGCCATCTATAGCGCTTGTGCCATCTAGTAGATAGATGGTTGTTTCGTCCCCGTTGACGAGCGCGTAATAACCGCTACCGGTCGCTTCTGTGTTACCGATGGCTAGGGTGTAGGTTTGGTCGTTGAAATCGCTCGCCGTGAAAGTATAGGCGGGTTCTGCCAGCCCTAAGGCGGCCAAATCGCCAGCCGATGAACTGGTGAGCGCGCGCAAACCCACAAAAGAGCTGAGCGCGCTATTGACGGCATCGAAATCTACTTCAGGTTCTGCTAGCGGGTTCGCCAATACGGCGGCTTCCCCGCCAATCGTCCAGAAGTTATCTGCTGTGCGTTCCAAGACAATTTCGCCCGCTTCTCCTGCGATTTCAAGCCGTGTGAGCGAATTGGCGGCCAAGCCGGGGAAGATATTTCCGGGGACAATCGGTTTAGTGGTGCTGGTCGTTTGGGTGACGTAAGGCGGTTCATTGGCGAGTGCCACCAAATTATCGAGCATGAAGTTTTTACGGAATTGGTAGATAGTGCTGGTATCATCATTGACGAGGCCATAGTAGCGGGTGTTATCGGCATTGGTACGGCCGATTTTAACGCTATAGTCGCGCTCGCCATCGTTTAAGGTGATGATATACTGCGGTTCATCCAGACCGAAAGTGGCTAAATCGCCTTCTAATGCGAAGCCGTTAACCGCTTCTAACGATGCGGCTACGCCCATCGAGCCGACGATCTTCGTTTGGTCTACTTCGCGCTCTGGGTCTACGGCCGAGCCAGATAGCGACCAGATATTATCTTCGGCTTTTGTCATGGTCAGCGTTTGGCCGCTCTCGTTATTTTGAATCACCACGCTGACCACCTTTTCTTGGTCTTCGGTGGCGGCGATTTCTGGGAAGATAGGTCCGGCGAAATCGTTCGACGGTGTGGCCGTGCCATTTTCCGGCGCCGTGGCGGGATTATTGGTCAGCACAAGCGCCACAATGATAATCGCAAGGCTAGCTAAGATGAGGATGGTGGTATTGCGGTTGATACGCATCGTTTATTCCCCCTTATCCTATTGGCTCGCTATTTGCCGTTCGCGGCCCAATTGGCGGATGAAAAAGCCCAATAGCAATAAACCAAAGGGCAAAACGCCCACCGTGACAAAGTTGATGAGGCGGATTTGTTGGTCATCCGCGATGATGGGCGTATCCGCCGGGTTTTGTGTTGGCGATACGCGCGGAATGTTGACGAAGAATTCATCGTATCCCGTGGCCCAAGCCAAGCTACGGAAAGTCGTATCGAGATTACCGAACCCCACAGCGGCAAAGGCCGCGTATTGGTCTACTGGCACATCGCGACTACCGAAGATGACGAGACGCGCCCCGGTTTGGGTGTTTTCTGCCGCTACCGCCACCACAAAAGGCCCGGTGGGGTCGTTGGGCTGTTGGGCGAAGGCTGATTCGTCGGCTGTGCTCAGATTTAGCCCGACTTTGGCATAAGCGTTAGCGCTCGTGCGGATGAGCGGCGTTACAGTGACATTCGGCGGCAGAGTGGGGGCAATGGTGATGCTCCGCGAGTAGCCGAAGATGACCGCGTTAAAATTTTGCGGGGTTGTCACGGGGTGGTTGCCAAAATCGCCAGCAAGGATAGTTAACGGGTTTTGGAGTTGGTTAAAGCGGTCTAGGATGAGGTCATCATTGACGCGCACGCCGAATTGAGCGGCCAGATAGTCCGATAGATTGGGCGCGGTCGCTAAAGAAGGCTCCCCTTGGGTATTGATGTCCGCAAATAAGATGACATCACCCCCCGCATCCAGATAATCGGTGATGGCTTTAGCCGCTTCGTCTGGTAGGGCCGTTGCGCCGCCGGGGATGACCAACACTTCGCCATCGGCGGCGGGGTCATTCAGCTTTATTTCCCCTTCGGGGTTCAATAAATCGGTCAGCGTGATGCTTTGGCTGGTCCATTTGAACTGATCCATGGCCTCTTTCAATTGGGTTAGGCCGCCGTTGGCGTTATCCAATTGCAAGCCTTGTTCAACCGTGAGGAAATAGGCGCGGAAATCGCCCTGCGCCGATACGCGCAAAATGGCATTGGTAATATCTTCCTGATTGAAAAAGCTGACCAACTCTTTGCGTTCCACATCAGGACTGCCATCATCCCGCAGGGGTACAACCACGATGTCGTTATTGCCTAACTCGTACAAATCCGTGATTTGCGGGTTGCGATCTGGGTCAACGATTTCATAGCTAATTTTGTTATTGCTGGCGCGCACGTACTGGTCAAACAATATGGTATTGCGGTCTATTTCCGCGCCTTGAGCTGTGCCGTAAAAGCCAATGATTTTGATTTGGGGTGTGGTGGGGTCGGCGGCAATGGTTTTTAGCAGTTCGGTCGTTTCTGCCGAGAGCGAAAATGTGCTGGTATCGGTGATGTCGTTATGCCATTTTTGTTGGCGTACCAAAATGTAAATGGCGGCTAAAGCCACGATGAAGACAGCGGTGACGAAGATACTCGTTCCGCCGAAGCGCGCCGTGCGCCCCGTAAAGGCCGCGCGCAATTGTTCCGGCGCTAGTAGCCCCCACGCCAACAGAGACAAAAGACCGATGGCCAAACCGCCATAACCAATAACCGAAAATTCCGGTTGGGTGAATAGCACCACAATAGCGATTAAGAAGCCGAATATGGCGACATATAGTAGCACTTGGGGCGGGATAAGCGGTTCATTCTGAGTATTTGGGTTTTGTAGATAGTCGCTCATGTTATGCCCTCCAGCGGCGCGTCTCGACGATGCGCGTTGTGATGAACAAAGACCCTATCATCAACAAGATAAAGTAGACGATGTCTTCGGCGCGGATGATGCCGGCTAACATGGTATCTTGGTAGTGGGCTTGTAAGCTTAGCTCGCGCGTTAGCCCTACTAAACCGGTGAAGCCTTGGCCTTCCGCCCAAATGGCGGCTAATTCCGCCAAAAAGAATACAAGGATGGTGGCGGCACCGAGGAAAGCGGCCAAGATTTGGTCTTCGGTGACGGCTGACCAAATGAGCGCCACAGCGATAGTAGCGCCGCCATATAGCCAAGCGCCGAAATAAGCCGCCAACACGCGCCCACTATCTACGGGGCTGATGCCCGCTAGCAAGATAACATACAAAAATGTGAGCACGAGGATGAACGTATAGTAAGTCCATGCGGCTAAAAATTTGCCGATGATGAAGGCGGATTCGTTCATGGGCAGGGTCATCAGTACTTCTAGAGTGCCTTCGCGCGCTTCTTCCGCGATGAGCCGCATCGTCAAAAGCGGTGCGAAGATGAACATCAACAACGTGAGCGTGCCCATTGTGCTCGTGACCAAAACATCGGCCGGTATAATTTGTGAAGCGCCGAAGCCACCGCTGGCGGCGCTCAGGTTGATTTGTGTGGCGGTGGAAACATTGGCGCTAAATAATAACCCCAAGAAAAACATCAGCCCGAAGGCGATGCCATATGCAATGGCTGAGCGAAAATATAGAGCGAGTTCTCTTTTGTAGACAGCCCAAGTGGCGCGCATATTCTCCCCTCCTTATCCTTCAACATTAATATAAGCGGCTTGCGGCGCTTGACCATCGCTTTGGCGCAAGGATTGCCGAGTTACTTCTAGGAAGATTTCTTCCAAATTCACCGCCAGCGAACGCAATTCTGCCAGTTGCCAACCATTTTGGATGACCAGTTGGGCGATTTGTGGGCGCGGGTCTTCATCGTCATGGGGTGTGATGATGAAGGTATCATGTTCTATAGTCACATCGGCGATGTTGGGGAGCGTTTTCAAGGCGCTGATGACAGCGTCTGTAGGACCTGCCACCCGCGCGAGGATGCGCCCGCCGCGCTCTAATTGCCCGCGCAAGCTACCGGGAGCGCCTTGGGCGATGATGCGCCCTTGATTGATGATGACCACCTTATCACATACTTGTTCTGCTTCTGATAAGATGTGCGTGCTGAATAAAACGGTATGATTCCGCCCTAATTCACGCACCAACTCGCGCAGTTCCAACACTTGGAAGGGGTCTAGTCCGATGGTTGGCTCATCCAATATCAGCACTTCCGGGTCGTGCAGGAGCGCCGCGGCCAACCCGACGCGCTGGCGCATACCTTTAGACAGCGTGCCGATGCGGCTATTGGCCCGATGCGTCAGGCGGACTTGCTCTAGGGCGGCATCCGCGCGGGCTTTGCGATTCGATATGCCGCGGATTTCCCCCAAATACATGAGATAGCCGCGGGCGGTCATATCGCGATACAGGGGCACATTTTCTGGCAGATACCCTACTTTTTGGCGCACGGCCATGCTATTTTCAAACACGTCATACCCCGCGACAATAGCTTGACCTGATGTTGGCGGCAGATAACCCGTGAGGATACGCATGGTCGTGGTTTTGCCTGCGCCATTCGGCCCCAAAAAACCTGTCACCTGCCCTGTTTCTGCTGTAAAAGAGATATGGTCTACAGCGGTATAAAAGCCATATTGCTTAACAAGATGATTCACTTCTATCATCGGTACGAACCTCCTAACAGGTTAACCCACCGAATAGCGATAAGAAAAAAGGAGCAAATCGGCAGGCATTATAGGGTGCGTTGGCCAAAATTTGTAGGTCTGGGGCATATTTTGTTTGTAAACAGAGTGTAAACTAGGATGAACGATAATCCTACAATCTTGTTACATGCCTCCCTTGCAGAGTGAATATTGCTAAAATGGATGCTTAAAGCCTGATGAGGAGATTGGGTAGTGGCTGAGTATCCCCAATGTGAAAATTGCCAATTTTTTACAGGGCCGCGCGCTGATGGCCGCCAATGCCAAAAGCATCAATTCGTCATGCCCAGCATAGATTGGCAAATGGTGTGTAAAGATTGGCGCAGTGACCGAAAACGCCTGCGCCTGTCGCTATCTGAACAGACGCTATACTATTATTCTTATGGTTCTGGACAAATCCGCAAAGCGCCCATAGCTCATTTTGAACAGTTGCAAAATCCACTGGTGAGCGTGACCTTAAGACGCGATGAAGAATTGGGCTGGGTGATTTATCCGCGCCAATATATCCATTATTTCCCGCCCGCCGGCGAATCTTTCAGTGTGTTCATCGGGGAGCAAGCTTATCGTTTCCACAGCGTTCATGAAGCGCGTAACGTTGCCGCCGCAATGACCACCATGGGCAATAATGTTTGGGAGATGAATTATCACGAGCAATATATTTACATGCTCTACCACGATGCCGACCCCAATTTGCTGTATCGTTGGGCTAACCAAATGCTCGACTTTGACGCCTATATGCGCGATTGTTTTGTGCCTAATCTGTTTGCCTTCGTAGAAGTCATTCGGCAAGGGGCGCAATATGCTCTGCATCCCGATTTATTGGCTTATCAGGCATATATCCGCTGAAACCTCTTTGTTTAAGGCCTAAACGATATGGTATATTATTCATACCATATCGTTAAGCTATTCCCAAAATAGGAGTAAATATGCATTTTGGAAAACCAAAGCGTGGACCGGGAGGCACAGCTGGCGGCCTTCTTGAATTTGTAGCGGGTTTAGTTATGCTCCTCATTGGAGGCTTTTTGTTCAGTAACAATGTGGTTGTGTCTAGCTCTTGGGGTTGGCGTATTGCTAGTTTTGATGGCTTCACCGCTTCTTTGTTGGTGCTACTAGCAGGAATAGGGATTTTGTTTTTTAACGCTCGCCTATTGCTTGGATGGGGATTGCTAGTAGCGGGTATCCTGATGATTGTTGTAGGCATCCTCAACAATTTAAGCCTCTATTTTCGTTCGGCGACGCTATTTGAAACCCTCTTTATGCTGGGCTTGATGGCCGGCGGCGTGGGTTTAATCGTGCGCGGTTTAAGGGCGGCGTGAATATCATGATTCGTTTGATAGTAAAACTTCTAAAGCGGCGCGAATTGTAGACGGGATAGGGCTGGGGCGACGCGTCTGCCGATTGACGAAGACGTGCACAAAGTAACCATGGGCGGCCGCCGACGCTTCCTGCTGTTTGAATAAGCCTATTTCGTAACGCACACTGCTATTGCCTAATTTGCCCACCCGCAAGCCGGCATCAATCACCTCTGGAAAAGCTAAAGGGCGTAAAAATTGGCAATGCGTTTCTACAGCCAGCCCGATGATTTCCCCATTGATAATGTCTAAGCCGCCAAAATGGATGAGATACGTATTGATGACCGTATCGAAAAAGGCGTAATAGAGCGCGTTGTTCACGTGTCCGTAGATGTCGTTATCCATCCAACGTGTGGGGATGGCCAAAAAGTGGCGATAATGGCCGCGGTTTACCAGTTCGGTGTTCATAGCTGGCCCAGCCGAATAATTTGGCGCACCGCTTGGGCGTTGGCTAAGCGGTCGAAACCGCTATTAATCTCTTCCAACGGCAAGGTGTGGGTATGGAGTTTATCTACAGGCAGTAATCCCGCCCGATACAAAGCGATATAGCGGGGAATATCGCGCCGTGGGATAGAAGACCCCATATAAGACCCCTTAATCGTCCTTTCCTCCCCCACAATGGAAACGACCGAAAGGTTAACGTGTTTGCTAGGATGCGGTAAGCCGACGCTGACGGTCGTGCCCCCGCGCCGTGTCGCTTGATAGGCTTGTCCTAACACGACTTCGCTACCGACGCTCTCTAGGGTATAAAGTGCGCCGCCATGGGTGAGGTCGCGTATGGCCGCGACCGGGTCTTCATCTTTGGCGAGCACCGTATGGCTAGCGCCGACTTCTCGCGCTAAGCGCAATTTTTCTGGCACGACATCCACCGCAATAATAGGATAAGCGCCCGCCACCCGTGCGCCCATTACGGCGCTTAAGCCAACGCCGCCCATACCGAAGATGGCGATAGCATCCCCCGCTTGTAGCTGAATCGTATTCATCACCGCCCCTACACCGGTCATCACCGCGCAACCGAAAAGGGCCGCTTTATCGAGGGGAATATCAGGTTCGATTTTGACGAGCGATTCTTGAGCGGCAACCGTCCATTGAGAAAAGGCGGACACGCCGAGATGATGATAGCAAACCCGCCCGACAGAGTCGGTAAAGCGTCGCTCGCCGCAAAGCAAAGTGCCGTTTGTATTGGCACGAGCGCCATTTTCGCAAAGCGCGCCGCGCCCGGCGATGCAGTAGGCGCAACGCCCGCATATGGGTACGAAACTGAAGACGACATGGTCGCCTTCGGAAAATTGTTGAACGCCCGCTCCCACTTGGCGCACGATGCCGCTTGCCTCGTGCCCCATCACCAACGGCAGGGGGCGCGGGCGCGAGCCATCTATCACCGATAAGTCCGAATGACATAAGCCCGCGCAAACAATCTCTACCAAAACCTCGCCATAGCTCGGTTCGCCAAGATGAAGTTCATCTATCACTAACGGCGCACTTTGCTGATAAGGTTGGGGTGAACCCATATGATATAAAACGGCGGCGCGTGTTTTCATTGGTTCGGTCCTTCATGCAATAAATAGCTAATTGAGCGTTTGCGGCGCGGGTGGCAACGATAAGAGCGTCAATTATCGCCATGACGAGTCACCTCAGAACAAGCGCAGTTGCACGGGCGGCCCTTCGTCATCTGTGGGTGGCGGCGTTTGATTGGGCGGCGGTGGCGGGCTTTCTGCGCGGCGGCGCTTCACTTCTGCGACGACATCTAATAAGCGGCGAAAATCCGCTTCCATATCGCGGCGTAGGTCTGGGTTTCTTAGCACGGCGGCGGGATGGAAAAAAGGATAATATGCGCGGCGTTCATCGTAGCGCGGTTTGCCATGGATGGCCGTAATTTTGCCGCCGGGGAAGAATAACCCCATGCTAAAGCGCCCCAAAGTGGCGATGACCAAGGGGTCTATGATGGCAATTTGCCGCTCTAGATACGGTTTGCAGGCGATGATTTCATCAGGTTGCGGGTCGCGATTGGCGGGCGGACGGCACTTGATAACGTTAGCGATAAAAACTTGAGAGCGTTTAAGCCCGATTTTATCGAGCAAATAATCTAAGTATTGGCCAGAACGTCCGACAAAGGGCAACCCACGCTTATCTTCTTGCTCGCCGGGCGCTTCGCCGATGAATAAGATTTCCGCGTTGACATCGCCATACCCCGGCACGGTTTGGATGCGGCCGGCGCTGTGCAGTGGGCACTTGGTACAGGCGCGTACTTCATCCGCAATTTCGGATAGCGCGCGGATACGTTCTTCCGTCGTCATGGGTTATCCTTTGAGCTATTGTTGCGCTACATGGTGGGGATTGTAACGCGCTTAGCCCCTGTCTATCAACTAAGCTGTATGAATGAACCCATCTTTGATTTTAAGAATCTATACTGTATATTCAACAGTAGCACAAAGCTGAGGTGTAGGACGATGGGTCTAGAAAACTGGCGTTCGCTAGTCGAATGGGAGGCGCTCGTCCGCGGCGATGATTGCCCGCTGTGCGCGGCTGTGGCTACAGAAGCGGCAGATGATGAATACGGTACAACCGTTGCCGATTTGGCTTTTAGCCGTTTGCGGCTTGTTCGCAATCAATTTGTGCGTGGCTATTGTGTGCTCATCAGCCATAGGCATGTTCGCGAACCCTATGAACTGAATGATGCAGAACGACACCTCTTCTTCGACGATATGATGCGGGTTGGGCGGGCTTTGGAACGGGTATTCCAACCGCTGAAGATGAACTTTGAATTGCTCGGCAATGCGATTCCTCATCTGCACGCCCACATTCTCCCCCGATACTACGGCGACCCCGCGCCGCACCGACCCATTCATCCCGATGCCGAAATGGTCTATCTGACAGCGGAGGAGAGGGCGCGCCGTGCTCAGCTCATCCGCGAGGCTTTGGGGTTTGTTGATGCGGCTATTCCGCCCTCTTTTTTGGATGATGAAGGGCGCGTAACCGCGTGGCCGGGGCAAAAAAAACGCGCCGTACAGCAGGCTATCTTGCGCTATTTGGCGTCTAAATTCGAGTTCGGCCGCGTCTATAGCGAACGCGAAGTGAACGAATTGCTCAAGCGGTATCACACCTTTGAGGATTGGGCGATGCTAAGACGAGAAATGTTTGAAAACAGATTGCTCAATCGCGAAAAAGACGGTTCGAGTTATTGGCGACCCAACCAGACAAAATTATACTGAGGATGAATAATGTCTATCGTCACAGTCCAAGATTTAACGGTCGCATATAACGGCGCGCCGGCCATCGAGCGCGTCGGTTTCGACTTGGCAGAAGGGCAAACGCTAGCCATCATTGGCCCCAATGGGGCGGGAAAGTCTACCCTGCTCAAAGCGATGATGGGCCTCATCCAACCGCGCGCTGGTCGGGTGGTCATCGCGCCGCATATTCGGGTGGGCTATATCCCCCAACAAGATGAAGTGAATTGGGATTTCCCGGTCACGGTAGAAGATACCGTGATGATGGGGTTGGCGCGCCGTGTGGGTTGGTTGCGTTGGCCAAGGCGAGAGCATTGGGACGCTGTTCATGAGGCTTTAGCGCGCGTGGGCTTATCGAGAGAGGCGAAGCGCCCCGTCGGCGATTTGAGTGGCGGTCAGCGGCGGCGGGCCTTCATCGCGCGGGCGCTCGTCCAACAAGCGCGTTTATTATTGCTAGACGAACCTTTCGCTGGTGTGGATGTCGCCGCTCAAGATGAATTATTGGCGATTTTGGACGCGCTCCACCAAGAGGGATTAGCTATCATCCTCAGCACCCATGACTTGCAGTTAGCTTTCAATCGCTTTCAGCGGGTGATGGCTTTGCGCCAGCATCTCATCGCTTATGGCCCGCCTCAAGAGGTCTATAAGCCGGAGATACTGGCGCATTTATACGGTGGCAAGGTGGCCCTATGGAATCAAGACCAGCAGGTGGTTATGTTCATAGATGACCACGGTTGCCATAACTGCTGATGATTTACGCCTTCAAGAACATTTCGGTCAGCGGCGGACGCGGGCGGTCATCCGCGCCAACGATGCCATAGCCATTATGCATGGTTTCTGCCCATGCGTACCAAATGAGCGCCGCAATGCGCCCCGGATACTTCACCTTTAGATGGCGTATCATCCCTAGCGCATAATCGGCGATGTCTTTAGGGTTATCGTTGCCGCGGTCTAGGACGCCCCATTCGGTAATCCATAAAGGTTTATCGGGCATGATGGGGCCGTAATACTGAATTTCTTCGTCAATGTGCCCGAAAATGGCGTAAGGCGGGCCGGGGTTGATGCCGCGCCCGTAAGGATGAAAGGCGATACCATCGGGGCGGGCGTCAAAAGGCACTACGCTGAGGGCGTTACGGGCATATTGGCTCCCTTTGACAGGCCCGCTCGTGTGCCCGCCGGTGATGATGTAGACTTTGGGGTCGCTGGCGCGGATGGCGCGTATCGTCTGCGTCAACATCTTGCCGTAGTTATGGGCGAGCATCGGCACGCTGGCGACCGCCCCGATAGGCGCGTCTTGTTCGTTCCACACTTGCCAGCAATGCACCATGCCGCTAGATGCCCATTGCTTGGCGATGCGCCCCATCATATCGGCGAAGCGCGGGATGAGTTGGTCCCATTTCTGGTCCGTCATAGAGGGCCAAGGCCAAAATTCATTTTTGCCTTCGCCGTAGGTCTGGTGGCTGGTGGCGAAAAGCACCTTGTAGCCCGCTTTCACATATTTTTCTACGACGCGGGCGTAACGGTCGTAAGCGGCGACGATGTCTTCTGAGCCGCTGTTATTAGACACGTTGTAGCCAAAGCGCACCCAGCCAATGCCGCCTAGACGCGATGGGTCAGGGGTTCCTAAGGGGTGAAGTTGGTCAAGATTGACGCCAAGGATGTTGATACCGTCGAATAGGCCGCTGGCTGATTTTTGGGTGGCTTGCAAAAACCACGCCGCGGCATAGCCATCTTTGCCATCTGGCGTCCTGACGCGCAACCATTCCCCTTCTACGCCTATTTTCGTCAAGGCGCGCCCGTGGTTTTCCAACGAATCGAGCATGTCAAAGGTGTTGACTTGGCCGATGACTTGCCCATTTTTGGCGTCGGGCAGATGGCGGACGCGCACACCGTTGGCTGTGGGGGTGACGCGGAAACCATCAATGTAAATATAGTGGGTTGGGTCGAGTACATCGGGTATGCGAAAATCGCTCATCCCCGCGCCGGGGCGTTGTAAAATGAGCTTGAAGCTGTTGCGGGCACTTGTGCCCAATACATCGCCGACTTTGACCACAGTACCTAACGGCACTTCGATTGTCCCTAAGCCGACATAGGTCGTGATATAAGTTTGGTTATTAAACGTAGAGGTCACTTGCACGTACTGGCTATAACCCAAATCGTCTACATCGGGCAAGGCCCATTGGCGGGTGACAACACCATCAGCCGCGGCCAATACTCTAGCGCCAGCGCTGGCGGCAATGTCTATGCCTTCGTGGTCTTTATCGAGGCCGGGCGCATCTACAAATTTGCGCGTAATCCGCATCGGGCGATAATCGGTTGGCCATTCCAAGATAAAGCGGTCGTAAATATGCACGGGGTTATTTTGTTTCGCGCCAAAGCGGTCTTTATCTGCGATGCGTTTTTGTAGGGCTTTCGCGAGGTCTTCGGGGGTTTTGGCCGGGATAACATCCACCCGCACGACCATAGGATAAAAGCGGCGGATATGCTCTAGAGCACTATCCCGATACCACGTGAGCGGGGCCTGCACAGCCGTTACATCACGATAGCGGTTGATGTCGTTGCCGGCCGGCGAGCGGACAATGGCGACACGCTCGAACGCTTGGGCATAAGCGCGCGCCGCTTGGAACCATTTATCAAAATCTCTATCTGGCAGAATAAGCGCATGGGAAATTCGCTCGGCGTCGCTCATAAAGACCTCTTTTCACAAGTTGTGGGTAAATGACTGACAATAACTACTTTATACCCATTTTATAACATTTATGGCTTGAGATGGGGTGGAATAGCCCGAGAGTGGTATAATCGGTTAGAAGTCTATTTGCTCCGATGATGTCATCGGTGTATAGTGAGATAGCCTGTTTGCCCAGCCAACAGCCATCTGCGGGAGTGCCCTATGTTGCGAAGTATCGGCAAATTCATTTGGCGGTTTATGGTCATATTCTCTTTCATTGTGAATATTGTCCTCATCATCGTCCTGCTCGTGCTCGGTCTACTGATTTTCGATATTAAACAAAATATCGCTGACCCTTTAGTCGGCGGTTTGCATACGACGGCCAAAGGGCTAGAAAACGCCACGATTGATTGGACGATACCTGTGCGCGATACTATCCCCGTCAAGCTCAATATCCCGCTGGACACCAATACAACGGTCGTCCTCACGGAGGCTGTCCCCTTAACCGGGTTGCGCGCGACGATTGACTTACCGGGCTTGAACGCCTCTAACGTTTCGGCTACAGTTAGCCTGACGCTTCCTGCGGGCTTGCAGTTGCCCGTGGCGCTCGATTTAGATGTGCCTGTAGACGAGACTTTAGATGTCGCGCTCGATGTGCGCGCGGTCATTCCTCTATCTCAGACCCAGCTCCGCGACCCGATACAAACGTTGGGCCTGCTATTCGAGCCGTTGGCGATAGGGTTGCATAATTTGCCGCAAGATTTTAACCAAGCGGGGCAGTTAGTCGGCCGCATCTTGAATGGCGAACGCTTAGAAGCGCTCTTATTAGCGACCGACGGGAGCGGTTTTAACCCCACTCCATATAAACCATGGCCGGGGTATTCGCTCACGGCGGGGCTAAATTATCCTTTACTCGGCGAGCCGATGCCGCCGCAAAACGCCGCGCAACTCACGGGGATTGTGCCGTTAGGTGGCATTCCTTTACTAGATGCATTGGTGCGGCCAGAATTATATGCTAACGGCGATACGCCAGAAATTATCAACGAACGCGCTATACAAAATTTGAATGCCGCGGGCGTACCGCCTTCTACTTATGATGGGACAATGGCACAAGATTACTTAGCGGCCCAAGCGGCTGGCGATGCTTTGCCGCCCGCTTCTTCCCAGACGACGGACGCAACGCCGCAATTAGGGCCCGATGGCTTGCCTTTGCTCGACCCGTCTTTAGGGGGATTTGAAGCGCCAACGGTTGTCCCGCCTGTAGGAGGGGGCGAATCGTCCTCGCCCAATGATTTGGGACTCATCATCCCGACTCCCACGAATCCTTGATAGCGGATTAGGCGCGGATATGAGCGATAGGCCCATTTGCGATTACGAAGGGTCTACGTATCGCACCGATTTTTGGGAAGATAAAGGGCGCGATTACGAAGACCAAGTGGAACGACAGGTTTTGCGCCGATTATTGCCGTCGTCAGGTCGTCGCCTGCTAGAAGTGGGCGGCGGCTTTGGCCGTTTGACCGATGAATTCCACATGTACGAACAAGTCGTATTGTTAGATTACTCTTTTTCTCAGTTGCAATACGCTCGCCAAAGGATGGGGGATGAACGCATCGTCTACGTGGCGGCAGACGCTTATCATTTGCCATTCCGCCCCGCTATATTCGATGCGGTCACCCTCATTCGCGTGATTCATCACTTCGTGGATGTGCCTGCGCTCCTCTCGCAGATACGACGAACCATGATTGATGGCGGCTTATTCATCCTCGAATACGCTAATAAACGCAATCTGAAAGCGATGTTACGCTACGCCTTGGGTCGCCAAGCGTGGAACCCCTATGACCTGCAACCGATAGAATTCGTCGAGCTGAACTTTGACTTTCATCCGCGGTACATCGCCCAACAGCTGGCGGAAAATGGCTTCAAAACGCAAGTCAGCGTGCCGCTCTCTTTCTTCCGTTTAGGGTTGTTCAAACGCTTATTGCCATTATCCGCGCTCGTCACGCTCGATAGTCTCGCGCAACGGAGCGGTTGGTTAGTATCCCCCAGCGTGTTCACCCAAAATGTGACAGAGGGCCACCAACAAGCGCCCATCCTCGAACGCGACCAACTCTTCATTTGCCCCCGCAGTGATAGCGATTTGCGCCGTGAGGGCGATACGCTCGTCAGCCGCGAGGGGGTGCGCTGGGCCATCCGCGATGGTATTTATGACTTCAAAGCGCCGCTGAGTTAATTGACGGTTGACTATCGCCACTGTAGAACATTTTTTCTTGACGTATTAGAACAAATGGTCTAATATTGATATATCGTTCATTACAACCCTTTAAGGACAAAATGACATGATTATGCCCATGCTTTCAGTGAAAGATGTTGATGCAAGCGTTCAATTTTATACAGAAAAATTAGGTTTTAAGACTAGCGTCCTCATGAAGGGCGCATCCGGCGAGCATGTCTTTGCCATTGTGCAGTTAGGGCAAGCGCATTTAGGTTTGGGCGCGATATTAGAGGAACACAATATTCCCGAACCGCGCGGAGCGGGAGTATCTTTCATGGTGTATGTACCGGAGGATACCGATATAGACGCCCACTATGAAGCGGTCAAAGCTAAGGGCGTGCCCATCGCCGAAGCGATTAAAACCGAATATTGGGGCGACCGCGTCTATTCGGTTAAAGACCCTGATGGTTATCACCTCACCATGACCAAAACGGTGAAGCAGGTTTCTAACGAAGAAATTCAAGAGCATATGCGGAACAACGGCTGATTTATGATAGGGAGATACTCACTGCGCTCAGGGAGTATCTCCCCCTGATGATGATAATTGTGAAAGGATGCGATGATGATTTCCCCTATCTTATCGGTTGCGGATGTATCGCAAAGCATCGCCTTTTACACAGAAAAGTTAGGTTTCGTCCATCATTTCAGCTTGGAATCCGCCAAGGGCGTTGTGGCGTTCGCTTATGTGTGTTTTGGACAGTCTTATGTTGGGTTCAGCCGCAAGTTGCGCCGCGCCCCGATGAATCGCGGCTTATCGCTCATGGTGTACTTGCCGGATAACATGAGCATTCGTCGCTACTATGAAGGTTTGCTCCAACGCGATGTCCCTATTGTCGAACCGCTAAAAGAGCAGTATTGGGGCGACCACACCTTTTCTATCGCCGATCCTGACGCTTACATCATCAGCTTTGCCAAGACGGTGCAACACATCTCCTTAGCGGATATACAAGCGATGATGCGGGGAGAGGCGAGCTAGCGCCCCTGCTTTGTTAACCATTCCCTTATCGCTTGGGCGACGATTGTCGGTTGCTCCAATATGACCATATGCCCGCCATCTTCGACGCTGAACAGGGCGCTGTGTGGGAGTTTATCCGCTAAGGTGTGGCTGAGGCTGGGTGGCGTCATTTTGTCGGCCGTGCCACAAATGACCAAAGCTGATGTGCTAATAGCCCCTAATTGCTCCAACATGTCGAAGTGGTTGCAGGCGATATAGTCCCCTTGGATAATTTCTGGCGCGATGTTCAATAGACGTTGTTTGCTGAGCGTGCGCATGGTTTCGTCTACATGCTTAGCCCATTGCCATTTCACAATTAGGTCTATTGTTTTTTCTGTGTCTGTTACGATTCCTTCGATAATTAGCGGATTAACGGTCAATTTGCCGCCCGTGCAGATTAAAACGATGGCGGCAACGCGGGATGAATGGTGATACGCGAGGTGCTGGGTGATGGCGCCGCCCATGCTGTGCCCAATGAAGATGGCGCGGTCAATCCCTAAAGCATCTAGCAACGCCACAATGTCCGCCGAATAATCAGCGATATTATCGCGCGCTGTACCGCCGCTCTTGCCGTGGCCGGGTAAATCAGGAGCGATGACGCGATAGCCTTCAAAGCGCCGTAACGATGCGGGCCAATCTAAATGATTGACGCCGGCGCCATGGATGAGGACGATAGTTTGCGCTTCTGTTTTGTGGTGTTCTGCATACCAGATAGCGCCGCGCGCTGTGTTGATACGTGGCATCGCTCACTCCTTCATTCCCCGCAAGCCCGGCCCCATATTCGCATGGATTATCCCATCTTCGCCCACCCAAGCGATGGGCATATGTTGGGTGGTGTGGGCCGCGCCGAGGTTGCCATCAGCGTCTATGACGATAATACCTACATTCGTGGATGGGAAAAAACGATTGATGTATTCCATCGCGTTTTGAGCGGCTTGTGGCGCGTCAGCGCCGAGCGCGATTTGGTCAACAGCATATTTTGATAACAACACCCGCATCACCTGTTCGCCGACGCCGGTAGCGCTGGCCGCGCCATAGGGGTTATAGGCATAGCCCCCACAGCCGAAGAGGGGCGTATCGCCCACGCGCCCGCGTGGTTTATTGGGCGTGCCGCCGGTTGTGGTGGCAGAGGCCAAATCACCCTTTGCATCGCGCGCCACTGCGCCTACAGTGCCGCTAGGTTTGGCTAGCCCCTTTTCGCGGTTGAGGAATAGGCGTTTTTCGCGTTCGGTGATGAATTCGATATTGGGTATTACAGGAAAGCCCATTTGCGCGGCCAAGGCGTCGGCGCCAGCCCCGACGAAAAAGCTATGGGGGGTATCGGTCATCACGCGCCGCGCGAAGGAAATAGGATGTTGCACATGCTTGACACCAGCGACCGCGCCAAAATCGGGGTAGCGCCCGTCTACAATCAGCGCGTCCATCTCTACCTCGCCGAATAGGTTAAGGTGGCTACCAATACCCGCATCAAAGAGCGGGTGATCTTCTAAGTAATTGGTGGCTTTTTCTACTGCGTCTAAGGCGCTCCCGCCTTCCCGTAGGATGCCCCAACCGATATAAGCGGCTTGGCGCATCGCGGATACCACTTCATCGTAATCGAATTCATCAGCTGGCCAGTCGCCGGCCCCGCCGTGTAATAGAAGAGCAATTTTTTTCATAGTTTATCCTTTGGGGCGCAATTCACAGGCTTTATTATCCCCCATCATCCAACAATCCGTCTAGCAAATCGCGCGCTTGCTCAGCATAGGGGGATGATTCGGCCGCCAAAGTTTGTAAGATGGGTATGGCTTGGTCTTGGGCGTCTGTTTCTAACAAGATGCGCGCTTTGTCATAGCGAATTTTGGGATTGTTGGGGTCAATCGCTAGGGCGGCTTCGATTTCCGCGAGTCCGGCCGCGCTATCGCCCGTGAGGTGCAAGGCCCAGCCATAGCTCGCTTGGATTTCGGCGTCGCCATTGGGTAAAGCAGATGAAGGCTCTAAGAGTTGGCTGATGGGGTCTAACCCTAATTCTGGCGCGGCTTGCGCGTAAAAATCGGCCAACAGCCTTTGAAAAGCTAGACGGTTGCCAGAGGCGCGCACCGCTTCTTTTAGCCAAAATTCGGCGCGCGGCAAATCGTTCAGCAGTTGATAAGCAACACCCAATTCTGCATAATAAGCCGGATTTTCGGGTTCGATATTGACCGCTAAATCGAACGCCCCCAAACTGGCTTGCCATTGGCCCCGCGCCCTCAAATGCAACCCTTGCAAATAACGCACTTCGGCCCAATCAGGGGCTAAAGCGACGGCTTGGGCTATCCAGATAGCGCCATCTTTTTCTTGTTGGTCGCGCGCCAAGCCGACATAGGCCAGCGAGAGCGGGTCCGGGTAATGAAGCGTCGCTGAGTGGCGCATCGCCAATTCAGCGTAGGGCCACAGACCTAGTTCTATAAATACCGTCCCAACTTTGAAGCTTATCTCGTCGGGGATTTGTGTATCTATGATGGCGGCGGTGAGTTGCGTGGCAGTCGTTCGATAAGCGGGGTCGCTAGCGGCAATTCGCAGGTGCTCCAAGGCCTGTTGTGGTTGCAGAGCGGCGCGGATAAGCCCCAGATGATAATGCGCCCACGTGTCGTTTGGCGTTTCTGCCAAGATATGGGATAAGGCGGTCTGGGCCTGCGGCCAATTCCCTAGCGTAATGCTCGCTTGGGCGATGCGCCTTTGATGCGCGCTATCGGGAAGTTCGGCCGCCAACCAATGGGCCAGCGCCGCGCGCGTATCCCCTAAGGCCATCAGCAAGTCGCCAGCCATTTGATGATGCGTTGGCGTCCATCCGTTTTGATGCGCTTCTGCTTCTAGCTGATATAAGGCGATGAGCGGTTCATCGCCGATAGGAGCGGGCGGCTGATTTTCGGCCCTTGGGGGCTGTGGGGCGTATGGCGCGAGTGTGATAGCGTTAAAGATGATAATCAGGAAGAGAGCGGTGAGCAGTACCCAAATGAGCACTGCTCGGCGAAACTTAGGATGCATCAACGGGCGCTACTCAATGCGCTAGAAACCACGCTTTCCACTTCGTCAGGGGTAAAGGGTTTGATGAGATAGCTATAAATCCCCTGAAGCTTGGCGACAAGGCGGTTAGCGGGGTCGCCATAGGCGGTGATGATGATGACGATGGGTTTTTTGCCCGCCGCGGGGTCGGCGTACAGTTCTTTCACCGTATCTAATATCTTCCAGCCTATCATATCGGGCAATCCAATATCTAACAGGATGACATCCGGTTTCATCGTCTTCAATTTTTCAATGGCTTTGCCACCCTGAGAGGCATGTTCTGCCTGTAAGTTCATGCCTTCTAATGTGGCTTGGATGACTTCGGCTAACTCCATCGTATCTTCTACGATGAGCACTTTGGGTTTTTCATTGGGCGCGGTTTGAAGGTCAGAATCAGGCGCTTTGCGCGTTTCATCTGTGGTCAAGGAAGCGTCCTGTTTATCATCATCATCATGACCTTCTGCAGTCAAATTTACAGGTGGCATAATACCGGTTTCCCCGCTCGGCGTCGTATCTTCTGCTTTACCGCTAATCGCTGGCACAACGGTTGTTTTCAAAGGGCTGACCGGTTCATTGGTCTCTTGGGCGCTTGGTGAACCTTCAGATTCGTTGTGTATTTCAATAATCGTTCGAGAAAGTTTTGGATTCATGAATACAGCCTCAATGATAGGCAATTGGAAATGATGGCATCACATTTTATATTATAACACACCATACAAGGTGGATGCGTTTGGTGAATGTGAATTTTTCCCAACATTTTAAGGCTGTTGATTATGCGAGAGGTGCTTTTCCGTTTTTTACATACGTGCCCGCTCAATTATGCCGAAGATTGCCATCTGTTGGGCGCTAATCTTGATGGTGAACTCTTTGTGGAAGAAGTTTATGGGGATGGCTGGTTTGCCCAACACCATTTCGCCGCCGATGGTCGCCGTTTAGCTGAGGTTGATGAAGCTTATGGGGCCTTTGATGTAGATTCTATACCGTTGCCGCTAGACCTCATCGTCCCATCTAACCGCGATATAGATAGCCGTTGGACCTTCAGTGGTGCGCGTGTGCGCGGGTTGCGCCTAGAAGAGCGTATAGCTGACCTTGTGCAACCGTTGACCATCGCCGAAAAAAGTTATCTCACCAATCAATTGTGCCCGCAGGTTGCTGTGCCGCAATGGCTAGGGATTGCCTCTAGCGCGCCTTTAGCTGTGGCTATCGTTAAACCTGATGTATGGCTCGTTTGCCGTCGTGTGCAACTCGCTTATGCTTTACCGCATCAGCGCATGGATGCGGAGGGATGGCCTTATGATTATGACGTGGCTACATTGTGGCTTTTGCAGAGTTATACCCCTCAAGATGGAGAACCGCCGCCCATATCATCCGCTATCTGCGCGATAGATGGGCAATATCTTCACCGTCCCCTAGATTGTTTGTTGGCGGGCAAACGCTTCTTTGTGGCTGATGGTGGGAGCGATGGACGGTTGAGCGCTGTTCACGTGTGGGCGACATCTGATTGAGCTGTGGCCTATTGGGGTTGGGTGCCCCTTATGCTACAATCGTGGTTGCGATGAGAGGTTACTGTCATGCGTTTTCTCGTCATCATCCTAGGTTGCCTCATGGTGGCGTTCGTAGATAGCCACGCCCAAACCAGCGGTATTGTGAGCATATGCCCTGCCGGGGGAATTACTCGGCGCGGGGCGGATTTCCAGCCCGACGGTATCATCCTTACGACTTTTGATAGCGCTAATTTATGGGTTTATCAAATCGCTGGCGATAGGCGCTATCCCTTGCCAGATACCCGCCCCTGTAGCTCGAATTGCCGCCTATCTCCTGATGCTAAATGGGTTACCTATTTTAACCCCAAGACTTTTGCTTATGACATTATGCATCTCGATGGCACTGCCCGCACGCCATTGGTCACGAATGCCGCCGATGTGGAATGGTGGCCAGATGGGCGCTTGCTGGTTTGGACGCCCGATTACAAAGTCTATGTGCACGACCCCCAAACACAAGAGCGTTGGGATTTGGCGGCGACGGGGGCGGTTTCTGTGCAACCGGGGGGTGAATGGGGGCTTTTCTTGGAGCAAACCGAGGATAGTTTCCGTAGGGTGCTCATCCGATTGGCCACCATTGACCAACCGATTGAGTCACAAGACCGCGTTCTCCTCGGCTATGATACCCCCTATTTCAACCATTCCAAATGGTCGCCTGATGGCCGTTGGTTCGCTTATGTGGGGCAGGGCGCGTATGATGCCAACGCCCAAACCGCGGGGGGCGAATTATTCTTGTTGGCCGCCGGCGATGGTATCGCCCGACAAATGACCTTTCTCACGGCTTCTTATGGCGCGGCCCGCATTAACGGAAGCGCTAGCAATAGCCTCAGTTGGTCGCCTGATAGCGCTAAAATCGCCTTTTGGGTCATTGAGTTGCTAGGTCCCAATATTGAGTCTAATACGGGCAAAGCTTTTATCCACATCCTCGATGTCCATACGGGGGAGTTGCGGCAATATTGCGGCTTTGGAACGGACGAGCATACACCGAACCCGCCACGCTTAGAATGGTCGCCCGATGGAAAGCATCTCGCCTTCGGTGGTAACATCCCCGCGGACGATAAAGGGTATCTTTTGTTATCGCTGGACATCGAAACGGGCCAATTCACGGAATTGAGCGACGGCATTTTCCCCGCTTTGGGGACGCCTGATGTGGTTGCATGGGGGTATACGCCTTGATGACGTGGCGTTTGTGGCGCGCGCTCCTTCATGGGGCGGGTTTTCCCATCATTTTTAAGCGCGTCTACATTGGACAAAGCCTTTATCTCGGTTGGACGCCTGCATATCGTCCCCCAAGCCCTGTTACGTGGCGACGGCGCGCCTTGCAAGTCTTTCTTTCGGGCTTATCGAGCATTCTTATCTGGTTAGGCGGCATTGGGTTATTTTTAGGGTTGTTGTGTTTACTGCCGTTGTTCTTGCTCGTTTTTTTGTTGGAGGGGGTTTATTTTGGCGGACGTTGCGCCTTAGATACGGGCGAGCGAATCGCCACGGAGCGCGATAAACGGACTTATGAACTACTCTGTGTGACGCCCGCGGGATATTTTGGGGTTAACTGGTCGTTGTGTACGGGTTATTTGCGTCACTACGAATTGTTCGATACTGCTCGGCGGGTGTTATTTTATTTGAGCGTTTGTGTTGTGTTGGGGGCGGTAGCCGTGATGAGTTGGTCTTTCATCGGTCGGATAGCGTCTCCAGAAGAATTTCCGCCAGAAACGGCCAATATCGTGCCCCAGATGATGCGTTTGGCCGCATTGGCCTTCGCTTTTTACCTTAATTTCATCCAGTCGGTGATTATCGGTTGCCTGATAGGTATGCTAGTGCCTACCTATACGCATCACCGCCTCGATACTCAGTTGCTGATTTTATTGGCTTATCTCTTCGTTCTGATGATAACCATTGTCGCCGCACTTTTGAGTATCTCACTTGTATCTACGATACTAGGCGGCTGGCAGTGGTTCGCCTCGCCGATTATCGAACTGGCGATTTTTTATGGATGGCGAGAATTCGCTATCGCTTCATTGTGGCGACGTTTGTTATATCGCTTAAACGCCTCCGATGCAGATGTTCAGATGAGTTTGCGCCCGGCCTTATCGTAGCAATCATGGGTGTTGGTCGTTGGCGATGGCGGCATAAAGTCTATGAAGCGTATAAGAAAGTGTCGCTATCGGAGGTTGAAGACCGTTATAATGAATACAAGCATAATCTATGATAGGGAGTTGATGCGTGACTGATGTAATTCATCCCGATGCAATCCCCCTTGCACAGCCGGAAGATTGGCAACCCGACCCTAAGCATCCCCGCCGCCGCCCGCCGTGGATACGGGTACGCGCGCCTAGCGGCGAGACTTACGAAAATGTTCGCCATTTGATGCGTAGCAAGCAATTGCATACGGTTTGTGAAGAGGCAATGTGTCCCAATATCGGCGAATGCTGGGGGCGTGGCACAGCGACGTTTTTAATGATGGGCGATACGTGCACCCGTTCTTGTGGCTTCTGCGACATCAAGACGGGACGCCCCAGCCCCCTAGACTGGGCAGAACCTAACCGCATCGCGGAGAGCGTACGCGCGATGGGTTTGCAACACGTCGTCATCACCAGCGTTAACCGCGACGACCGCGCCGATGGGGGCGCGCCTATCTTCGCTATGGTCATCCGCCGTATTCGGCAGTTACAACCCGGTTGTAGTATCGAAGTGCTCATCCCAGATTTCAAAGGGAGCGAGACAGCCCTCAAAATCGTTGTGGATGCCCAGCCGGAAATCCTCAATCATAATGTGGAGACCGTGCCGCGCCTTTTCAAAAAGGTTCAGCCCCAAGACCGCTACGATTGGGCTTTGGCGACGCTGGGCAACGCTAAAAAGCTAGACCCATTGGTGCTCACCAAGAGCGGTATTATGGTTGGCTTGGGGGAGACGTTGGACGAAGTGCTCGCGGTCATGCGCGACCTCGTGGCTTTGGGGGTGGATATTTTGACCATCGGCCAATATTTGCAACCGAGTAACAAACATTTGCCTATCGAACGCTATTACACGCCACAAGAATTTGAAGATTTGCGGTTAGCCGGGCTGGAGATGGGCTTTAAGTGGGTAGAAAGCGGCCCCCTAGTACGCAGTAGTTACCGCGCTGAACAACAGGTGCGCGAATTATCGAAGCTCAATCATTTTCGCCTACGTGAAGAAGGCGTCGGCGACTAACTTAACGTTATCGGAGTAGGAGCGGCGCCGTGAGCGAATGGCAGTCTTATACTGCGACTGTGACACAACACACCGTAACAGGCGATTTGCGCGTCCTGCGCGATGTTTACAGTCCACAGCTCGATAATTATCGCGATGTGCTCGCTTGGCTACCGCCCGCTTATGA
This sequence comes from Anaerolineaceae bacterium, assembly GCA_037441665.1. GTDB lineage: Bacteria > Chloroflexota > Anaerolineae > Aggregatilineales > Phototrophicaceae > JBBIRQ01. Next base: position 65,840 of record JBBIRQ010000014.1, on the reverse strand, counting down.
GCAGAGCGAACGCGCGTATCCGGTCATCTATATGCACGACGCCCAAAACCTTTTCGACGCACACACGAGTTACAGCGGCGAATGGCGCGTGGATGAAACGATGACGCAATTAGCGCAAGAAGGCTTAGAAGCTATCATCATAGGTTTGCCCAACATGAAAGAAAAAAGGGCTGTCGAGTACAGCCCCTACCCGTTCCGCATGAATGGCACAAATTACCGAGGAGAAGGCGATGAGTATATCCAATTCATTGCCGAGACGGTGAAACCCCTCATTGACCGCACGTTTCGTACACGGGCAGATAGCGCGGCGACGGGGATTGTCGGCTCGTCTATGGGCGGCCTCATCAGCCTGTATGGATTTTTGATGCGCCCTGATATTTTTGGGCTTTGTGGTGCTTTTAGCCCGGCTTATTGGTTTGGACAATCGGGATTGGTTAAAACGGTCCGCCAACACGCTAGAGGGACGGGGCGTGTGTACCTAGATGTCGGCACGCGCGAGGGGCCAACTTTAGCTAATTGGGCCATAACGGCCGATGACTTGCACACCGCTTATGCTAAAGGGGTGCGCGTCCTGCATGAGGCTTTGTTGGACGGCGGTTATAAAGACGGTCAGAATTTACGATATGTGGAAGCGGAAGGCGCGATCCACAATGAAGCGGCTTGGGCGGAACGATTCCCCGATGCCATGCGCTTCTTATTGGCAGAATTGGCGTGTTAAAAGCTCTGCGTTCAATCAATCGCTTTCATTATCCCAGCCGAGTTGTCGCATTGTAGATTTTAGGCGCATCCGCAAATTTTTTCGGGGCCGCTTGCCGGTGGCTATGGGGCCTTGATGGGCGTATGACCATACTTCGTCGGCGATGTCCCAAACGGCGTTGGGATGCGCGATTTTACGGGCGTTTTCGGCGCGTTTTTGCAGGCCTGCTATCCCTTCATCGAGCCATTCGGCGACCGCTTGGGCGACTTCTTCCGGTTTGGGAGCGTACACCCCCGCGCCGCTTTCAACCACAAGTTGGACGTTGCCGTCCTCTTGGCCGGGGATGGCGTCGCTCAAAATCATGGGTAAGCCGGCGATGCAGGCTTCGCTGATGGTGGCTGGGCCGGCTTTGGTCACCAATATATCAGCCGCGGCCATCATTTGCGGCATATTCCGCACGAAAGGGTAAATATGGGTGGTTTGATGCCAAGACGCTTTGTCTAATTTGGCTTTGAGCGGCTTGTTTTTGCCGGCGATAATCACCAATTGGCAGTTAAGTCGCCGTTCGTTGATGGCTCGCGCGGTTTCGTAGATGGGCCCCATCCCCTCGCCGCCCGCTACCATGAGAATCGTGGGCAAATCGGCAGACCAACCGAGTTGAGCGCGGGCGGTGGCTTTATCGGTGAGTTGCTGGGTGAAGTGTGGATGCACCGGCAGGCCAGTAATCCGCATTTGTTCGGGTTTTAGACCATATTTTAAGCCGCGGTCATAAGCGGCTTGGGTGGGCACTAGACAGCGGTCTACCCGTCGGTCGTACCAAAAAACGTGGGTAGAGACGAGGTCAGTAACCACTGTGATGAAGGGGGGACGTTGTTCATAGGACATATAAGCGCGCAAGGATGGCCGCGCGATGACCGAATGCACACACACCACAACATCGGCGGGGTGTTGTTTGACCATGCGCCGCAGTTTGCCGCTATTGGTTAGGTACATCCCCCGCGATAAAAGCGCCGCGCTACGACGGGTGTTAGAAAGTTTGTAGCCCATCCCCCACGACGATTTACCGCGATTCACCCAAATAGGGTATAACTCTGGCTGGTATTTTAAGGGAAAGTTGGTGTATTGCTTGAAGACATCCACCAATACAGCGGAGATATTGTCCTCGCCATAGCGGATATATAAAGCATCGCGGATAGCTTCTGCGGCCGCGCGATGCCCGCCGCCGGTATCAGACATCAAGAATAGGATATGCTTCATGTTCGCTCCTCAAGTATTGGGGATAGGCGGCTTTTTGATAATCTGTTTCACTTGCTTATCGAATTGCCGCTTTGGTAACAAGACGCGCCGACCGCATCCTAAACAACGGATACCCACATCGCCACCGATGCGATATACAACCCACTCTCTGCTTCCGCAAGGGTGCGGCTTACGCATTTGAACATGGTCGCCAACATCAATATGCATGCGCTGTCCTCATCTTACCATAATCTGCTGATGCACCGTTGGAGATTTTAATTTCACAGCAGGTTTTAACTTCTTTCGTCATTGGTGATTATGATATACTGTTCAGACGATATGCAAAGGGTTAAGGATGTTATTTTCACTCACGCCAGAGCAAATCATCGTTAATTTAATCGTCTTGGGCATCGCAATGACTGTCCACGAATTCGCCCATAATTATGTTGGTCATTTAATGGGCGACCCCGTCCCTGCGCGCGAGGGGCGCCTGACTTTGAACCCGATGGTTCATATCAATTGGGTGGGTTGGCTGATGTTCGCCATCATCGGTTTTGGTATTTTGGGGAGCGCCCCAATCTCTCCATATCGGATGAGGAATCCGCGCTGGGGGTATCTGGCGGCGGTAGCGGCGGGGCCGCTATCGAATTTGGCGCTAGCCATCCTCACAGCGCTCATCGTGCGGATTATCACACCACAGATGCTAAATACGCTACCGTCTATCGTCTTGTTGTTCTTCGTTCAGATGATTTTTCTGAACGTGTTGTTATTTGTGTTCAATTTTATACCCTTATTCCCGCTTGATGGTTGGTATGTGGCGCTATCGCTATTGCCAGCGCAGTTTCTGGCGCGGCACCAAGTGCCGGAGTTCATCCGCAATGGTCTGCGTCCGCTCAGCGAATTTTTGCAACGCCCCGCCTATAAATGGGAGGCGTGGCGTATGGTCAGCTATTATGTCTTTTTGGGGCTTATCTTCATCAGCATTGCTAGGGGGTGGCTGAATACGCCTTTCTTGCCGGATTTGCTCGGTATGCTCATCGGTGAACCGTCTTTGCGGATAACCTTATGGTTGTTGGGTGGAGGCTTCTAGGAGGATAGGATGGCGCTGGCGCAACGGTTGCGGCAAGGTGTACGCGTCCTTTTAGCGTTCTCTCAGGCGGTAGACTATGAGCTTATCCAAACGGTGCTCACCCCTGCTCAATTGGCCCTTTTTCGCCAGATGAGCCGTAGCGAGCAATTGCATAGCTTGAATGTTTTACGGGCGGTCTGGTCACAATCGACAGAAACACCGCAAGATTTGTCTGTTGCGTCCTTGATGCATGATGTGGGCAAATCGCGTTATCGGATGTCCTTATTCCAAAAGACGTTGGTTGTGTTGGTGCGTAAGGGGTTGCCGCGCCTGTATCGCCGCTGGAGCCGTTCGGGGACGCTCGATGATTGGCGCGCCCCTTTTGTGGTGAGCCGCTATCATCCGCAATGGAGCGCGGAGTTATTGGCTAGCGTCGGCGCGAGCGAGCGGGCCGTTTGGTTAGTGGCGCATCACCAAGAGCCTTTGGCGCTGTGGCGCGGGCATCCTTACAGCGCTTTGTTAGAGCGCCTGCAGATGGCGGATGATATGAATTAGCGAGATAACGTTTTTTGAGAGGGGTTGGTTTATGTCGAAGCTATCGGTAGCTATTCTAGGATTAGGGCGCGTCGGCGTTTCTATCGGTTTGGCGCTACGGCGTTATATGGCCAAAGGTGGCAAGTATAGCTTTGTCATCAGCGGTTATGATAGCCGCGAAGAGGCCCAAAAAACCGCGAATGGCCTAAAGGCGATAGACCGTCTGGAGACGCGCATCTTCAATGCGGTGCGCGATAAAGATATTGTCGTGGTGGCTCTGCCTTATGATGAAGTGAAAGGCATGTACCAATATATCCGCCAAGATTTGCGCGATGGTGTCGTGTTGTTGGATACGTCCTCTATCAAGAAACCGTCTATGGAGTGGGCGGCGCAGTATCTTACATCGGAGCATCACGTCATTGGGTTTACGCCTATTCTTAACACCTCATATCTTTTTGACGCGCTGGATGACGCCAAAACGGCCCATGAAGATTTGTTCGATAAGGGGCATATTATCATCACGCCGAGCGCCACAAGCATCAAAGAAGCGGTGGAATTGGCGTCGAACTTCGCTGTTTTGCTAGGCGCTACCCCGCGCTATATGGATTTGGACGAACACGATGCGCTTGTCACGTTCACCGAGTCTATCCCGTCTTTGTTGGGCGTGGCGACTTATTATGCGGCGATGACTAACGATGGCTGGGGCGATATACAGCGCATGGTCAACCCGCCGATGGGTTCGCTGACGCATCATTTGTTTGATACGCATCCCGATGCGATACGCGATTTGTGGCTACAAAATCGTTCGGCTATCGTGCGGAATTTAGATGATATTGTGGCCGTACTAAACCGAATTCGTGAGAGTTTGTTAGCGGGTGACCGCGCCGCTATAGAAGCCTTCATCATTCAAACGGCAGATGAATATCAGGCGTGGTTCAATCGCCGTTATCGCGCCGATTGGGGCGATGTTGAATATCCCCAACTAGAAGCGCCATCCCTGATGGCCTCTTTCTTTGGCGGGTCTTTAGCGAAACGCTTGCGCGGTGGACAATCCGAGGACTAGCAGACCTCTATATATCCCAAATTTATCCCAAATCGGCTTTTCTACTATAGGAAAAAAGAGCTGATTTGGGCTAAAAAGCGGTGAATATCCAAATATATCCCAAAATATCCCAAGGGATAAGACCGCCTTTCTTGGGACCCGCTAGACAGATGCCGAAAGCCCCGCTAGACTAACACTTGTTCTAGTGTCTCCATCGGGGAGAGGTTACTATGTTACCGGTTCGCCTAGAAATCCGTAATTTTTTGCCCTATCGTTCGCCCGATGCGATTCGTTTTGATGGCATTCATCTAGCGTGTTTGACCGGGGCGAATGGGGCGGGGAAATCCTCATTACTCGATGCGATTACGTGGGCTTTGTGGGGGCAAGCGCGCGCGAAACGCGATGATGACTTAATTCATCAGGGACAACAAGATATGCTCGTGCAACTCGATTTTGAGCAGGAAGGCACGCTTTATCGGGTTGTTCGCAAACGCACGCGGGCGCGGCGTGCCGCATCTTCGTTAGATTTATTCGTCTTTCAAAAAAATGGGACGCCAACGCTCATCAATGAACCCTCTATGCGCGATACCCAAACGAAAATCAACCGCTTACTGCGCCTTGATTACGAAACTTTCATTCATTCTGCATTTTTACAGCAAGGCAAGGCGGATGCTTTTACGGTTATCAATCCGTCGGAGCGCAAGCGCATTTTATCAGACATCTTAGGGTTGGAAAGTTGGGCGCGTTATGAAGAACGGGCTAAACAAATTATCAAAGCGACTGAAAATGAAATATACAGCCGCGAATTGAGCATCCGCGAAATTAACGAGAATCTTGCCAGGGAGCCGCATTATCGTCAGGCTATCGCTTCCGCGCAATCGGCTTACGAAGATGCCGAGCAAGCCTTAGATCGAGCGCAGGCGCGCTTAGAAGAAGTGGCTCATGCGCCGACAGAATACCGTCGTGTTAAGAAACAAATTGCCGATTTAGAACGCGCCATCCGCGAACGCGAACGCGACACTGCATCTACCGAACAGGAGATAACCCGCCAACAGGCGAAAATACAAACCTACTTGGATTTGCTAGCCCAGCGTGAGGCCATTGAGAGCGGTTATACCATCCTGCAACAAGCCCGCGAGGCGGATTCTGAATTGGGCGATAAGCTGGCTCAAATTCGCCGTCTGGATAAAGACATCCACGATTTGCAACGCCAACTCGACGCGGCGCGCGCCGACCAAGAGAGCGACCGTAATGCTATCCTCGCGCGCATCGAGGAGTTAGAACGCTCGCTCCACCCCGAAGGGTTGGATGAAGCCGAAGCGTTGTTGAAAGACATCAACGAATTGGAGCAATTAGAACTGCATCGCGATACTTTACGCGAGCGTATCGCCCAATTAGAGGCGGATAAAGCCGCTTTGCAAGCATCGCAAGAGGCGCTAACGCCTGAAGGGAAAGTGCTTAAGGAGCGTTTAGAACAGCTGAAAAGCGCTGATAGCGCCGTATGCCCCTTATGTGGGCAACCGCTCACCCCAGAACATTTAGCCCAAGTGATACAAGATTTAGAAGCAGAAGTTGACCAAAAACGCAAACAATACGCATCGAATCAGAACAAAATAAAGGCTATTGATGGGGAATTGCGCCAAAGTCGCGCTCAATTGGAACAAATGACGCGCGATTTGCGCGCTTTGCCCGCCCTGCGCGAAAAGGCGGGCGGTATCCTTAAACTGCGCGAAAAAGCCCACGAAGCAGAACGCCGCCTCATCATCGAGCGGGCCAAATTGGAGGCGGTGGAAGCGCTCATCGCTAATGAGCAATACGCTATGGAAACCCGTAGCGCTTTGGCGCAATTACTCGCCGAGCGCGAAGGCTTGGCTTATGATGAGGCCGTTCATCATGCTACCAAAGCCTCTTTGGAACAGCACCGTGAATACGAAAGCCAGCACACCCGCTTACAGTTGGCCATAGAAGCCCTACCCGAAGCCCAAGCGGAATTAGAAGGCGCGCGCGCTAGATTAGAGCGCTATACCAAAACCCTCCAAGAGGATAAAGATAATCTAGAGCAACTGTACACTGAGTCCGCTTCTTTGGAAGTGCTCGTCCAAGAGGAGCAAGCGCGGCGCGAAGAGGTGAATCTTCAACGCACTATCGCCAATTCTGCTCATGAACGTTTAATTACTGCTAGGCAAGAACTGCTCTCTTTAGAACAGCAACGGCGGCGCAAAGAAGAATTGATGGGTTTGTTAGAGGGGTTGCGCCATAAAGAAGCTTTATATAGCGAGCTGAGCAAAGCGTTTGGCAAAAATGGTGTGCCTGTGATGATTATCGAAACGGTCATCCCGGAGCTAGAAGCGGAAGCAAACTATCTATTGGGTCGGATGACCGATGGCCGCATGAGCTTACGCCTGAATACGCAACGCGAAAAAGTGACCGGCGGTATGACCGAAACGCTCGATATTGAAATCGCCGATGAATTGGGGACGCGCCCCTATGAACTTTACAGCGGCGGCGAGGCTTTCCGCATCAATTTTGCGATTCGCATCGCCTTGAGCAAACTGCTCGCACGGCGCGCCGGCGCGCATCTGCGGACGCTGTTCATAGATGAGGGATTTGGTAGCCAAGATGATGACGGGCGGTCTAAATTGGTGGAAGCCATTACCGCCATTCAAGATGAATTTGACCTTTTACTGGTCATCACCCATATAGATGATTTGCGTGATTCTTTCCCCGTTCACTTGCTCATCGAAAAGACGGATAATGGTAGCCGTGTATCCATACGATAAGGTGTAGGTACGGGTAGAAGATGTCATGAAGATGCTGTATCGCGCTTGTTTTATCTTATGTTTATCGTTGGTCGCTTGTAGCCCCACCGCGCAAGTGATTATACCAACCACGCGCCCTAGCCCTACCGCGACGGCGACACCAACGAATACCCATACCCCAGACCCAAACGCCACCCCCACGCGCAACCCAACCCGCTCGCGGACGGTGACGCCCGGCGGGCCAACCCCGACGCCCCTACTCGGCGCTACGCGCACGCCCCTGCCGCTGGATAGCACCCCCACGCGCCCGCCGAACCCTAACGCGCCGCGCATCGAATTTTTTACATCCGACGTTTTAGCCGTAGCTCCCGGCGATGCCGTGACGCTCTTTTGGTCAGCGCGCGGGGTGGATAACGCGGCCATCTATCGGCTGGATGCGAACGGCGCGCGTACCCAAGTTTGGAATGTCGCGCCAGAGGGAAGCTTAAATATCAATACCCGTGGTGGTGAGCGCGGTCAATTGCGTTTTTTGCTATCTATTGGCGAGGGCGCTTTTTATAGCGAATCCAACTTAGTGATTCCCATACAGTGTCCCATCACGTGGTTTTTTGCGCCGCCGCCCGACGAATGCCCCGATGCCGAGGCGATACAAACGCCCATCACAGAACAAATTTTTGAGCGCGGCCGTATGGTATATGTCGAAGCGACGAATACCATATATGCGCTTTTCAACGATGGCAATACGCCAAGTTGGCTTTCTTTCGAGAACCGTTATAACCCAGAAATTCATCCTGAATCCGAACCGGATTTTGTCCCGCCGCTCGGTCGTTATCAGCCCCTGCGCCAGTTAGGCTTTTTGTGGCGGGCTAATGATGTTATCCGAAATCGGCTAGGGTTAGGGATTCAAGAAGCGGTCACTTATTCGGGGTTTATCCAAGAGACAACCGAAAATAGCCGCACGCCCGACGTTTTCTTGACGAGTAGCGATAGCGCTATTCTCAATATCGTCCCCGGCGGCCAAATCTGGCAGATTATCAGCCCTTGATAGGAGTTCCCAATGGATACGTTAAAGACGATGACTTATCATGTCACTGGCCGCATCGCGCGCATTACCTTAAATCGTCCTGAACGGGGTAATGGCATCACTTTTGAGATGCCATTTGAGCTGGCCCAATGCGTTGAGCGCGCCAATTTAGACCCACACGTTCACGTCATCGCTCTAAGCGGCAATGGGACGGGTTTTTGTGGCGGTTACGACCTTGTGAATAGCGCGGAGAACCGCATGAGCGGCGAAGACCCCGCCCCTCCTCATCACCGCGGGACGCCACTAGACCCCCAAGTACAGGCGGCCAACCATGACCCGCAAGCGACATGGGACCCTATGCTCGATTATGCCATGATGAGCCGTTTTGCGCGCGCTTTTATGAGCCTGTTTTATAGCGATAAGCCGACGATATGCAAAGTCCACGGTTATTGCGTGGCGGGCGGTACAGATATGGCGTTGTGTTCTGACTTATTAGTGATAGAAGATAAAGCCAAGATAGGCTATCCCCCGGCACGGGTTTGGGGTTGCCCGACGACCGCTCTATGGGCGTATCGGCTGGGGCCGCAACGGGCGAAGCGCTTGCTTTTTACGGGCGATTCGCTCTCCGGCGAGGAGGCGGTCAATTGGGGTTTGGCGATTGAATGCGCCCCGCGCGAGACGTTGGATGAGCGTTTTGAGATGTTGTTAGAACGCATCGCCCGTTTGCCCGTTAATCAATTGATGATGATGAAGCTGTTGACAAATCAAACGTTGATGGCGCAGGGGTTGTATACGACGCAAATATTGGGCGTCGTTTTTGATGGCATCACCCGCCACACGCCAGAAGGTTACACCTTTCAACAAAGGGCGGCAGAAGCGGGTTTTCGTCAAGCGGTACGAGAACGTGACGAACCGTTCGGCGATTTTGGACTTTCGACATATAAGGGATGAGCATATTGATGAAAAAGAGACGACTGCTGGCTACTGGGATCGGCTTAGTGGTGAGCGCTGTTTTTTTGTTTTTGGCCTTTCGCGATTTAAAGCCAGAGGATTTTGTGCGCGGTTTGGGACAGGTACAAGCCCAGTGGTTAGTTGTTGGGGCTGTGGTTTATTTCGCCGCGGTGGCGGTTATTGCCATGCGCTGGCAATTTTTATTGCGGGCGGTGGCATGGGTGCCTTGGCCCTCGCTCATCGCGTTGGTGACGATTGGTTATATGGGGAATAATGTTTATCCCTTGCGCGCGGGAGAGGGATTGCGAATTTTCTTGTTGAATCGCTATCACCACGTGCCTATACCCCGCTCGACAACCATCGTCATTGTTGAGCGCATGTTAGATGGTTTGGTAATGCTCACATTCATTGTAATTGCTTTGCCGCAGGCTGTAGCTCCTGCTTCTGCGATATACAACGTGGCCACTTTTGCGGGGCCTATTTTCGTATCCGCTTTGGTGATATTCCTCTTCCTTGCCGCCAAGCCAAATGTGTTGCGCGTTGTGGTGGGGAGGGTGACGGGCTTTATGCCGAATCGCCTGCGTCCACTTATCACCCACCTCAGCGATGAATTGCTCCACGGGCTAGAGGCGCTCCGCAATCCGTTTTATTTTTGGGGGGCCGTCATCACCTCTTTTGTAACATGGGGTATCGAGGCGGGTGTATATTGGTTGGTGGCTATAGGCTTTGGTTTAGATTTGCCATACATCGCCATATTGCTGGTTGTAGGGACGGTGAATTTGGCTGGGATTTTGCCGTCATCGCCAGGTCAGATAGGCGTTTATGAATTTTTCGTCGGCGCTTCGCTCGTCGCTCTGGGGGTGTCGCCGCTTATCGCGCCGATTTATGCGGTGGTGGTGCATGTCGTCATTTGGTTGCCGGTGACGGCTGTTGGGTTTTTGTTGTTGGCATATTTGGGGTTGTGGGAAGGTATTGGTCAGGCTTCGGAACAGCCGCCGCCCCGCGATGCCTAAGCTTGGCCTGAGTTGGCGAATTGTAAAGCGCAAACCCCGAATCGTGGTATAGAAACGGGGTTTGTTGGCTGGTAACGTTGGCCGTAGGGGATTTTAAGCGTGTTGCGGCTGTTGGCTGAATTGTGTTTCGTACAAGTTGGCGTATAGTCCGTTCGCTTTTAGGAGTTCTTGATGTGTTCCCCGCTCAACAATGCGACCTCGATTCATCACGAAGATAGTATCTGCCGCTAGAATGGTGCTCAGCCGATGGGCGATGACGATACTGGTTCGCCCTTGCATCACCCGTCTGAGCGCTTCTTGAATGAGCGCCTCTGATTGGCTGTCGAGGTGGCTTGTGGCTTCATCCAAAACGAGGACGCGCGGATTTTTGAGGATGACGCGGGCGATGGCTAGCCGTTGTTTTTCCCCTCCGCTTAGGCGATACCCGCGCTCTCCTACGATAGTATCGTAACCATCGGGCAAATTTGAGATGAAATCGTGGATATTGGCGGCACGGCAAGCTTCCTCTAGCTCTGCTTGGGTGGCGTCTAGTTTGGCGTAAAGTAAGTTGGTGCGGATAGTGTCGTGGAACAAGTAGGTTTCTTGTGTCACCATCCCAATAGCGTCTGCTAAGGTGTCTAGGGTGAGGTCGCGCAAGTCGTGGCCATCTAATAAGATGCGCCCTGCTGTAGGGTCGTAGAGGCGTGGGATGAGGTAGGTGAGCGTGGTTTTTCCCGCCCCGCTGGGCCCCACGAGCGCCACGAGTTGGCCGGGGTGGATGTGAAAAGAGATGTCTTCTAGGGCTTGCTCGCGGGCTTGGTTGGGTTGCCCATTCGTTTTGGAGGTGGACGGGCCTTCTTCTCCTGATAGGGCCGCGCGCACGCTCGTCATGCTCCCATAGCGCTTCACTTCGCTGAGCGCTTGGGAATCGGTATTGTAGCGGAAAGAAACTGCTTCAAAACGGATGTCGCCGTCTATGCGTTCTAGGCGGGTGGCGTTAGCCTTTTCGGCAATCTCTATCGGTAAATCCATAATCTCAAAGACGCGCTCAAAGCTGACCATCGAAGTAGCGAAGTCTACCGGGGCGTTGGTGAGCGCCTGTAGCGGCCCGTATAGTTGCGTGAGATAAGTGCCGAAAGCGACTATTGTACCCACAGTGAATTCTCCGCTCAGCACCAAATGCCCGCCGAGCCAATAAACAAGCGCAGTTCCCACCACGCTGACGAGGCTAACCAATACGAAGAACTGGCTACCGAGCACAGCGCGGCGCACGCCGGCTTCTGCCACTTTGCCCGCGCGGTCGCGGAAGCGCGCCACTTCTTGGGAACGGCGACCGAATAATTTAACCAGTAGCGCGCCGCTGATATTGAGCGTCTCGTTCATCATCGCGTTCATTTGGGCATCGTACCCCATTTGCTCGCGGGCTATATCGCGCAGACGCGCCCCTAGACGGCGGGCGATAAAGATAAAAAAGGGTAACACCAGCACGCCCAAAATGGTCAAGCGCCATTCCATAGTCAACATGATGGCTAGGGTGGCTACCACCATAAACAAATCAGAAACGATGTCTACAATGGTATTACTGATAGCGTTTTGCGCTCCGACCACATCGTTATTCAGACGGCTCATCAGTTCGCCTGTTTTGGTGTGGGTGAAGAAGCGCAAAGACATGCGTTGCAGGTGATGATATAACTCCACCCGTAAATCGTAGATGACGCCTTCGCCAATCGTCGCGTTGAGCTTGCGCTGTACAACCCTGATGAGACCAATGATGGCCGGCATGGCCACTAACCCCAACGCTAAAACATTCAAACGTTGCGGGTCGCCGGGCGGTTGCAAGGCGTTATCTATTAAATCGCGGAAGATGAGCGGCGATAGTAACCCTAAAAAAGTGGTAAGTGTAATCGCTACAAACATGCCGCCAATCAAGCGCCAGTAAGGGCGCCCATAACCCAGTACGCGGCGCAGTAGCCCCCACGAGACTTGCGCTTTTTGTTCGCCTGCCCCGCTCCAAATGTAACTCCACCAGCCCCCGTCATGCATATTACGTCATCCTTTCGATGATGCTATCTTCATAGCATAGAGGATAATGGCGCTCTCGAACACTGTACAAAAGGATAGGCGGATGTCCTTTAGAACTTCTCATCGTATTGCTACGTAGTATAGTTTTAGCTAGATAAATACATATCGGGAGCATAAGCTATGAGCCACGAAGAAAAACGGAAAGTCGAATGGTCCTTCTCGTTTGAGGAGCTAGGTAATCGCTTCAACGAAATGCTAGGTTCTTTGGCCGGCGATGCTGAAGTCAAACACGAGACGTTCACAGTCGCACGGGATAACGCTAAAGCGGCGCGAGTGAAGCTGAATCTATCGTTGGGGAAGGTCACCATCCACGCCTTGCCCGCAGGCCACCCTAATTTAATGGAAGCAGAGCTTGCTTATGTGGGCGAAGTGCGGCTTGATGTCAGCGGGGATGCCCAAAAGCGTACGATTCACCTGCATCAGCCGTGGTCTGGGCATCGCGACTTGGGCAAGCCGTTTCGCGAGGCATTACGAGCGGTGAGCAATCGCGATGATTTGCGCTGGGAAATTCGCCTGAGCGCGGATGTGGTGCTCGAACTCGATATTGATGGCGGTTTGGGCGCGACTGACATCAATCTAAGTGGTTTACGCCTGTCCTCTATTGAATTAGATGCGGGCGTTGGGTCGCTGAATTTGACATTGCCCGACCAAGAAGAACCTATTCATGTTGAGCTAGATGGCGGCGTGGGCCATACACGGGTAGACATACCCGCGGCATTACAAGCTGAAATCAAGCTAGATAGTGGCGTGGGAGCAACCGAGTTGTACGTTCCACAAGACGCGGCCGTTCGCTTGAAAACCGATGGCGGCATCGGTGGCCTGCATCTGCCGAGTACGTGGCATCAGGTGGAAAAGGGAGAGGACTTCATCGTCAAGAGCGGCGTATGGGAAACGGCGGGTTTTTCGCTCGCCACCCGCAAAATAACGATTTATCATGACGGCGGAGTCGGCGGATTGACGATAAGCCACCTCTCGTAAAGTGATGACAAAAATACAGGCGGTTCTGTTCGGGACCGCCTGTATCTTGTAAGTGGTTCATGCATTAGCCCAAAAGCATCATCCGCCTTTGACCGACCCGGCCAATAAGCCGCGCACAAAGTAGCGTTGTAACGAGAAAAATACGATGAGCGGGACGGAAATAGAGACAAAGGCGCTACTCGTCAAAATCTCCCAGTTATCGGCGCGCGAGCCAATCAATTCGCGCAAGGCAGAGGTCAAGACAATTTGGTCAGGCTGTTTGCCGAGGAAGACTAAGGCGACCAATAAATCGTTCCAGACCCATAAGAATTGGAAGATGGCGAACGCCGCAAGCGCGGGCACAGATAGCGGCAAGACGAGGCGCACGAAGATTTGGAAATGAGAAGCGCCATCAATCTTAGCGGATTCAATCAGCTCACGGGGCAAGCCGCCGATGTAGTTGCGGAGCAAGAAAATCGCCAGCGGCAGACCAAAGCCAGTATGCGCTAGCCAAATGCCGGGATACGTTTTAGCGATACCGACCGTGTTGTAAACCCGCAACAAGGGGATGAGCGACATTTGCAGAGGCACGACCAATAGCCCCACGACGATGATAAAGAGAAAGCGCCTTCCGGGAAATTCCATCCAAGAGAAGGCATAAGATGCAAAAGCGGCGATGGCAATAGGGATGATGGTCGCCGGTATCGTCACGGTGAAGGTGTTGATGAACGCCTGCCCAATGCGTTCTCCTTCTAGAACTTCGGTGTAATTTTCGGTAGTGAAGCGCGGCGGAATAGAGGCGACGTAGAAGAAGCGCGGTCCGCGGTCGAATTCGAGCGGCTCTGGGGAACTGTATTCGTAAGAACCGTCGCTATTCAATACAAATGTTTTACCGTCTTCTAGCTCTAGCACTTCGCCGGCTTGATAATCGGTGAAGGTGCCGGGCAAAAAGCCGCCGCCGTAAGTTTGCACGCTTTTATTTGTGTTTTCGGGGAAGATATTACCGCGGATGACATAACGCCCGTTTTCTTCGACTTGGGTATCGGCGGGCGCGATACGCCCCTGTTCATTCGCCTCTACGGTTTGTAAAGCAGTCCACCAACCGGTTAGCGCCAATTGATCTTTGTCGCGCAGGGAGCTAATCAATAAGCCAAAGGTGGGTACCGTCCAGATGATAACCAGCAGTAACAAGGTGAGTTGGCTGATGAAATTGCCTATAGAGATATTGAGAATGGGTATCTTGGCGCTCATCGCATAGCCTCCTCTTGTTGGAAGCGGCGGATATTCCAAATCATGATGGGGATAACGGCCAACATGATGATAGTGGCAATCATACTGCCGCGCCCAAAGTCGCCCCCGCCGCGGAACATCCAATCGTACATGAGATTAGCCAACACTTGGGTATCCCATTGACCATTGGTCATCGCCTGCACGATGTCGAATACTTTTAAGACAACAATTGTAATCGTGGTCATCACCACGGCAATTGTGCCGATAATTTGCGGTATCATAATGCGGAAAAAGATTTGGATTTCATTCGCGCCGTCAATGCGCGCGGCTTCTAACGTTTCATCAGGAACGCCCCTGAGCGCCGCCGATAGTAAAACCATTGCGAAGCCCGTTTGAATCCAGATGAGGATGACCATGAGGAAGAAGTTATTCCAGAAGGGGACAGAAATCCACGCTTGCGGGGTACCCCCTAACGAGGCAACAATGGCATTGAGGATACCGATTTGTTGGATGCCCTCTGGGCGGAAATCATAAACAAACTTCCAAATGATGCTCGCGCCGACGAACGAGATGGCCATCGGCATGAAGATGAGCGATTTCGCGATTGTGCCCCAACGCACGCGGTCTGCGAGCACAGCGATGATGAGTCCAAGTGCCGTGCTGGCGAAAGGCACAACGATTAACCATAGGATGTTATTAGAAATAGATTGTAGAAATTCAGGATTCCTAAAGGCCCATGTGTAGTTATCTATCCCTACGAAATTATTTGATTTTGCGTCCCAAAAACTGAGTAGGAACGTTTGAATAGCAGGATAAACGAGGAATAGCCCCAACAGCAAGATGGCCGGCGCCACGAACAACCAAGGGCGGATGGATTCGCGCAGGTTTTCATTGCTCTTGGTGACCCTTCCATCCGGGGTGACGGGGTCGGCGAGGGCGCGGTCTAAGACCCAATTGGTACTATAGTAGTATAACAAGAGCGCGCCTACACCGACGACGATAGCAAAAAAGGCGTTGAGAATTTGTGTCATAGATGTAACCTCAATAACTCTATTTGATGTTAGAGCGATTTACAATAACGGGGTGGCCCAGTGTCACCCCGCTATTGTAACAACAATTATAAGGATTGACTGCTATTTAATAGCATCCCAACTCGCTTGGATAGCATCGGCCACTTCTTGGGCGCTAGCGCCGCCAACGAAGTCCACCATGCCACGCCAGAAGGAGCCTGCGCCTACCGCGCCGGGCATCAAGTCGGACCCATCGAAGCGGAAGGTTGTGGCGTTGAGCAGAATCTCGCCTTGTTTACGCAAGGAATCATTGGCGTACAGTTCCACGTTGACGCCGGTATGCGGGGTCAGGAAGCCGCTTTGCGCCATCCATAGTTCATGAGCCAAAGGTGTCTTCAAGAATTCAAAGAGCACGCGAGTTTCTTCACTATCTTTGGTGATAGCCCACAGCGTGCCCGCGCCCAACACCGGGTTGCCCAAATCTTCAGAGGCGAATGGCGGGAAGTAGAAGAAGTCTACATCTACGCCCAATTCCGTGCCTTCTGGGAAGAAGGAGGGGATGAAGCTAGCTTGACGGTGCATGTAGCATTGCGGCGGGACGGTGAACAGACCTTGCGGGCTATCGCGGAAGTCGGTGGTGCCGACCGCGGCCGCGCCGCCAACGACCCACGCATCATTCTTGGCGAATTGGCCGAAGATTTCGATAGCATTAACAACGCGCTCGTCATTGAAGGGGATTTCGTTAGTCACCCAACCATCGTACACTTCGGGGGGTTGTGTGCGGAGCATAATATCTTCCACCCAGTCCGTCGCAGGCCAGCCGGTAGCGTCGCCACTGCCCAAGCCGATGCACCACGGGGTGCCACCATCAGCCACGATTTGTTCGCTGAGGGCGAGGAGTTCTTCCATCGTGGTGGGGATTTCGTAGCCCGCATCCTCGAAGTTATCGGGAACGTACCAAACAAGGCTCTTGAGGTCTACTTTATAGGCGAAGGCATAGAATTCACGTTCGCCATCGGGGCCAGCATAAGAGCCGAGATCTACCCACGATTGCCCCGCCGCGTAGTTGTCGCGCATCCAATTGGCCAAATCTTCGCCCAGCGGCACAAGGTTGCCGTTAGCGGCCAAATCGGCGGCCAAACCGGGTTGCGGGAAGACGGCCACGTTGGGCGGGCTACCGCCTTGAACGTCGATGACGATTTGTTGTTCAAAGCTATCAGAACCAGCGTAGACAATATCAGCGCCCGTAGCCAGCTCAAAGTAGGCGAAGATGCTTTCCACTAGTTCTTGGTCGGGGCCTAGCCATGGGCCGAAGACGGAAATTTCTTTACCGGAGAGATCCATTTCGCTAAATGCATCCAGATCGCTCCATTGGAAATCGCCTTCGCCGACTGGGAAGACGAGGTCTTGCGCCATAGATGGCAGTAAGCCAACACTTAAGAGCGCAAGCAAGACAAAAATTATCCCAAATCGTTTCATCATCATTACCTCTCAACTAAAGAAACGTTTAACTTAGCCCTTAAATCATCTCCGAAACCTTTCGGGATGTTTTAAGATTTTATAATTTTAACCTATTCATAAAAGATGTGCTACAAAATTCCTCTGCGAAATTTGGTTATTTTGTACGAGGTTTTGACGATTTTTAGACGTTTATTCAGCGCTTATAATGCGTTGAGGATAACGAAATTGTCATGACAAAGGATATTTCTCATGAAATTCATCCCCCTTCTTTTGCTAGGCTTAGCCCTTTTTTCTATGGTGATGACACGGCGTAAAAATACACCACAGCCCAAGCGACAGGACAAACCAACGCGCACCGATTCAGATATTTGGGGCGATATGGAGACGTGCCTTCAATATCTAGACCATCCCGATTATGAGATGCGCGCCAAAGCGGTAGAGCATCTTATCGGCGGCTCTGCGGAGGTCGTTCCCATGTTGGCGGAGGTTCTGCAAAATGGCTCGTCACGAGCGCGGGAGATGGCGGCAGAAGCTTTAGGGCGTTTGGGAGATGCGCGCGCTGTGCCGTCCTTATTGGCCGCCATCCACGATGAGAGCGCATGGACGCGCTTGGCTATCGTCAGAGCCTTAGGACAAATAGGCGATGCGCGCGCTCATGAAGCGCTTAAAGCCTTGCTCCAAGATGGAGATAGTGATGTGCGCTTGGCCGCACAAGAGGCGTTAACGCGGTTAACTATCTAAGCGCATCCCTTTGCGGTATCATCGTGACCGCATTTAACTGAGCTGGAGAAAAGGGATGCGCCGTTTAGCGTCTTTGTGTATTGTGGGAATTTTTATTGGTTTGACGCTGGTTTTTTTCTACGACTGGGCCTTCACCGATAAAATTTTAGCGCGTGGGGATGCATATAGTTATTTTTATCCCTATTGGGACGCCCGCAACGATGCCCTGCGTTCGGGGCAGTTGCCGCTTTGGTCGGACGCTATTTTTATGGGCGTTCCTCTCTTAGCGAATCCTCAACTTGGCACTTTTTACCCCCCTAACTGGTTGACTATCCCCTTTCGCGCTCCTGATGCTATCCGTTATAGCGTGTTGTTGCATATCGTTATCGCGAGCGTTGGCGCTTATTGCTTGTTTTGCCGTTTATCCGCGCCGAAAAGTGCTATCTCTGTTCATGCCTTAGTGGCGGGTATGATTTATGGCTTCGGCGGTTATGTTGGGGCGCATGTTGAGCAAATCAACCAATTGCAGGGGTTGGCCTTATTGCCGTGGTGTTTTTGGCTTTATGACAAGCTGTTATCGAATCATCGCGTTAAAGGGATGTTGTTGGATGGCATTTTGCTAAGTATGCTCCTCGGCCTGCAAATTTTTTCTGGGCATACCCAAGCGGTGTTCATCACGCTAGTGGGTTTGGGCATCTATGGCGCGCTAATGGGCTTATTTGCCGCTTCTGATAGGGCTGTGATGACCGTAAGACACATTGGGGTATTGGGCGCTGTCTCTTTGGGTGCTATTTTGCTAGCGATTCCCCAATGGGTCCCCACTTTAGAATTGTCGTCTTTATCCAATCGCGGCGATGGTTTGAGCATTCAGGAAGCGACCGCTTTTTCTCTGCCGCCAAACTATATCGGGCGCGCGCTTTTGCCGAACTATGATGCTCAGCTTTTCGGCGAGTATATCGCTTATATCGGCGTTTTGGGGTTGGGGCTGGCGCTTTTAGGAGCTTCTGCCAAAGTGACAGGTTCACAAGGTTACTCTCGCCCCTCGCCGTGGATATGGGCCATGTTGGCGGGGGCAGGCTTAGCTTTGGCTTTGGGGCGTTTTAACCCGCTCTATCTCATCTTAGCAGAATTGCCGGGTTTTAATCTTTTCCGTGTTCCGTCGCGTTGGTTGGCGCTTTATAGCTTAGGTATGGCGATGCTAGCCGGTTACGGGAGTATGGCGCTCTTGTCGGGAGGGGGGGGTATCAAACGGCGCGCGCGATGGGTAATCCTCTTTTTGGCGCTATTCATCGTGTTGACGCGCTTTTTGCCCGTTATTGCGCCGACTTTAGCCGTCCAAGCAGAAGATATTATTGGCTCGGCGATACCTACGGATGCGGCCCTGCTGATGTGGTTAGTCCCGCTAATCGTTTTTAGCGTATTCGTTTGGGGGCCTTGGCAACGCCGTGGGTTGGCCGTCAGTGTGCCTTGTTTCGTGGCTTTTGAGTTGTTTGGGGCAGGGCTTAGCCAACCGTATCACGACCTTGTGCCGCCCGCCACTTATTTAGCGCAACGGTTTACAGTGAGTCAATTGTTGGCGTATCAAAAAAGCGGCGAGAGCGTGGGGCGGGTTTTGTCCATCAGCGGTTTGCTTTTTGATACAGGCGATAAAGCATCCCTAGAAGCATTATACGCGCGTTCTGATATGGACGTTTTGGCCATCCGCCACGCTCTGGTGGCCGTTAAACGGCAAGAAACACTTTTCCCAAATCTATCCCTCACGTGGGGTATTCCATCGGTAGATGGCTTTGATGGTGGCATCTTGCCCACTCGTTGGTACTCGCAATTCAGCCAATGGGTGACTGATGGTGACCCTACCAGCGACGGGCGCTTGGGGGAAATCCTCGCGCGGGCGGAATGCCGCGGCCTTTGTTTGCCGCCGCCTGCTATACTGGACAAAATGGCTGTGCAATATCTGATTAGCGATAAAGTGCATGATGTTTGGCATGATGGCATCGCCTATGATACCGCTTTTTCCACACTCGCTAGCCTTTCGCCAGTAGCGGAATGGCGCGCTCATCCCGCGTTTGTGGCTGACGAGGCGCGCTTGTTGTTGGCAGAAGCGGTCGCGCCGCTCATCAGCGATGATGGCGAGCAGTGGTTAACAAACCATCATATTGCCCCTGTGGGAGATAGTTTTGAAGCGATTTATCGTTTTGACACCCCACGGGCGATTGAACAATTGGTGATACAAGACACGAGAGCGCATAAAATCGTCGCGGTTACGATTGTGGATAGCCGCACGGGCGATTTCCAGCAGATGACACCGAGCGGTTGGGAAAAAATGCTCTCCAGCGACATCAAATTATATCGGCGAGATATGTTATTAGGGCGGGTGTATCTCACTCAAGATGTGCGCGCAGTGGGTGATACAACGCCTATAACTGCGCTTGACGATGACCAAACGCTTTTGCATGGAACTATCGCCGATTTGCCGTCCGACGAAGCTTTTAGGGGTACGGCCCGCCTCGTCGCTTCTTCTCCTACGCGGTTAGAGATAGCCACTTCTGCTTCTGCTCCGTCCTATCTCGTCGTGGCTGATGCTTATTATCCCAACTGGTCGGCGACGGTGGATGAACAGCCTACGCCCATCATCCGCGCGGATGTGATGTTCCGCGCTGTGCTCGTACCGTCAGGGGAGCATCGGGTTATCTTTCGCTTTCAGCCCCAAAATTGGTACGTAGCCATAGGGCTAGGCGTAGTGATGTGGGGCATCGCCTTTGGTCTGGTCGTTGGGTTGGGCAGACATCGCGCCTAGTCGTTTTCTGGCGCTAAGGGGCTGGCAGAAGGCGGTTGTTTGAAGTTCATCGCTACGGCGACGATGGCCACGCCCGCGATGAAGCCGCCGATATGCGCCCAAAACGCGATGCCACCGAACGCCGCCCCGTTGGGTTGTAGAGATAGGATGCCATAAAACAGCTGGATGATGAACCAATAGCCCAGCATATAGAGCGCCCGAATATCGTAGGTGGCGAATAAAAAGCGGAAAAATACGACGATTGTTTTAACTTTCACGTTGGGATAAAGGACGATAAACGCGCCCAACACGCCGGAAATGGCCCCGCTCGCGCCGATAGCGGGTATACAAATATGATTATTGGTCAATTGGAAAGCGATAGTCGCGCCTAGCCCGGATGCCAGATAAAATATCAAAAAGTTGCGATGCCCAAAATATTCCTCCACCCGTCCGCCGAAAATCCATAAAAAGAGCATGTTCCCCAGCAGATGCGCCCACCCGCCATGCAAGAACATGCTGGTTACGATGGAAGCGAGAACATCCCCTAGCGGGTCTGTGCCAATCCGACATGCATTATAACCATGGGTGATGATAATACGGTTGAGGTCGCCTTGGGACAGCCAAACCAGCTCTAGCAAAAAAATAGCGCAGTTGATAACCACAAGGGCAAAAGTGACATAGGGGCGATAGTGGGTACGGCCGATGAGGCGCAAGGGAATCATGACCTATATCCTCAGGAACAGTTATTGGTTATTAGAGTATACGCGATTTTGGGCTAGGATGTTGCACAGGTGATATGAGCAGAGGGCGGCTTATCGCGTTACCCCCTCTGCCCATGGGGTTCGCTAGCGTTGCTCTAGGGGCACCCACGGTAAATCAGTGGGGCCTACATAATCCACATCGGGGCGGATGAGGCGATTGTTGCCGAATTGCTCGATGATGTGGGCTGTCCAACCCGCGATGCGCGACATGGCAAATAGTGGCGTAAACATGTCTACGTCGAGGTCAATGGTATACAGGACGATGGCGCTGTAATAATCAACATTGGCGTATAGGTTGCGCTCGATGAAATAACTATCGGCGCGGGCAAGGTCATCCAGCTTAGAGGCAATCTCAAACCATTTGAGGTTGCCCGAGCTGGCGGCCAAATTGCGGGCGCGCTCTTTGAGGATGGCCGCGCGAGGGTCTAGGGCTTTATAGATGCGATGACCGATGCCCATAATGCGGCGGTCTTTGCCTTTAATCTCCGTTTTGAACCAATTTTCGACATTCGCGGGGTCGCCAATTTCAAGGAACATCCGCATGGCTTCGGCATTAGCGCCGCCATGGGAAGGCCCTTTTAGAGTGCCAATGGCGCTGACAATGCCGCTATGCATATCCGCCCCGGTGGCTACGGTCACGCGGGAAGCGAACGTGCTAGCGTTCATGCCGTGTTCCGCCAGCAGGACGAGGTAAGTATCTATGGCGCTGGTTGTGGTGGGGTCAGGTTCTTTCCCGGTGAGCATGTAGACGAAATTGGCGGCGAGCTTGAGGTCTTTACGTGGGGCGAGCGGTTCATGTCCTTTGCGGATACGGTCCCAAGCGGCACAAATGGTTGTGATTTGCCCAGTGAGGCGCATGGCCTTGCGCTTGTTAGCCGCTTCGCTGTTGTCTTCGCTATCGGGGTCATAAAAGGCGAGCGCCGAAACCGCTGTTCGCAACATGGCCATAGGGTCAATGGTTTTGGGCCACATCTTCATCTGGGTTAATAAATCCGGCGGCAAAGCCGCATGATTGGCGATGTCGCTACGGAGTTGCTCTAGTTCTTGGGCGTTTGGCAAGCGGCCATTCCACAACAGAAAGACTACTTCTTCGTAAGAGGCATTTTCGGCAAGGTCTTCAATTTTGTAACCAGCGTAAACGAGTTTACCTTCTGTGCCATTGACGAGGCCTATTTTGCTTTCGGCCACGACGACACCAGCGAGTCCTTTGGGTGCGGCAGTCATTCTTGATAGCTCCTTAATTCTCCATTATCCCCAAGGGGGAGAGGTCCTGTACGGTTATTATGCCGGAAACTTCCGGGAGAGACGCAGGAAAAACGTCATCATTTTGATGCTAAAGATAACTAAGTTGGCTTAGTATAGCACCCGTAAAATAAGCTATCAATGTTTATCAATTAAACGTTCGATAAATGTGCGCTATTGAACAAGTTGCCCAAGCGTAAGCGGGCAGAATTTGGTCAGTGTAAACGAAATATAAAATCTTGCCAGAAATCGCTTGCATTCCTCCCCAAATCGTGCTAGTCTAACGACCGATTGACGAACAGGGATACCATCATGACGCCATTTTTAGCGCTTTGTTGTATGTGTTGCATGATGGCCGACGCTAACCAGCGATCGGGTTGTTTGCTTCCTGTGCGTTGATACCTGCCTGCACACATGCACCTTGCGAAGAGCCAACCCCATCCGGTTGGCTCTTTTTGTTACCGCGAGGGCGTGCAAATTGATTAGGAGAATGCATGAGTATCCATATTCAAAAAGCGCTATGGGCGCGCATTTTTGAACAGATGCAGGCGGCTTATCCCAACGAGGGTGGCGGTTTCTTGTTGGGGCAGGTCAAAGGCGATGCGGTTTATATCCAAGACGTTGTCGCTGTGGCTAATGTATTCCCCCAGGAAGAACAATACCACCGTTACGCGATGACGCCGCAGGACTGGATGCGGCTGGAAGACGAGGCAGATGCTCGTGAGTTGGCTTTGGTTGGCTACTATCATAGCCACCCTAACGCACCAGCAATCCCATCGGACTATGACCGCGACCACGCTTGGCCCAACTTCATCTACCTCATCACGTCGGTGCAAGATGGGCGAGCAGTAGAGATGCGCGCATGGCGCTTGCGGCCAGACCGCTCTGCTTTTTCTGCGGATGACCTCGTGGTTTTTTAGCGCAAGGCTTGAAGGGAGGAGGGTAGCGATGCGATGTCGTAGAAAATCCCGAATGTGTTCTATAGAAAGCCGTTAAATCGCCTTGGTTAAGCACATATCCCACTATTTGGAAAGGGGCAATAAAACATGACATCTGTACTCCTAGACGCACATTGGGTAGCGCAAAATTTGGATAGCGGCCTATTTCGTCTGGTCGAAGTCAGCGTAGAAACGTCTAATTACGATACCGAACATATCCCCAGCGCCGTCAATTTTAGCTGGGTGACACAGTTACAAGACCAAGTCCAACGCGACATCATCACACCTGCCAATTTTGAAGCGTTGCTCAGCTCGGTTGGCATTACGCCCGATACACACGTCATCTTATACGGCGATAATAACAATTGGTTTGCGGCCTACGCTTTTTGGCTATTTAAGTATTACGGCCACGAGAAGGTTAGTTTGTTGGATGGCGGGCTAAAGAAGTGGAAGCTAGAGAACTTGCCGCTCACCGCAGAAGTGCCCACTTATGCCCCTTCAGAATATCGTATTACGCGCATCAATCACGAATACCGCGCGGACCGCGATTATATCAAGCAACGGCTAGAGCAACCGTACTTTAAGTTAGTGGATGTGCGGTCTCCCGCTGAGTACAAAGGCGAGATTATCGCGCCCCCGGGCCTGCCAGAAACTGCCCAACGACCCGGCCACATACCGGGAGCAATTAATGTGCCGTGGGCGCAGGCCGTCGCTGAGGATGGCACTTACAAACCGATAGACGAATTGCGCGCCCTGTATGGCGATAAAGGCGTTAATGGTGACGCTAAGGAGGTTGTCGCCTATTGCCGTATTGGTGAACGTTCTTCCCATACATGGGTAGTGCTCAAATATCTTTTGGGTTACGACAACGTCCGCAATTACGATGGCTCATGGACGGAGTGGGGCAATCTCATCGGCAATCCCATTCGTCTGGGCGAACAACCTTAAACTTCACGCATTCAATACCAATAGGAGATACATCATGAGCGAGAACGGACACCAACACGAATACGGCTTTAACACCTTATCATTGCACGCGGGTTATCGGCCAGACCCGACCACCGGCGCGCGCGCTGTGCCCATTTATCAAACCACATCGTACCAATTCCGCGATACAGACCACGCGGCGGCACTGTTCGCCCTACAAGAGCCGGGCAATATCTATACCCGCATCATGAACCCCACAACAGATGTTTTTGAGCAACGTATCGCCGCGCTAGAAGGGGGTATCGGGGCTTTAGCGACCGCTTCGGGGCAGGCGGCCCAGTTATTAGCTATCTTGACGATCGCCGGCGCGGGCGATGAAATCATCGCCACCAGCGCGTTATACGGCGGCACCTACACCCAATTTGCCCATAGCTTCCGCAATTTGGGCATCAAGGTTCACTTTGTGAATAGTGACAATCCGTCCGATTACGAGGCGCTCATCAACGATAAGACCAAAGCCATCTATGTAGAGACTATCGGCAATCCCAAGTTGCAAATCCCCGATTTTGAAGGGTTAGCCGCTGTCGGTCGCAAACATGGTGTGCCGCTGATTGTGGATAATACCTTCGGCACCCCTTACTTGGTGAATCCCATCAAGTGGGGCGCTAATATCGTCGTTCACTCCACAACCAAATGGATTGGCGGGCACGGGCTTAGCATTGGCGGCGTCATTGTGGATGGCGGCAACTTCGATTGGAAGGCGGCCGGGCGCCATGGGGGGCTTATCGCCCCAGAGCCGGCCTATCATGGCGCGGTTATCGCCGATATAGCGGGCCCGGCGGCGTTCATCATACGCGCTAGGGTGGTTGGCCTGCGCGATTTAGGGCCGGCTCAAGCGCCATTCAACAGCTTCTTGAACATCATCGGACTAGAAACGTTAGCGTTGCGGATGCAACGTCACGTAGATAATGCCTTGGCCGTCGCTAAATTTTTGTCGGATAACCCTCATGTATCGTGGGTGAATTATCCGGGGTTGCCATCGCATCCCAGTTACGAGCGGGCGCGTAAATATCTACCCAAAGGCGCCGGCGCAGTGGTGGGTTTTGGCATCAAAGGCGGGCGCGATGCCGGCCGCAAATTCATTGACAGCTTAAAGTTGTTCTCTCATCTGGCTAATGTCGGGGATGCGCGCTCTTTGGCTATCCACCCCGCCACCACCACGCATCAGCAACTGAGCGCTGAAGAACAAGAGATAACCGGCGTCACTGATGATTATGTGCGTTTGGCCATTGGTATCGAAAATATCGAAGACATCTTGTGGGATTTGGAACAAGCTTTGAAAGTTGCAGTCAACGAGTTGCAACCGGCATAAGCTTTACCTAAAGAGGATTGGGGGTGGCGCGAAGCCCTGCCCTCAATCCTCTTTTCGTCAGCTGGCTGTAAGACCTGAACAGAGGATGTTAGGCATGAGCGCATCACAAACGACACTGCGACAAATGTTGCCCGGCAAACAAGTTCGCCCTTATGACCCGCATTCGGTCGGCGTCGTGGACCGCTACCACGTCCATTTTGACCATCCGCTACATTTGCGGAGTGGTATGGTCCTGCCCCGTTTTACGCTAGCTTACGAAACCTATGGTGTGTTGAATGCCGAGCGGTCTAACGCTATTCTCATCTGCCATGCTTTATCGGGTGATTCTCATGTGGCCGGCTATTATACAGATGACCCCCAAGAAAAACCCGGTTGGTGGGACGAAGCGGTGGGTCCGGGCAAGATGTTTGATACGGACCGTTATTTTGTCATCTGCTCCAATGTGATTGGCGGATGCCGCGGTAGCACCGGGCCATCTTCTCTGGCAGAAGATGGCCGCCCTTACGGTTTGCGATTCCCGGTTGTCACCATTTCCGACATGGTCAAAGCGCAAACCTACTTGATGGATTATCTGGGCATCGCGCGACTTTTTGCGGTAGCTGGGGGTAGCATGGGCGGGATGCAAGCGCTCCAATGGGCAGTAGATTATCCCGAAAGGGTGGCGAATGTCCTTTTCATCGCCAGCACACCGCGTTCATCGGCGCAAAACATCGCCTTCAACGAGATTGGACGCCAAGCCATCTATGCTGACCCCAATTGGCATGGCGGGAATTACTATCATCTGGCCGCTCGTCCTGATAAAGGACTGGCTGTCGCCCGTATGATTGGCCATATCACCTATATGAGCGAATTTTCGTTGGAGCAAAAGTTCGGGCGTCGCTTGCAAGATAAGGATGAACTGGCTTATAGCTTCGAGACGGATTTTGCCGTAGAAAGCTATTTGCATTATCAAGGTTTTAAGTTCACCGAACGCTTCGATGCCAATAGCTACCTGTATATCACTAAAGCGCTCGATTATTACGATGTAGCGCAAGGTTATGGCACGATGCAAGCTGCCTTACAGCGCGCCCAAGCTGATTTTTTGGTGGTGAGTTTTAGTAGCGATTGGCTATATACCAAAGAGCAGGCGTTAGAGTTGGTGCACGCCCTAGAAGCAGTCAATAAAAACGTGCGCTATCACCACGTCATCGCATCTTTTGGTCACGATTCCTTTTTGGTAGAAGTGGATACCATGGCAGAAATTATCGGGCGTTATCTGGGTGAACAATGGGAAAAGCGATTCCTGCCGTCATCGGCGGAATAAAGCATTCGTCGTGAGGCCCGGACGGCAAGGGGACGCTCTGCAAAAGCGTTTTAAGCGGGTTCAACTCCCGCTCACGACTTTGTATATGTTCGATAGAGGAGTGTAAATCGTTATGGCGAGTATCAAAATTCCAACACCTTTGCGTGTA
The DNA here is from genome assembly GCA_037441665.1 of Anaerolineaceae bacterium. Classification (GTDB taxonomy): domain Bacteria; phylum Chloroflexota; class Anaerolineae; order Aggregatilineales; family Phototrophicaceae; genus JBBIRQ01. Next base: position 38,609 of record JBBIRQ010000014.1, on the reverse strand, counting down.
TACACCGATAATCAAGCCCAAGTGACGGTGGCTGGGGATACGGTGGGCGCGGCTTTGCAAGACCTCGTCAACCAATATCCCGACTTAAAGCCTCATCTATTCAACGATGACCAATTGCGTAACTTCGTCAATGTATTCATCGGCGAAGAAGATGTGCGCTTTTTGGATGGGCTGAATACCCCGATAGAACCTGATGAAAGCCTGCGGATTATCCCTAGTATCGCCGGCGGATGACGGAGCCCGCGAGACAATAGGACATGCGCGTATTCATCCATAAAGGAGATAGATAAGATGGCGGCGCAAAAAGTAGACAAACACGGGCTAAAAGTGGGGCAAGCGCTAACAATCCTGTTGTTGTTGATAGCCTTTGTATTGGATAGCTGGGTTTTGGTGGTGTTGGTGGCTATCGCGCAATTGCTGGGCGGGCTTGATGCGCCCTTTGCGCCCTATCGCCTTATCTACCAGCAACTGATTTCGTATACCAATTGGATAGCGCCTAAGGTGGTAGCCGACAATCCCGAACCGCATCGCTTCGCTATGCTGGTTGGGGCTATCGTCAATGGGTTGGGGGCGCTCGCTATGTTGGCGGGCATTCCGCTGTTGGGTTGGGCCTTGGTGTGGGTTGTCATCTTTTTGGCGAATCTCAATTTTTGGCTGAATTTCTGCCTCGGCTGTTGGATGTATTACCAATTCCACAGAATCGGTATTCGCGGTTTCACACGTGGCCCTATTCAATAGTACACTGAAGGGGGCCAGCAGTAGTTGCGATGTATGGTTTTCGGTAGAGGAGGGAGAGCGAATGACGCGCAATAATTCTGATGAAAATGTGAAAGCGGCGGGCAAAGCGGCGGGTTCTGTTCTTTCGATGCTGATTAAAATAGTGATGGCTGTTATCGCCATCGTGCCTAAGATGCTACAGGCATCACGCGATGCGGGGAAAAAAGAGAAGCGTTAATCTTTAAGGACCGAGGAAGACATATGTTGGAAAGACTACTGCTGGCCGTTGCGTTGGTATCGTTCGGATATGTAGTATTCCGCCTATATAGCGCGCGTCAATTGCACACTTTGCGGCGCTACAAGGCCGATGAACTGCTTTTACAACCGTTCCGCTTGGGTGTGCCGACTATCGTTTACTTCACAACGCCGACGTGCGCGCCTTGTCGTTTACAACAACAGCCCGCTTTATTGCGTTTGCAAGCGGCTTTGGGCGCAGATAACATCCAGATTATCCATGTAGACATCACACAGGCGCCTGATATAGCGAGCCGATGGGGTGTTTTGTCTGCCCCCACCACCTTTTTACTCAATCGCGCGGGTGTGCCTGTCGTGGTCAATCATGGTGTGGCGGATGAAGTTAAACTCAAACATCAAATTGAAACCAGCGCTTGATAATCCTGTTGGCATACTGAACCATTCGAGGAATGATGATGCAAGCTATTGTGAATACCGTTAGTGATTTATCCCACGAGGAGATTCGGCGCTATAGTCGTCATCTCATCATGCCGGAAGTGGGCATCGAAGGACAACGCAAGCTCAAGGCCGCCCGTGTGTTGCTCATCGGCACAGGGGGGTTAGGTAGCCCGACAGCCTTATACTTGGCGGCGGCGGGGGTTGGCACCATGGGATTAGTGGATTATGACGTCGTGGACGAGACAAATTTGCAACGTCAGATTATCCATGGTGTTAGCACGGTAGGCCTTTCCAAACTCGATAGCGCAGAACGACGCCTAAAAGACCTGAATCCAGATATAACTATCCATAAGTATAATGTTCCGCTGACTTCGGATAATGCGCTGGAATTGTTCGCAGATTATGACGTCATTATAGATGGCACCGATAATTTCCCCACCCGTTATCTGGTTAATGATGCTTGCGTTAAACTGGGCAAACCGAATGTATATGGGAGCATTTTTCGTTTTGAGGGGCAATTGAGCGTTTTTTATGCTCAGGAAGGCCCGTGCTATCGCTGTATGTTTCCCGAACCGCCGCCACCGGGCCTTGTGCCATCTTGCGCGGAAGGGGGCGTACTGGGCATTCTGCCCGGCACCATCGGCACGATGCAAGCGACCGAGGCTATTAAACTGTTGCTAGGCATCGGAACGCCAATGATTGGACGAATGATGCTGTACGATGCCTTGGAGATGAGCTTCACGACCATCAAAGTACGCAAAGACCCCCATTGCCCCGTCTGCGGGGTTCCTGCCGAGCAAGTCCAGCTCATTGATTACGAGATGTTTTGTGGGATGCCCGCGCATGACCGTAGCGAATTTACAGCCCATAGCCCGAACGGACCTACCAGCATGAAAGAAATCACCGTTAAAGAACTAAAAGCGAAAATGGACGCCCAAGAAGATATGGTCGTTTTGGATGTGCGCGACCCGCACGAGTGGGAAATTAGCGCCATCGCAGGCACCCTGCGTATCCCCAAGGGCGATATTCAACAAGCGAAGAACGCGATTTTAGCCGGGCGCAAATTATGGGAAGAAACCCCCCTCGCGCAAATCCCTAAAGATAAACCGTTGATGGTGCATTGCCGTAGCGGCAAACGGAGCGCTGATAGTATCGGCTTTTTGCGAGAAGTGGGGTATGACCCTAATCTGATGTTTAATGTCGTGGGGGGCATCCTTGCATGGTCGGATGAAATAGACCCCACCCAACCCAAATATTAACCCCATAGCGAGCTAAGGGCGCCCCAAAGCGCCCTTATTTGCCCCTTTAATCGCTAAAATCCTGCATAATTGGTCATCCCAAAAGTAGGTATTCTTGTCAATTGGGTTACAATACCCGTCTCTATACTTCTATAAGTGAAGAATTTACTATTTTCGGGAGGCAATAACGCGAATTTTTGTTATCATTTGTTATATTGCGCGATGGGAGAAACTGCTGTGCCCGTTTTATTACTCTGTTATGGCGATAAAGAAGCTAAAGAATTGCTGAAGGCGGCCATCGAAGCGCGCTATGGCGCTACGCCGCCAGTGATTGATAGCCTCGTGATTTCCTTTAAGGGGCGCGCGCGCGCCAAGTTGGGGCCCATTACCACATGGGTACCGGTAGATGCTAAAGCCTATTTCCGTTTTCCAACCCATATCCGCTGGGATTTTACGGTGCGCCCTTTGGGCCTGACTGTACAACGGGGGGTAGAATCTTTTGATGGCGAGAGCTATATCAGCGCTCGCGGCTCTAATCCGCCTACGGTCATCACAAATGACCAATATGCGATTTCGGTACGGCGTCGTTTGTGGGCTATCGCCGCCACTTTGCTAACACCCCTTAGCGATAGCGCCGTCAAGCTGACGAATGCGGCTAGCCACTGCTTTGAGGCGACAAATACCAAACTTAACGATTCTGTACTCATTTGCACCCGCCCCAATAAAACGGTGGAATATACGTCTGTTTTTTGCTTGAACCCCGATACCGAAAAAGAACAGAAATTCACCTTAGCTATTTCTGAAGAACAACGTTTGGCAGGTGATTTGATGCTACCAGCGCAAATTAGCGCGCATTGGGACGATGAGATAAGCTTTGAAATGACGCCCTCATCGGCACAAATCAACCCGATTTTAGATGATACCATTTTCACTTTGGAATCGGATATGAATTAAAAAAGGGGTGTATCCCCCTTTTCTGGCTAATGGTTTTAATGACTAGATATAGCGCTGGGGCATGGGTTCTTGATGTGTCTTGTAGACGCGCAACCCCCGTTTTTGATAATTCTTCAAGGCATGAGGCCCATCTAAATTGCAGGTGTGCACCCAAACGCGCTTAGCCCCTTTTTGCCAAGCTTGTTCGATGCCATAGCTCAACAAATGTTTGCCCAATCCGCGCCCCAGGTATTCGGGGAATAATCCAAAATAGGCGATTTCAATATCGTCATCGCTATGTTGGTATAATTCCACATAACCTGCTGGCGTATCGGCTACGTATAATACGAATAAAGAGGTGCGCGGGTCGTTGAGGATGGCGCACAAATCGCTTTTGGACATCAGTAGTCTATCGCGCCACTGCCACGATTCCCCAACAGAACGGTATAGGAATAAGTAAAAGTGGACATCGGGGGTGGGTATCATCTCGACCCGAATATCTGGGTCATCTATGAAGGCGGGTTTAAACTCCGAGCGGCTGTTCATCTCTAAATAAGTGGTGACCAGAGTATCGGGTTTGGACAAGTAGACCATCGTTGAGCGAACTCCAAAAGGATGATAATTCACCTACTTAAGAGGATACATGGAATAAGGGATTAGACGCATGGTATAATCGCGCTAAATTTCAGCAGTATTTGCTGGTTAATCCGTACAAAAACCGTCTAAGGTGTTGGAAGCTATGGACTTTTCATTATCACAAGAGCATTTGCAGGCCCGTAAGATGGTGCGCGACTTCGCCGCCAAAGAGGTTATACCCGTCATCGGGGAGTGGGACCGCCGCCAAGAGATGAACCCGGCCTTCTTGCCGCGAATGGCAGAATTAGGCATCTTAGGGATTAATATCCCCGTGCGTTATGGTGGACAAGGTTTTGATTACATCACATTGGGCCTTGTTTGCGAGGAGCTGGAGCGCGCCGATACGACCTTGCGGGTGGTGATGTCGGTGCACATGGGCTTAAACAGCATGGGGATTTTGCAATGGGGCACAGAAGAACAAAAACAACGTTTTCTAGTGCCGCAAGCGCGCGGCGAAAAGTACGCCGCTTTTTGTTTGACCGAACCGGGAGCAGGTAGCGATGTCGCGAGCATGGCCGCCACTGCCCGTAAGATCGGCGATAAATATATCCTCAATGGCGAGAAGATGTGGATTAGTTTGGCGACCAAAGCGCATCACTTTTTGGTTTTTGCCAAGACCGATACGAGCAAAGGGAGTCGCGGCATCACCGCTTTCATCGTCACCCATGATATGGCAGGGGTTATCACCGGCGATATTCACGGCAAGTTAGGCGTGCGCGCCGGCTCTACCGGTTGGGTGAAGTTAGAAGATGTTGAAGTGCCGGCCGAAAATCGCTTAGGAGAAGAAGGCGAAGGCTTCAAAATTGCGATGAGTTGCCTTGATAACGGGCGTTATACCGTCGCCGCCGGGGCTACCGGCCTCATCCGCGCCTGTTTGGAAGACAGCCTGAAGTATGCCCACGAACGCGCCACCTTTGGCAAGCCCATTGGCGAGCATCAGCTCATCAAGCAGAAAATTGCTTATATGCAACAATGGTATGATAACGCTTTCTTGTTGGTGATGCGGGCCGGATGGATGAAAAACCAAGGCATCCGCAACACGCGCGAAACCAGCATGGCGAAATGGTATGCCACGGACCACAGCGTAAAAGCCGCCCTAGAAGCGGTACAGATCCATGGGGCATATGGTTTTAGCGATGAATACCCGGTGGAGCGTTATTTACGGAACAGCAAGGGGGCCGTCATTTACGAGGGCACTAGCGAAATCCACCAGCTCATGCAGGCGGATTATGCCTTAGGGTATCGCCAAGATGCCCAATTGCGCTGTGAATTGCCCGCATATGACCCGCAATTTTGGCAAGCAGAACCTGAACCCGCTTGATTAATGCATTGCAAGAGGAGGGCATACCCAAAGGGTGCGCCCTCTATACCGCAATTGTTGTTCCGATGCTATACTAAGCTTCATGAGCAAGCACATTCAAAGCCGCCCCTCTACAGATATTATCATCGCCGACAGCGATGCCTTGACGTTCAATTTTGCGGCGGCCCTGCCCGGCCGCGCTAGCTCTCCTCATACACAACGCGCCTATTTCCGTTGGGTAGACCAATATTTGGCCGATTTGGCGGCCATGAAACCGATGAAAGGCATCGCGCGCGCCTATCGTATGACGATGTTGCCGATTGGCACGTTGCAAAGTGTGCTTAGCGCCCAGCAATTGCGGGCTTGGTTGGGGCAATTGGTGCGCCAAGGGCATGGCAAACAAGGCCTAGACCAAGCGCGGGCGGCCATCGTCACGTTGGCGGATTTGCTGGCAGAAGCCCAATGGCTAGAAGATTACACGGCCGCCGCCATGGCTCGCGTTCGCCCGCCGCGGGCAGAAGGCGGCCAGCGGATGGGACGTTGGTTATCTACCGATGAACTAAAGGGGCTGATGCGCTCTGCGGAGGATGTAGCCACATCCCCTAATCAGCGCCTCCGCAACCAAGTGATGATCACGATGTTGTGCACAATGGCCCTACGGCGTGAGGAGCTATCGGTGGCTAAGTGGGGCGATATTACCTTGCAGAATAATCGGGTCGTTTTGCGTGTGCATGGCAAAGGGCGTAAGATTGCCATGATTGATGTGCCGCGGCCCGTCGTGCGCGCCTTGGATGGGTGGCGACGTGTGGTCGCCCCCGGTGAAATTCACCCGCCGCGCCAATCTCCGCTCATCCGCCGCATATGGAAAGGCGGAAAAGTGGCCAAAAGTGGTTTATCCCCAGATGGCATCTGGTATATTGTTCAAGAGGCTTCTCAGCGGGCTGGCTTGGGGCACGTCGCCCCGCATGATTTGCGCCGTTCTGTGGCTGGTGCGCTCCATGAAAACGGCGTAGCGATTGATAAAATCAGCAAACTACTTCGCCATAGCAATATGGCCGTCACCGAGCGTTATTTAAGTCGTCTGCCGCGCGCTAACGAAGGCGCTCTGCTCATGAGCGATTTGTTAGGTATGGAAGCAGACGAGGACTGGCCCGGCTTCGATTAATGGCGGTCTCCCGCTGGCATCTGCGCTCCCCATAAGCTATACCTCCCCAGAATCCACAAAATTGTAAACTTTTTGTTTTAAGTTTTGTGTATGGCTTGCTTTCATAAATAGATGAAGATAAAATAATGAATATTACGTAACATAACCGATAAGCGGAGGACCTATAATGATGACACATGCAGATCTTCGTCAAATCAAATTCATGATAGATAGTGTGGCAGTCTCCTTGGAGGAATTAAAAGCCATCATTCAAGATCCGCTCAATAAAATGCGTTTGGAGCGCGTGTTAAAACTGGCCCAAGAGGAGATAAGTACCTCTGTTTGCCCCATACACGGCGTAGAGCCGACTATTTATATCACTGTGGATTCGCGAACGGGCCAATTTGGGGTTAAAACCAAGAGCTGTTGCGAGCTGTTCGAGAAAAATACGACCTCTCGTTTGCAAAAATCCTTAGCCCAAACCGCCTATTTCAACCCCGGCTTGCGGTTGAGTTTGCACATTAAAGATTCGGGAATCGCCTTAACTTATGATGTCAGTAGCATCACCCAGCTAGAAATTGGGCGCGGGGAATTAGAAGAAGGGGTTCATATCAACCTGCACGATTGCGAAGGGGAGCGTAAGACAGTATCGCGGCGTCACGCGACGATACTATGGGAAAAGGGCGCTTTGCATTTACGAGATAATAACAGTTCTAATGGCACATATCTGAACGAAACGCCTTTAGTGCCGATGCAACTATACAAACTGCGTCATGGCGATAATATCCGCCTTGGTCAGGTGATAATTGAGGTGGCGTTGGTGAAATCACAGGTTTGATGCGCGCCATCGTTGCCCGCCCACTATCACGGATGCCGTCAGCAGGAGCGAACTGGCCAATATACCGCCTGTATCGCCTGCGGCGCTCATGGGGGTTGGCACAAAAGTGAGGATGAAGACCACGAGCGTGACCAAAGCGATTCTTTTGCGCTTAGCATCTAGTTTTGTGATGTTGTCTAAGGGAACGGCATACACCCGCCCGACTAAAAATAGCAATACAAATAACAATAGCCACGCATCATCCACAAGAAGAATGAGGATGAAAATAGCCCCAAGCAAAGGATAATAGAGACGGCGTGCCCAATCGCCTAATAAAGCGTAGGTGACATGACCGCCGTCTAGTTGTCCAATGGGTATAAGGTTGAGCGCTGTGACGAATAGACCTGTCCAGCCCGCCCACGCCAATTGATTGACGATAACATCTTCCCCGCCAGCAGGTAAAAAGCGCCCGAAAATCGTTATTTTCGCTAGGGCATATAAAATGGAGTTGCCTTCCGTCAGCCCGCCAAAGGTGCGGATGACTGGTGAAGTAGCCAAGCCGATGAACAAGATAGGTAGCGCCACAATAAGACCAGCAAGCGGGCCCGACGCGCCTATGTCGAGTAGTTGTTTGCGATTACGGATAGGCCCGCGCAGAACAATAGCCGCCCCAAATGTGCCAAAAGGGCTGATGAAAGGCATCGGGATGAAATAGGGCAAAGAGCCATTGACCCGATGACGCCGCATCATCAGGTAGTGGCCGCCCTCATGAGCGACCAAAATGAGCATGATGCTCAAGGCGTAGGGCCAGCCGCGCCAAATTTCGCCCCAAAAGTTGCGCGCTAATATCGCCGCTTGAAATTCATCCCCTAACCCAATTTCGCCAATAGCAATGACTGTGCCAGTGATGAGCACGCTGATGATGGTGGCTAAAAACAAGATGATATTCATCCATGGGATACCACTAGGAGCGGCTGTATCAAAACGGCCGCTGATGATGTGAATGATATGGGGCGTGTTTTCATTCAAAGAGAGATTATCGCGGAAAAGCGCCGTCAGTTGTTGCGATGCTAAGCGCTCGTCTAATTGTTCGTAAGCGGCTTCTGGGGGAAGTTTTAGTTTGCCAACATAGCTCATCACGAATTCTCTATCATCGCGTTGGAGGAGCGCTCTATCTTCCACCCGAAGATTTTCAGAAAAGGGTAAAACGCTCTTTTCAACAACCATCACTTGTTCAATAGCGGCTTGCAACGCGCGTAGGTAAGTATCGGCCTGAGAGAAATCATCCTGCGGCTGTGCTGGGATGTAATCGTGCGAGGATGCAGGCTCGTGTAGCATAATGGACTCCCACTAAGAACCGTTAAAATGTGTTTCAGACATTCATTGTAACATAGACGCCTAGCTGAACAGATGAGAGCTTATTGCATTTTGTGAGTTTTTATATTATGGTGTGATGAGCGCTTTTTATATCCTCAAAAGGAGTAAACAATGACAGAGTTGCTTCAAATTATGGGTTGATAGTTGCATCATTGGCTTTTCTATCGCCACCCCCGTCGGTCCTATTGGCATTTTGTGCATACGGCGCACATTAGCTGATGGCTGGCGTCATGGCATTGCATCGGGCTTGGGCGCGGCTACCGCAGATGCGTTTTACGGCGCTATTGCCGCTTTCGGACTCCACAGCATTTCTAATCTGCTCATTCGTCAAACCGACATACTCAGCCTACTGGGTGGCTTATTTTTGGCCTATCTGGGTTATAAAACACTGCGCGCCCGGCCAGCGCCGCTTTCTTCGTCGGCGCATGCGCCATCTAGTCGTGTAGGCGTTTGGTCGGCTTATGCATCTGTTTTTTTCTTGACGCTCACTAATCCCATGACGATTTTATCGTTTTTAGGCATCTTCGCTGGCTTGGGCTTTGCCGATGTGGCCGGCGAAATCGGGGCGGGGCTGGTGGTTGTGGCGGGCGTGTTCGTGGGTTCGGCGTTGTGGTGGTTGTTGCTCAGCGGAGGGGTTGGCATTGTGCGCGCCCGTTTTGATGGGCGTTGGATGTTATGGGTCAACCGCCTATCTGGGAGCATTATCCTGTTATTCGCTTTGCGGATTTTGCTAGATGTGTTGTAGTGGGCATGTGGCGTGTCGTAAGGTAGCAGGGGATGCCCCCTGCTACCCACTTCAGCGATGAGCTAACGATTGGGCCATTTATTGTATAGCGCGCAAAAAGCGGAGACGTCCGTTGCTTCGGGCGATTGCAGGATACCCGCATAGCGTGGGTTCATAACCGCCTCTGGCGGTGGGCCGAAGTGACCATGACCCAAAGAATGCCCGTTTTCGTGCAAAGCGACGGTTTCTACATCAATGCCCGGAAGGGCGATGTTGATACCCCACGGGTTGCCCGCGCGGTCGTTGTTGGGGTCCCCGAAGGTATTATTGTAATAGACCTCGTTCAGCGCGGTATCGAGGTATCTATCATTATTGATGTCTGTTGGCGAGCCATCGGTATTGGTGAATATGAACGATACCGAGAAGGCGAGGATACCGCGCCCGCCGCCGGGGCCGCCCACGGCTTCAAAGTATTCGCGCGGGAACCAGCCCGCGTTGACAATATCGGCCGCGAAGGGGTCGCCAAAACCGCCAAAGCCGAAGAAAGCGTCAAAGATAGTGATGTCGTAGCCGGGGTCTGCCCGCTTGATAAGGCCGACTTTTCGCAAGCATTGTTCAGCATTCCATGTAGCCATCGCGCGGTCAATAGCCGTTTCGGTATCCGCATTCGTCAGACCGCTCGCTGTTGAACCGCCGCTTTGGTCCACAATGTAGGTGAGATTGGTACCGCTGGCGGCACGGCGCGGGTCGTTAGGCACCCAGCGGAATTCCTGCTGAAGGATACGGGCATCTGGACGCCCTTCACCGATGGAGAAAAACTGGATGCTATTGGCACGGATATTCAGCCCACGCGCCGCTAATTCAGCGTTGATGCTGTTCAAAGCATCAATGGCGGGGTCAGATTGGGCGGCATCGTTGGCTAGCGCTACGGTTAAAGCGCCCAAACATATAATAAGCACAATTATTAAAGCGGTTATTTTGGTTTTCATTCAAATCTCCTATATCTTTAATTTTATATAATCAAAGGGCTTACAGCCCTAATCTATACCGTATTTCAATTAGAGAATGTCGTGTAGTACATTGGTACTATATGGGCTAAAGTGGCCGCAACGGATAGGCACCGTTTTCAGGTTATATAGAGACTGCTATACTTGGCTGGAAAGATTGCCGCTTATTCCCCGGCCTGCGCCGACACGGCTTTTAAGGAGTTATCATGACCGATTTAACCCAACTGACCATTTCCGAAGCTCTCGCTAAATTGCGCTCGCGCGAGATAAGCGCTGTTGAGTTGACCCAAGCGCATCTACGCCAAATTGAGCAACTCGACCCCCAAGTACGCGCATTCATCACTATCACCGACGATTTGGCATTGGAACAAGCAAGGGCGGCTGATAAAGCGCGGGCAGAGGGTGATGATGGCCCCTTATTGGGCATTCCCTTGGCGATTAAGGACGTCCTTTCCACCAAAGGGATAGAGACCACTTGCGCTTCGCAGATTCTAAAGGGTTATGTCCCTCTGTTCGATGCGACCTGTGTAGCGCGCCTTTATGCGGCCGGTATGGTGATGCTGGGCAAACTGAATATGGATGAGTTTGCTATGGGGTCGTCTACGGAGAATTCCGCTTTCTTCACCACGCGCAATCCATGGAATCTGGAGCATGTTCCCGGCGGGAGTAGCGGCGGCAGTGGTGCGGCGGTAGCGGCTCGTATGGCGATGGGGACTTTGGGCACGGATACGGGGGGGAGCATTCGCCTACCGGGGTCATTTTGTGGTGTCGCGGCGCTAAAGCCTTCTTATGGTCGTGTGTCGCGCTGGGGATTGGTCGCTTTTGGGTCGTCGCTCGATTGCGCTGGCCCGCTAGCGCGTTCGGTGGAGGATGTGGCGCGATTATTGCAGATCATCGCCGGCCACGACCCATTAGATGCTACCACAATGGATGTTCCTGTTCCCGATTATCTCAGCGCGTTAAACGGCGACATTCGGGGATTAAAAATTGGCATCCCCAAAGAATATTTTGTGGATGGGATGCAAGCGGAGGTAGAACAAGCCGTGCGCCGAGCGATTGCCCATCTAGAGCTTTTGGGCGCGCAGTTGGTCGAAATTACCCTGCCGCACACCGCGTACAGTTTGCCCGTTTATTACATCATCGCCCCTTCAGAAGCGAGCGCTAATCTAGCGCGGTACGATGGCATCCGCTATGGGCATCGTGTGGAACGTGAGACCATGTGGGATAGCATCAAGGCGACGCGCGGCCAAGGCTTCGGTCCAGAAGTGAAGCGGCGCATTATGATAGGTACTTATGCGCTATCCGCTGGGTATTATGATGCTTACTATGGTAAAGCGCAGGCGGTTCGGACGCTCATCAAAGAGGATTTTGAAAAAGCCTTCCAACAGGTAGATGTCATCGCCGCCCCTGTTGCCCCTACTACCGCTTTCAAGCTAGGGGAAAATGTCGCTGACCCGCTACAAATGTACCTTTGCGATGTGCTGACGCTCTCGGCTAGCTTGGCTGGCGTGCCGGGGCTGAGCGTTCCCTGCGGCTACGATGAAAAAGGCTTGCCAATAGGGTTACAGCTCATTGGCCCGGCTTTTCGCGAGGAAATCGTCTTGCGCGTGGGCGATGCTTACGAGCGCACCACCGATTGGCATAAGCGCATCCCGGCGATGGTGGCGGAAAACCGCATTTAGATGAGCATAACGCCCTCTAGTTGGAGCAATAATTGCTTGGTTTGTAAACCGCCGACGAAGCTATACCCTCGCAAATGGCCGCCCTTGCCGATGACGCGATGGCAGGGGATGATGATAGGTATTGGGTTTCGGGCCAGCGCTTGCCCGACAGCGCGGGCGCTACGGGGGGTATCTAGGGCGCGAGCGATGCGCCCATAGGTGCTAATGCTACCGCGGGGAATTTGCCGTGTTTGCTCATATACCGCTTGTTGGAAAGGGGTTAGTCGGCGGTAATCTATGGGGATTTGTGATAAATTGTCCTTCTTTTCAAAATAACCATTCAGTCGCTCGATAATTGTTTGCACCCAATGCGAGCCATCATCTACTTGTATTCCCCGCCGCGCCTCTAGTTCATGAGCGAATCGTAGCGAGTCGCCTTGACCGATGGATACCGCCACAACGCCCTTTTCGCTAGCGGCCACCAAGATAGCGCCGAGTGGGGGCCATATCAATTCCCCGATATGAATAGGCGCCATCTGCGGACGTTTTTTCATCAGTCATAGACCTCTAATCGTATCATCCCATTGACGGCCGTCACGATGTAGTTCAATTTTATATCGAAACTATCAAAATTGATGTGTTGCAAAGTGCCCCCAGCGCCATCATCAATGAGCAAATAGCGTGTAGTGTCGTGTTCGGGGCGGCGGGAACGGTCGCGGTTCAGCACAAAGCGCCCCCCGACATCTTGCGGCACGCGGATAGTGATATTGCCATCACGCACGACAAGGTCGCCGGGGTTTTGCTGGACAGTTGGCGATAAAGGATTGTATGCGGGCAGAGTGATGACCACATCGCCTTTGAAGACGTCAATATCTAGGCGTTCCAGAGATAATTGACCGAGGTTAAAAGTGCTAGCGCCGTCTTGATTTTTGAACGCGATAGAGGTAGCTAGGTCGCTAGGGAGCGCAATAGTCATACGGCCGCGCCCGATAGCCTCTAAACGCGGTAAGGGGTTGGGGCGCGTTTCGCGCAGGGTGAAGGTCGCTAACCCATCGCCGCTCTCTTCGTATGTTTCGATGATTTCGCTCTCGTCGCTACCCGTAAATATGGCGCTTATATTTCGGCTGGGGGTTTCGGCGGTTAGCACTTCGACGTCGGTTGTTAGCGCTTCGATGTTCACTTGGAGCAATTGCACTTCGTCGGAGATGGATTCGGTGATAGTGAGTTGCTGTTCTTCGCGCAGTTGGCTAGAGCGAGCAGAAAAGGCCGTGGTGACGATGCCGCCAACGATGATACCGCTGAAGATGAGCGCCAAGACGCCGCCAAATTGCACGCGGTCGCGCAGAAAAACGGACAGGCCGAAGAAAATCAAGAGCGCTGGCCACGAACGGCCGATTAAATCGCTAAGTCCATCGGGAAGATAACCGAGATTCACTGCGAGCAAGACGCTAGCAGTTGCTACCCATACCAACCCCAATAGGGGGTTAGTGCGGCGGTTGCGCCCGAATTGCCGCCAGAAGAACACCAGAGCGGCCAATAAAAACATCGCGGGCCAATATAACGATTCGCCGTTGGGCCCCCTTACCCCATCTTGCGCCAGCCAACCACCGATGACGACGACCGTTAGCGCTATCGTGACTAACCAGCCGTTTTGTTTAGCCTCATTAGGAAAGGGTTGGGGGAGCGCCCACCATAACAACAGGTAGAGCAACGCGCTAGCCCCATTGGTTAGAGGGATAGAAACAACCCACAACAAACGCCATAACCACGCATTGAGCGGCGTGTATTGCCCTAAACCGCCGCAAATACCGCCCAGAATGCGGACATCAAAACTTCTGACCATATCTGCTCCGTATGAACGGGTTCACTATACACGCGAAAAGAACCCCAAGCAACAGTCATATCAAGCGCTAAGCGCTTTAGCGCGCGCGCACCCCCCATAGCCGAACGGTGTTATCGCCACTGCCAGAGGCTAATACCGTGCCCAAAGGGTTGAATGCCAGCGTGAGGACGGGCATTGTGTGCCCATCGAGTGCGCCCAATTCCTCCCCTGAATTGGCGTTCCAGAACTTGATGCGGTTATCGCGCCCGCCGGATGCTAATAAAGCGCCTATCGGGCTAAAAGCTACTGTATCTGCGCCGCCGCCGTGGGCTTGCAGGATAGCAGATTGGGTAGCATCGTATAAATCCCATAGGCGCACGGTCATATCTTTGCCCGCGGATGCTAGCATAGTGCCACCGGGGCTAATGGCCAAATCGCGCACCCAGTCATCATGGTGGCCTAATATGGTGCCTTTGGTTTCTGCTTTCAAATCCCACATGCGGATAGTATGGTCTCGGCTACCGGACAAGATGATGTGCCCATTCAGCCCAAAGGTTACGCAGGTTACTTCGTCTGTATGCCCCTCTAAAACCGCTTGTAGCGTGCCGATTTCGGTATTCCACACGCGGACAGTGCGGTCTGCCCCACACGAGGCTAGCATGGTGCCGCCGGGGCTAATAGCGACATCATCTACAGAATCGCTATGGCCTTTCAGCACCATCTGTTCACGGACGATGTGGGTTGTTAGGTCTACGTCCCATAGTCGGACGGTGGTATCGGCGCTTGCCGACACCAACAAACGCCCATTGCGGCTGAAGGCGAGCGCTTTTATCGGGCCGCCATGCGCCTCTAATACCTGACTAGGCGTATCGCCAAAACTATCAAAATATAGCGCAATCCCGCCGGCATCAGCTATGGCTAAGCAACTGCCGTCAGGCGACCATGCCACTTGGGAAATCCACCCGCGTTGCGCTTTGTGCATCTCGCGCACATGGCTAATCGCATCAAATGTAATTGGTGTATAGTTGGTCACTCTACGACTCCTTTCCTGACGAACGTAAGTCTAGACCAACACGATTATTTTACAGTATAACTGAAGGTTAATTTAAGGACGCCAATTAAAGGTGAATATTATGGCAACAGAAAGCCCTTTGGGGGAAAAGCCTAAACGTGGTCAGCGTTGGCTCGTTTCTTCGCCGCATTGGTGGTTAATGGCGTCTATCGTCGGTTTTATTATCTTTGGGGGTGTTTGTAGCTTTTTAAGCGCTTTTGTCGGGTCTATTTTGGTTGAGGGGCGCTGGTTTTTGGCAGGACCGATAGAAGCTTATGACCCTATCATCAGTTTTGGTCAAGTATACGATTGGGTCGGGCGCGATTGGCAATTTTTGAGCATGGATGTTGAGTATGTGCGTTCCGATGGCACGCTCGATTTGAATGCCCCGTACAGACCCTATGTTAGATACCAATTCTATAAAGAAGTCCCCAACCCCAATGGGATGCCGTTACCGTTGGGCGCTGGTGGAACAGGTGTAGCTGAACCGTGGTATGTTGTGAGAACGGTATGGGTAGAAAAACCAGAGATGTTGAACTTGGCTATGCGTATGAGAGATGCTAGCCCGTCTAATCGGTTGGATATGGCTAATGAGGGTTCACCGCCTACTTGTCATTTATCCGAGTTGTGGGAAAGGGCTATCGAGACGTTAGAGGTGCCTGTAAACGCCGTTGCTATCATCCGCTATGATGGCGAGCGCTATTATTTTAACGTGCGCGATACCGACTTCCGTATGGAATTCACGACAGCATGTAACCCCGTGGAACGATGATGCACATTGGACTTAACGCATATCTATTAGCAACGCGCGCGGGTTTTCGTAGCGCGGGCATCCATAGCGTCATTCATCATTTGCTCTTGCATCTGCCACGAGTGATGCCGCCCGATTGGCGTTTGACAGCCCATGTAGGCAATGGGAATTATGCGCCTTACGATGGCGTGCAATTAAAACGGGCGCGATGGGATACCGAAGCGCCCTTTAAGCGTATCGTTTGGGAGCAGTTTATCGAGCCTTGGCGTTTAGATGATTTTGATTTGTATCATGCGATGGCTTTTGTCGCTCCACTTTTGATGACTAAACCCATCATCGTCACGATTTATGACCTCACTTTCATGCGTTATCCTCAGCGCTTATCCCCGTTACGCCGTTTATATTTACAGCTGTTCACAGCGCTGACATGCCGCCGCGCCCGTCGCATCATCGCCATTTCGGAAAGTACCGCCAATGATTTGGTGGCGCTTTTAGGCATTGAACGTCATAAGATAGACGTGACGCCTTTGGGTTATAATGCCCAACTATACCGGCCTTTGCCCACAGCAGAAATCGCCGATTTCCGCCGTCGGCAAGGTTTGCCAGACCGCTTTTGGTTATTTATCGGTACGCTAGAACCACGTAAAAACTTGGGCACTTTATTGCGCGCTTATGCCCGTTTACCCCGCTCGGAGCGCTTGCCTTTGGTGTTGGCCGGCGGAAAAGGCTGGCAATACGAGGAGATATTCAACCTTGTAGACGATTATCACCTTCAAGATAGCGTCCGCTTCCCCGGATTTCTCCCTACCGATAGTTTAGCGCTTTGGTACAATAGCGCAGAGGTATTTTTGTATCCATCTGTTTTTGAAGGTTTTGGTTTGCCCGTATTAGAAGCGATGGCTTGTGGCGTCCCTGTTGTCACTTCCGATAGTTCGTCCTTGCCTGAAGTGGCGGGCTCTGCGGGATTATGCATCCCACCTCATGATGAGACAGCATGGGCAGAAACATTACGTCGGATTTATTATGATTCGGATTGGCGACAACAAGCGCGCCAGCAGGGGTTAAAACGCGCACAACAATTTGATTGGATGACCACAGCGCGCGCCACCTTATCCGCTTATCAACAGGCCATGAGCAATATATCATGACCAACCACTTGCAAGGCGCAGAAAGACCACATATTGAGCCAAAATGGTTGTTTCCATTACTCGACGCAATGTTGGTATTCGTCGCGTTTTGGTTGGCTTTTGTATTGCGTTATGAGTTACAAATTATCCGCCCTGTTTTTGACCCCGGCCAGCGTAATTTCTTGGCTTATGTGCCGTTCGCCATCATTTATACGCTTCTCCTGTATCTGACTTATCAGGGTAACGGGTTATATCGCAACATCCGCGGTCGGGCGTGGATGGAAGAAGTGTCTATCATCACCAATGGCGTCACTAACGCTACGGTCATCTTGTTGGCGCTGTTCTTCATCCTACAACCCCTTGTCACCAGCCGCTTGATGCTCATTTATGTTGCCGCATTGACGGTGATTTTGTTGTCTTTAGCGCGCCTGATACGGCTATGGGTTCTTTCTTATCTGCGGGGTAAAGGCATTGGCATTCAACGGGTGCTCATAATCGGGATGGAGGAAGTGGGGCAGGCGGTTTTGAGGACAATGCTCGCTCGCGAGGAATTGGGCTATCGCCCTATTGGTTTTCTCGATGATGACGAGGAGCGCTCGCGTAATGGCATCGGCCGTGTGAAAGGCTTGGGTGCGCCCCATAATTTAGAGGCGGTGGTGCTCGCCCATAGAATAGAACTTATCGTCATCACCCTTCGCTGGAATGACCACAGCCGTATTCTCCATTTGGTGCAGACGGCCCAACGTTTGGGTGTAGAAATTCGCGTCGTGCCTGATGTTTTCCAATTGAATTTGCGCCAAGTTCAGGTGGAAAATCTCAATGGAATTCCGCTATTGGGAGTGGGTGGCAATCGCGATTTTGTGGGGACGAATCGCTTTATCAAACGGGCTTTAGATATTAGCCTCATCATCTTTGCTTCGCCCATCCTTTTGCCTTTGTTCTTGCTGGTCGCGCTGGCGATTAAAATAGAGAATAACGGGCCTGTGTTTTATCGCCAGCGGCGTGTGGGCGAGAATGGACAGCTATTCGATATGCTCAAATTTCGTAGCATGGTGCCCGATGCCGATAAAATCCACGCCGAAATCGTGAAGCAAGCGGGCGAAGACCCACGCCATCCCAAAATTAAAGATGACCCGCGCATTACCGGCGTAGGGCGCTTAATCCGTCGGCTGAGCCTCGACGAGCTACCTAATATCATCAACGTTTTGCGCGGGCAGATGAGCTTGGTTGGCCCGCGCCCGCCGACGCCTGATGAGGTCGCGTTGTATGAAAACTGGCATATGCAACGCCTAAAAATTATCCCCGGCATCACGGGCTTGTGGCAAATTAGCGGCCGTAGCGATGTGCCATTTGAAGAGATGTGTTTACTCGATATTTACTACATTGAGAATTGGTCTTTGAAGCTGGATTTGCAAATATTGCTGATGACCTTGCCGCGGGTTTTATTGCGGCGTGGCGCTTATTGATAGTCTACTAAAAGCCTATTCTCTCCTGTCAAAGTGAGGTTCCATGATTAATATTCTGCTGGTATTGGCGGGCCTATTGGCTTTGTACTATGGTGCGAATTGGTTGGTGCGTGGCTCGTCGCGGTTGGCGGCGTCTTTTCATGTATCGCCGCTCATCATCGGCTTGACGATTGTCGCTTTGGGAACTTCAATGCCGGAATTATTGGTTAGTGTGACGGCCGCTATCGAAGGGCAGAGCGATATTTCTGTGGGGAATGTGGTTGGGTCTAACATCGCCAATATCGGTTTGATATTGGGCTTATCGGGACTCATTCGCCCTTTGCGGGTGCATGCTTCGATTGTACGTCGCGAAATCCCGATTATGATTACCGTTGCCATCTTCAGTTACCTCATCATCTTAGATGCTGAAATCGGGCGCTTAGATGGGGTGTTGTTGTTGTTTGGTTATATCGCTTTCAATGGGTTATTTTACTTTTTAGCCACGCAGGAACGCGCAGAGATTGATTTAGACGCATTGCCGCCTACTGATGTGCTCATCAACCGTTGGTGGGAATTGGGTTACGTTATCGTTGGGATTATCGTCTTAATGCTAGGGGCTAACTGGCTGATTGATGGCTCGGTCGCTATAGCGCGTTCGATAGGGGTTAGCGAATTGGTCATCGGGTTGACGATGGTTGCCGTTGGGACCTCGTTACCGGAATTGGCGACCTCCGTTGTGGCGGCCATCAAAAAAGAAAGCGACATCGCTATTGGTAATGTGGTAGGGTCTAATATTGCCAATATTTTGTTGATTTTGGGCGCAACCGTTGTGATTCGCCCCATCTCCATTGACCCCGGCCTGCGCTCTTTTGAATTTTTTGTGATGATAGGCTTTTCGCTTTTGCTTTATCCTTTTGCGCGCAATGAAACGCTCGGACGGCGTGAATCGGCCGTTTTTTTGGGGGCATATGTGGCTTTTATCGCTTTTGCTTTTCTCGCGTGATTTTCTCAATGTCACCTCAATACGAATTTAAGCGTTGCGTTGTTAAGTTCGGTTAAAATGAAAGTTGCGCGATAAAACCCATAACGCTTAGCGATTTGAAATCAGCGCAGGAGACTGCGCTTTTATTACGCGCGCGTCACGAAAGGTTTTTAGTCCTATGTGGAATGATGTTGCTTTGACAATCATTGGTCTAATTGGGTTATTCTGGGGCGGGAATGCCCTTGTGCGTGGCGCTTCTCGTTTGGCGACTTCTTTTCATATCTCGCCGCTGATTATTGGGTTGACGATTGTAGCGATTGGCACGTCCATGCCGGAATTGTTGGTTGGCGCTACAGCGGCCCTACAAGGCGAAAGTGGGTTGGCTGTGGGCAATGTCTTAGGGTCGAATATCGCCAACATTGGGCTTATTCTTGGCGTATCGGGTGTCATCACCCCGATTATCGTACACGTGACGCTATTGCGCCGAGAAATCCCTATCATGATTATTGTCTCTATCTTCGCTTACTTAATCGTCCTCGATGGCCAAATTTCGCGTTTAGACGGTGTATTGCTCATCTTCGGCTTTGTGGTATTTACCGGCTATTTCATGTGGCTGGCCCAAAGCCAGCGCCAATCTCAAACGGTTTATTTCGTCGAATACGAAGAGCCAAAGCATAGTAAAGCGGATATCAACCGTTGGGTAGAAATGGGGTATTTGGTGGCGGGCATCGGCGCGTTGGTGGTTGGTTCTAATGCGCTAGTGACGGGCGCGGTTTCGATTGCGCGCTATTTAGGCGTTAGCGAATTGGTGATTGGCATCACCATGGTTGCGATTGGCACGTCTTTGCCAGAATTAGCCACCTCGCTCATGGCCGCTTTTAAGCGAGAAGCGGATATTGTCTTGGGAAACGTCGTCGGCTCGAACATCGCTAATATCTTGTTGATTTTAGGAGTGACGGCATTCATTTTGCCTATCCCGGTAGATAGCTCTGCGGAATCCGTATCTTATGGGGTGATGATTGGCTTTGCTGTTATGCTCCTGCCGTTCGCGTGGAATCAAACCTTAGGGCGGCGCGAATCCGCCATCTTTCTAGGGGCTTATCTCGCCTTTGTGATGTATACGTTCTTGGGATAATATGTTACAGTAAAAATAACAGCGGTTGTCGCAATAGCTTTGGAGATGATGATGTCTACCACACAAAGCGCTTACGATGAAATGTTATCCTTCATGCGTTCGGGCCCCAAACTGGAGCAGATTATTCATTATCAACATTCGTCAGATACGCTGGCGCGCATTGCGTATTTGAAACGCGCGGCGAAGGGCGGCACAATCAGCAGAGAAGAAATGCACGAGCTACGCGAATTCAAACGAATAGAGCACTTTATGCAGTTATTGAGGATAAGGGCCATGCGGCGTTTGGGGTGGTTATCATGAGTTTGGCCGGTGGCCGGCAACATGAGCGGTGGTTACAGGACCTGCAAGCAGATAATCCAAATGCGCGCTGGCGGGCGGCGTTAGAATTAGGATGGTCTGGTGATGCACAGGTTGTTGCGGCGCTTTTAGACCGCTTATCGGATGAAAATTCGTTTGTTCGCCAGAGCGCCGCGTTAGCCCTAGGGGAATTAAAAGCGGCTAGTGCAGTGGTTGCGCTGGCTAGCTTGATGAATGATAACGACGAGTCGGTGCGTTACATGTCCGCGTTGGCCTTGGCGCGGATTGATACGCCGCCTTCCCTAGCGGCATTAGAAGCGGCCTTGGCGTCTCCTGATGAGTTGGCGCAACGCGCGGCAAATGCGGCTTTGTCTTATTGGCGTCATCAAAAAGAGCGCCCTAGTTGAGCGCTCTTTTGTGTTTTTAATTGGTCAAGCCCGCGGCTTCGGCGCGGCGCTCCCAGATTTCGTGTGTATCCCATTGGACGATGTTTCCGTTTTCATCCACGAATAGCAAAATGCTGTCGTTGACGAGGGTATTATCTTCGTAGATGTTGATTTGAAAGATGTGGATATTGATATTGATTGGGTCGGGATGGAGATAATAAATCATAGCGTAATCATCATCGCCGTCATCGTCGCTGTTATCGCCATCTATGAAAATGTTCTCCCCAACTTCTAGATCCACATTATCAAAATCAATAGAGATGATGAGCGAGCAGTTTTCGCCTTCGCAATCGCCATAAACTTCAAATTTGCCGATGATTATCATCACAAAAATGGCGATGCCGCCTCCATCGTCGCTATCATAGCGGGTGTCGGTGCCGTCGGGGCAGGGCCCCAAGGTGTCCCCGTGTCCTAGATGTGCCTGTACGGCCGGCGCGCCTACGGTTATGGTATGTTGGGCCGCGGGGTTGCCGGGGGGAATGTGGCAGATAGTCACCAAACCATCGCCATCAGGGTCAATCGGGTCTTGTTCGGGGCCGGGAGTGCAACTGAAGGTCGCGGTGGTCGTCGCGTCGGTGGGGCCAGCGACAACGACGGAAATATCATAATCGCCATTTGCAGGGATGAGATAAGTGATGGTGCCGCCAATGGCGACCGGCGCAGATTTGGGCGCGCCATTGATGTATAACTCAAAGCTGTTGCCCGGCCCGGTCACCGTCACGCTGATTTCGTCGCCTGTGATGAAAGACTCTACGCCTAAATGTAAGCTAGGGTTAGCTACCCCGATAATCGCATCTACGGCTTTGCAACCCGTGCTAGCAGAGGCGCGTGTGTTGGGTAAGCCCAATAATACGAAAGCAACCAGACCAACCATGAAACCTATTTTGACTTTATACACGTCATCGTCCTTCCTCTTTGATTTTATGTTGTCCCCCCGAATACTTGTCATAGCATAAAAACCGTGTTTTACAGGCCAATGTCGCCAATGTTACTAGATGCGAACAAGATTCTATGATGGTCATAACCTATTTATGAACAAAAAAGGGTAGGATTGCCTACCCTTTTTTTCTATCTTCGCTGGCGTCACGCTTAATCGCCGCTAGCGACGGCTTCAACAATCTGTTGTGATTCGCTATCTTCGCGTTTGCTGATTAAAACAGCGGCAACGATGATGGCCAACAGAACGAACATCGCTACAAGAATCGGCGTCCGTGCGGTGTTATCCGCGTTGGCTTGCACGGTGACAACCAATGGCGCGACGATGAGCGCCACGAGGTTGACCACTTTTATCATAGGGTTCAGCGCTGGCCCCGCGGTATCTTTGAAGGGGTCGCCGACGGTGTCGCCCACAACGGCCGCTTTGTGCGGGTCGGACTTTTTGCCGCCGTAATGCCCTTCTTCAATGTATTTTTTGGCGTTATCCCACGCGCCGCCAGCGTTAGACATAAAAACAGCCATGAGCTGACCGGCGAGGATGATACCGGCGAGGAAGCCGCCTAGCGCTGTAGCGCCCAACAAAAAGCCAACCACGATGGGCGATAACACGGCGATAATGCCTAATGGCAACAACTCTCGCTGTGCCGCGCGGGTGGAGACGCCGACGCATTCGGCATAGTCGGGCGTTTTCGTCCCTTCCATAATGCCCGGAATACGCAACTGCTTGCGGACGACCCCAATCATTTGGAATGCGGCGCGGTTGACCGAGCGGATGAGCAAAGCGCTAAAGAGGAAAATCAATCCGCCGCCGATGAGAAACCCGATGAAAACGACGGGGTCAGCGATATTAATACCGGTCGCGAATACCGTTTGTTCTAACGGTATGCCCAAGCCTAATTGCACGACGCGCGTATCGGTGAGGAAAGAGCCAAATAGCGCCACCGCCGCGATGACCGCCGAGCCAATAGCGATGCCTTTGGTGATGGCTTTGGTGGTATTGCCCACAGCATCTAAGGAGTTGAGAACATCCCCGCCCGGCCCGCTACTCTCTCCGGCGAGTTCCGCCACACCTTGGGCGTTATCGCTAATCGGTCCGAAAGCGTCCATAGAAACATTATTGCCTGTCAGGGTTAGCATGCCGACACCGGTCATCGCCACACCGTATAAGACAGCGGTGAAATTATCTACAATAATGGTGGTGCCATCCGCCCCTGTGATGGGGAACAGTCCGAAAATGACCACGCTTGACAAGATACTGCCGGCAATGACGATGATAGCCCACACGCTCGATTCCATCCCGGATGATAAACCGCTGAGGATGACCGTTGCAGGCCCTGTTTGGGCATTGCGCGCAATATCTTTAACGGGGCTGTGCTCCGTGTCTGTGAAATAGGCCGTCACTTTGTCTATGATGATGGCTAAGCCAATGCCCGCGGCGACAGCGGCGAGCGGTTGCCAGATGATGGCGCCGCCCATAATATTGTCCTCGCGCATGTAGACAACTGTGAACAGTACGAATAACACCATGCTGATGATGGCCGCGCTATAGAAGCCGCGTGTGATGGCTTGTAGAGCGTCGTTGCTCTCTCCGCTCGATTTGACCAAGTAGGTGCTGATGATGGAAGATAAAACGCCAATCCCCCGCACCACCAGCGGAAAAACGATCCAGATGGGGGATTGCGTGATGGTGGCTAGCGCTAAACCGAGGATAAGGCCGGAGACG
Organism: Anaerolineaceae bacterium; assembly: GCA_037441665.1. Classification (GTDB taxonomy): domain Bacteria; phylum Chloroflexota; class Anaerolineae; order Aggregatilineales; family Phototrophicaceae; genus JBBIRQ01. The sequence goes on along the minus strand of JBBIRQ010000014.1, from coordinate 14,647 downwards.
ATAGTCACTTCGTAGCTTTCAAAGATGTCAGCCGCCATGCCCGCGCAATCGCCCACATTATCGCCCACGAGGTCGGCGATGACAGCCGCATTGCGGGGGTCGTCTTCGGGCAAGTCGGCTTCTACCTTGCCGACAAGGTCCGCGCCGACATCGGCCGCTTTGGTATAGATGCCCCCGCCAACGCGCATGAACAAGGCTAACAGTGTGCCACCGAAGCCAAAACCCAACAGAGCATCGGGCGAGGCGATGCCAAACAGGATGAAGATAATCGTGCCGCCGAACAGACCCAGACCATCCGTTAACATGCCGGTTATCGTGCCGGAGCGATAGGCAATCCGCAAAGCTTCTCCGTAGCCGCGTTTAGGGTCTACCGCCGCGGCCGCAACGCGCACGTTGCCTTGTACGGCCATGTTCATCCCTACGAAACCCACCGCCGCAGAAAAAACCGCCCCCATCAAGAAAGCGCCAGCGCGCCCGATGGCGGTATTGATGGTTGCTGAACTGCATTCTTCGCGTCCGCGTTCAACGATAGTCGCTTCTTCCGCGTAGATGATTTTGTTGCGTTCTTCCAAAGATAAGGTCGCTAACAATTCAGGATTGACTTCTGATTCGCTACGGATAGTTTCGACCAATTCGGGGCAGAAATGTTCAATGGCATAAGGCGTGGGGTTAACGACGTAAACACTGAAAAACAACGCTACAACGAGGATGAAAATCAAGATGGCGATGATACGAAATTGAGAGCGCAGATAGGCGTTCGCGCCCGTTTTGATGTAACCCCATACCTCCTGCATCTTCGCCGAACCCTTGCTTTCTGCGAGGATTTGCCGCACGAGGAAACCCGCATAAGCTAGGCCTGCTATAGCGATTCCCAAAACAATAAAGATAAGCGTATTTTCGACATCGTTGAGCGGTCGCATGTGTAAAATACCCTTCGTCGTAAATGATAAAAATAACTAAAAAGTAGGGCCGAGAACTTATCTGTTTCTCATAAACGCAAGAGTTTATCGTATAAAACGGAAATCGTATAGGATAATGTTTTAGCAAAGCGTACTAAAAGTGGCGTGCTAGATGTCCAAGCGGTTTTTACCGTTACATTTATGAAGCTCTAAAGATTGTTTACGCATTATTTTCGTCTCGATTACATTTTTTTTACATCGTCGCTCTAGGATGAAGCTAAAGGTTCATCATGTTAGGTCTTAGAGGAGGTGGAAATCAAATGCGTAAGCAAATAGGCGCTATAGCGGTTATGCTCGTCCTTTTGGCGTTGAGCGCGGGGTTTATTTCTCAAAGTTTGGCGGTAGGAGAGACGACACAAACGGTATCTGTGGTCGAATCTGTCCTGCCGACAGAGCAGTTCACCCAAATTTACCAGCAAGTTAGCCCTTCGGTCGTGGCTATTAGCGTGCAAAGCGTGCGGAATGGTCGGGTTGGTTCTGGGACGGGGTCCGGCTTCGTTATTGATAAAGAAGGGCATATTGTTACCAACCATCATGTTATCGTCGGCGCCCAAAAAATCGAAGTCGCCTTTGTAGATGGCACGCTCGCTTGGGCTGATGTTGTCGGTGTAGACCCTGATAGCGATTTGGCGGTGATTCGCGTAGATGTGCCGTCCGAGCACTTAGCACCCGTCACTTTCGCGGATAGTTCCCAATTACAAATTGGGCAGACGGTATTAGCCATCGGTAGCCCCTTTGGGCAACGTTGGACGCTAACCACAGGGATTGTCAGCGCACTAGACCGTACCATTCAGGGATTGACTGAATTTTCAATCGGCGGCGTCATTCAGACGGATGCTTCTATCAACCCCGGCAATAGCGGCGGCCCGCTATTGGATTTGAACGGGTATGTGATTGGCGTGAATTCGCAGATACTCAGTTCCTCCGGGTCGAATAGTGGCGTTGGTTTTGCCATCCCGTCCAATTTGACGGTGCGCGTCGCCAATGAACTCATCAGCAAGGGGCGCGTCTCCTATAGCTATCTGGGTATTAGCGGCACAGAAGTTAATTTGTCGCTCATCGAAAGCTTGAATCTGCCCCAAGATGTGCGCGGCGTGGTGGTGACCGATATTGTGAACGGTGGGCCGGCGTCCAAAGCGGGGATTTCACCAGCGCGTGCGCGGCGTTTAGCCAATGGCTCGCTAAGTTTGACTTCGGCTGACATCATTCTTGCTATCAATAGCCAGCCAGTCGCCACGATGGGTCAGCTCATCACCTATTTGGCGAATTACACCCAACCCGGCCAAACAGTCACATTGACTATCCTGCGCGATGGCAAGACCATAGATGTACCCGTTGTTCTGGCCGAGCGCCCTAGCCTATGAAGTAAGGCAATCCCTCCCCAGATGAAGCCCGACTAAGGGGCCTCATCTGGGTAAATCTGCGAAGCGCAAAATCCCGTCTAAGATGATGTCTGTTTGGTCTAGTAGTTCGTGGTCGCTATCTAAAAGCTCTAATGTGACGTAGGGGCGGCCTTCTGCGAAGCGCACGCTGTATTCATAAGGTACGCTAGCATCGTTGCGCCCGTGGTAGATGAGGATAGGCTTGGCGAGCGCCACGGTGTAGCTATCGTATTGGGCGATGTCTTCCACAAGGCCAAAATGCACCGGCAAGGGCTTGCCTTGGGCGTAATTATAGAATAGCCAAAAGCCTTGTTGCCGCCATTGGTCTAGCATCGTATCGTCTTTAAGCCGATTTCCAACGAAGTCTAGGGCTGGCGCTAATAAGATTAATTTATCAACGCGCTTTGCCGCTTCATTTTGATAGCGGTCGGCGAAGTGCAAAGCGGCCAAACCGCCGAGGCTAGACCCAATGAGGATGATAGGGCCATCCGGCAAAGCGCGAACGGTTTCTGCCACTTTTTCCAGCATGGCTGTGAGTGTTAACTTCTCGAATGATGGCACGTTTAAATCTGGCACGACATAATGGGCCCCACGCGCGACGAGCGGTGCCTTGAAGATATTGGCCTTTTTAGAAGCGGGGGACGATGCTAGGCCGTGTAGATAAACGATATTCGTAATCATGTGCTGGCTCCCTGTCGCCATTGGGTTAAAAGGTGTTGGATGGCTTCGTCATCATCTACGAATTGGACAAACCCATCAGGGGTCGGCAAGATGCGCCCTGCCATGAGCTGTAGCGTTTTTTCGGCTTCAGGGGGTAGCCCAACGCAGATTGCCCGTCCGCTCAAGTTGGGATGATGCTTTTTGCCGAAGGAGCGCACATGCCCTAGCAAACCCGATGGCATTTGAGCGCGCTGGCTACCGTGGAGGTCTACAATGCTGTGGACGAGATGGGCGATTCCTGTAAGAGAAAAAAGCGAAATACGCACAATTGCGTGATAGTCTTTCCAAGTCCAATGGTCTTCAGCCGTATACACAAGAGCGGTTTTTTCCTCGTCGTACCAATGCCACTTAAAAGCAAGTTTCATAGCCATTCCTCTAAGCCCTAGGCAATATCTTATATGCTGATGATAACATAAGCGCCTAGTGGTCAAATAGATACAAAGGCCCAGCTTAAACGGTATATTTGAAGTCATAAACCATCACTTGAGAACGAGCGTAGACCATGGAGAACACAGTCATTATTGGTGGCGGGCTGGCTGGATTGGTGGCCGCTATTCATCTGGCAGAACGCGGGATAAGGCCGCTGGTTTTGGAAGCGGACCAACGATGGCCGGGGGGGCGTTTATCGGGAGGAGAACCTGATGTCTTTTTCTATGGGGGGCGCGAATGGTCGTTTCGCCCTGACCACGGCGTGCATGCCGTTTGGGGACATTATGATAATTTGCGGTCGGTCATCGCCCAATTCACGCCTGCGAAGTTACGCCTCTCGCCCGGCGAGGAGTGGATTAACCGCTGGGGGCGCGATGTGCGCCGTATCGAAGCGGGTAATGCTGTGCGCTCGCGGTGGATACCGGCGCCGTTCCATTATTTCCAACTCCTGTTGCATCCCCAAATTTGGGCCAACATCACGCCTTTGGATTTTTTATCTCTGCCGGGGCTATTGGCCAGTATCTTGCTAGCTGTGGGCATAGACCCTATAAGCGAGGAGCGCCCCTTAGAGCAGTTGTCTATGCGCGAATTTTTTAGAGGATGGACGCCTAATTTGCGCGCTACGTTCATAGGCCTAGGGGTGAATTTATTGGCCGCTAGCGTGGATGATATTAATTTGGGCGCTTATATCGCCGCTCTGCGTTTTTATACGATGTTGCGGCGCGATGCATGGCAGATGTATTATTTCACCGCTGATTCGCATACGGCGCTCATCGGGCCGCTCGTGCAGGGCATCCAACAACGGGGCGGGCGTGTTCTTTTGGGGGCGACAGCCATCACTTTAACCCGCGCCGAAGGGGGATGGCGGGTTGTTTTCGAGCAAATGCCACAGGGTATGACGCGCTCTGTTTACGCTGAAGATGTCATCATCGCGCTCAACCCCGCTGGCGCTCAACGTCTGTTGATGCATAGCGCGGCGACTGCGTCGGTCGCCAATGCGCTCCTTTGGCCACAATCGCTCCGCAATATCAGCGTCCGACTGTGGTTTAGCGCCCAGCCGCGCGAAGGCGTCCCCGGCGGCATGTTCACAGGCGATTTTTTGCCCGATAATTTTTTTTGGCTTCATCGTCTTTACGACGAATTCGCCGACTGGGCCGAGGCCGGCGGTAGCGCTATAGAGGTGCATCTATACCGTTCCGACGCTGTTATGGAGCAGAGCGATACAAGTATTCTGGTGCAGGTGGTTGACGAGGTGCAACGCGCATGGCCGGAATTGCGCGGCGCTTTCATCTATGGCGCGGTGCGGCGCAACAGCAAAACCCATACCCAATGGCGTGTGCCGACGTCGCAATCGCTCCATGTGCAAACCCCGTGGGAGCATGTATATGCGGCGGGCGATTGGATAGGCTATCCCACCCCTTCTTTATGGATGGAGCGCGCGACCGTGACGGCCATAGCCGCCGCTAATGCTATTTTGGCACGTCGCGGCTTGGATACGTATTCCATACATACGCCGCTGCCGCCAGAGCTAATGGTCCGCGGTTTAAGCGCGCTTATTCATGGCGGCAGATATTTATTGGGGCCCCTCGTTCGGGCGTTGGCGCGTCTGCGGCGCGCATTTTAACGCGAATTTAACGCAGGCGTTCATCTAACACTCAGCGATGTATGTTAGAGTGCTATAGGTAAGGCATATCTCTATATATATACGAGGAGGAGTAGACAATGGCTGAAACACTCACTACGTCGCGACCGGAATTAGGTCTAGCGGATGACACGATGAGCCAATTGGCAGGTATCTTTAAGACCTTGCTGGCAGATGAATACGTGTTGTACACCAAAGCGCACAATTACCATTGGAACGTCACGGGGCCGCAATTCATTGCGTTGCATCGGTTTTTCGAGGAGCTATACACAGCGCTAGAGACCGTGATTGATGAAGTCGCCGAACGCATCCGCCAATACGGGCAGATGGCGCCGGGCACGATGGCCGAATTTTTGCAGTTAGCCCGACTGAAAGAAGAAGCTCCCGCCACCTATCCTAACGCTCGCGAGATGGTCGTTCGCTTGCTCGCCGACTATGAAGCGTTGGTGCGTTATTTGCGCGAGGACATCGAGAAGATAGATGATGATTTTGAAGACGATGGCGCAGAAGATTATCTGACGATGTTGCTACAACAACATCAAAAAACAGCTTGGATGTTGCGTTCCTTGCTCGAAGGCGGTTCTCTGTAAGCACGTCCACAAGGCCGGCCGCCTCATAGGCCGGCCTCATCATCTTTTTATACCCCAGCATAGCCACAGTTCACATAAAACGATTATACTAAAGCGCTTACAGCTAACGAATGACGAGGAGCGCTTATGACTTTATTTGTTTTATTTGTCTTCGGCTCTATCACGTTAGGCGCTGGCGCTATGCTTTCGCCCGCGTGGCCCACATCCCAACCGCGCATGGCTTTAGCGGGGGCGTTATCCTTAGCTTTGATTGTCGGGGGCGCTATTTTTTATGCCTCTTTATTCGGATGGAATACCTTAATTATTGATTATATGCTATTCGCTTTGCTGGTGGGCATTTTCTTGGGCGGCACGTTATCCCATGCCCAAGCTCGCGCAGAAGCCAAAGGCGAGACGCTCACCGATGCGTTACAAGGCTGGCCCGGCCCACAGGATTTGCTTTTTTTTGTTATCGCAGGGGTCTTCCTGGCTTGGCCCGCTTTTATTTTAGCTTTGCCTTTGGGTGGGCACGCCCCCGCCGATGCTTTACTAACGGTGACCACACGCCTAGGGGGCACATTCAATACGCTCACGCCCTTGTATCCACAAGTGCAAGTGGCACAGCCACCCGGTTTTTATGCGCTGGCCGCTTATCTCAGCAAGCAATTAGGGCAATCGGTCGCGCTCATCCATTTGGTTTTGGGGGCGGTTTTGGCCTTTTTGTGTGTGTGGATGGCTTATGACCTCGGCGCTGAGTTGCGCGATAAGCGTTTAGGTCGGGCGATGGCTGTAATGATGCTGGTTGGCACAGGGCTTTATCTCGCCCTGCTCGATTCCCAATACGCCGCTTTATTGGGGCTACTGTTTGGCATGGCTTTTTTGTTATACGCTTTTCGTTATCAGCGTCATGGTCATCTGGCGGATTTGGTGGCGGGCGGTTTGTTGTTGGGGGCGGTGGCATTGGCCGAACCGTCTACGAGCTTGGCCTTTTTCGCAGGGTTTGCCATTTGGGTTGTGCTGGCGGGCGTAGAACGCCCTTTTCATCTGCGGCGTTGGCTGGGCTTGGCGTTGGGTTTCCCGCTTGTGGCGTTAGCGGGGTTAGCGCCTTGGCTATGGCGTGGCGGTCAGCCCGTGGACTTGGCGCGCGCGGTGGTTGGCATTGGCGAGTGGATTACGCCGCATGCGGTCGTGTTGCCTTTTGCGCTCATTGGCATTGCGTCTGCTTCTCGTCGGCGTTGGCGCGAGCTAGCCAATATAGCGCGCTTCGCTACAGTTTGGTTAGTCGTGGCAGGCGCACTACAATTGCTCCAAGTGGCATATGTGGGCTGGGTTTGGCTTTGCGCTCCGTTATCCCTTTTGGGTGGTATCGGCCTATTGGACGTGTACGAAACCTACATCCCGCAGTCGGCGCGACGGTGGGCGTATCGTCATTATTATCTATTGGCGGGCGCTTTGCTCTTGGGATTGCTGGTGTTCGTTGTTTTCAAAGTTCCCGTGCTGGAACGCGCCTTAAATTTGCCGCCGGCCCCCTTGAGCGCTGATGATATGGCCGTGTTGGAATGGATTCGGCAAAATGTCTCCCAGGATGTTTATATTTTAGGCCCGGACGATGCCTATTGGGCCCCTGCCTTGGCGGAGCGGGCTTTTACCACGTTGCCCCCCGCGACCTATTGGGAGGCGGCAGAGGATCTGAACCGAGATGATACGATAGCGCGCCTGCTATTTGTCGCGGCGGGGAGAGAAGCGAGCGTGACAACGGGCGAATTGCTCTACCAGCAGGGTCAGGCGCGGCTGTATCTTTTGGAAGTGGATAGCGATTAATTGGCTTTGCTATTCACCTCATTTTCCGATTTTGTGAAGCGTTTGGCCGAATATTCTTTAATACGGCGTATTGTGCGGGCAATAGCCACTTCTTTTTCTGGTTCTACCGCTTCTTGCAAGCGCGATAAAGTATCTAATAACATATCGAGTTGATATTGTTCGGTGGCGAGTTCAAGGGTGGTATCCAGCACTTCTTCCGCTTGGGTTATTTTGCCCAATGCTAGGCGGGCGGTTAAGGTGTCGGAATAGCCCCAATAATTATTGGCTTGCGCTTGCGCTTCGGCCCAAGCCAATCTTTCTACACGCACATAAGTAGGGAGCATCTTCTCTCGGTTTTTAGTTTGGGTGTAAAGTAGGGCGAGGTTACCCCACCCATAAGATGAATGCGGCGTGACTTCTATAGCGCGCTCGTAAGCTTTGATGGCTTTTTCTGTTTGCCCATTGCGGCGATATAAGCCGCCTAGCGCGCCCCACCACGATTCACCATCTTCATCTATCAATCTAGGGCTGATGTCCAAAGCTTGTAGCATGAGGCTTTCTGCTTGGTTCATCAGTCGGTCGCGGTCAATGCCTTCTGGCATTTTTTCCGCCATACGGCGATAGACAAATCCTAAACCAACGATAGCCGGCGCGAAGTCTTTTTCCATATTCATTGCTGTGGAAAAAAACGCTTCTGCATTCTTGAGATCGTTCTTTTGGACGTAAACGTAACCTAAGCGATAATGCGTAATAGGGTTGTTGGGGTCGAGTTCGCGCGCGCGATGATAAGTAGATAAAGCCCCTTCGTGGTCGCCCACGCGATATTGTCGTTCTCCCAAAGGCAGGAGCGATTGCGCGAGGAGGGCGCGGGCCGTCCGTTCGCGTTGCTCGCTATCGCGCTCGTCGAATACCTTACTCAATTGTTGGCGGAACTGGTCGAGTTCAGCTTCTTTTTGGCGAAGTTGTGTTTCAAACTGGGCGCGGAATAAATCGAGTTCTTCTTCTTTCTCTTTTAATTGTTTTTGGAAACGTTCGCCCAATTCGTCCAATTCGCGTTCCACTTTTTCGCGGGCTTCGGTGAGTTGGTTCTGCGCGGAAAAGAGACGGCTGACGCCAAAAATACCAATGCCGCCGGCCACAATGGTGACGAGAAAACCAATCGCTTCAAATAAGCCCAATAGGTCAAAGGCGCGGCTAACCCCTGCGTCCACCGATTCGGCGGCTTTTTCTACGCGGTCTGCCTCTTGGCGTATATCGTCCAGCAAGGCGTTTTGGGTAGCGATAATGTCTGGTGAGGGCGGGCTATCTTGGGCTACAGCCCAAACCGTTGGTATGAGTATCGCCAGAATTAAAGCTATAATGAATGATTTTATCTTCATGCAATACCTCTACGAATTATTTGCCAAAACGCTTGGCGAGTTTGGAGCGGATAGCATCTGCGCCTTCTACGGTGGCGACAAGCTCTATATCGCCACCCGCGATGATAGCCTTTAAGATGGCTTGATTGGTTTTGCCAGTGCGGAAAGCGGAGGCTAGCTCATCTGCGAAGCGGCCGCTACCTTCCAAAACCAGTATGGGTATGCTTTGGGGCCCTTGGGTGGTGGCCAGCAAAACATCTTGACGCGCGATTTTGCCACCATTGATGAGCACCCCCATCATGGGGAAGCGCCCTGCGGCGATTTTGCGCGTTAGGTTGATTATCATCGCGCTTTCGTCGCCCCAATTCTCAGCTTCGATGAGTACAAAATGGGAGTGGCTACCTTCTAATGTGGCTTCGCTGTTGGGGTTGTGCGTGCCGGGGATGGTCACCTTGCCTAAGGGGGCAACTCCAACCAATGGGAAAGAATAACGGTGCTTGTGCCGCGCCGCGCCAATCATCTGCATCACGCCCGATTCTGTGCCGCCATCAATGACCACTAGATCATGTTCAGCGGCGAAACGGGCGATGCCATCTTCCATAATTTGTTGGGTGCGCCGCATATCTTCTTCGCTCATGTAAGATGCGCCGCCGGTGATGAACAAAGCGGGGCGCGGGGTCGTTAAACCGAGCGCGTTTAAGGCGTCTTCTGCTCGCCCATCTGGGGGAATGCGATAAGCGGGGGCTGTGTGACCTTTTTCAAAACGAATGATAAACGAAGAATTCGTCACCATAATATAATCCAATATTATCTATTCTGTTATGTCGCTTATCTTAACCTATTCTGAGCCGATATGCATCAAAAGTTAGGCATGAAAACGTTGGGATAGCCGCGCTTCCATGACGGTTGGCCCTTCTATCGTGCTGATAAGTTCGATGTCGCCGCCCTCGATGATGGCCTTGAGCAACTCTTTACTGGTTTCGCCCGTTTTGAAAGCGGTGGCTAACTCGTCGGCGAAGCGCCCGCTACCTTCTAGGACGAGCATAGGAATAGGATACTCTTTGTTTGTCGTCGCCAATAGAACATCTTGTTGCGCGATAGCCCCGCCATTAATGAGTATGCCCACAGCGATATGTCTGCCGCGTCCGCAGATGGCCCGCGCCAGTTCGGTCAGTAGGGCGCTTTCGTCGCCCCAATTATCGCCTTCTACTAACACAAAGTGGGTGTGGTTATCTTCTAGCGTGGCTTCGCTAGCGGGGTTGGTGTATCCCGGATAGTCTATTTTGCCCTTCGGCGCAACGCCAATCAGTTTTAGCCCAAGCTGATACTTCAGGCGGGTTTCTCCTACCATTTGCATGATGCCCGACTCGGTGCCGCCATCTACGATGACAATGCGGTGCGTATCGGCATAGCGGATGATGGACTCAATGATAGCTTGGGTGCGTTGGAGGTCTTCGGCGCTCATCTGTCCGGCCCCGCCGGTGATGAAAATGACAGGCGAGGAAGTTATATCGCCTAAGTTGTGCATAATTTGTTCAGCAGGCATCTCTTTGGGGGCGTGTACCGCGCGCGCTTTATGACCGTTTGGAAAATGGATGAGGAAATAAGGCAGATCTGCTGTTTTGACATTTTGGGTGTTAGGCTTGGATGCCGCGATACTATCTAAGGCGGCTATGATGAGACTAATGCTAATGCCAAGGACTAATATCAAAACGCTATCTATCATGCCTATAGCCCCCGACCGTTATAATTGAGATACGATAGTTTCAGTGTACACTAGAGCGCAACAGAATTTATGGCACAAAGTGTATGAAACGGGTATGAATTCTTTCAATTCGGCGGATTTTGCTCGGCGTCTTTTGGCATGGTATGGCCAATCAGCGGCGCTGTTGCCATGGCGCGGGACGCGCGATATTTACCGCGTCTGGTTATCTGAGATTCTTTTACAACAAACCCAAATCGAGACGGTTATCCCCTATTATGAGCGCTTTCTAGCGCGTTATCCTGATGTGTTCGCTTTGGCTAGCGCCCCGCTGGATGACATCCTCAAATTATGGGAAGGACTAGGTTATTATAGCCGCGCGCGTCATTTGCACAAAACCGCTCAGCGCATCGTTCAGCAGGCGGGGGGGGATTGGCCCAAAACAGCGGCCGAATTGCAAACGTTGCCCGGCATCGGCCCTTATACCGCGGGGGCCATCGCCAGCATCGTTTATCAAGAGCCGGTCCCGGTCGTGGATGGGAACGTTATACGAGTGTTATCGCGTATATTGGATATAGAAGAAGATATAACGCGCCCCGACGTGAAAACGCGCTTATGGCAGATTGCCGCCGATTGGGTGCCGTCCGAAAATCCCGGAGATTATAACCAAGCGCTGATGGAGCTGGGGCAAAAAATTTGCCGCCCGCGCTCCCCACATTGCGAAGCTTGCCCTGTCGCTTTGCTATGCCTTGCGCGAAGTCGTGGCACACAACGCGCGCGTCCTGTGAAAACCAAAAAAGCGCCTAGCCCGCATTATGATGTGGTGGCGGGAATCATTTGGCGTGGCGACCAATTGCTCATCGCGCAACGACCGACAGAAGGCCTTCTCGGCGGCTTGTGGGAATTCCCTGGCGGCAAGCGCGAAGACGGAGAGACCTTGCAGATGTGTTTAAGGCGCGAACTGCGCGAAGAACTGGCAATTGAAGTAGAAGTGGGCGATTTGTTCGTCAAGGTCAAGCACGCTTTCACCCACTTCAAAATCACGTTGTATGCTTATGAATGCCGCTATATCGGGCCAATCGCCCCCTATTCCGAGCCACAAAATGTAGGGGTAAAAGGTTGGGCGTGGGCTAGGCTGACGGAATTAGACGCTTACGCTTTTGGCAAAGCAGATAGGTCCGTCATCGCCGCCCTAAAAGAGCGCGGCCAGCAACTCTTGTGAATCAGTGGAGGACGCCAAGCGTTTTGCCCACTTTTTCAAATGCGGCCAAAGCTTCTTCCAAATCCGATTGGCTATGCGCTGCTGTATTCATCACGCGGATGCGGGCCGCGCCACGCGCAACCGTTGGATAGCCAATGGCCATAGCGAAGACGCCATTTTCAAAGAGGCGCTGGCTGAATTGGCGCGCGAGATGGGCATCGCCCAACATCACGGGGATAATGGGCGTGACGCTATGGCCCACATCGAAGCCCAGCCGTTTCATCTCGGTGCGGAAGAAGGCCGCATTCTGCCACAAGCGTTGCACTAGCTCATCGCTGGTTTCCAGAATATCCACGGCTTCTAGACAGGCGGCGACATCGGGCACGGTCATGGCGCTACTGAATAAAAAAGGTCGGGCGCGTTGCCGAAGCCAATCAATAATCACTTGTCGCCCGGCCACGATGCCCCCAACGACGCCAAACGCTTTGCTCATCGTCCCAATTTCTACATCCACTTGTCCGTGCAAATCGAAATGGTCAACGATGCCTCGTCCCCCTTTGCCCAACACGCCCTCGCCGTGGGCATCGTCCACCATCAGCAAGATATTATGCTCGCGAGCGATAGCTACCAATTCTGGCAAGGGGGCTATGTCGCCATCCATACTGAACACGCCATCCGTGATGATTAACCGCCGCTCGTATTCTGTCGTTTCCGCAATTTTGCGCCGCAAATCATCGGGGTTGTTATGCTCGTAGGCGATGATTTGGGCGCGGCTCAGGCGGCAACCATCTATGATGCTCGCGTGGTTGAGCGCATCGGAGAAGATGACATCGCCTTTGCCGACGAGCGCGGGGATAGTCGCTAAATTCGCCGCGAAGCCGCTTTGTAGGGTGATGACCGCTTCTGCCCCTTTGAAGCGCGCCAGCCGTTCTTCTAGCTGGGTGTGTAGGCGCATCGTCCCGGCGATGGTGCGGACAGCGCCGGGCCCAATGCCATAAGCGTCTATCGCGTTTTTGGCGGCGGCTTTTAGGCGCGGATGATTGGCTAGTCCTAAGTAATTGTTGGCGCAAAAATTCAAAACGGGCTTCCCATCTACAACGATGCGGCCATCCATGGCGCTATCTATCGTGCGGATGGTGTTATATAGACCCTCCTCTTGAAGTTGGCGCAATTGTTCGCTCAGATAATCTAATTTCATAGGCGCTCGCCTTTGTCGTTATGTATGTCGCTCAAGTCGGTTTTAATATTCCCTGTCAGAATTGGATGTTGCAAACAGACAGGTGGCATGCTACAGTGTAACGTATGGTATATCAAAATCGCCATAATACGCCGCGCTGTTGTAAATCTATAACCATAGAGGGTGGGGCGTGTTAGGTTTTGTTATTAGACCATGTTCATCGGATACAAAGCCAACCCGCCGGTTGGCTTTTTTATTGGTTATATGAGGAGCGAGAAGATGACGGATATTCAAAATCGCGGTTATGCCCAACCAGAGGTGCTTGTATCTACCGAATGGGTCGCTGAACATTTGAATGACCCCAACGTGCGGATTATCGAATCTAACGAAGACCCTTTGCTCTACCATTCGGGCCACATCCCCAATGCCGTAGAGGTGGATTGGGTCAAAGATTTGAATGACCCCCTACGTCGTGATTATCTCGATAAAGCAGGGTTTGAGGCTCTGGCAAGTCGTATCGGCATTACGCCAGAAACGACAGTCGTTTTTTATGGCGACAAAAACAATTGGTGGGCTACTTATGCATTTTGGGTCTTCCAATTGTTCGGCCACAGCAACGCTAAGGTTATGGATGGCGGGCGGAAAAAGTGGGAAGACGAAAAACGCGAGCTGACCCGCGAGAAACCCTACATCACGCCTACGGTTTACCGCGCCCAAGAACGCGATGATACCAAAATCCGCGCTTTCCGTGATTATGTGTTGACGCACGTACAAGCTGGCGGTCAATTGGTGGATGTGCGTAGCCCCGCGGAATATAGCGGCGAGAAGTTACACATGGAAGGCTATCCCCAAGAAGGGGCTTTGCGCGGCGGCCATATCCCCGGCGCTAAAAACATCCCATGGGCGCGGGCGGCCAACGAAGACGGCACTTTTAAGGATGCCGAAGCCCTGAAGGCTATCTATATCGGCGAGCAAGGGTTAAACCCAGAGCAAGAAACGATTGCTTATTGCCGCATTGGCGAGCGCAGTAGCCATACATGGTTTGTGTTAACCTATTTGTTGGGGTTTAAGCAAGTGCGGAATTATGATGGCTCGTGGACAGAATGGGGAAACAGTGTCGGATTGCCTATCGAAAAGTGAGCAAGCTAGCGGTTTTAGGTTGCCCTTTTGTTATACTTGAGAATAGCTATCCATGAGGTATATACATCATCCATGACACCATTACCCGCTAAATTGCAAGACATACTCGACGATTTTAAGATGATAAGCGACCGCGCAGAGCGTTCGGATTATCTCATCCAAATTGCCGATAATTTCCGCCGTGTGCCGCCAGAAGTCGCTACGCCACCCTACCCAGAGGCGCACCGTGTCCCGGCCTGCGAGTCCGAAGCGTTCGTTTGGGCTATAGATAACCCCGATGGGACGATTCAATATTATTTTGATGTATTGAATCCGCAGGGGTTATCCGCAATGGCCATGAGCGCTATATTGGATGAAGCCTGTTCCGGCGCGCCCATAGAGCAGGTGGCGGCCATCGAACCTAGCATTGTCTTTGACCTATTTGGCAAGGATATTTCTATGGGCAAGGGACAAGGTTTGATGGGCATTGTCAATATGGTGGTTTACGAGGCTAAAAAGCGCCTCAAGTAAGTAGGAGTTCTGTCATGGGGTTGCTGTTCAAAGATGGCACAGTGGTGACGGCATCCGA
>JBBIRQ010000013.1:0-133578 GCA_037441665.1 Anaerolineaceae bacterium | reverse complement strand
CCTCAGTCGGCGGAAGAACTATTCAGACTTTGGTGTACCCAGAATTGGGCCGTGACCCAAGCTTCTAGTTTCAATGCCTCAGTCGGCGGAAGAACTATTCAGACTCCAATTTATAAGGCTATCTTATCAAAACATGCTTCAAAAAGCAAGTTTTTTGGTCAAAAATCATACCATTGAATGTTGAGCACTCTTATTACCTCAGCAAAATAGGGCTATAAAAGCGCAAAATCTGCGAGAGGCTCCCCAGAAAATGCGCGGTGCTTCGCCTCTCGCAACTTCATTCGCCACCGGTCGGGGCATATCAACCCACTTAATCAGGTGGCCAACGTTTGCAACGTATCTATGAATTCTGTCGTTAAGCCATAATCCTGTTTGAGGGCGCTCAGGTCTTGGTAGTGCGGGTGCGCCTCTTGCAGTTGGCGCAAGGTAGCGCGCGCGTCGGCTTCTTCGCCCAATTTTTGCAGGGTGGCGGCGCGCCCCGCCAAAGAGAAAGCATCGTGCATGCCGGGATGGAGCGCGCGTTCGTAATCTTTTAGGGCGGCGGACCATTCGCCATGCAACCAGTGGATATAGCCTCTGCTGGCATAAGCGATACCGGCCGAGGGGTTCAGGCGGACGGCTTCTTCGGCATCGTGGCGCGCTTCTTTCAGCTTGCCCATCAAGGCGTAGAGGCGGGCGCGGTGCGCGTAGAGTTCTACCGCTTCGGGGGTGATGCGTAAGGCGCGGTTGAATTCCTGCAAAGCGCCTTCGGCATCGTCGCGGCGTAAGAGCAGGCGCCCACGGACGAAATAAGCGGGCGCTAAATGTTTATCTAGCCAGATGGCCATATTCATATCGCGCAGGGCGTTATCCCATTCCCGCTTGCCGAAGTAAGCGCTCCCGCGCTTCAGGTAGGCTTCGGCATTTTTGGCATCCGCTTCTAGCACGCGGTCCATCTCTGCGATGATAGCGTCTAGGTTTTGTGCGGCGGGCGCGATAGGGCGCGGCTGGGATTGGGGATGGGCGTTGGGCGTCGGCGGGGTGGCTGTGGCGGTAGGGGTCAGCACTTCGCGCAGTTGGCCCACGCTCCCCCCCATGAACAGCCACGTGAAAAAAGGCGGCAAGACAGCGACGAAAAAAAGCACCCATTCGCCGGTGATTAAGCCCGATAGCACGAAAAATCCCCCCACAAGCAAACTGGCGTTCAAGAATTGTTGGCGGTTCGGCTCCATGGTTCACTCCTCGGCAGTGCTTAACAAATCTCATACTTATTAGTATAGCCGATTCCGCCAGCAGACGGAGCAAATCCTCAGCAGGGACTCATATCTTGGGCACAAAAGCCCGCTTCTCAGGGCAAAATTTCCACCACCACCCCCCTTTCTGCCCATGCGTACAACAACTGGATATGGCTATCGCTCAGCAGGATACAGCCATAGGTGACGCGCGTCCCTAAGCTGTTTTCCCATAACAATTGCCCGCCGCCGCGGGTGGGGAAGCCGTGGAAGCCATTGGTGAAGTCGGCGCCCGGCACGGGTTGGTAAACGCCCATGAACTGCGGCATCCACAGATTCCAATTGCTGGCGTAGGCGTTCGGCTCGTGCGATAAGATTTGGTAAATGCCGGGCCATGTGGGGCTACTGCTGATGCCCGTGCTGGCGGGCCAATCCCATTTGAGCTGGCCGTTCTCGTAAACCCATGTCCGTTGTTGGCTAATGCTGACGACGATGCGCTTATGCGGCACAATCGGATACAGCAAGAAGCTATCGGCGGCCGGTATGGTGATAACCTGCCCAGCGGAAAAGGTGTCTAGTCCGCCGTTGGCGCGCTGGATGTAGAGATAAGGGATGCCATAATCCCAAGCGATGCTGGTTAAGGTCTCGCCGTCGCGCACGGTGTGTTGGCGCGGTTGGTGCTTGACGAGCACATAAGCGCCTTGGGGCTGGCCGTTGGCGATGGCGTCGCGCACGGATTGCACGCCTTGTTCGATGTCGAGGCCGCGGCTGGCGTCTAGGACGTTGGCGGCTTGGGCGCTCAGATAGTGGCGTACGGGTTCTTCGGCTATCGCCAGCGCGAGGCCGCTCGGACGGTTGGGGTCGGGTTGGGCGGTCAGCCAGCGCGCCCACTCTTGGGGTGGGAGCGACCACAAGACCGAATCATCGGTCACCGGGTCGTAGACGCGAATCACCAACGGGCTAGATAGCAGGCGCTCCGCCTCGGCGACCATCGCGCTCGCATCGGTGATGGAGGGCGGCACAGCCCGCATCGCCAACGTGAAGAAGGGGCTATCCCAATCATGGTGGCGCAGTTGTCGCAACGTCTCGGCGAGGTCCAAGGCGCGACCATCGCGGGGGGCGGTGGGGATAACCCGCCCATCTTCAAAAGCGACGCCCGCATTCAGCGGCGCGAGGTCGAACTGTGGGGAGAGCTCGCTGAGGGTGGCCTCGGCGCGGGTCATGTCTAAGGTCACATGGGGCTTGACTACGGCGCGCCCCAACAAGGCGACCAAGGCCGAACCCGCGGTGCGCCCTTGCGCTTGGGCTTCTGCCACGCTGGGGCCGATGTCGATAGTCAGCCCCAATTTTTCGGGGGCGATAGTCCATTGGCGGTCACCATCGCGCAGGGTGATGAGCGACCATGCCGTCTGCAAGCGAAAAGCGGCGTCGCGTTGGGTCATGCCGCCGACGGAGATAGCCCCCACATAAACGCCGGGCAAAATGCCGCGGGCATACACCGCGCCGACGGCCAAAACGGTCAAGCCGCAGACCATCGTAGCCAGCGCCGCGCACAACAGGCCCAACGCCAAAAGCCAACGGAGCGGGCGGGGGCGCTTATCGGCGAGCGGGCGGCGGGGCAAAACGGGTCGGCGGGCCGTGGGCGCGGGCGGCGGGGCGGGCGTCCGTCGCGCGCGGGACGGTTGCAAGGCGGGGTTGGGCATGGTGGGTTGGTCGTTACTGTTCATCTTGTGCGCGTTCTATCTGCCAATCTAGACAGTATCAAAGACGTTGCACGGCGGACAATCGTTCCCTATTGAGTATACGGCCAAATCCGCCGCTGTGCGGCCTGCGTCTGGCAATTCTCGCCCGAACACGGGATAATGAACAGCAAAGCACAAGCGATATAACACCGATACAACACAAAGGAAGCGCCCTTGGCCGATTTACGACATGGCGGCATCGCTATACTCGATTATGGTTCGCAATATACCCAACTCATCGCGCGGCGGGTGCGGGAATTGGGCGTCTACGCCGAAGTTTTCCCCCACGATGCCCCACCCGAAGACATCAACCGCCAGCAACCGGCCGGTTATATCCTCTCCGGTAGCCCCTACAGCGTGTACGAAAGCGGCGCGCCGTCATTGGCCGCGCACCTCTTGGAAAGCGGCAAACCTATATTGGGGGTTTGCTACGGTCTGCAGTTGCTGACGCACGCCTTGGGCGGGCGCGTGGGGCCGGCCCAAACGCGCGAATATGGCCAAGCCTTCATCACCCACGACGCGCACCACCCGCTTTTGAATGGGCTACCCCCGCAGGCGCAAGTATGGATGTCCCACGGCGACCGCATCGAAGCGCCGCCACCCGACTTCGTGACGCTGGCCCAATCGGAACATTCGCCGTTCGCCGTCATCGCCCACGCACAGCGCCCCTTGTACGGGGTGCAATTCCACCCCGAAGTTCAGCACACCCCCCAAGGCGCGCGTCTATTGAGTAACTTCGTCTTCGCCATCTGCGGTTGCCAACCGAAATGGACGCCCAAGGCCTTCATCGAAGATGCGCTAGCGAATATCCGCGCGCGCGTCGGCGCGGAGCGCGTCTTGTTGGCGCTGAGCGGCGGCGTCGATTCCGCCGTGACGGCCGCCCTGCTCCACCAAGCGCTTGGCGAGCGTTTGGTATGCGTGTTCGTGAACACCGGCCTCATGCGGAAGGCAGAGCCGGAAACGGTGGTGCGCGTTTTCCGCGAAGAACAAGGGATGAACCTCATCGCTGTAGACGCCACCGATCTATATTTAAGCGCCTTAGCCAACACCACCGAGCCAGAAGCCAAGCGTAAAATCATCGGCAAACTGTTCATAGAGGTATTCGCGGAGGAAGCGCGCAAGTTACAGGGGATTCGTTATCTGGCGCAGGGGACCATTTACCCCGATGTCATCGAAAGCGCCGCGGCCAGCAAAAGCGCCAAGACTATCAAAAGTCATCATAACGTGGGCGGCCTGCCAGCTGATTTGCAATTTGAATTGATAGAACCCCTGCGCGATTTATTCAAAGATGAGGTGCGCCGTGTGGGCACAGTGCTAGGCCTGCCCGATAGCATCGTATGGCGGCAACCTTTCCCCGGACCGGGCCTCGCCATCCGTTGCCTAGGCAATATTACGTGGGAACGTCTAGAAACCCTGCGCGAAGCCGATGCTATCTTCCTCGACGAATTGGCGCAAGCCGGCCTGCTCCGCGACGATACCGCCCAAGCCTTCGCCGTATTGTTACCCGTGAAAAGCGTGGGCGTGATGGGCGATGACCGCACTTATGAGGAGGTCGTAGCGCTAAGGGCAGTGGTCACGGATGATTTTATGACCGCCGATTGGGCCAAGCTACCTTATGAGGTGCTCGCCCGCGCCAGCGCCCGCATCGTCAATCGGGTGCGCGGCGTCAATCGCGTGGTCTACGACATCACCAGCAAACCGCCGGGCACCATCGAATGGGAGTAGTGGCAGGTAGGGGGCGGATGGCGGTATAGTTGTAAAAAATTCACAGTAGGGAAAAGTGCCTTATGTCCGTCAAACCTGCCCAACTTAAAATTTCGGATGCCGAATACCGCGTCCGTTGCAATCACCTGCTAGATGCCCTCTACGACGAACACATCAACGGCGTGGCCCTATTCGATAGCGATTATATCCTCTACTACACCGGGTTTCGCTTCATCCCCACCGAACGGCCTATCGGTTTTATCATGAATGCCGCCGGCGAGCGCGTTTTGTTCGTGCCGCGCCTCGAACTAGAGCACGCCCGCGCCAACGCCCAAGTTGACCGCGTAGAATCCTACATCGAATATCCCGATACCCCCCACCCGATGAAGCTTTTCGCCGAATTGCTGAATCGGCAGGGTATCCTCGACCAATTGGCCGTGGATGAAGATGGTTACCCGCGCATCTTCGGCTATCGCGGCCCAACCCTGACCGAATTGGGCGGGTGGCAGGTGTTCCCCATCCGCGCTTTCATCGAAGACCAAATCGCCATCAAGTCCGAAGCAGAAGTGGCGCTCTTCCGCGAGGGGAGCAAATGGGCCAACTTCGCCCATCGCCTGCTCCAAAAATATACCGTCGTCGGGGTCACCGAAGCGCAAGTAGACCAACGCGCGAGCTACGAAGCCAACCAAGCCATGTTAGACGCTATCGGCCCTATTTATCGCCCGCATAGCACCTATTACAATAGCATCTACGCTGGTTATCGGGGGCAAATTGGGCGCAACGCCGCCATACCGCATACGCTGGCCAATAATATTATGTTCCAAGCGGGCGATGTGCTGGTATCGGAAGTCATCGTGCCCATATGGGGTTACCATGTGGAATTAGAGCGCACCATGATATTAGGAAAGCCCAGCGACGAGCAAAAACGCTTCTACGACCATATGCTATCCCTGCAGGAAATTGCCTTCAGGGCGATTGAACCGGGCAAACCCTGTTCAGAAGTAGATATTGAAGTGCGGCGCTACTACGAAAAACACGACCTCGCCAACTACTGGAAACACCATAGCGGCCATGCTATCGGGTTGCGCTATCACGAAGGCCCCTTCTTAGACGCCGGCGACCATACTATCATCCGTCCGGGCATGGTGTTCACGGTGGAGCCGGGGCTATATGTGCCCAGCGTCGGCGGCTTCCGCCATTCCGATACCGTGTTGGTATCAGATGATGGGGTGGAACTGCTCACCTTTTATCCCCGCGACATCGAAAGCTTAACCCTGCCCGTATAGAAGATTACAAACGGTTTACACAATCATTACGGATGAACACACGGGCCTAACATCGCGCCAACAAGCATCGCTTATCTTGGAAGTATCGTAAAAGATATAGAAAGGATGAGCTGATGCGTAAAGTAACCTTATTTTTAGCTGTCATGACCGTTGTTCTGGCCGTGCCCACCGTCGCTTTTGCCCAATCTGCCACCGTATCGGGCACGGGGACGCTGACGGCAGAAGGGACAGGGCGCGCCGCTTTGCACGGGAGCGGCACGGTCACCGTGAGCGGGAGCGGGGCGCTGTATATCGTGGATCGCGGCAGCGATGCCCAAATCAGCATCGAGGGCAACGGCGCGCGCGATACTATCCAGCGCCATGGGCAACAAGTCGTGCGCTATCGCGGTTTCAATGGCACAGCGACCATCAGCGGTAGCCATATTATCGTCGTCATCCGCGGCCGCAATATCCAGCTGAACGCCGAAGGGGCGGGACGGGCGCACCTGCGCGGGCGCGGCACCTATAGCGTCAACGGCGAAAGCGGTACATGGACCGCGCGCGGCGTCTTCGTCGCCTTAGGGGATAATCCCGCCTTCGCCAATTCTACCGACATGCTCAAAGTCGAATGATGGCCAGTGAGAGGAGGGATTACCCTCCCCTTTTCTATTGGGCTTAGGCGAGGGGTTGGAGTTCGCCTAATATCGTCGGCAAGAATTCGGAGATGGTGGGGTGGATGGGCAAAGCGCGTTGCATCACTTTATAGCTCGCCCCAGTCGCCATGAAGTAGCTAATCACCTGAATGACATCATCGCCATGAAAGCCCAGAACGGCCGCGCCTACAAAGCGTTCTGTCTCCGCATCTACCAATAGTTTGATGAACCCCTGCGTCTCCCCCTGTTCTAGGGCGCGGCCCATGTGACTCATCGGTTTTTTGGCTATCAACGTCGGCCGTCCCGATTCGCGCGCTTCGCGCTCGCTCAGCCCGACGCGCCCAAGCGGCGGGTCTATATACATGGCGTAAACCATGTTGCGCTCGCTGACTTTGCGTTGCCCGCCGCGCAAATTATCGCGCACAATCTCGTAATCGTGGTAAGAAGTATGGGTGAAGGCGCCACGCCCGTTCACATCGCCCATGGCCCAAACCCCCTCAGCGCTCGTTTGGAGCATATCATCTGTTTGGATATACCCGCGTTTATCTACCTCAACCCCGACCGATTCGAGATTCAGGCGGTCGCTATTGGGGCGACGCCCCACGGCCACCAGCAGATGCGAACCGCTGAGCGTGTGCTGGCGTCCGTCGCCCGTCTCTACCGTCATCGTGATAGTGCCGTCATCCCCTTGTTCTACGCGGGTGGCTTTGTGCCCCGTGAGTACGCGGATGCCTTCCGCTTCTAATATCTCTTGCACAGCCAAGGCGACGTCTTCATCTTCGCGAGCGATGAGCGTTGGGGCGGCTTCTATGATAGTCACTTGGCTTCCGAAGCGGCGGAATGCCTGCCCCATCTCTAGGCCGATATAGCCACCCCCCAAAATGAGCAGATGTTGGGGTAAAGTCCGTAAATTCAAGATGCCTTCGTTGTCGAGGTAGTCCACAGCGTCTAGGCCGGGTATAGGGGGTACGACATTGCGCGTGCCAGTATTGATGAAGACCCGCGGCGCGGTGATGAGCGTTTCGCCAATTCGTATCCGATAGTTCGCGCCTTCTTTGCCATCAAAGGCGGCGTAACCATCATAAACGGTGAGGTTGTCCATATTGCGTAGCCAATTTTCCATCCCGCCTTGGGCTTCGCCGACGCGCTTATCTTTGCGCGCCATCACCTTAGCGAGGTCAACCGTGACGGCCCCGCCGATGCTGAAGCCGAATTCATCGCCCCGCCGCGCCAGATGAGCGGCGCGCGCGCTAGCGATAATTGTCTTGGTCGGGATGCATCCGTAATTCACGCACGAGCCGCCGATTTTGTAGCCTTCCACGAGGGCCACCTTTTCACCATCTCCCGCTAGGGCCGCCGCTAAAAACGGTCCCGACTGACCAGCCCCAATGATGATAGCGTCATAAAGCGTCATGTTCTCATCTCCTGTTTGATTCGGGTAGACGCTTTACAGACGCGGCCGAGACGCCATCCGTTACATCATTAAAGAGAAATGAGAAGAAATCTGCCATTATTCTTAAATTTACGCCTTTCATAATAAATCAATGTTACGGTAAATGAATTGATATAACATAAAATTATCGTTAATTAAGGGCAAGCATTTTAAGAGGCATCGTATGAGCGTCACCGTTGAATGGGATAATGAGTTGGGAAGCACACTGCGCTACACCTTCACCGGTCGTTGGACTTGGGAAGAACTAGACGACGCTTTGGCTAAAGCACACAACTTGATAGATGAAAATCCTTTAGGGGCGGACGTGAATAGTATCTTCGACATGCGTAAAGGTCAGGGCATCCCCAATGGTTTTCTGCTGTATTTGAAGCAATTGGCCAGCGTCGAACCCTTCTGCACCCATTTAACGATGGTGGTTGGGGGCGATAAATTGGTGCAAGCGACATTCCGCTTGTTATACCGCCTCGCGCCCCAAACGCGCGACCACTTCGTCGAGGTCGCTAGCTTATCCACCGCGCGGGCGCGCCTGCGGGGAGAGCCAGAAGACACGGATACCCAGCCCCTAACGCCACTCAAGAAGTTGAGCGGCATTTTGCGCGGTGTGCAAGGGAGCAGGGAATCATAGTTGGACGCGCACCACGCGGTCGTGGCCGGCATAATCTTTGATAATGCGCGTCGCCGCCGCGGGCAAGCGTTCCCGCACCGCCGCCAACGCGGCCGCCCCTTGGTCAGCCCCAATCTCTAGTAGCACCAAGCCGCCCGTCTCCACGACAGCGGGCGTTTGTGTTAATAGCCGTCGCACCAAATCCAGCCCATCCCCGCCGCCATCTAGCGCCACGCGCGGCTCGTATAGGCTCACATCGAGTTCAGGCAATATATCAGGGTGGATATAAGGCAGATTGGCCATGACGAGACCGACTTTAAGGCCGCGAGCGATGAGCGGTTCTAGCAAATCGCCCTCCATAAATTTGATGTCTACGCCGTATTGGTCCGCATTTTGGCGGGCGATGGCCAGCGCCGCCGCGCTAATATCGGTGGCGATGACCCGCGCCGCTGGGCGATGCACAGCGAAACAGACCGCCAACGCGCCGCTCCCCGTCCCCACATCCACAGCCACTAATTCCATACCCTCAGCCGCATAATTCAACGCCTCTTCTAGCAGGTGTTCCGTCTCTGGGCGGGGCACCAATACATCGGGCGTGACGATGAAATCGCGGTCGTAAAAGGCGCGTTTGCCGATGATATAGGCCATCGGTTCGCCCGCTTGTCGCCGCGCCACCAACGCATCGAAGCGCGCCCACTGTTCGGGCGTTAAAACCTGCTCTGGGTGCGCCAGCAGATACGACCGTTCCACGCCCAACACCGCGCACAAGAGCAGGTGGGCATCGAGCATCGGCGAGGTGGAGGCGACGATGCGTCTTTTGGCGTGTTGCGTCGCTTCGTAGATGGTGGTCATTGGCGTTGGGGCGGACCGCTGGGGCCATAACCAAAAATTTCCATCGGATGATGGGAGCTATCGTGCGCCGCGCGTAAATAATCGGCATCGGAATAGGCCGCCAACACGTCGGGTTCGGCGGTCAATATCTGCAAATACATCGCTAGCATCACGCGCTCAGAGGCGTGCCAAGTATCAACCATGGTGGTATCATCTGCGCCCAGCCCGCGGCCATCGCTGAAGTCAAAGAGAGGATAACCGTACTGGTCGAACACCGCTTGCAAGGCCGCTTGGGCTTTGGGCAAATAGCCATATTCGCCCGACGCTATCATCTCTTGGTAAATTTCGGAGTCATAAGGCGGCAATATCCCGATGACATAGACGCCATCCGCCTTGAGCCGCGCTAAAGTATCGGCGATGAGTGCCACTCGTTCCGTCACGATGTCATCGCCGGGCAGGTAGATGCGACGGCGGTTATCGAAATCGGCGCGGTCTTCGGCATAGCGCGCGGCCGATGTTTCGGAGCGGATGAGCAATCGCCCGAACTGGTAACTACCATCGTTGCGGAAGCCTTCGCCGCGCTGGCTGGCGCGGGCATCGAGCGCCAAGACGCCGTAGATGGGGTCGGTGCGCGCCAACACCTCGGCTAAGCGATAATCGCCATTGATGAGCGCTATGACCGTATCGCGTGTGGATTCTAGCATAAAGCGCACATCTAATAGTTCGGTGGGGCGGTAGAAAGGCCCCAGCCAACCGCTATGATTCACATTAAACCAGTTCTGGTCTAGGCCCCAAAAGATAATTTTGGGCTTAATTTTCCCCGCCACTTCGTCTAGATAGCTGATAGACATATCGGGCATAGCCCCCATGAGGGCCGCGTTATAGAAGCTATTCGGCTTTTTGTGGAAAAAGAATTCGCGGAAGGTCAACATGCGCGAAGAGCCTAACGCCAATATTTCCGGTTGGCGGGCGATGGCCGAATGAATTTTGTAGTTATAAATGCGGTTGTAAGGGGCGTAGTAGAGCACGGGTTCGGTCTTTTGCAGGGCAATGACCACAGGCAAGGGAATGGCATTGCCGATATAAGCGGAAAAGCCAAATATAGCCCCGATGGTCAGCAACGGCAGTAGACAGAAAAGCATCAATTTAAGGATAAAGCGCAACATTTTCGACGACCATTAAAACTGAAAGTAGATGAAGTCTTGCTGATTGCTTGAGTATAACAAGGAAAAGCCAATCGCGGCGGTGAGGGCATAATAAGCCGCCCAGCGCAAAAAAGCAGGGCTAAGGCGCCACAGGGCGAAGATGTCGCGCTGATTATCGGCGAAGTCAACCAGCCATAATAAGCCAATCAACCCCAAGGCGATGAATAGCTCCGTCTGCGCGGACAAAAGCGCCCCCGCGAAAGGCTGGCTGATGCTATCTAACCCACGGCTGAAGACGAAGAGATGGCGCAGGATGTACAAAGCGTCCTCAAGAGAGTTGGCCCGAAAGAAAATCCACGCGAAGCACACCAGCGCAAAGGTGAATGCGCCAGCCAGCAACGCGCCCAGCCAAGCGGGCGTGCGCGCGGGCAAAATGCGCTTGCCTCGCTTTTGCCATAGCGATTCCGCCACGATGTATAGGCCATGAAGCCCACCCCAGATGACGAACGTCCACGCCGCCCCATGCCATAAACCGCTCACCACAAACACGATGAATAGATTGAGCAAGTTGCGGCCAAAAGAGACCCGATTTCCCCCCAATGGGATGTAAAGGTAGTCGCGAAACCACGTCGAAAGCGAGATATGCCAGCGCCGCCAAAATTCGCGCACGGAACGCGCTAAATAGGGCTGGCGAAAATTCTGCATCAGGTCAAAGCCGAGCACTTTGGCCGTGCCAATCGCTATATCCGAATAGCCGGAAAAATCACAATAGATTTGAAACGCGAAAAAAAAGGTCGCCATGAGGAGCGGCCAACCACTATAAGCGCCAACATCGTTGTAGACCACATTCACATAGATAGCCAAGCGGTCCGCGATGACCATTTTTTTGAAAGCCCCCCACAGCACTTGCCTTAGGCCCGCCACCACCCGCTCATAATCGAAGTTGAAGCGTTGGCGAAACTGTGGGAGCAGGTTAGGGGCACGTTCGATAGGGCCGGCCACCAACTGCGGGAAAAAAGCCACGAAGGTAGCGAAGATGCCCGCATGTTTTTCTGCTTTTAGCCGCCCACGATATATATCTATAGTATAAGCCATAGACTGGAACGTATAAAAAGAGATGCCCACCGGCAAGAGCACATCTAATGTGCTGGGCGTATAAGGGATATTGAGGCTGGCGAGCACTACAGCGATAGAATCATTGAAGAAGTTGAAGTATTTGAAGATGAACAGCGTCCCCAAATTGGTTGTTATACTCGCCGCCAACCACGCCCGCCGTTTGGCCGCCTGTTCTGTGGGGGTAGCATCTATCACGCGCGCCGCCACATAATCCACCATTGTTGAAAACAGGATGAGCAACAGGTAGCTAGCGTTCCAATAAGCATAAAAAAAATAGCTGGCGACCATGAGCAGCAACCAGCGCCAGCCATAAGGGAAAGCAAAGTACAACGAAGTGACGACGATGAAAAAGACGATGAATTGTATAGAGATAAAAGACATGCGCTATCCTCGGCGGTTATGCCGTCTAAACTACGGTAACCCCTGCGGCGAGCTGGGCCGCCTGCTCTTGGGTGGCGAGCGCATCAATGAAATCATCGAGGTCGCCATCCATCACCGCAGGCAAGTTATAACTGCTATAGTTGATGCGGTGGTCGGTGACGCGCCCTTGAGGATAGTTATAGGTGCGTATTTTTTCTGAACGGTCGCCTGTGCCCACTTGTCCGCGGCGTTCGGCCTCGCGTTCTGCGCGCCGTTTTTCTTGTTCCATCTCGTACAGGCGGGCGATGAGGACTTGCTTCGCGCGGATGCGATTTTGCAATTGGCTTCTTTCGTCCTGCATTTCTACCACAATGCCGGTGGGAATGTGGGTGAATCGCACGGCGGAATCAGTCGTATTGACCGATTGCCCACCCGCCCCGCGGCTACGGAAGACATCCACGCGCACATCATTCATATCTAGCTCGACATCCACTTCATCCATCTCTGCCAACACGGCCACGGTGGCCGTGCTGGTGTGGATGCGCCCTTGGCTTTCCGTGACGGGCACGCGCTGGACGCGGTGCACGCCGCTTTCGTATTTGAAGCGGCTATAAGCCCCTTCCCCCTTGACCATAAACGTGACCGATTTATACCCCCCTACGCCTGTCTCGTGCTGGTCTAGCATTTCTACCTTCCAGCCGCGCGCTTCGGCATAGCGGGTATACATCCGCAGTAAATCCGCCGCGAAGATGCCCGCTTCGTCGCCGCCTGCGCCCGCGCGAATTTCGATGATGACATTTTTATCGTCGCGCGGGTCTTTGGGCAACAGCATGAGCTTCAGCTTTTGGAGCAGGTCTTCTGTGCTGGCTTCTAGTTGTTCGACTTCCTGTTCTGCCATCTCGCGGATTTCGTCGTCTTCCGCTTCCTCTAGCAATTGGCGCGCGCCTTGCAAGTCCGCCATCTGCTTTTTATAGAGACGGTAGGTAGTGACCAACGTTTCAATTTTGGCTCGCTCTTTAGAATATTCGACCACTTTATCATAATCTTGGGTTACGGCGGGGTCGGCTAAGAGGCGTTCCAGCTCGTTATATCGCGCTTCGACTTCGGCTAATTTTTCTAACATTGTTCATCCTCAACAGACACAATCAATGATTACACCACCCAACGGCCCCGTGTATGGGCCTCGTCAGCTATTCCCAACCGATTTTGAGGATGTTACAACGCATCGAGATATTGTTTCATGGGCTTAATGATACAATGGCGCACCCTAAAGAGGTAGGGCAATCTTTAAGCGTTGCACCTGTGCGATAGGGGCGTTATAACGCCCGCGTTTGGTAGAGCTGGCCATCCACAAAGCCGCGCTTACGGTAATAATCGCGCGTGCCAATCGCGCTGATGACCGCTAGCCGCGCATAGCCCCCCGCGCGGGCGATGTCCACCGCGCGCGCGATTAATTGCGTGCCCAAGCCCAGATGTTGCGCCTTACCCGCCGCCGATTCCCCTATGCCTAACGATTGCCCGTAGACGTGCACCTCGCGGATGATGGCGGCGTCCTTCAGCTCCTCTGTCAAGGGGGGCATATCGGGGCGGGGTAGCGCCAGCCGCAAAAAGCCCGCGATGCGGCGGTCAGCTGTGATATATTGCAAAAAGACCTCCTGCCCGATGCTAGAATCGTAGCGGATTTCGTCTAATTGCAATTCGTCGGGCGATACCGCTTTATCGCGGATTTCGCGATAACGGATGTCGCCGGTCGCTTTGCCTTGACGGCGGAGCGCGTCTTCTACCAGTTGGCGGAAGTTGGTTTTCTTGTTGCCCACGACAATATCAGTAGAGGGAATATCGCGGATGACGCGCGTCAGGCGGCAATATTCCGGCGTGCGTTGGCAGCACGCCACCAGCACATCTAATAGCTCCTCCTCGGTGTAGGGTCGCCACGAGCCATCTTGATAGCGTTGCATCAGCTCCGCGCTAGCGATGAGCGAACAGGGGTAAACCTTTAGCTCATCTGGGCGGAAATCGGGGTCGCCAAAGAGCCGTTCATAATCGGCGATGTCCTGTTCGGGGGATGATCCATACAAGTTAGGCATCCAGTGGGCATGAATTTTGAAGCCGGCCTGCCGCAAGAGCTTAACAGCGTAGCGCGTGGCCGCCACCGTGTGGCCGCGTTTGTTGGCCCTTAGCACGGCGTCGTTCAAACTTTGGAAGCCGATTTGCACTTTTGTACACCCCAAACGCCGCACGCGTAAGACCTCTTGCGGGCTGATATGGTCGGGGCGCGTTTCGATAACCAACCCCACCGAGCGGCAGGCGGCGCTTTCGTTTTCGTGGTGGGCGGCTTCTAGTTCTTCCCACGTGGCGTATTCATCTACGACAGAGCGTTCTACAGCGCCGCGGGCGATGGCCGCCGCCAAATCGCGCGAGCGGCTCATCTCGTCGGCGTAGACACTCTGCACCACTTGGTTATAGGATTGGTCCAGCAAGGCGCCATCGAGCTGTATGCGAATCGTGTTGTTATCGGGGTGCAGTTGCGACCGTTCGCGCAGGGCTTCCCACACCGCCGCGCGGCCATCAATCCCCTTGCCGAAGTCGTGTAGCGCGTCAAAAATGCGTTTGACAAACCATATCTGGTACGTTTCGGGATAGAAAGACCACGTGCCGCCGAGGATGATAATTTCGATTTTATCGGTCGGGTGGCCCAAACTGCGATAGGTGAGCAGGCGGGTATAGGTTTGTAAATACGGGTCGAAGGCGTTTTGCTCCGCCCGCTGGGCGCCCGGCTCATCGGCCAAATAGCTTTTGGGCATCCGCACGTCGTTAGGGCAAAAGATGCAGGTGCCGGGGCACGGGAAGGGTTTGGTCAGCACGGTGACGGGCGTTACCCCGGAGATAGTCCGCATGGGTTTGCGGCGCAAGCGGGCCAACAACTCTTCATCAAAAGGTGGCAAGCCATCTTGGCCGGCGAAAGCGCGATACGCTTCTACCAGTTGCGGCAAGCTATAACTGCCGCCATCCGGGCGGGCATAGCGCCGCACTAGCGCGTTGAAGTCGTCGCGGCTGAGCGGGCCATCCGCCGTGAGGATGACGCGCAAAATCTTCACGAGTTGCTCGCGGTGGGCGTTCAAGTCGAGTTGGAACTTAGGGTGGTACATTTGCTAAACTGTGCAATTAAGCCAATAGATGACTTCGATTGTAACGATAGAGTCGTCCAAGAGATAGGCCGCATCTGCAATTTGGCCAGATATACCCTGTTCAGTTTAACGTTTAACGATGCTATAATAACACCAGCGCTAACAAAAGATAAAAACCCTATGATTAAAGAAATACGTGCTATCATTCGTAAAGAACGTCTAGAAGCTGTCAAGCAAGCCCTGTCGGAAATTGGCATCGTCGGTCTAACCGTGACCGATGTTCGCGGGCGGGGTCGTGGGGCATCTTTACTAGTCAAGGGTCGTGGTGGTTCTTATGTGGTGGATTTACTGCCGCGCGTGCAAATCGCCATCGTCCTCAGCGAGCATAACGTAACCGCCACCATCGCGGCGATACGCGCAGGCGCTCACACCGGTCAAGCGGGCGATGGCATGATTTTTGTCTACCCGGTGGAAAATGTATATCGCATCAGCAGTGGCGAGGAAGGGCGTTCTGCCATCATGTATCAGGGGGATATTGATACCCGCCCCCGCTCTGACCGAGATGAGACCTCATCTCCCTAACCGTTGCAAGTGCTCCCATTTCTGCAAGCGATGGGTACTTGGCCTTGGGTGGCGGCTTAGCCACCCATTTTCATACAACCATGAACGGCAAGCGAAAACATGAATTGGATTTCGATTTCGTCGTGGCGCGCTCGCTCAGCGAATGTCAGTATCGTTTGGGGCGGTTGCAAGAAATCCGCGACATCCCTTTTGCGCCCATCGTCCAAATTCGCCAACAAGCCCAAAAATCGGATAGCATCGCCTTCATCATCACAGAAACCCAGCCGGCCGACATCATCCTCAGCGGCTATATGACTTATCTAGAAGCGGAAAAAACCTTCATCGGCGGGCAAGTCTGGTTACAGCAGTATAGCCGCTGGGAAGCGTGGCCGCCAACACTAATTTTGGTGGTTCTGTGGCCCATTTTGGGGACGGGGTTCACTATCGGCGGTTTGGGGCTGTGGTGGTGGTTTGTGCGGCGTTACCAACGGGGCGCCGCGCGAGAGGCGGCCCGCTTGGTGCGTTTGCTCAAAGATACGATGGCTTATTGAGCGCTCTCCCAAGCCACGATTTGCGCGTAAGCCTCGGCAACACCGATACCATCGCGCGCCCAATCCCAACCCGACGGCGCGCCGCCAGCCACCCCTTGCGGCGGTATGGGCGCGGGCTTCCAGAGGGCTAAAGCGTGGGGGACGAAAGGCGCGTAACGGCGCGGGTCAGATGGCCCCAATATCATCACGGTTTTAGCCCCACAAGCGGCGGCATAATGGGTAAGTCCCGTATCGTTGCCGATATAGAGGCGGCCTCCCACAGCTAGCGCGCCGATTTGCGGCCAAGTCAGCTCGCCGACGAAGGCGGCGGCGGGGGCGCGCAATCGCTCTTGTACCGCCGATACTAACGCTTCGTCGCCGTGTCCGCCGATGAGCACCAGCGCCACATCCCACGTCTCGGCCAACTGGTCGGCCAATTGGGCGAAATGGTCGGGCGGCCAGCGCTTGCTATCCATGGTCATGCCGGGGTTGCGCCCGCCGGCAGGGTTCACCACGATGTAAGGCCGGCGCAAGCCCTTTGCGGCGAGGAGCGGCTCAGCCAGAGTAGGATTAGACGGTATCTGCGCCCAGCAGTCGCGGGTATCTACCCCCAAAGCGCGGACGACATCCAAATAAATCTGCCCTTCATGGCGCGCTTGGCGCGGGTTGATGGGCACGCGCACATTATAGCCCAAGCCGCGCCCGCCGCTATCTAAGCCCGCCCGTATCGGGATGCCCGTTAACCACAAGGCGGCGCTCATCAAGGGCGAGCGCACCAGCGAGACCGCTATATCATAGCGGCCACGCCGTACTTGGCGCACAAAACCCCAAAAGCGACCGGGAGAATGCACAGGGGAAGCATCGGGGCCGGTGTCCACGATGGCCGATAAGGCGGGATGCTCCGCGATGGCCCCGCGCGACCACGACCCCACCGCCCACGCGATATGCGCGTCAGGGTAGGCGCGCCGCAAAGCGCCTAAGGCCGCAGTCCCCATGACCACATCGCCGATGCAACAGGGCAATACCAGCAGGATACGCTTCATGATAGGTTTGTGTAAGGTTTGAAGAGGCGTTTACAGCTTAAACGTTTACTTTTCCTTAACAAGTCGCCCATTGACACCCTATCTTTGGTTATTATCATTTCTTTTCGCCCTTCTAACTAACGGCGCTCATCCATTTTTCTTTACGTTTGAAAGGTGTTACGCACCCTGATTCTGCTTAAATATTTACGTTATTCATAAAAACCGCTGTAGAGTCCGCCAATATGTAAGGGTTTCAGTAAGGTTATTTTTAGACTGCTATGCGATGATAACAGCGTCCAGTGATGGGAACAACAGGGAAAAACGAGATGTACCGTATGTATACGCCTAATTATTTTGATAGCGTTATGGAATCATCCCCTCATTTAAGCCAGTCGCTAACCGCAAGCGCCCTTAAACGGGAGCAACTATGGGCCAAGCGCTTACTCGATGTTAGCCTTGCCAGCATCGCGCTTTTTTTGGTTTTGCCGATATTGGCGCTGGTGGCTATCGCAATACGGCTCGATAGCGAAGGGCCTATCTTCTTCCGCCAAAAGCGCGTGGGCATGAACGGCAAACTGTTCACCATCTATAAATTCCGCTCTATGGTGGTGAATGCCGAAGCTTTGCAAGCCCAAGTGAACCAGACCGATGCCAAAGGCCGTATCATCCACAAATGCAAGGATGACCCCCGCGTCACCCGCGTGGGCAGAATTATCCGCAAATTAAGCCTTGATGAATTGCCGCAACTATTCAACGTGCTCAAAGGCGATATGAGCCTTGTCGGGCCGCGCCCAGAATTGCCGTGGCTGGTGCAAGAGTACGCCTCATGGCAACGTCGCCGCTTCATGGTGCCCCAAGGCATCACCGGTTGGTGGCAAATTCAAGAGCGGAGCGATGCGCCCCTGCATCTCAACACGCATCAAGATATTTACTACATCGAGCATTATTCGCTGTGGCTGGATGTTAAAATTATCCTGTTGACCATTCCCGCCTTGCTCAAACAAAAAGGCGCGTTTTAATCCCTACGGGTGGGCTTAGGCCCGCCCTTCTATTCACCTCCTATCTATCCCCCATCGCCCTCGCTACCTTTTATTAGGGGCGAATTTTTGCGATTCTGGCCATATTCGTTACACTCTGTTATTTGAAGTGTGCGCCATAGTTTAACAGAGTCCGTACCTATGTCTTATGATGATTTGATTGGGGCGGTTGTTGGCGATTTTATCGTGCGCGAGCGCATCGGCGAGGGTGGCATGGCGGTTGTTTATCGCGCACACCAACCCTCAGTCAATCGCGATGTAGCGCTTAAAGTAATCAATTTCCAAAAAGTGCCCAATCCCGATGAGTTTCGTAAGCGTTTTTCTAATGAAGCCGCCATCATCGCCTCTTTAGAGCATATTCACATCTTGCCCGTGCACGATTACGGCATTCAGGGGGATGTAGCCTATCTAGCGATGCGCTTATTACGCGGGGGCAACCTGCGCGACTTACTCCGCCGCGAAAAGTTGAGCTTCGAGCGGGTGGGGACGCTCTTCGCCCAAATTGCCCTCGGCCTCGATTACGCCCATAGCCGTAACATCATCCACCGCGACCTTAAACCGGCGAATATCCTGCTCGACGAAGGCGGCAACGCCTACCTAACGGATTTCGGGCTAGCGAAGTTGGTAGATGCAGAAGGCGATGTGACCAAAAGCGGTAACATCATGGGCACGTTGCATTACATGTCGCCAGAACAGCTTCGCGGCCAGCGGCTTGACCACCGTTCCG
This sequence comes from Anaerolineaceae bacterium, assembly GCA_037441665.1. Taxonomy (GTDB): domain Bacteria; phylum Chloroflexota; class Anaerolineae; order Aggregatilineales; family Phototrophicaceae; genus JBBIRQ01. Next base: position 114,489 of record JBBIRQ010000013.1, on the reverse strand, counting down.
ATATATATAGCATGGGCATTATTCTATACCACATGGTTTGCGGCCAAACCCCCTTTGAAGGGGATGGCGAAACGGACATCGTCTCCACCATTTATAAACATCTCGAATTAGTTCCCACGCCGCCGACGGTCATCAACCCCGAAGTGCCGCCGCTTCTAGAAAGCGTCATCATGCGGGCGCTAGAAAAAAAGCCCGAAGACCGTTTTCAAAGCGTGGGCGATATGGCTAAAGCGGTCATTAAGGCGGTAGGCATCAGCTCCAACGTCTTCACCTTCCCTTCTTATACGCCCCAAGAGCCTACCGAGGAGGTGGGGCGCCCCCCAAGTTCCGCCCAACGCTCGCCTTCTAGCACCCTGCCGATAGTGATTGAAGCGAGCAAGCGCGGCTGGACTGTAGCGCTGATACTATTCATCGCGCTCATCGGGGTTATCGCGGCGCTCATCCTCAGTCAGCCGAAGCCCTCCAACCGCCCGACTTATACCATCCGCGAAGGCGAGATAAGCGGCACGGAGGCGCTCCAATTGACAGAAGCAGACATCCGCGCGGCCGCTAGCAACTTGGGCGCGGATGGCTATATCGCCATCATCACATGCAACATGAGTAGCGAATTCCACGCGACCCAAAATCGCGAAATCGCCGAGTTCGCCAGAGCCTACGGACTGAAAACGAAAATCTACGATTCCGATAGCGACGCCTATACCCAACGCACCCGCCTTGAATTAGCCCTTGCGGAGGGCGCGACGGCCTTCACGATTTGCGCTATTGACTACGATTTGCTGTCAGAACCGTTACAAGTTATTCAAGAAATGCGTCTGCCGATTGTCTTTTTCTCTCAACCGACTTACCCCACCAATGGCGTCATCTTATCGGGCAGTAGCGATAATTACGAGATGGGGCTGACGGTAGGGCGTTATGCCGGCGACATCATCGCTAAAGAATATGATAGGCGCGCGCGGGTTATCATCCTCGATTTTCCGAGCATGGACATCATCGTAGACCGCGCCAACGGCATGGAAGATGGCCTGCTGGAGCTAGCGCCGAATGCGGAAATCATCGGGCGCTACTTGGGCGCGACCCAAGATAACGCCTATCAGAGCGTGCGCCAATTGCTGGCGGAAGGCGTGAATTTTGACGTTATCTTGAGCATTAACGACGCAGGCTCTTACGGCGCTATACAAGCCTTGCAAGAAAACGGCGTAAACCCCTCGGAGCTAGTCATCGTGAGCGTAGACGCCGAACGGCTGGCGGTGGATTATATCCAACGCGGCTACTACATTCGCGGTTCGCTTTCGGTGGGGCGGCGGGAATCGGCGCGGGCGGCGGTGGATTTACTGGTCTTAATGCTGGCCGGGCGGGCTGTGCCGCAACGGGTGGTCGTGCCAGCCGATACGATGGTCACGCAACAAACGCTAGAGGGACAATAGAACCCATACAGTTAAAATGCTTTTAAGAAAGCGCTAAATTTCTTGAGAGCATTTGGGCATTAGGCGTTGCTACAGTACAATACCCCTAACTGTTCAAACGAGCCATTAAGGACGCCGCATGGCATCCTCTCCTAATACCTTTTGGAATAGCCGTATGGGTCGGAGGCTGGCGGAGAATTTAACGGCCTATGCGTTTCTGTTGCCCGCGGCTCTAGTCATCGCGTTATTTGGGCTGTTCCCTGTGGCTTTCGCCTTCTTCGTCAGTTTGCACCAATGGCGACGTTTCCCCGGCGATTATCTCGGCTTCGCTAACTATACGCGCGCTCTCGGCGACTTCGCCTACATCCTCTTCTTCTGGCTAGCGGTGGCGGCCATCGGCTACGGTCTGGTCTTGCTGTGGCGTTGGGCGCGCGCGCGCGATATGGGGCACTATGCTAGCTTCGTGCCCGCGGTCGTGAATACAGCGTCGCTTTATCTGGTTTTGGATTGGTTCTTCACCTTATTACCTATCATCTTGAACATCCCCCAGCGCATCCGCGGTCAGGAGCGCGTTTCGGGCATTTTCGTCGCGCAGTTTTTTGAAAGCTTGAGCTTCCCAGAGGTGGTATCGGCCGGTCATGCTATGTTGGGTGCTTTGCTCTTGGGCGCGCTGTTGACCGCGCTGTTCATCCGATTCAAGCGCAAAAGCGACCCCGTATTGCGGGCGACAGTGGCTTTATCGGCCATAGGCGGGGGCGTCTTGTTGCTAGAAGCGGTCATCCGCGCGGTTGAAGCCGCTGTGCTCGCCGCGCGAGAGACGGGCGTAGAATTGCCCATCTGGTCGCAAATCGTCATCATCAGCGCGGGCGCGGGCTTAGTGTACGTGGCCTATCTCCTGTGGCGGCGGGCCACCCATACCCACAACGACCGCAAGATGGCGTTGGAGTTGTTGGCGGCGGTCTGCTTGTTGATAGGCGGCTATGTGTGCATTGCGGAATTGCCGCGGGCGCTCGCGTCAGCGGATAAAAGCTTGCTACAAGGCTTTAATGTCACGCTGATGTTTTCCTTAGGGACAGTGCCCATGCAATTGGTCATCGGCATGATATTAGCCTATTTACTGTTCCAAGATATTCGCTGGCGTTCTCTGTTCCGCATCATCTATTTTTTGCCTTACATCACACCCTTTGCCGCGACGTCGGTTGTCTTTACTATCCTTTTCGCCAATCGTCCCGAATCGCTCATCAATCAGATTGTGGGCGTCTTCGGCATCCCGCCGCAAAAATGGCTTCTAGAGCCGACGGGTATTAATAAGCTCATCTTTGGAGCGGGCGTGCCGGACGCGCTAGCGGGTCCGGGGTTGGCTTTGGTGGTCATCCTGATTTATAGCATTTGGACCTATTTTGGGTATAACACTGTGGTCTTTTTGGCGGGGTTAGGCAATATCTCGCCCGATTTGTACGAGGCGGCGCGGATTGATGGCGCGAATCGGTGGCGGGAATTCCGCCATATCACCTTCCCGCTCCTCTCCCCGACGACCTTCTTCCTCACCTTAGTGGCGGTTATCGGCACCTTCAAAGCCTTCACCCAAATTTGGATTATGCGCCAACCATCGGCCTATAACGCCGTGGACACGGCTAGCGTGTATATCTTCGAGACGGCGCGCGCCCAAGTGCCCAATTATGGCTATGGCTCGGCGATGGCTTTTGTCCTGTTTGGCGTCATTTTGCTGTTGACGCTGTTTCAAAATCGCGTATTAGGAGAGCGAGTGGTTTATGACTGATTCCACCCAATTTGTCGGCAAGGTGACGATGACGGCCACCACCCGACCGCGACCACGCCGCCCTATCGCTTGGGGTAAGGCGCTCATCTATGCGGTGTTGCTGAGCGGTGTTGTGGTGGCGATCGCGCCTTTCCTGTGGATGGTGAGTACCTCGTTGATGACCCTGCAAGAAGTGCAAAGCGGGCGCGTATTGCCCTCCATCCCCCAATTCCAGAATTATCCCGATGCGTGGACGATTGCCAACTTCGCTCAATTCATGTGGAATAGCATTCGCATTAGCGTTATCGAGATTGTGGGGATGTTGGTATTGTGCATCCCGGCGGCTTACGCTTTTGGTTGCATGCGCTTTTATGGGCGTGATGCCCTGTTCGCCATCATGCTGAGCACTATGATGATACCGGAGGTGGTGACGTTCATCCCCAACTTCTTAACGGTGACGTGGATAAGCCGCCTGAGCGAGAGTATCTGCGGGTCGGCTTGCGCGTGGGTGAATAATTGGCCCTCGTTGACGATACCCTTCATGGCATCGGCCTTCACCATCTTTTTGTTGCGGCAGTTCTTCGCGCAGATTCCGCGCGATTTGTGGGATGCGGCCCAGATTGACGGCGCGGGGCACTTGGGTTATCTGTTACGGGTCGTCATCCCCTTGTCGCGCGCCCCTATCATGACCGTAATCACCTTTTCCTTCATCGGCTCTTGGAATGCGCTTTTGTGGCCGCTGATGGTGACTTCCACCGATGAATGGCGACCAGTGGCCGTAGGGTTGACTAAGTTTGTGCGGAGCGACGCGCCGGGAGATTTTCATCGCCAGATGGCCGCCGCCGTCATCATGACCATTCCCATCCTCATTTTGTATTTTTTCACGCAGAAGCAGTTCACAGAAGGTATATCTGCATCCGGTCTAAAAGGATAAGCCTTGCTTGTTTGGCCCCTCCACCGCGAGAGGCGGTGTTTGTGTCTAGCGCTGACGGGCGCGAGGGATAGCCGCCCCAGCAAACTCAACATAACCATAGGGAGAAGCATTAAATATGCGTAAAACAAGATTACTATTGCTCTTCGTTATCATCGTGCTGGTCGGGTCTGTTTATGCCCAAGAGGATTATTCCAGCGTAGACCCTAGCGGCGTCACGATTACCTATTGGCACCAATACAGCGATGATAGCGCCCAAGGCGCGACCATCAAAGCATTGGTGGAGGCCTTCAACAGCGCCAACGAATACGGCATCACCGTAGAAGCGACCTTCCAGGGCGGCTATAACGACCTGCGCGACCTCATCAACGCCAACATCAGCACGGGCGAATATCCTAACATGGTGGCCGGCTTCGTCAGCGACGCCTTCAGCTATGCACTAGATGGCGTGGTTGTAGACCTCAACCCGCTTTATAACGACCCCACATGGGGCTTTAGCGAAGAAGAAAAAGCGGACTTGAACCAAGGCATTCTGGCTTCTACCGTGGCGGACATCCCCGGCTTTGCTGGCGAGTTCCTCGCGTGGCCCAATCAAATTTCCGCTAATGTCTTGGCCGTCAACCTAACCATGCTGGAAGCTTTGGGCTTTGATGCGCCCCCCACCACGTGGGCGGAATTCCGCGAGATTGCTTGCGCCGCCGCCAATAGCGACCTCACCGGCGCAGAAGGCGCAGAGGTCAAAGGCTATCCCATCAAGTTAGATTCCTCCGAGCTAGAAAGCTATCTCGCCAGCAATGGCGCGGTCATCTACGCCGATGGCCAATGGAATTTGACCAGCCCAGAGGCGCTTGAAGTATTGCAATTCTTCGCCGACTTATACGCCGATGGATGCGCCTATATCCCTGAAAGCCAGTTCGGCAACACCGACGACTTCGCCCTAGGCTTGAACCCGATGGCGCTAGGGAGCACGGCCGGCATCCCGTTCATCAAGCGCGGCTTTGAAAGCAGTGGCATCGAGGCGGAATGGACCGTGACAACCACCCCATGGGGCGAGAGCGGCGCGCAAACCCTACAACTTTTTGTGCCCAGCATCATGATTTTGGACCGCACGCCCGAAGAAGAAGTCGCCAGTTGGCTATTCATTAAATATCTGGCGGAGACCGAAAACCAAGTGACATGGAGCACGGCCACCGCCTACTTCCCATCGCGCTACTCCGCGGGCGCGGGCTTGGCCGATTTCTCCGCGGAAGACCCGCTCTTTGGCGCGGCTAATGCGCTCGTCAATAACCCCGATGTGGTCATTTACACCTCGCCCAAGGCGCTCTCTTACGGGAGCGCGCGGAGCGTGCTAGCCGAGCTATACGGCAATGTGACCGCTAACGGCATGGATGTGATGGAAGCGGCCCAAGCCGCGCAAGACGCCGCCAACGCCCTAGAAGCCGATTTGGCCGGCAATTAATTCGGATACGGCGAGCGGGGGGATACAGCCTCCCGCTCCGCTTCTGGCAAGTTGGCCGCATCCTCTAGCCAGAAAAGGGGCCGTTTGCGCGTTTGCTCCAGCGTGCGCCACAGATATTCTCCTATCACCCCCAACATCAGCATTTGCAAGCCGCCGAAGACCAGCACCACCACCATTAGGGCCGCCCAGCCTTCGATAGGGTAATTGGGCGTGCTAAGCCTGATGACGACGACCACCAAGGCGTATAAAAAGCCCAATAGGCTCACTATCAAGCCGATATAAGACATCAAGCGCAAAGGGACATAAGAAGTGCTGATGAAAGCGTCGGCGAAGGCCCGCAATTTGCGCTCCAAATTCCATTTGGATTTGCCGTATAAGCGGGACGCTTTGGTATAAGGGACTTGCGCTTGACGGTAGCCCAAGCGCGCAATTTCCATACCGAGGCTGAAGTTAGGCCCCGCGGAGCGCAACAGTTGCGCCACGACGCGGCGGTCGAGCAGGGCGAAATCCGCGCCCGTCGGCGGCATTTGGGCGGCGCTAAAGCGGTTGAGGATGGCATAAAACAAGCGCGACGTGGCCTTATCGAGCCAAGAGATGCCCTCGCGTTGGGCGCGCACCGCCCAGACGATATGATAGCCATCGCGCCAGAGCGCCACCAAATCGCGGATGAGTTCAGGCGGGTCTTGTAAATCGCCCGCCAAAAAGACCGCGCAATCCCCACGGGCGTAGGTCAGGCCGGCGGCGATGGCCACGTGCGAGCCGCTATTGGCCGCCAAGCGCAAATAATGATAACGCGGGTCTTGGGCGCAGATAGCGCGCAAAAGGTCGGGGGTATCGTCTGAAGAATGGTCATCTACGAGAAAAATGTCTACCGCGCTCCCCGCATCCAAAGTAGCGATGAGCGCATCTAAGCGCGCGCGCAGGGTGGGGATATTTTCCGCTTCGTTATAGAGCGGGATGACGATACTCAGCGTGAAAGGCATATACCCTAAACCTCTTTTCTCAATTGTTCCGCATAGCGCCACAAGCGCTCGCAGGTGGCTAAGACACCTGCGCGGTCTACCTGCTCATTAACCCACAAGTTGATGACACAGCGGGCGATGCGGTCAGCGTGCGGCGTAGCATCCGACGGGCGGAAGAAATGCGCGGGCGGCCAATAGAGATTGGAGACATAAAAGCCATCTTTTCGCAAAGCTTCGCTGAGCGCTACGGTGTGTTGCGGATTATCCAACAAGAGCGAGAAGCGCCAACACACACCGCTAGCCTGCCAGCCATCCAGCAAGCGCCATGGGCCGCCCGCCAAAGACCGCGCGTAGAGCTTCGCTTTTTCGTAACGCGCCGCCAAGCGCTCCCCCAACGACGGCCAATCGCGCAAGAGCGGGACGGGGTCGGGCGGGGCAGGACGCCAATAAAGGGGATAATAAGCGTGTTTGAGTCGGGCGAAGCTCTCCGTTACAACCGACGGCGTTAGGGCTTCTAGACGCAGGGCCGCCGCGAGGCTATGATGTAAATTGCGGTAGCTCTGCCCTAGTTGCGCGCGGATGGGTGCGGGCACTTCTTGTTGTGGGGCGGCGCGCCATTCGCGCATAGCTTCAGCTACAGGTGCGCGAACCACGAGCGCCCCCCCGCCGCTCTCTAAAATTTTGGTGCTATTAAAGCTATAAACGGCCATATCACCCGCAGACCCGACGGGTGCGCCATCGGGCAGGCGCGCGCCTTGGGCTTGGGCCACATCTTCGATGACGGCGATACCCCGTTGCGCGCACCATTGGTGAATGGGGACGACATCCGCCGTGCTCCCATAAAGATGAACCACCACCACCGCAATTGTGCGCGCGGTGACGCGCTCTTGGATATTCTCTAAGGTGATAAGCCCTGTGTGGGGGTCAACGTCGGCGAAGCGCGGGATCATGCCCGCCCACTCCGCGGCGAAGGCGGCCGTCGTGCACATCATCGAGGGCATGATAATTTCTGGCTGGGCGACTTCTGGACGGCGGGCATGCGCGAGCTGATACGCCCAGATGAGAGCCGTAGCCGCGCGCCCGCACCATAAAACATGCGCGCCTTGTGTTTGCGCCAATAGCTCGGACTCGACAGCGGATAAATCCTGCGATGGGGTGTCTATCATGGGCGGTTTTCCTCTGTTTGGGCGCGCCATTGGTCGCCAATAGCGCTCAGGGTGGCGCATGTCGTCGTGTGCCCGCGCGATGCCAGCGCGTTTTGGAAGGCGCGCAAATTCTCGATGACGGCGGCCGCTTCGTGGGCGTATAAGGCGTTCGGCGCGTGTTGCGGCGCGGCTTCGTCAGGATGCAGGATGAAAACCCATGCCCATGTATCGCCGCGCGCGATAGCCAATTCGTTCAGCCAGCGGCGGAGCGCAGAAGCAAAGAGCGGGGGATGTACCGCGGGGTTCATGTAACGCAAACGCGGCGCGCGGTCGTAGGGGGCTTGCACGGGCCATGTTGTCATCGGCATTTCCAGCAAGGGGCGGCGCGGGCCACGCGCGCGGATGTCCGCAAGGTCGGGATAATAGGGCTGGTTGGGGGCGCCAGCCCAATTGCGCGGGTGGGCAGGGCTGTCGTCGCGGCCGGGTATCGCGGTAGAATCGTAAGCGATGCCCAACGATTCCACCAAGCGCAAGGTCTGCGGGGTATGCCAGCCTTCGCCATTGCGGAAAGCCCGCCACCGAAAGGGCGTCCCTTGCAAATCTTGCCACAGACGGGCCAACTCATCACAGGCCGCTTGTGGCTCGCTGATGAGCTGAGGGGGGATAGCGGGGTTTGGCTGGCGGTATAGGTGCGGATGCCAGCCGAGTTCATCGCCCGCCCCTTGGGCCGCATCCCAAAATGGCGCGTAACGCTCCAACAAATATAAGGTGCTTCCCAAGCGGTCGCGCAATTGGCCATCCGCGCGCACGAACCATGTTAGCGGCATCCCGTCATCGCGCAGGCGCGGCGCTAGCTCCGCCATGACAGCATCTAAGCTACGCCAAGAGAGCGTGTGGCGGTCTATGGTCGCTCCACTCAGCCCGTCGGGGTCGGTATCTATGGTGATAGCAAACCAATGATGGGCCATCAACAACCTCTTTAGGGAACATAGCCGGGCACGGTTTCGTGCAGGAGTTGGATAGTGAATTCAAAGGGGCGATAATCATGGCGCAAAATGACGCGCCGTGTCAGCCCGCGCGCAAAGGCGAAAACAGCTTCCGGGGAATAGTAGTATAAATCTTCATTCTGGTAATCCACGTTATCCGACATCATCTCCACAGACACCGAGACGCGCGTATGTTGGAACGCGAGCGTGAGGGCCGTTTGCAGGACGCGCATATTATCGGAATGGCGATAGCGATTATTCAGCACTTGGGACATGACAATGGTATCATACATGCCCCCGATGCCCTCTGCGAAGATATTGCGCTGTTCAAAACGCGCTTCGGGATACCGTCGGCGACATTCGGCGATATATTCTGCCACGATGTCGTATCCCTCGTAGCGGACACTGCGCCCATTATCGCACAGGAAAGCGTAAAATTCGCCTAAGCCACAACCGATGTCTAAGATGTGGGGATGTTCGCCAAAGAGCGCCGTAGCGTGCACGGCGTGTCGGGCGCGCTGTTTTTCAGGGTTGCCAGAAGCCATAGAAGCGTGCGTCGGGCCGTGCTCAGCGATGCGGCGTTGGTAACGGCCCATCACGGCGTTCAGGTCATCGGGGTACAAAACGGGCTTTTCGTTCATGAGGCCTCCAATACCGTATAAGCCCCTGTTCATGATGCTAAGACAAGACCATCGCTATTCACCACTGGGCAAAGCGTGATGTATTTGTCCATCATCATAACACGCATAGATGCGCTGGCAAGCCCAATCTGCCACCGCGACGGCATCCGCGCGCGTATCCCCCAACGTCACGATAAACCCTGCGCGGCTGGCGGCGGTATCTAGGGGACCCAAAAGGCTACCATTGGAGAACGTGATGTCCACATCCCATACGTTAGGATGGCAGCGCACCTCATCGGGGATGACGAACTGCTGAACGCGCCCTTGCGGGAAGACCAGAAAATGGTAAACGCCACCCCGCCAGCGCGAGGGATGCCGTTGGGTTGGCGGCAATCCGCAGGCCATGCGGCAGACTTCGGCTAGCTCGTCCACACCGCTGACGTGTTTCACGATTTGCGGGATATGCCCGCCCCCAGTGCGCGCCCCTAATTCAAAGAGCTTAGGCAGTTCGGCCGTCATGCCAAATTCAATATGCGCCACCCCGTAGGTCAGCCCTAGCGCGCGCGTCGCAAAGGCGTACATCTGCTCGATTTGCGCCATCTGTTCAGGCGCGAAGACCGACGGATACTGAATCCTGATGTCTACACGATAGGGATAAGAAGGCGATCTCAGCTTTTCGCCGATGGCCAAAATCGCTATTTGACCCTCATGCAACAGCACTTCAGAGCTATATTCGTGGACGCTGGGGATAAATTGCTCGACGACGACGGCGCTATTGGGCAGACCCCACTGCTGGGCGAAGGCGAAAGCGGCCGGCAAGTCGTGGGGGGTATCTACTCGGCTAACCCCGCGCGACCCGCCGAAGCTACGGTCTGGCTTCATCAAGAGGGGAAACCCGCCCAACTCCTGCGCGGCTTGCGTGGCTTCGGCAAGGGTGTAGGCGATGCGGAAATCCACCGAAAAGGGGCTATCCGCCCATGCTTGGCGCATGGCGGCTTTGCTGGTGGCGCGCTCGGCCGCCGTTTGCCCGATGCTCGGCAAACCCAACGCCCGCGCCAGATAATCCGCAGGGCGCACGCCCGCTTCGTTAAGGCTGACCACACCATCTACCCCACCGTGTTGGCGGACAGCGGCTAAGATTCCCTCGTAATCGTATAAATCGAGAGGCAATGCGACATCGGCGGCCGCTAGACCGGGCGCTTGCGGGTTGCGGTCGGCCACAAAGACGTAAAATCCCGCCTCTCGGAGCGCTTGGATGCCGCGCAAGTTATAGCGATTGCCGCCGAGGATTAAGATACGTGGAAAATGCGTCATGGATGATGCCTCTCAGTCGGTGGAAGGCGTCGGTTTTTCGCCGCCTTTGGTGCCCTTGCGAATCGCTTGTTCCCACGGGCGCTTAGCGTCGCCGCGATAACCGAGTTCGCGTAGGCGTTGCTGGTCGAGTTGTTCGAGTTGGTCGGCGACGCGGCCATAATCGGCGGGCGGGATGCGGCTATCTACCCCATCGGGCGCGCGATACACGTAACCGATGCCCCCGCACCAATCGCAATCTTCGTTATGTCCCTCTAGGTCTTGGTGCCAACCGTAGCCATCGCAAGATATACAGCGCACTATCTGCATCTGTTCGTTGCTCCTATCCTGTTTCTAAGCCTATTGTACCCAAGGGCGGGCGATAATGGCACGGCGAACAATTCATCAGCTATAATCTATCCGTGATGCCGTTTGGACACAGGAGGCGCAATGTTCACACACTTGAGGATGACGAACTTTAAATCTTGGGTGGATACGGGCGACGTACGTTTAGCGCCATTAAGCGGCTTTTTTGGCACCAATAGCTCTGGTAAAAGTAGCATTTTACAAATGTTGCTCTTGCTTAAACAAACAACAGAATCTAGCGACCGTAATTTAGTCTTGAAGACGGGCAATATTCAAGAAGGTTATGTCAATTTGGGCACAGCTTATGATATTACCCACGGCAATAGCACAGACATGTGCTTTTCGGTCACGTGGCGCTTGCCCAGCGTAAAAAATCAACCTAAGGTCGTCATCCCTATCCCCGATTCACAAAAAAGTATTGAAGTTGATGAAATTCAATTTGTAACAGATATTCACGCGGATTCATCTCAGCCAGCGGTTTATGTCACTAAACTACGTTACCAAGTAAAAAACTTTTTCGTAGAGATGTTTCGAGACCAAAGCGGTCAATATGGCATCAAGGTTGACGTTGCAGGTCACGAACCCCGCCGGCCACAGGGGCGACCGCGTATTTACAATATGCGTCCCCAAAAATGCTACGGCTTTTCTGATGAGGCTTTGCGGTTTTATCAAAATACGGAATATCTCAATGACTTGGTGTTATTGTTCGAGCAACAATTCCAGCGTTTACACTATCTAGGTCCATTAAGGGAATATCCCCAGCGAGCTTATTTGTGGGGCGGGGAAACCCCCTCTGATGTGGGGCTAAAAGGTGAACAGGCGATACACGCGCTCTTAGCGGCCAAAACAAAAAAGGTCTATGCGGGCAAAGGGCAACGCACGACATTAGAACAACGAATTGGAGAATGGCTAGTGGATTTGGGATTAGCCCACTCCTTTGAAACGCGCGCCATTGTTGAAGGTCGCTCCCAATATGAAGTGCGTTTGCGACGGCATCAAGATAGCGCAGAGGTCCTCATCACGGATTTAGGCATTGGTATCTCTCAAATTCTGCCTGTGTTGGTGTTATGTTATTATGTCCAGCCGGGTTCAACCCTCATCTTAGAGCAACCCGAATTACATTTGCATCCATCTGTGCAATCCGGTTTAGCCGATGTTTTTATTGACGTCATCCAACGGCGCAACATCCAAATCATTGTCGAAAGCCATAGCGAGCATCTATTACGGCGCTTACAACGGCGCATCGCCGAAGGAAAATTGAGCAACGAGCAAACCGCGCTCTATTTTTGCGACATTGATAAAGGGGTTTCAAAAATGAAGTCCCTAGAAATAGATGACTATGGTCATATTCGTAATTGGCCCAAAGACTTCTTTGGCGATATGGCCGGCGATATGGTGGCCATGCTAGATGCGAGCTTAGAAAGACAAAGTTCTCATGACGGATGACAAAATTATAGATACCAACGTACCTCTGACAGCGGTTGGGATGCATGAGGGCGTTAGCATCGCTTGCCAGCAAGCTTGTATCAAGCTCATCAAAGGCGTGCTCAACGGTAATATTCGTGTTTTTATTGACGCTGAAGGTGAAATTGTGAAAGAATATCGCAGGAAGACGCATCCTGACCCCAACCCTTCAGCAGGTTTAGCAAGCCAATTTTTGATGTATATAATCAACAACAGAGGGAATCCCTCTTTAATTTATGAGGTATCGTTACCTCGGCGGGAAGATGGGGAGTACGAGGATTTCCCCGATGATGCGCGGCTCATCCCGTTTGACCGTTCTGATAGAAAGTGGGGTGCGCTGTCTATCAATTATCAGCGTAACACAAAACATGCGCTCCCTATCGTTAATGCCACCGATAGCGATTGGCTTCGTTTTGTACAGGTGTTAGGCGAATTCGGTATTGTCATCGAATGCATCTGTTCATAAGAGGAAAAAGACATGACAGCGATTTTACGCACACCCGACGAGCGCTTCCACAATCTGCCCGATTACCCTTTCGCCCCGCATTACGTGGAGGTGAACGGGGCGCGCATGCATTATGTGGATGAAGGCGATGGCGACGAAATCATCTTGTGCCTGCATGGCGAACCCACATGGAGCTATCTCTATCGCAAGATGATACCCCCGCTCGCCGCGCATTACCGCGTCATCGCGCCTGACCTTATCGGCTTCGGCAAGTCGGATAAGTACGCCAGCATGGACGATTACACCTACGAGATGCATTACCAATCGCTCGTCGGCTTTGTGCAAGCGCTGGATTTGCGACGTATGACGCTCGTTTGCCAAGATTGGGGCGGGTTGTTGGGCCTGCCTTTGGCCGCGGAACATGCGGAACGGTTCAGCCGTTTAGTCGTGCTGAATACTTTTTTGCCCACCGGCGACCGCCCCGCCAGCGAAGCCTTTTTGCGCTGGCGCGACTTCGCCGAGCGCGTAGGCATGAGCTTGCGCGTGGGCGACCTCATCCAGATGACGATAGCGGGCGATAAGTTGCCGCCGGAAATCATCGCCGCTTATGACGCGCCCTATCCTGACGATAGTTACAAAGCGGGCGCGGCCAAATTCCCGTTACTCGTGCCCCTCACGCCCGATGACCCGGCCGTGCCGCGTATGGTCGCCGCGCGCGAAAAACTAGCGCAGTGGCAAAAACCCGCTTTAGTGCTCTTTTCGGATAAAGACCCCATTCTCGGCGGGGCGGTCAACTTCTTCTATCATCTGTTGCCCACAGCCAAAGATGAACCACGCATCACCATCGAAGGGGCGGGGCACTTTTTGCAAGAGGAAAAAGGCGAAGTCATCGCCGAACATATCATCGCTTTCATCCAACGGCGGCCCGTATAGCGGCAATCTAACGCCAATTTGGTTATAATGGGCGGCAGTGTTTGCTGAGTGAATGAGGTGCTATATGAATCTCGCGGAACGCGGCCGCCAAGCCTTGCGCGCTTGGGAAGATAGCAAGCCGAACAATTTTTTCACCGCTGATGTCAACCTCCAGCACGTGTTACGGCGCTATTTGGGCGACCGTTACGAAACCTACGCGCCGCAATGGCAGGCCTTGGGGGAGCAGGCGGCCACCACGTTAGATGCGCTAGCCAAAATAGAAGACCACATCGGCAATCACCCGCGCCTCGACCGCTGGTCAGGCATTGGCGAGCGCACCGAAGCCATCGAATTCCACCCCAACCACGATGCCGCCGGGCGCATCATCTGGGAGAGCGGCATCATGGCGATGCAAGCCGAGGCGGGGAATATCGTGCGCCAGATGGGCTTATACTATTTGGTCAACCACAATGGCGAAAGCGGGCATATGTGTTCGCTCGCTTGCACATCGGGCCTCATCCGCGCGCTACAGTCGGTGGCTGAACCCGCTATCCGTGATAAGTTCCTGCCGCCCCTGCTCGACCGCCGTTATGATAGCAAACATCATGGCGCGCAATTCCTGACAGAAGTACAAGGGGGTAGCGATGTCGGCGCGAATGCAGTCGTGGCGACCCCTGCCGAGGACGGCACATGGCGCATCAACGGCGAAAAGTGGTTTTGCTCCAACGTGAACGCCGACCAATTTTTGATGACAGCCCGTCCCGAAGGCGCGTCGGAAGGCACGCGCGGGTTGGGTTTGTTCCTCGTCCCGCGCCGTCTAGACGATGGCGCCACCAACGGCTTTTACATCCGCCGACTGAAAGATAAATTGGGCACGCGCACCCTCGCCAGCGCCGAACTCGATTTCCGCGATGCGGTGGCTTATCCTGTGGGACCTCTGGATAAGGGCTTCAAGAACGCGGTGGAACTGGTGCTGAACACATCGCGTCTGATGAACGCGGTGGCCTGTGCTGGCATCATGCGCCGCGCCTATATCGAAGCCGCCAGCTATGCCTGCCACCGCGAGGCCTTCGGCGGGGTCATCGCCAATTATCCGCTGGTGCAAGCGGCCATCGCCGACATCCTCAGCGAGAATTACGCCGCTGTGGCCACCTGTTTTTACATCGCCCACCTCGTGGATAAGATGGATACGGGCGTAGCGACCGAAGACGATAAAGCGGTCTATCGGTTATTGGTCAACATCAACAAATATATCACGAGCATTCGCGCTACCGAGATGGTGCACCGCGCCATAGAAGTCTTGGGTGGCAATGGCGCCATTGAATCTTTCAGCATTTTGCCGCGCCTATACCGCGATATGATTGTGTTGGAAAGCTGGGAAGGCACGCATAACGTGTTGTGCTTGCAAGTCCTGCGCGATATAGCGCGTTACCGCATTCATGAGCCGTTCGCGCGGTATATCGAGGCGCATTTGGGCGCTATAGCGCATCCCCAATTGACCGCCTTTGTCCCCATTGTCCGCGAGGGCCTGCATTCTGCCTTGGCCATGCTGGCCAAAATGAGCGCCCGCGGGGACGATGCCCAACAAGTCGGCGCGCGCCGTTTGGTGGATACGCTGTGCGATGTGACGGCACTAACGCTCCTGCTGACAGAAGCCCAAGACGAGTTGGCGCAGATGCGCCCGACCGTGAAGGCCGACGTCATCGCCCATTATGTGGCCCGCCACCTGCAACCTAACTATGATCCCTTAGACGATGAAGGGTATCTGCCGCGCCTGCAACGCTTGATGGCCGTGATTTAGCGAGCGGAGGGCCGCCGATGCGTCGCCATTGGGGCGGCCCTTTTGCCATCCCTTTATAAAGCTGCTATTATAATCATAATGTTAGCTTATAAAAGGGAAGAGCGATGGTTAAACGGTCTCTTTTTATAGTGTATTCCCCTAAAGACGGCGTCGCTTTCTCTGACCAACTCTCGGCCGCTTTGCAAAGCCAATCATACGGATTAACGCCAAGTCTAGAGTCCGCTTTTATGTGTTTGCTCCTCATTACCCCGATGTGGACGGAATGCGCGGATTGCCTAGCCCACTATCAAGCGGCGGCGGAATACCCTAAGCCCATTATCGCGCTCTATCGTGGCGATTCTGAGGCGGCGAAGCAGTGGTTAGCGCAAGCGCAGGTGGCGCTCGTCGTTGACTTTGCCAATAACTTTGATAAGGGTTTCGCTGAATTATGCGAAGCTCTAGAAAGCATGCGCTGGATGCAAGCGCCATTAGCGACATCAACAGACCCGGACGTGGACCTTCTCGGCAAGCTGGCGCCAGATTTCGCTACAGCGGAAAATGTCCATCCATCCTTCATGTCGTCCACTTTTGCCAACCTTTTTGATGTTGGGATGCCGAACATCGCCCAGTACCTCCCCGATACTATCGGGTCGTCTAGCTCCGCGGTGTCCAAATCCGCAGAGGATAACACCCAAGCCAACATGGATTCTCAAACGACAACCCAGAAGCCAGCCTTACCTAGCTCTAAAGACGCCGAATATTATTTGAGATATATTGAATCCCGCGAAAGACGGCAATCTACAGTAGAACAAAACCAGCAACGCCAACGAGAACAGTATTACAACGCGGTGAAGATAATACCCGTTTTTGACCTGCCCGATAAAAGCTCCAAGTTCCAATGCGATATTTTCGTCATTATGCCCTTTGCAGAGGAATTCAGGCCCATATTTGACATGATTGAATCGTTGGCAAAGGATATGGGGTTGGTCGCAAAGCGCGGCGATTCTTGGAATTTTTCTAGAAAGAATATCATGCACGAGGTTTGGTCTGCCTTGTGCGCGTCCCGCATCGTCATCGCAGATTGTAGCGGGTTGAATGCTAACGTCTTTTATGAATTAGGGATTGCCCATATGTTAGGGCGAGAAACAATCCTTATCACCCGCGACATCGAGAAAGCCGCTTTCGATACCCGCGACCGTCGCCACATTGTTTACGAGAACACGATTGGCGGCGGCGAACGTTTGCGGCAAGCGCTAACAGCCTCGATAACCGAGATACTCGACGACTTCGCTTAGTAGGTTTCCCACACATCCTCACCGCTGAGGATGCGCCGTAGCTGGCGCGGGAAGCGGGTTCTGCTGATAGGTTTGCCGATATAAGCGTTGAAGCCAGCCGCTTTGCACTTGGGGATTTCTGAATCGGCGTCTTGGGCGGTGACGGCGACGACGATAGTATCTTTGAATTTTTTGTCGGCGCGCAGTTTTTTGAGGATGTCGTAACCGCTCGTGCGGGGCAAGTTCAAATCGAGGAAGATAATATCGGGGGGCGGTTTCATGGCGTGGGCCATCTCCAACACACCATCGCCGCTGATGTTGATATAAGCTTTAATGCCTAAGTAGCGCATCATCACGCCGATAATCGCCATACCGCCAGCGTCATCTTCGACAACGAGCGCGTTTAGGTTGGCGAATTCGCTATTGTTGTTGGTCATAATTATCATGCTTGCGGCCTATTTTTGCAACCTTTCGTATATTGTAGTCATTTTCGGCGGCGATGCCACCCGTAACGTTAACGTTTTGCAATGCGCGGTGAATTAATCGGTCTTAATGGCCAATGCGGCCATCAATTGCGTATCGGCTTTACCGGGAATGCGCGGGGTCGGCTGTGTCGAAACGGGACGCAAAGGAATTGTGAACGAAAAAACCGTACCTTTGCCAACTTCCGATTTCACATCAATTTCTCCGCCGTGCTGATGCACCAAATACAAAGAGATGGGCAAGCCTAAACCTGTCCCTTCGATATTCAGCCCTTTAGCGTTGCTCGTGCGCTCAAAAGCGATGAACAGCTTATCCATTTCATCGGGCGGCACGCCGATTCCCGTATCGCTGACGATGAATTCCACGTAAGCGTCATCACGCACGGCCACGCGCAACGTGACGCGCCCTTCTTCGGTGAATTTGATGGCGTTGCTCAACAGGTTGATGATGACTTGGCGGATGCGGCGGGCGTCCATCGGCACTTTGGGCAAATCCATCGCCACCGAAGTTGTCAAACCGACCTTACCGCGCTTGCCCATTTTCTCTAGGAGCAGGTAGGCTTCATCGAGCGCGTCATCAATGATGGAATAGACATCGCTCGGTTGGATGAATAATTGCATCTCGCCGGCTTCTATTTTGCTGATGTCTAGCAAGTCGTTGATGAGATAGAGCAGATGCTCCGAACTGCGAATCGTCTGGTCGAGGCGGGCCACTTGTTCGGGTGTCACCTCGCCGAATTGGCCAATCCGCATGAAGTCCATATTGTTGATGATGAGGTTGAGCGGCGTTCGTAATTCGTGGGTGACGCTAGCGAGGAAGCGGGTTTTCACTTGGTTAGCGCGTTCGGCCTCTTGTACGGCAAGGTCACGTTGGACGAGCAGTTGCGCGTTACGCACCGATGGCGAGACCAGATTGGCAAAAAGGGTGAGCGTTTGCAAATCATCTTGGTTGAAGCGGGGGGCATCGGCCCCACGCCCCACCACCACCGCGCCGATAGCCCGCCCGGCCACAATCAACGGAACGCACATCGCTTGGTCAAAAACGTATTGGTCATCGGGGACTTGTACCCGATGCTCATAATGGCGATAGTCATCTACGATGATAGCTTCGTTGCTCATGATGACTTGCCCCACTAAACCTTGCGATTTGGGGATGAGCGAATTCACGCGCTGGTAAATTTCTTGGGTGGTTTCCACTAATTGTAGATGGGTTTTATCGGCGTTCAGTAACCATATGCCGCAATAAGTGACGTTGAGCAAAGAGACGATACGACCGGTGAAGGCTTGCAACGTGGGCTTAAGTTGCGATTCGTTAACGACCAATAAGGATTCTGCATATACGGCCGACATCGCCATAGCGTGTTTATGCGCTTCTTGACGCGCCAATTCCAGCTCTTGGGTGCGTTCCATCAATTCGGCGGTGCGGCGCGCCACTTCGTGTTCTAGGCGCTGATTCCAAAGTTTGAGTTGCTCGTTAGAATGGAGCAAACTTTGTTTCATATCTTCTAGCGCTTGGGCCAGCCGCCCAATTTCATCTTGGCGTTCCAGATAGCCGATGCGATAGCGCAAATCGCCCGAGCCGATTTCTTGCGCGCTCTGGCCGATGAACGACAGCGGCCGCGCCACTTCCCGACGCACGAAGCGATAGGTCACCCACATCAAAAAGAGGCTACCGACTACTGCGATGAGGATGAGCGTCACGAACGTTTCGGGCGGCAAATAGGGCAATTGGCTTTTAGGGAAGCTGGTCACCAGCCGCCAGTTTGCCACCGCTAGCGGATACTGGATGACGAAGGTAGATTCTCTTAAGAGCGGGTCGGCATAGTCGCTGATGGCGAGACGGTTAGCCGTGACTTCCGCAGGCAACACAGCCCACATATCGGGGAGCGCTGTATCAAAAAGCGCAGATGCATTAGACGGCAAGTTATGGGACGTGACCACCTCGCCATCTTGGTTGAAGATGAGCGTATAGGGGCCGCCGACATTTGCGGGGAAGCCATTCAGCGCTAAAAACGTGTTCAAACGTTCGGTTAAGATGGACACAGGCACATCAACCCATACTATATCGCCTTCCCCAAACGGGATAGCCACCGAGATAACGGGGGTACTATCTCCGTAATAGGGCGTCTGTTGGATGGCCCATAGGGCTTTATCGCCGTCTATCGCCGAACGGAACCATGCTTCGGGGGGCCACACATCCCTTTCTTGGCGGGTGCGGCGGATGACCATAGCGGTTGTGTGTGGGAAATCGTAGACGATTATCTGGCCAGAAGCGCGACGGATGACCACCCGTTCAATCAAACGTTCGGGCAAACTGCGTAGCGCAATCTGGACCGATGCGCCCAACATGTCCGCCTCTTGATTCGCGTTGTCTTCTATCACCGCGGCGATATTGGATGCCGTTTGCTGGATAGAAGCCAAAAAGGCATTCATCGCTTCGGCGACGAGGCCATCATCAGCGATGCGCTGTGTTTGTTCTTGGCGCTGTAAAACTTGCGTGCCCGTGCCGATGGCCGCCGCGATGAGGGCAATGAGGATGATGAGGTTGCTAAAGCCGACGATGACCATCAAGCGCCGGCCGATGGATTGTCCATCGAACATAAGCATAAAGCCTAAAAATTTATGAAGGCGCGCACTAACTACCTCATTATTACAAAGGATAACTTACACGCAACTTGCAAAAATCTATAAAAAACCATTACCGAACGCGATTATAACCTTTCTATAACGAAAACGAACCCATAAAAAAGCTGAATGCCATCATTAAAAAGAACCTCTTTTCTTGGGGATGATTTGGGATTAGAGTATATCAATCAACATTGATAATGAATTACAGAAAGTCGGCCGCCATGCTTCGTCCAGCGCTGTTGCGCCAATCGCCGCTCATCATGCAATTTTATGTGCCTTCGCTCCTCGTCACCATTTGCGAAGGCTTATTAGTGCCCATTTTGCCGTTATATGCGGCCAATTTTGGGGCGGGTTATGGGTTAGCCGGTCTGCTGTTGTCGTCGGCCGCGATTGGCTTAATTTTGGGGGATTTGCCCGGCGGGGCTTTGCTCCAGCGTATGGGCAACCGCGCGGCGATGTTGTTCGGCGTGGGCGGCGCTAGCTTATGCATCGCCTTGATGAGCCTTGTAACCCATATCGGGTTAGCCATCGTGCTGATGTTGACCGCTGGGGTTTTCATCGCGTTTTATAACTTGTCGCGCCATATTTTCATCACAGAGGCGACCCACATCTTCGGGCGCGGGCGGGCGATTTCGACTTATGGCGGTGTGTACCGTTTGGGGTTATTCATCGGTCCCGCTTTAGGCGGTTTCATCGGCGGGGCGTTCGGTTTGCGCGCGGTGTTCATCGCCTATGCGCTCACATCCGCTCTAACTATCGCCTGCATTTATGCCTACGTGCCCGCTGACCGCGCGGAACAGGGGGCTTTGGCGCGCCCGCATCATCGCCAACGCCTATGGGAGACCTTCAAGCAACATCGCCGTATTTTGGCCGTGGCGGGCGTCGGTCAGTTATTGGGTATGGCGATACGCGCCGGGCGGCAAGTTATCATCCCGCTGTATGCGGCGCAAATCCTCGGCCTGCCTGTGACGACGATTGGCGTTATCGTCAGTCTGTCTTCTGCTATGGATATGGGCGTATTTTTTGTGGCGGGCATCTTGATGGATAGGTACGGCCGAAAATATGCCATCGTCCCCACCTTCATACTTCAAGGGTTGGTTATGCTGTGCGTGCCCCTGACGACGAGCGCGCTAGGCTTATTGGCGGTCTCCTGCGCCATCGGGTTAGCCAACGGCATTGGGTCGGGCACGATGTTGACCTTAGGGAGCGATTTATCGCCCCATGGCGCGCGCGGGGAATTTTTGGGGCTATGGCGCTTGATTGGCGACACGGGGACGATGGTTGCGCCCATCGTCATTGGGGCGGTGGCCGATGTGTTGGTCTTGAGCGCCTCGGCCGTGGTCATCGCCTTTTCGGGCATCGCGGCGGGGGTTATCTTCCTGCTCTTTGTGCCAGAAACGCTAGATAAAAATAAGCGCAAAGCGCACTACCGCGACGACGCTTGACCGCGTTTATTGGCTTATAGCGGGGCGGATGTCGCTATCCGCCCCGCGCAGGTTGTTATTCTTGGCCATTCAGCTTGACAGGGGCTGGCTCGGTGATGAATTGCTCTGCCTCGGTGCTCCCTTCTAGCGCCGTGGTCGAAGATTGCCCTTGTGTGATGGTATTTTGCAGAGCGTCGAAGTAACCCGTGCCCACAAAGGCTTGATGCTTGACGGCCCGATAGCCGTATTTCGCCTCCGCTTCAAATTCCGCGTCTTGTAGCTCGGCATAGGCGGTCATACCCTGCTCTTTGTATTTACGGGCGAGGTCGAACATGCCGTAGTTAATTTGATGGAAGCCGGCCAAGGTGATGAACTGGAATTTGTAGCCCATCGCCCCTAATTCGCGCTGGAACTTGGCGATAGTGCCCGCGTCGAGGTTGCGGCTCCAGTTGAACGACGGCGAGCAATTATAGGACAACACCTTGTTAGGGAATTTTTCGCGGATAGCTTCGGCGAATTGTTTCGCTTCTTCTAAATCGGGGTGCGATGTTTCGCACCAAATCATATCGGCATAGGGTGCATAGGCCAGACCGCGGGCGATGGCCGCCTTGATGCCATTTTTCACCGCGTAGAACCCTTCATAAGTGCGCTCCTCGCGGATGATGAATTCGTGGTCGTAGGGGTCTACGTCGCTAGTGATGAGGGTGGCGGCGTCGGCATCGGTGCGGGCCACGATGATAGTCGGCACATCCATCACATCGGCCGCGAGTCGGGCGGCGATGAGCTTATTGATGAATTCGCGGGTGGGCACGAGCACCTTGCCACCCAAATGCCCGCACTTTTTGGCGCTGGCGAGCTGGTCTTCAAAATGGACGCCGGCCGCCCCCGCCTCGATGAGCGCGCGGGTTAATTCATAGGTGTTCAGGATGCCCCCGAAGCCGGCCTCGCCATCGGCGATGATGGGCACCATCCAATAAGTGCCTTTGCGCCCTTCTAAAACTTGGATTTGGTCGGCGCGGAGCAGAGCATTATTGATGCGGGCCACCAAAGCGGGCACGCTATCCACCGGATACAAGCTCTGGTCGGGATAGGTGGCGGAGGCGGTGTTAGCATCTGCGGCCACTTGCCAACCGCTGACGTAGATACATTTTAGCCCAGCGGCGACCATCTGCACGGCTTGCGTGCCGGTCAGGGCGCCCAACCCGTGGATATAATCCTCACGATTGAGCAAATCCCACAACCGTTCCGCGCCCAATTGCGCCAGCGAATATTCGATATGTATCGAACCGCGCAGGCGCACCACTTCGGCCGCAGTGTAAGGGCGGGTGATGCCCTTCCAGCGGGGGCGGGTGTTCCATTCCATCTCGATATGTTCGGCGTTACGCATTGCTTGCATGGCTTTTTCTCCTTATATAATGACAAAGGTTTATAAATAATCGTAAGCGGGAAGGGTTAAAAATTCGGTGAAGCGCTCGTCGCGTATCATGCGGTCGAACAGTTGGGCCGCCAGCGCATAATGCCCACTGGCGAAACGGGCTTCCCCTACTTCTGCGCGGATGGCGTCCATTTCCTCTTCCAACAGCGCCCCGAAGCGTTCCGGGGTCAGAGTTTGGCCATCATCGAGCGTGGCGCGATGGTGCAACCACTGCCACACCTGCGCGCGGCTGATTTCTGCGGTGGCGGCGTCTTCCATCAGGTTATATAGCGGCACGCATCCGTTGCCGCCCAGCCACGCTTCTAGGTATTGGATGCCCACTTTTAAGTTCCAACGCACGCCGTGTTCGGTGATAGGCCCCTGCGGCACGGTCAATAAGTCGGCGGCTGTGACGCGCACATCGGCGCGGGGCTTGCTTTCGATTTGGTTCGCTTGGGGCATATGTTGGTTGAAGACTTCTAGAGCCAACGGCACCAAGCCGGGATGCGCTACCCATGTGCCATCGTGGCCATCGCCCGCTTCGCGCTCTTTATCGGCCCGCACTTTCGCGAAGGCCGCTTCGTTAGCCGCGGGGTCGTTCTTGATGGGGATTTGCGCGGCCATGCCGCCCATCGCATGAACGCCGCGTTTATGGCAGGTCTGAATGACCAATAACGAATAAGAACGCATCATATGGGTGGTCATGGTCACCAAGGCGCGGTCCGGCATCAGCCATTGGCGATGCGCCCTGAACTTTTTAATCGCGCTGAAGATGTAATCCCACCGCCCGCAGTTAAGCCCGGCGCTGTGGTCGCGCAATTCATAGAGGATTTCGTCGCATTCAAAGGCCGCTAAGATAGTTTCGATGAGCACGGTAGCTTTAATAGTGCCCCGCGGGATGCCGAGTTCATCTTGGGCTAGGTTGAAAATGTCGTTCCATAGGCGCGCTTCGTGGTGGCTTTCCAGTTTGGGCAAATAGAAGTAGGGTCCTGTGCCCCGCGCGAGTAGCGCTTTGGCGTTGTGGAAGAAGTATAAGCCGAAGTCGAAAAGCGCCCCCGCTATCGGGCGGTCATCTATGAAAAGATGCTTTTCATCTAGATGCCAGCCACGCGGCCGCACAAACAAGACCGCGGTCTCATCGTTCAGGCGATACAGCTTGCCTTGCTCGTTGGTGAAGGTGATGGTACGGCGCACCGCATCGCGCAGGTTGATTTGCCCTTCTACCATATTTTCCCACGTGGGCGCGTTGGCATCCTCAAAATCCGCCATGAAGACCGAAGCGCCGCTGTTGAGCGCGTTGATGACCATCTTACGGTCTGTGGGCCCGGTAATTTCTACGCGGCGGTCGTGAATATCGGGCGGCAACGGGGCTACCCGCCAATCGCCCGCGCGGATCTGCGCCGTCTCGGTCAGGAAATCCGGGAAATGGCCGGCGTCCAATTCGGCTTGGCGCTCTTGTCGCCGCGCTAACAATTGGTCGCGACGGTCGCGGAAGGCGCGACTGAGCTTCGCCAGAAAAGCTAACGCATCGGGAGTGAGGATGTCGGCGTAACCGGTGCGTAGCTCGCCTTTAATAACAATGGAATCTCGTAACTGCATCGCGTTCAACCTCCTGTTATGGCAGACAGACAAAAAAAACAGCGCGCGGTCTATTTTGGCCGGCGCTGATGATTGATGAGGGGGGAACTTAGTTCAGTCGTGTTCCGCACCGCTCGGCAGAGCCGGCCGTATCCCTTACGGATACGAAGCGAGCTACGGAATAAATAGATACAAAAGCGCGCCATGCGATGGCAGAACGTTGGGGGGGATAACAAACGACGTTGGCCAAGAGATGCGTAGCGCGCATGAGCGTAAACTCCAAATCAACAGCAACATTTGTGAATCTAGTCACATTCTACGCTATCCCTTCTAGATACCGCAGGACAAGCTGTTTGAAATGCAGTCCCGCTTTTAAGACACTGTGTCTAAGTGGTGTGTCTCGCCCTACATTGAAACGGTTAAACAGCCCTTGATGAAAGTCTTTTGTAAGATTCTTTTTTTAGCATCTGATAAAAGAGGCATTTGAGGGCAGATAAGCTATATGACGAAACAAACGTTAGATAGCATTCATCATCCGCTGTTCGCAGGATTGTTAGCGGCGGATTTGCAACACTGTCATTTCACCCTCAAAAAACAGGTTTACCCATCGGGGGCGATGATTTTTGCCTTGGGGGAGCAAGCCGATTATATCTGTTTATTATGCGAGGGCTTGGTAAAGGTCTCTTATGTAACCCCGAATGGCGAGGAATCGTTATTAGACATTCTACAAGCAGGCGATTTATTCGGGGATTTGTTCATCGGCAAATATCGTTATCGCATTGGCTACGCCCAGGCGATGGGCACGGTGGCGCTCTACAAAGTGTCGGAATCGCAACTAGAAGCGCTCCTGCGCCATCATCCGCGCGTCGCGCTTAACCTTGTGCATTACCAAGCCAACGCCCGCCGCGAGACGATAACCCGCGTGCACGCGCTACTGCAAACGGATTCTCAGGCGCGCCTATTGGGGATATTGTTAGGTTTAGCGCGGCGGTTATGTTGTTTACGCGGCGATAGCTTCATCCTCCCACGAGAGATAACCCAAGAAGACATCGCTAAATTAGCCGGCCTCAACCGTAGCACCGTGAGTTCGCTCATTAATCAGTTCCGCCGCTACGGGATTATGGGCGGCCGCGGGCGGCAACTCATCGTTCATTGCGCCCTTGCAGAGCGCTTTTTGCACCAAAACGGGTTTGAATTGGTCTATTAGGCTTCATTCACCTTGCAGGGTCAATAGGTACGCGATGATGTCGTATAGGTCTGCTTCGCTATACACTTGCGCCCAGTTTTCGGGCATCAAATCGGCAGAAAAACCATCTACAATATAGGCATCCGGCTGGACGATGGACGTATAAAGATAGGTGACGGCATCTTGTTCGGCGACGCGATTTTGAGCGCGCACCCCTACATTCAACAATCCCGGCCCAATCAACCTCTGCTCGCTATCCGCGCGATGGCAGGTGGAGCAAGCAAAGCCGGTCGCCTGTTGAAAAGTAGTGAACAACTGGGCGCCGCGCTCCGCAGAAGCATCGGCGGGCAGAACGATAGCATCGGGCAAGTCGGCGGACGCGGACGCGGAAGCATCGCTCGTCTCTATTGGCGATTCGCCCTCCAGCGTGACCAAATAGGCCATGATGTCGGCGATGGCCTCTAAATTGTAGACCTCTGCCCAGTTGGCGGGCATCAAACCATCCGGATAACCTTCTACCACGTGGGCGCTGGGCGCAATGATAGAGGTATACAGGTACTCTGCCGCGCTCATATTGGGCACGCGCGCCCCAGCCCGTTGGCCGATATTCAGCAGGCCCGGCCCAATCAACCTCTGCTCGCTATCCGCGCGGTGGCAAGACGCGCAGGAAAAACCCGCTTCTTCCTGAAAGGTATTGAACAGGCGTTCCCCCATCTTCGGCCGCCCTATCATCAACAATACATCTGGCAAAGGGATAGGCGCGGGTTCGTCAGATTGGGCATGGGCGAACCATCCCGCCAACCCCAGCAAAAAAGCGACCATCCCCAATATCATCACAACACGCTTCATCGTCGGGCTACTCCCTTGTCACGCAATCTTTGGGGATTGTATGCAAAAAATAAGCCGCCAAGTGTTGCCATGGCAACAGTTCCGCGGTTGCGTCGTGGTTATTCTTATCTTCGTGGCACGCTACATCCCATGATAATTAGATAGGTAGGGAGATGAAGATGATTGTACAGATGACACGACGCAACTTTTTGAAGACGCTAGGGGCGGGCGCGGGCGCGGCGCTGTTGGCCAACGCCGGCTTGCCAGTGGCGCTAGCCCAAAACGTCGGCACAGCCGCTAGCCGTCATGCGGTTGCTTTGAATATTCCGCCTGATGTCGAACTCATCGTAGGCGATGTTGTCGGTTTCGCGTTGGAAAGCAAAGATTGGGAAGGGTCTTTCGGTTGGGTTACGTTCCGTTTGCATCAAGCGCTGTATAATGGGCAGTCCGCTTATTACATCCGCACGGATGCTTCCGACGAGACCTTCGCGCTAGAAAATAAACTGGTCTTCGTGCCGCTATTGAATGCCGCGCTATCCGCAGAGGGTGCCACATCGCAGTTATACACGTTCGCCAATGGCGCAGAAGGGCAATTCCCGGTCATCAGCCACATTCCCAGCGACGAAGGCTATAGCCCCGCGTGGCAGGTGCACGTGGTGACGTTCAATGGTTCGCCGCAAATCCTAGATTCTGCCGCCGCCATCCAACAAGCGGCCGAGGCTGGCGATGTGGTCATAGAGGCCTTGCCCCTAGTCGTCAATCACCCTCTGGTCAAGTGGCCGGGCGGTGAATTGCCCGAAGATACCGATAAGACCAGCTATTTAGGCACGGGGCCGCTCATCCGCCCGGTAGATACCGATGCCATGGAAGTTACATTCAAGCTTCACCAATGCTATCCCGGTAGCCGCTATATCATCACCGATACATCTGCCGCCCCCATGGCGCCCATGATGGGCATTTCGCCCTCGCCAGCCACCCAAGCGCTGGTCAACGTGGGTGCGACGGATGAAATTTGGGTGTTCGGCAATGGCATTCCCGGCAGTGGCGTAATGGGCTTCCAGCCGGCCATTTTTGATAATGCCGCCGGCAACCCCATTTGGAGTCCCTTCTGGAATCATTTTACCGCCGTCTGGAAGGACGAAGCCGCGGCAACCCTAGTGACCAATAGCGCCGATTTGCGCGCCTTAATAAATAGCGGGGCTATCGAAGTTTTCAACGGCACCCCCGATACCCACCCGACAGGTTTTGTCGTCAATTGCCCGGTGCCTATCAAAGCCGCTAACACCTTTTCGGTCGCTTAATCTCCCCGATTTCCTCAATGTTGTGTGGGGCGTTCTTGTGGACGCCCCTTTTTCATAAACAAAACCGACCCCTGAACAGGGGTCGGCGCGGGTTTGAAGAGCAGGAGAGGCCTTACTCGCGCGAGGAGAACAGGCGCAACAGGAATAAAAACAGATTGATGAAATCCAAATAGAGCGTCAGCGCGCCGATGATGCTCAGCTTCATGGTCATCTCGCCGTCGCCTTGTAGCTCTGGCAGTAGCGATAGCTCTTTAATCTTCTGGGTATCGTAGGCGGTCAACCCCGTGAAGAGCACCACGCCGAAAAGGCTAATCAACAAGTCAAAGGCGCTACTTTGCAAGAACATGTTGACGATGAGCGCAATCACCAGCCCAATAAGCCCCATCATGAAGTAGGTGCTGTATTTGCTGAGGTCTACGTTAGTGGTCATGCCGATGACGGTCATCACGCCAAAGAGGATGGCCGTTGTGCCGAAGGCCGCTACAATCGAACCAGTGGGATAGAAAGCCAAGACAATGGCCATGGTCGTGAAGCCGATGACCGCCGCATAAATGAAGAACAACACCGCGGCAACCGTCGGCGACATGCGACGGATACCCAAATTAATCGCGAAAACAAGGCCAAGGCTAACGAAGATAGAACCGATGAGCACCGGTTGGCTGAGGGCGATACGCAACAAGTCCATATTAGACGAGACGACCCAACCTACAACCGCTGTTGTCAGCAGACCAAGCCCCATCCACATATAAACCATCCGCATCAGCGGCTGGAATTCTACCCTAACGCCAGTAGCGTTGAGGGGTTGTATAGGGTTGCTGTTATATTGCATGCTTAGTAACCTCCACTCCAAATAAACCGATGGTTGAATCTGTTGGTTAACTTTAATAATTATGATACCAATATTTTTTATTCACTACCCCCTAAATTTACGGGGTATTCTCACTATACCAAATTTGTAAGGTCTTTGGCAACGAAACACGACTAATTGAGGGGTGGATAGCGCTTTAACCTTTTCGCAAGCGCGGGTCTAAGGCGTCGCGCAGTCCATCGCCCAGCAGATTAAAGGCCAAGACGGTAATCATAATCATTATACCGGGGAAAAAGGTCAAATGGGGTGAATTGAAGATGAGAGAACGCCCATCGCTGAGCATCTGCCCCCATTCAGCCTCTGGTGGCTGGGCGCCCAAGCCCAAAAAGGATAGCGCCGCCGCGTCCAATATCGCCGTGCCGATGCCCAAGGTCGCTTGCACAATCAGCGGGGTGAGGGCGTGGGGCAAAATATGGCGAAACATGATGCGAAACGGCCCCGCTCCCAAAGCCCGTACAGCGGTCACAAACTCTTGTTCTTTAACCGAAAGCACGCTAGCGCGCGTGACGCGGGCGTATACCGGCAGAAAAACAATGGAAATCGCCAAGAGTGCGTTGGTCAGCCCCGGCCCCCATATGGTGACGAAGGTAATCGCCAGCAATAGCCCCGGAAAGGCTAACAGCACGTCCATCACACGCATGATGAGGTTATCCACCCAACCGCCAAAATAACCGGATACTAAGCCCAGTAGCGTACCTACGATGATAGAAAACAAGACGCTCGTTACCCCCACCGCTAGCGAGACGCGCGTGCCATGAATCACACGGCTGAACAAATCGCGAGCGTTGCGGTCTAAACCCATCCAATGGAGCGGGTCGAGACAACCGAAGATGCCTAAATCGGATAGCGCCACCTCGTTACCTAAAATCATCACAAAGGCTTGCTCGACTTCTACCCCTGCGGCGTTGGTGACGGTTTTGGTGTATTCTTGCCCCTTGAATAGGGGGATGCAGGGGGCTTTTTCGGGCAGGCGGCCGCTTTCGCCAAGGTCAATCATATTGACGTAGGGGTTATGGGTGGCGATGCTATCGGCGAAGATGGCGATGAGAACCAGCGTCAACAAGATACCTGCGCCCAACATGGCGCTACGGTTGCGGCGTAAATTCCGTAGCACTTCGCGCCAAAAGCTAGAACCGCGGGCGGCGGCAATGGACCCATCGCGGGTATCTATGGTGGCAACTTCGGCCATAATGTCCTCTATTCTAAGCGGATACGCGGGTCAAGATAGGCGTACAAGATGTCTACAATCCAGTTGATGACCACAAAGGCCACGGCGATGATGACGGTGAAGCCTTGAACCACGGTGTAATCGCGCGCGGTGATGCTATCGGTCAGCATACGGCCCACGCCCGATAAACCGAACACCGATTCCGTCAGCACCGCCCCCGCCACCAACGAGCCAAAGCTAAGCCCAATGACCGTGACCACCGGCAGTAACGAGTTGCGTAAGCCATGCTTGAGGATAACCCACGATTCCCGCAGTCCTTTAGAGCGCGCGGTCCGCATATAATCTTGTTTGAGCACTTCTAATAAACTAGAGCGCGTCATCCGCGCGATAATCGCTAGCGGAATCGTCCCCACGGCCACCGCAGGCAAGATGAGATGGCGCAAGGCATCTATGAATTGGACGTTGTTCAAGGTCAACAGAGCGTTGACCAAATTCAGCCGCGAGATAAAAATCATCAACCCGCTGGCCGTTTCCCGCGATTCTGCCAGCCCCCAAGCGATGTAAAACGGTTCATAGCTGGCCCCCGGCGTCAACGCGCCCGATGGCGGCAGGGCGAAAGGGGTATTTTTGAGCACGACGCCAAAGAAAAAAGCCAACATCAAGCCCAGCCAAAATACCGGCATCGAAACGCCGATATTCGCCCCCATCATGGTTAAGACATCTATCCATGAATTGTGGCGCATCGCAGAAATAATCCCCAGAGGGATGCCAATAACGGTAGCGAAGGTCAGCGCGGCCACGGCCAATTCTACCGTTTGCGGCAAGCGCTCGATGATGAGGTCCGCCACCGGCCGCCCAAAGCGAAAAGACACGTCGAAATCACCGCGGATGATGCGCCCCATGTAGATGAGCAATTGCTCTGGCAAGGGCTTATTCAGTCCGAAGCGCTCGGCGTAGGCATCGCAGACGGCATCGGTGGCTCGTTCGCCCAAAATGGCGCGGCAAGGGTCGCCGGGGATGGAGCGCAACAGCGCGAAGGTGACAAATAAAATGCCAAAAAGAACAGGAATGCTGAGCACAATACGTCTTAAAATAAATTTGGTCATCTATTGCGTGCTTTCTTCAACCATGGGGCCCCATCCGTGGGGCCCCATGAGGATTGAGCGCCTTTATTCGCTGGCGGGCGGGTTCAAAAAGCCGCCGAACAAGCCGGAGAAGTAGGTGAAATTGCCATCGCGGCCAACATGGAGCGGATGCGCCGCATCCCATTGGACGACATAAGACAGCACCACATCGTTAGCGTCTAAAGTGCTTCCATCGTGGAAAGTGACGCCTTCGCGCAGGGTGAAGGTCCATTCGGTCAGGTCGTCGTTAGCGGTCCAATCGGTGGCGAGAGAGGCGATAGGCGTACCGGTGCCAATTTCGTAACGCAGGAGCGATTCATACACCTGCTCGCAAGCGCGCAAAGATTCGCCATCGGTTTCATCGGCGCAGTAGATGCCGATGGGTTCGGCATTTTGCATCCAGACGATATTATCATCGTCGGGGTCTTCCATCAGGGCGAATTGTTCCGCGCCAATATCCGACGCATAAGAGCCAATGATGCTCGCTTTGAAGACGTTGCCGCTACCGCCATGGGCTACCGGCACCATGGGGGCGAAGTCGCGCAGGGCGGCGTTGGCTTGGGCGTAGATGGCCAAGCGCTCGTCGGGGTCGGCGATAGATGCGGCTTGGGCCAGTAGGCTAGTCACTTCTTCGGATTTAGCGCCGAATTGGTCGCTAGCGCCCGCGCCAAAATGGAAGTCTAGGAAGTTGGTGGCATCGGGATAATCCGCACCCCAACCCAGCAGGTAGAATTGCAATTGGCCGGCGTCGGACGCATCGAGGAAAGCGCCCGATTCCATGACCTCTATATTCACCTGAATGCCCAAGGGGGCTAATTGGGCGCGGATGTCTTCCGCCACGACGCCGGGGCTAGGCAGATAACCGCGCACCACATCGCGATAATTCAGCGTCAGCGTAAAGCGCAAGCCATCGCCGCCCTCTACGAGCGGGGCGCCGCTGGGCGGATAGCCAGCCGCATCCAACAACTCGCGCGCCTTGGCGAGGTCATAGGGGAAGGGTTCGACTTCTGGCGTGTAGCCAAAAATGGTCGGCGGCATGAATTGGGTGGCGACAATGGAGCCGGGCGGATAGAAGTTATCTACGATGCGTTGCTTATCAATGGCGTGAGCTATCGCTTGGCGCACTTCCACCTTATCGAACGGCTCGAAGAAGTTATTCATGCCGATGTAGAACACATTAGAGCCGGCCCGCTCGTTGAGCTTGAGGCTGGGGTCAGGATTGGCCAAAAGGGCGCGGAAATCGGATTCCGAGGGGTTATCAATGCCTTCTACCGTGCCGGAGCGCAATTCAGTCAAGCGCGCGGCCGCTTCGGCATTCCAGCGGAAGACGAGCGTTTGCTCTTTGGCTGGCTCGCCCCAGTAGCCATCATAACGGGTGAAGACCATCTCGTTACCGCGGTCCCAGCTTTGCAAAACCCATGGCCCAGTGCCTATTGGCTGTTCCACGAGGCTACCACCCCCGCCCGTCGCTTCCAAATATTCCGAAGGCAGGATGGAAAACGCCGAGAAAGCCACTTTGGCCGGGAATGCGGGATCTGGGGAACACAAGGTGAACTTCACCGTTTGGGCGTCCACAGCCTCGATAGCGGCGAAGTTGCTGGTGTTGGCGTCGGTGCCACATTCAGCCACTACCGACATCATATCTTGCGCGGCCAATGGCAACGCTAAGCTGGTGACGAGCGTCACCATCAACATGAGGGTGACAACACGTAAAAAGCGCATATCAAAAACTCCTTGTTTTTTGGATATAGTTTTGTAGGGTAAATCCCTGCCCTATAGATTTTAATCCTATTGCGCTATCTTGCCAAACTTCCATTGGGCCAATGTGTCCAAAATACGCCCTGTTTTATAGGGGCAGACTTAGGTATGATGCCGCCTAGCGTCGGGATGAACGAAGAAAAAAAGGCTATGCCTAAAGTCGGTGTCATTGGTTATGGCTATTGGGGCCCCCATTTAGTGCGGAATTTTATGGAAACGCCGAACGCAACCGTGGCGATGGTCAGCGATTTGCGCGCTGAACAGTTGAAGCAAGTTGCCCAGCGCTACCCAACGATTCGCACGACCACCCGCGCGGAGGAACTCATCGCCGATGAGGAGATAGAAGCGGTAGTCATCGCTACGCCCGTTTCCACCCATTATGAATTGGCGCTAGCGGCGCTGAACGCTGACAAGCACGTTTTTATAGAAAAGCCTATGGCCGCTAACGCGCATCAATGCCAGCGCCTTATCGAATTGGCGGAACAAAAACGGCGCGTCATCCACGTAGACCATACCTTCGTTTACACGGGGGCGGTCCGCAAAATTGCCGAACTGGTGGCCCGCGGCGAGATTGGCGATGTTTACTATTATGATTCCACCCGCGTAAATCTAGGGCTTTTCCAGCATGATGTTAACGTCGTCTGGGATTTGGCCGTGCATGACTTGTCTATCATGGATTATATTTTGCCGCAGAAGCCTATCGCCGTTTCGGCCACTGGCATCAGCCATGTGCCCGGCCGGCCGGAAAATGTCGCCTACCTAACCCTTTTTTTCGATAATGCGCTCATCGCCCATATCAATGTCAATTGGCTAGCGCCGGTCAAAATCCGCCGTACCCTCATCGGGGGTAGCCAAAAGATGATTGTGTACGACGAATTAGAGCCGAGCGAGAAAGTCAAAATTTACGACCGCGGCATCACCTTACAAACGCCCCAAGAAGCGGCCCTATACCAACTGCTCGTGGGATACCGTACCGGCGACATGTGGGCCCCGCAGATAGATTTGACCGAGGCCCTGCGCGTAGAGGCCGCCCATTTCATCGCTTGCATCGCCCAAGGCGCGCGCCCCCTGACCGATGGCTACGCAGGTTGGCGCGTGGTGCGCGTGCTGGAGGCCGCCACCCAATCTATACAACAGCGGGGGCGAATCGTGCCCCTTGAGGATTAACTGAGGAGAAACAGCTGTGCAATTGCTCATTGCCACGCAGAACAAGGGTAAAGTGAAAGAATACGCCGAATTATTCGCCGCAATCCACGGTATTCACTGCATCGGGCTGGCCGATGTTGGCTTGGGCGCTATGGATGTGGAGGAGACGGGCGATAGCTTCGCGGCTAACGCGCGCCTAAAAGCGGAAGTATACGCGCGCGCTAGCGGTTTGCCGACCTTATCCGACGATAGCGGTTTGGTGATAGACGCTCTCGACGGGCGGCCGGGCCTCTATTCCGCCCGCTATGCTGGCCACGGCGCTAGCGATGCCGACCGCCGCCGCAAAGTGCTTGATGAATTGGTCGCGGTGCCCCCCTCTGCGCGTACTGCGCGCTTCATCTGCGCCATCGCCCTAGCGCCATCGGATGGGCGCGAGATAGTCTGTGTAGAAGGCGTTGTAGAAGGGCATATTTTGACAGAGGAGCGCGACAACGGGCATGGCTTCGGCTATGATGCCATTTTCTGCCCTTTGGGCTATTCACAAAGCTTCGCCGAACTGCCGCCCGCCGTCAAACACCGCATCAGCCATCGCGGGCGGGCGGCGCAAGCGGCCATCCCTATCTTGCGGCAGTGGGCCGGCGAGTGACGCGACGGCTGTTATGCGATGAAGAGTAGCGCCGTCCCCACAAAAGCGGCGCACGTCCCTACGACAGCCCGCCGTGTGATACGTTCCCCGAAGATGACATAGCCAATAGGGATGAGGAAGATGGGCGTCAGGCTGGCCAAGGTGGAGGCAATGCCCAGCGGCGCATTTTGGATGGCCACCAAAGACAGATAAACCCCCGTCACCGGCCCCAGTATCGCCCCCAACGTCAAAAAGCGTAATGCGCGGGGATGCGCCCCTAAATGGCGAAAGCTCGCCCCAGCGCGCCCGCGGGCGGTGGTGATGCCCCAGATGATGAGCGTGGCGACGAATACGCGGATGAGATTTGCCGACAAGGGGTCGAATGTATCGCCTAGGCCCATCTCC
Source organism: Anaerolineaceae bacterium (assembly GCA_037441665.1). Taxonomy (GTDB): domain Bacteria; phylum Chloroflexota; class Anaerolineae; order Aggregatilineales; family Phototrophicaceae; genus JBBIRQ01. The sequence continues at coordinate 79,758 of JBBIRQ010000013.1, read as the reverse complement.
GAAGTGATGAAACCTAAGGCTTGCCCAAACGCGCCGCCCAACCCAAATAACAAGCCCAAAAGATAAGCGCGGCTATCGCCTATCTCGTGCCCGTTGCGCCGCTCAGAAACCACCCACATGATGCCCAATAGCGCCAACGCAATACCGATGAGGTGACGCGCCGATAGTTGCTCCCCGAAAAAAAGCCACGCCAGCGCCGTCACCAACACCGGGTTAGACGCATAAACGAGCATCGAAAGGCGCGGGCCAATTAAAACAAACGCTTGGAACAAAAAAGCATCCCCCAATACCAAACCGATGACGCCCGATAAGCCCAGCCAGCCCCACTGTTCGGCCGTCGCCCCTAAGGGCAGGGGCTGGCCAAAGCGCAACCAATGCAAAACCACGATGAAGCCAACCGCCACCAATAAACGCGAACGATTCACCAGCGCAGAGCCGACCTCGCGGCCCGCTAAAGTGAAACAGGTCGAGCCAAAAGCGAAGCTAATAGCGGTGCCCAGCGCCGCCAACTGACCAAGCCACTCATTCACAGCGATTGTGCCTTTCTAAAAGAGGACGCAACCTCGCCATTGTCGCATAATGGCGGGCGGAAAACACTCCGTTTTTTGCGCGTTAAAGGGGCAAAAGCCACCAGAAGGGGACTGTTTCTAATCCCCTTCTGGTGGCTTACCTTATGAACTAAACAGCGTTCAACCGCCCGCCTCGGTCGCTTGGGGGGTGGCCTCTGGCGTGGCAGAGGGGCGCGTTGTAGGCGTAGCGGATGGCGCTTCGGTCGCTTCCGCTTCTGGCTCGGCGGTCGCTTCGGGGGTAGCTTCTTCGTCCAGAGCGGTTGCTTCGGGCGTGGCTTCTGTCTCTAGGGGCGGCGCGGTATAAGCGATGCCCAATTCTTGGGCGTAAATCGTCCCTAGGTCTGGCTCCCAAACGACGTTGAGGATGATTTGTCGGGAGAGCAAGAAGACGGCTTCGCGGTGGGTAGCGCCATCGGGCACGACATCATCCGGGTAAGCGACTTCTGTTGTAACCACATAGCGCCCATGTTTGAAGAAAGCGCGCCCCGTATGAGAGGGGCGTTCGTCGCAACCGCCGCCCTCTTGGGAGAAGACGGGGTAGAGCGTGCGCCCATAGCGGCCTTCTTCAGTGAAGCCTTCGGCTTCTGCCACGCGATATAGCAATCCATCGGCCAGCGCTTGGGCGGCATCTTCGGGGGTGGCGTAGGCGTCTACGGTGTATTGAATCCACGAGAAGACGATTTGCGGGTTGCAATCGCGGTTCAGTAGGCGCTGGCGGTAGCCATATTGGAAGTTGTGGGCGGCCAAGAAATCGGTCATGGCCGCTTGCAAATCCGCGGGCGTTTCCGCCACGATGCTTTCAGCGGTGCGCGCGCCGCTCTTTTCGGCGTCGAGGTCGAGTAACTCGGTCGTCCAACGGGCGACAACGGTATCAAAACGGTCTTGCAGGTCCGCTTCGGTCGCTGGGGCGGGGTCTTCGTAGCTCGTGGTCACTTGGCTTGGGTCGGTGATGATGACGATAGTATCTAGCCGCGAGCCTTCAAAGTCCGGGTTTTGTTGAGGGTCGCGCAGTTTGAGGGCGAGGGCGTTTTCGTAACCTTCTAGAACGCGCCCAAAGATGGTGTGTTGGCCGTTGAGATAAGTGGGCGAGGAGGTGGTGATGAAGAATTGGCTTCCATTCGTGCCCGGTCCGGCGTTGGCCATAGCCAATAACCCCGGCCCTTCAAAAGTCAGATACGGCGCGATTTCATCGTCGAAGCGATAACCGGGGCCACCGCTACCGCTGGCGGTGGGGTCGCCGCCTTGGGCCATAAAATCCTCTAGGACACGATGAAAGGTTGTATTGTTATAAAACCCTTGGCTCGCCAAAAAGACCAGATTATTCACCGTCTCCGGCGCTTGGTCTTCGAGCAGGTCAATATAGATTGGGCCGGCCTCTGTGCAGAAGATAGCCCGATAATCCACCCCGACTTCAATAACATTGGCCGCTTGCACATATTCGCGCGTGGCGGGGTCTTGTGCGGGGAGGCTGGCGCGGCAAATCTCCTCTGGGGTGCCGGAAACCGTTTGGGCGGGCAAAGCGATGGTTTCGGGTGGGGGCAAAGGCGTAGCGGTCGCGCGCGGTTGGCTGGCGAAAGATGGCGCATCGGTCACGGTGAATTCCGCCGAACGGTCATTCGTCAGGACTAACGCGAAGGCCGCGATACCCAAAACGACGACAAGGGCCATCAAAATATAGGTGGTCATAGCGCTTTGTGTCTGTCGAGCCATGATGGAGTCCTTTTTTTGCTGAGCTAAGCGTGGGGTATTGTAGGGCTTCGCACGGCAGAGCGCAATAGAAGATGATTGCTAGCCGGGCGTTTCGCATTTGCTTATCATTGTAGCTATCATTGAAGCAGACTGTGAGCGCTTGAATGAGCTAGCCCGCTCACTTCATTCACTCCCCATAGGCGAATGTCTTTCATCAAGAAAAGGAGTAACCCCAAATGAGCCATGACCGCACACGTACCTACAGCTGGGATGACCCCCTCATCGGTTTTGAGCAAAGCAAAACGATGAGCGGTTTAGACTATATGCGAGCGATGCTAGAGGGGCGTATTCCGCCGCCACCCATCGCGAAGACGCTAGACTTTTTGCCTACCTTGGTGGAGGAAGGGCGGGTGATTTTCTCGGTTGTGCCGTCTGAATTCCACTATAACCCTATCGGCGTGGTGCATGGCGGCTTGGCGGCCACCCTTTTAGATTCCGCTTTGGGGTGCGCGGTGCAAACAGTCGTCCCTATGGGTATGGCTTATACCACTATTGAACTACACGTGAATTATGTGCGCGCCATCACCAAAGATAGCGGCCAGATAGATTGCGAAGCGACCATATTACACCTCGGACGGCAACTCGCCACCGCCCAAGCCAAAATCACCGACGCCAAAGGCAAGCTCTACGCGCACGGCACGACCACGTGTTTAGTCTTTCCGATGCCTTCGGGAGCATGAGGATATAATAATATTAGAAAAGACCTACGTTTGCCCGACGATTTGGGGAATTCTACCCCCAGATGGGTATAATAGGATGGAAGTTCAATAGCATAAAGGAGTGGTAGCTTTGGTCATTCGATTGAGACCTTGTGCTCGCTGTGAAAAAGAACTACCGCCCGGTTTATTCCCAAATGATGATGCGGTCTTCTGTAAGCGTTGCACAAAAGAAGCGACAGAACTTATGGCGCGCAAATACCACGCGATAGAAGCCGCTATCACCCGCGCCAAGCTCCGACGAAAACAAAAAACCGCCGGTCTAGAAGCCCACACAGGTTGACCACAATTGCATAGCGAAAAGAGAGGGCGCGACGAACACCATCGCGCCCTTTTTACATCAACCAGACGGGGATAGGCGCTAGATGAACGCCCCCCAAGCTCGGCAATCATAGGCGGTTGGCAAGCATTAAAAAACAAGAGAACTCACTCTGCTGGGGGCTTTTTAGCCCATAATAAGCCGCGATATAAACTGTCGAGGTCGCCGACAAGGCGATTGATGCTGTAACGGTCGAGCATGGCCGCTTGAGCGACGGTCATATCTGGCGGCTGAACTAAGGTCTCGTGGATGGCTAAGGCCAAATCGTCAGCAGAACCCGAAGCCACTAACCGCCCCAAGCGCCCGCCATCCAATAAGTCGGGCAGGCCGCCGACGGCCGTCGCCACAACAGGGCACGCCGCGGCGAGCGCTTCTATCACCGGGACCGGCGTCCCTTCGCTCAAGCTACTGATGACGGCTACGTCTAAATCGCTGTATATCGGCGCGGTATCTTTTTGCCACCCCGTGAACAGAACTACATCATCCAGACCGAGTTCACGGGTTTGGCTTTCGAGTTGCGCTCTTAAGTAGCCATCCCCAACGATGACGAAACGCGCCGACGGGTGGCGTTGGCGCAGGCGGAGCGCCGCTTGCAAAAAAAGCGGGTGATTTTTTACGGGTATCAAGCGGCCAACGATGCCCACGAGGGGCACATCTGACGGGATGCCCCACGCGGCGCGGAACAGCCCCGCTTTACGGCTCATGGCGGCGTATGGGTCGAGGTCGAGGCCGAGGGGCAAAACGATGACGCGGCTCTTGCGGGTGATGCGGTAGGTATCGGCGATGTCGCGGCGCAAGCTCTCGGTCAAGGTGATGATGCTATCGGATAAACGGGCCATCGCCCGCTCCACCCAGATGAATAATTTGGTTTCGATTGGGCGGAAGTAGCCTTCAAAAGGGTATTCATGGAAGGTGTGCACCACTACAGGCACGCGCGCGAGGCGCGCCGCCACCCGCCCAAAGAAGCCGGCTGTCCGCGCGTGAGTGTGGACGACATCGGGTTGATAGCGGCGGATGAGCTGATAGATGCGCCACAAGACGCGCACATTGCGGATAGGATTTAGCGAATAGTCCATGCCTTCGATAATCACGGGCGTGATGTTTTTTTGCTCGGCCAGATAACGCATATCATCCGTTTCTGATAGCAATTCCCCGCTCACTAGCGCTGTGTCGTAGCCCTTTTGGCGCAGATGCGCCGTCAACAAGATGACTTGAGCGGATGGCCCGCTGATATTTAAGCGGGTAATCATCCTCAGGATGCGGATAGGGCGCTCGCCCGTCGGGTCGCTCACAAATGCGCTCGCTTCGTTATCGCTTCTAGATACCTGGCGAATATACCATCCACAGAGCATGCTCGCCAACCTAAGGGGCGCTGATAGCCGTGGGGTCAATGAATAGGCGATGCCACCATTCTAGCGTGAGCAATGCCCACAAGCGGCTACCGTTATCGCGTTTGCCGCTTAAGTGTTCGTCAATAAGAGCTTGTAGGGCGGGAGGGTGATAGAGTTGGCGCGCCTGCGCCTCTGGGCTGAGCAATACCTCGCGCACAAGCCGCATATCGCGCCGAAGCCAACTCCCCAACGGCGCGCCGAAGCCGTGCTTGGGGCGGTGGATGATAGCGGGCGGCAATAAATCGCGCGCGAGTTGTTTGAGCAGATATTTGGTCGTGCGCCCGCGCAATTTCAAGTTCAGCGGCGCTTGGGCCGCCCATTCTACCAAATGATGGTCAAGCAGAGGCGAGCGCGCCTCTAGAGAATGGGCCATGCTCATGCGGTCAGCCTTGATGAGCAAATCATCGGGGAGATAGGTTCGCATGTTGGCCGCGACGAGTCCGCGCAAATCGCCCGTATCGTCTATCTGCCCGCCGAAGTGCTCGCCGGCCCAATCGCGTTGGCCGCTCAGGCGGGTTAAGGTATCGGCATCATATACCCGCACCCAGTCGAAGTAAGCGCGCGCCAAAGGTTGGCCCGCGGCCGCGACGAAGCGCCGCAAGCGCTTGACGGGCGCGTAATAGCCCGTGCCTTCGGGCAGGGCGCGCAACAGCGCCCCAGCCCCGCGCCACACGGGCCGCGGGATGCGCCCCAACTGGCGCACGAGTTCGGCCGCGTAAAAGCGTTCGTACCCCACGAAAAGTTCATCGCCGCCGTCGCCGTTCAACGCTACGGTGACGTGCTCGCTGGTGAGCTGGCTCACAAGATACGTCGGGATGGCGCTACTATCGGCGAAGGGTTGGTCATAATGCCACACCAAGCGCGGCAATAAGGTCATCGCGTCGGGCTGGACGATGAATTCGGTATGGTCTGTCTCTAGGTATTGCGCGACGGTTCGCGCGTGGGGCGTCTCGTCGAAGCTGGCATCGCCGCTAAAACCGATGCTGAAGGTCTTGACCGCCCCGTTGCTGTGGCGGCGCATGAGCGCCACAACCAAACTGCTATCTAGCCCACCGCTAAGGAAAGCGCCCAAAGGGACATCCGCCAGCAATCGTAAGCGCGTCGCTTCGTCCAGCAGGTGGCGCGCCTCTTCCAAATACGTTCGCTCGTCTATCGGCGCGGGGCTTGCGCCTGCGATGGGCGGCAACTGCCAATAGGGGAAGATATTCAGCCCCGCCTCATCTAAGGTGAGGGCGTGGCCGGGCGGGAGCATGTGAATCTGCTGAAACGGGGTCAACGGCGCGGGCAGATAACCATAGGCCAAATAGAGCGCCAGCAGGGCGCGATCTTCAAAGGCGGATTGCCGCGGGACGGCGGGATGCTTGAGCAGAGCTTTTATCTCGCTCCCACATACGAAAATACGCCCGTCATAATAGTAATATAGCGGCTTTTTGCCCATGCGGTCGCGGGCGGCGTAAAGGCGGTGCTCTTGGGCGGACCACAGCAAAAAGGCGAATTGGCCGCGCAAGTGTTGCGGGGTGTCTTTCCCATAATCTTCATAACAATGAGCGATGGTCTCGCCATCACCGGCCGTATGAAAACGATGCTTGCGCGCCGTTAAGATGTCGCGCAAGGACTGGTAGTTATAAATTTCGCCGTTGAAGACCACGGCGATACTTCTATCCTCGTTGTACAGGGGCTGGTTGCTCGTTTGCAGGTCAATGATGCTCAGGCGGCGCATAGCCAACCCCACCGCTCCGTTTATGTAGTAGCCTTCACCATTGGGGCCGCGATGATAGAGGGTATCATTCATCGCCTTTAAGGTGGCTTCATCCGCCATTTGCCCATCGCGGTAAAAGACGCCACAAATCCCGCACATCGTCTAGGCCCCCTTCCCGCGTTGCGCTAGCCAGTCTTCGTAAATATGGGCGGTTTGGGCGACCATGCGCTGAGCGGTGAAGTGTTGCTCCAGCCTATCTTCGGCCAATAAGCCCATATGCTGGCGTAGGGCGCGGTCGGCGCACAAAATATGCAGGGCGCTGGCCAAGCCCTCCGCATCGGCCGGTAGCACTAGCAAGCCGGTTTCCCCATGGGCGACAATTTCGGGAATCGCGCTGATATAACTGGCGACCGTCGGCAAGCGAGCTTGCATCGCTTCTAGCAATACCAGCCCGAACCCCTCCCACAAACTGGGCATGAGGAAAATATCGAATCCCAACATCAAGCGCGGCACATCTTCCACCCAACCGAGAAAGTGAACCCGCTCCCTAATTCCCAATTGGCGCGCTTGGTCTTCTAGCATCTGGCGGAGCGGGCCATCCCCGGCGATGACTAAACGCGCGAGGGGGAAATCTCGCGAGCAAAGGGCCAAGGCGCGCAGGGCAAAAGTCACGCCCTTTTGGGGCATCAAACGGCAAGCCATGCCGATGACCAAAGACTCATCATCTACCCCCCACGCTTGGCGGGCGCGGGCGCGCGCCGCGGCGCGGTCGGCGGCGGTCAGCGGGGGGCGGGATGGCAAGCCATAAGGCACGACGCGCACTTTATGCGACGGGGCATACTCTATCGTCTGGACGAAGCGCGCTAGGGCGGACGAGATGACAATACCGCCATCGGCGATGCGCCACAACACAGCGTGGAGCGCCCGCAAAGGGCGACGGCGACGGAAGGCGTCGTCGTTATGCCGCCCCATGATGACCAAAGGCACCCCGGCGAGACGGGCCGCTAGCACACCGAAGATGTCCGCATGGATGAGATGGGTATGGACAATGTGCGGCTTCAATTGGCGCAATCGGGCGCGCAAACGCCCAATCAGGCGCGCGTCATAATCGGCAGTGATGACGAAGCGCTCTAGCGGGATGCCGTATTCGGCGCTCAGGGCGTCCATTTGGGGGACGGGATTAGCGGGTTCTACCAACATCAACAGGCGGACTTCGATACCACAAGCGCGCAAGCCCTGCAATAAGATGAGCAAGTGCCGCTCGGCGCCGGCGATGCGCGTCACTTTGATGATATGGACGACGCGCATCATCTAATCCCCATTTTGATACCAGCGCACCGTGCGGGCTAACCCCTCGTCGAAAGGGATAATGGGCTGGTAGCCCAGCAAACGGCGCGCTTTCTCTATATCTGCCCGCGAATGCAAAATATCGCCTTGGCGCGGCGGCAAAAACACGGGGGCGTAGCTCGTGCCGAGGATGTGGTTCAATTTGTCCACCAATTCCAACAAGCTCACCCGCCCGCCGCTAGCCAAGTTCATCACCTCGCCGACGGCCGATGGCGCGCGGGCGGCCAACATATTGCCATGCACGACATTATCAATATAGGTGAAATCGCGCGTTTGCCGCCCATCGCCGAAGATTTGGGGGCGCCCGCCGTCCAGCATCGTTGTGATGAATAGGGGTATCACCGCCGCATATTGCGAGGTCGGGTCTTGGCGCGCCCCAAAGACATTGAAGTAACGCAGACAAACCGTCTCTAGTCCGTAGGTATGATAATAAACCCGACAGTAATACTCCCCCGCCAATTTAGCCGCGCCATAAGGCGAGATGGGCGCGGGAGGGATATTTTCATGCTTGGCGTCGCCTTCGACATCGCCATAAGCGGATGACGAAGCGGCGTACACCACCCGCCGCACGCCCACCAGCCGCGCCGCCTCCAACACATTGAGCGTGCCGTTCACGCAGTGTTCGTGCGTTTCGCGCGGGTTTTCGACACTCCGCGGGACAGAAGGCAGAGCCGCTTCATGAAAGATGACCTCCGCCCCGTCAAAAATCGCCTTGAGCGCGTCTATATCGCCGATACTCGTTGGGTAAAAATGGAAATCGCCGCCGAGGCGTTGCAAATACTCTAGGTTTTGCTGGCGGCCGGTCAGCAAATTATCTACGCCGCGGACGGTGGCCCCATCGCGCAGGAGGCGTTCCGCCAGATGAGACCCGATGAAACCGGCCACGCCAGTGACCACATATGTTTGAGCCATAGCACACTTTTGTTGTCGTCTTGGGCACTCAGCCGAGGCGTTTTTGTACGCGCTGGCGGATGAGCACCATTGCCACCGATAAAACCAAAGCCATTAGCGCGCCAACCCCGCCGAAGAATAACGCTTCTGTCGGGGGCGAGGCGGTAATCATCAAACCCAAGAAGCCGAACAGCGCGCATAAGCTGTACATGATGAGCAAGGTCTGCCGTTGGGTCAGCCCCAAAGACATCAGACGGTGCGAGGTGTGGTCTTTGCCGGCCTGCGCGGGAGAGCGCCCCTCCCATAGGCGGGTCCACACCACTAGGTTAATGTCGAAGATGGGCACGCCTAGCACGAATATCGGCGCTAACCAACGCGCATCGGGCGGGGGGTCGGCTAGGGCTAGCTTGATGCTGAGTACCGCCAACACAAAGCCCAAGACCAGCGCCCCCATATCGCCCATGAAAGTGCTGGCCGGATTGAAGTTATATATCAAAAAGCCTAACGCGCTACCAAAGAGCGCCGCGGCCAGCATGCTAACCAAAGATTGCCCGTTCGCGATGGCGATAATCAAAAAGAAGAAAGAGGCGATGGCCGCCACCCCCGCCGATAATCCATCCATATTATCCAAAAAGTTTAGCGCGTTGATGAGCGCTATCAACCAAAAAACGGTCAAGGCGAAATCCAAAAGAAGGATGCCGAAAAAATGAATTTGGATGCCCACCGCCGCCACCACCACCGCCGATAGCAACATCAAAAACAAGCGCACCCGCACGCTTAGGTTATAGCGGTCGTCCATCAACCCCGTGAGCGATAATACCCCCGCCCCGCAAACAATCGCGCCGAACTCGACAATGTGCTGTGGCGGGCTAAAGACCAGTAAGGCTAACGCGAAGCCGACGTAAATAGCCAAACCGCCCATGAGCGGTTTATGGTCTTGGTGGATTTTGCGTTGGGCGGGTTTATCCACCACCCCTAAACGCATGGCGATATGCCGCGAGACAGGCGTCAGACCTAAAGATAAAGCGAAACCGACGATGAGCATCGGCACAAATTGAATCGTGGCGTCCATCAAGAGCCTCTTATGTTTGCATCGCCCCCTGAGTATAGGGGATGGCGCGTAGAAACGCTAGACCGCGCCGCGGCTATCCCTTTAATCAGGCGCGTTCAACAGGTATAATCGCCCCGTTTAGCAAACCACGCCTAGGGACGGGTAAGCCTTGTGCCAATCTTAAAAGAGGGCGAATTAGACATCATCAGCCACAGCGCCGACCAGACCAAACGCTTGGGGGCGCGTTTAGGCGCGCTCCTAGAAGCGGATGATGTCATCTGTCTTTCGGGCGATATGGGCGCGGGCAAGACCGTTTTTTCGGCGGGCATCGGCATAGGGTGGGGCGCGCTAACCCCCGTCACCAGCCCGACCTTCAACCTCGTTCATGAGCATCGCCGCGAAAAAGACGACCAACGCCTTTTTCACCTCGATTGTTATCGGCTAAAAGGCCCAGAAGATGCCGAAAGCATCGGGTTTGAGGATATTCTCAGCCGCCGCGGCCCCGTCATTCTGGAATGGGCGGAACGTATCGAGAAAATTATCCCGACGCAACGGCTGTGGATAGAGGTGCGCGTCATCGAACCGAGCCGCCGCAATTTCATTTTAGAGGCGGTCGGGGCGCGTTATGAAAAATTAGTGGAAGAATTCCGCAAGCAGGCCTTTGGGGTGTAAGCACATGCTCTTGGCACTAGACACGGCAACCCAAACGTTGGGGATAGCCCTTCATGATGGCGAAGACATCATCGCCGAACAGATGATACGCACCGAAAACCAGCATAGCATCTTGCTGGCCGATGCCATCCGCCAGACGATGGCCCGATGCGCGGTCAGCATGGCCCACTTACGCGGCGTGGCCGTCTCCATTGGGCCGGGGTCGTATACGGGCTTGCGGATTGGGGTGGCGTTGGCTAAGGGTATCGCGCTGGCCCAGCAACTGCCCCTCGTCGGCATCAGCACGATGGAGATGCTGGCCGCCGCGCATCCGCCGACTTCTGGCAAGATGGACCTAGTGACGACTATCGCCGCGGGGCGCGGGCGGGTCATCGCACAGACCCATAAATGGGCTAAAGGACAGTGGAGCGCCAAAGGGGAAGCGGCTATCTATGAATGGCCGGCCCTCATCGCCAGTTGGAGCGGGCCCGTCGCCATTAGCGGCGACATCAGCCCCGAAGCGCGGGCACTGCTAGCCCAAGCGGGACAAGAGGGCACTTCTATTGTCATCGCGCCCGCGCCCACCCGCCTACTGCGGGCCGGCTGGTTAGCGGAAGAAGCGCAACGACGCTTGCGCGAAAAGCCTAACGGTGATTATCGCCCCGCTCACCTCGTCCCTATCTACATCAAAACAACCGGGGTACCATGATGCTATGACGCTCATCCTCCGTTATATGCAACTCAACGATATTTCCGAGGTGGCCTATATAGACCGTCTGTCTTTTGACCCGCCATGGCCGCCGCGTTCTTACGCTTATGAAATAAACGAATCTAGCCATAGCCATATGGTCGTCCTAGAACTAAGAGAGCGAAAGCCTCTGCGCGGTTGGCGGCGCTTGCTCCAGCAATGGAGCGTCGGGCGCGATGAGACCGAAGAACAACGGCGCATCGTGGGGTATGGCGGCTTGTGGAAAATCGCCGATGAAGCCCATATCAGCACCATTGTCACCCATCCCGATTATCGGGGGCGGGGGTATGGCGAGATTTTGCTGGCGAGCATGGTACGTAAATCACGCTTGCTAGAGGCGTCGTATATCGTCTTAGAGGTACGGGTGAGCAACACGGTAGCCCAAAAGCTGTATCATAAATATGAATTTGAAGTCTTTGGCACCAAGCCAAATTACTATCGCAACGATAATGAAGATGCTTATGATATGCGTTTGATGTTAGATAACCCTGCATCTAATGAACGGTGCGAGCAACGCTACGAAGCTATCATTCAACGGGTGCCCTTCCGTGATTATTATTCAACCACTGCCCATCCTCGCCTCGGCTGAAAAGCCTTATGGGTCGTTGGTGCTTTTTCGTGATATAACAGCACCATAACCTATATTCAAGTGATGAGGGCCAGTTATGACGACAGGGCAAACACTGCGTTTCGGTATCATCGGTTGCGGGCGGGTCGCGCCGCGTCACGCGCAATCCATCGCGCAATTGCCCAACGCCGCTTTGGTGGCTGTGGCCGATGTGATGAAGAATCGCGCGCAACACTTCGGAGAAACGTATCGCGCAGAAGTCTACACCGATTATCAAGATTTGCTCCGTAGAGACGATATTGACATCGTGTGTATTTGCACTCCTAGCGGTATGCATGCGGAAATGGGCATCCAAGCGGCGCGCGCCGGCAAACATATCATCGTCGAAAAGCCCATTGCTCTATCCACCGCCGATGCCGATAAACTCATCATCGAAGCTGAACGCGCGGGGGTTTATCTGTGCGTCATGCTCCAAAATCGTTTCAATCCGCCGATGCGAGAGCTGTATCAAATGGTTCAATCGGGGCGTATTGGGCGTTTGCTCTTGGGCAATGCTACGGTGCGCTGGTATCGCCCGCAATCATATTACGAAGACGGCTGGCATGGCACATGGGCGATGGATGGCGGCGCGCTGATGAACCAATCCATACATCATATTGATGCTTTGCAATGGTTAATGGGCGATGTCGAAAGTGTCTTTGCCTATACCGGCACGCTAGCCCATCGCATGGAGGCTGAAGATGTGGGGGTGGTGGTTTTGCGCTTCAAAAACGGCGCTCTAGGCAGTGTAGAAGGCTCTACCTTGACTTATCCCCAGAACATAGAAGGCTCAGTCGCCATCTTTGGCGAGCGCGGCTCTCTTAAAGTGGGCGGCACAGCGCTGAATCGTAAGGTCATGTGGAAAATTGAAGGCGAGCTAGAACTTGAACCAGAACGCATCACCGCCGACCTTGTAGACCCGCCTTCAGTTTATGGCAATAGCCATAGATTAGTCATCGAGGATATGATAAGCGCCATTTGCCAAGGGCGGCCGCCACAGACCCATGGTCACGAAGGGCGGCGCTCTTTAGCGCTAGTCGAAGCGATTTACGAATCCGCCCGTTGTGGATACCCCGTCCAAGTGCGCTATGAGTAATTTTGTCAAAATTTACGCCAATGTCCACTTGCCGCTGAACGCACAAATAGATGATTTCGTTGTTTTGGGCAAGCCACCGCGTGGCGCGGCCGATGGGGAATTCGCGCTGACCATTGGCGAGGAATGCATTATTCGCTCGCATACGGTCATTTACGCGGGCAACCGCATTGGGGTTCGCTTCCAAACAGGGCATGGCGTTAATATTCGCGAATCGAACCACATCGGCGATGATGTTAGCATTGGCACGCACAGCATCATTGAGCATCATGTAGTCATTGGTCATCGGGTCCGTATCCATAGCAACGTTTTTATCCCAGAATATAGCGTACTAGAGGAAGGTTGCTGGCTCGGGCCGGGCGTTATGATAACCAATGCGCGTTATCCCAATACGCCCAAAACCAAAACGGCTTTGCGGGGCGCACATATCGAACAGGGGGCGATAATCGGGGCAAGCGTGGTGTTACTGCCGGGGGTGCGCGTGGGGGCGCGGGCCTTAATCGGCGCGGGCGCTGTCGTGACTAAAGATGTGCCAACCGAAACGGTGGTCATCGGCAATCCCGCGCGGGTTATCAAGCGGGTAAACGATATAGAGGATTACCAAGTATGATTCCGTTAGTAGACTTAAAAGCGCAGTATCAGGCCATCCGAGAGGATATTGATAAGGCGATTGCCCAAGTTATCAGCGCGACCGATTTCATCGGCGGGTCAGCGATAGAACACTTTGAAGCGAGCTTCGCGGCTTATCAAGGAACGCGCTACGCAGTCGGTTGCGCTAGCGGCACAGCGGCCATCTTTTTGCTGTTGCGCGCTTTGGGCATCCAACCTGCGGATGAAATTATCACAACGCCCCATACGTTCATCGCCACAGTCGAACCCATCGAAGAAATTGGGGCCAAGCCTGTTTTCGTAGATATTGACCCGCTGACCTATAACATAGACCCCGCTCAGATTGAAGCGGCCATAACCCCGCGCACCAAAGCGATTATGCTCGTGCATCTTTATGGCCAGCTCGCCCCAATGGATGTCATCACCGAAATTGCCCGACGCCATGATTTAATCGTCATTGAAGATGCGGCCCAAGCCCACGGCGCGCGCTACCAAAGCAAACGCGCCGGCCAATGGGGGCATGCGGCCGCCTTCAGTTGTTATCCGGGGAAAAATTTAGGCGCGTATGGCGATGCGGGTATCATCTGTACCAATGACGCCCAGCTCGCTGAACAGTTGATGAAGTTACGCAATCACGGCCGCGCCGATAAGTATAGCCATGATGTCATCGGCTACGGAGAACGCCTAGATACCCTGCAAGCCGCCATACTAAATGCCAAACTCCCTTATCTAGACCAATGGAATAGCGCCCGTCGCCAACATGCGGCCTACTATTCCGCGCATTTGGCTGATGTCCCTGATTTGCACACACCAACTATCATGCCCGATAGCGAACCCGTTTTCCACATTTATTGTATCCGCGTAGGGGCGAACCGCGACGCGATTCTAGCGGCTTTAAAAGCGCGAGGTATCGGAGCAGGTATCCACTACCCTATACCACTCCATTTACAACCGGCCCTCGCCCATCGTGGGTATCCTGTCGGCGCTTTTCCACAGGCAGAAGCCGCCGCCCAGACCATCATCAGCCTGCCCCTCTACCCTGAAATGACCCGCGACCAGCTCGATGAGGTCATTGACGCTGTGCGCGCGGCGATGAACGCTTATTCGAGGGAAAGATGATGAACGTTCTTTTCGTCACGTACTATTTCGCGCCAGACGCCGGGGCGGCGGCCAACCGCCTAACCCGCCTCGCGCGCGCGCTCCAACACAGAGGGCACAACATCAGCGTACTAACGACCATGCCCCATTATCCTAGGGGTGTCATCCCCGCCGAATATCGGGGGCGTTTGAGCATGGTTGAAGATATGGACGGTATCCGCGTCATCCGCGCGTGGTTGTGGGCCACGCCCAGCCCCAACATTCGCGCGCGCTTGCTCAGCCAATTATCGTTCATGCTCACTTGCGCCATCCGCGGCTCATTTCTACCGCGGCCGGATGTTATTTTTGTGGAAAGCCAGCCCATTTTCAGCGCTTTAGCCGCTTGGTGGGTCAGCAAAATGAAACGGCGTCCCTATGTCATCAACATTTCGGATTATTGGCCGGAATATCTAGTGGTATCGGGCGTGGCTAAAGAAAGCGATTTAACCTACCGTATTTTTAAGGCGCTGGCCAATCTCACCCAGAGAGACGCGAGCGGCGTAGTGGCCATGCTGGACGGTTTATTAGCCAAGGTAGAAGCGCGCCTCGGCAAGCGTCCCCGCAGTCGGGTTATTCATAACGCTGTGGATTTGGCGCTGTTCAACCCGCAGACCGATGACCGCCCCTTCCGCCAAAAATATGCGTTGGGCGACGCGCGTTATATCACTTTTTTGGGCGTTTTAGGGCCGCACATCGACTTAGAGACGATGTTGGCCGCCGCGCGACGCATACAGCGCGATGGCGTGCAGTTCCTCTTCATTGGGGCGGGCGCGCAAATGAAAGCCTTACAAGAGGCGCTCCGCCAGCCCGATTTAGCGCATTGCCGCCATATCGAATGGGTGGATTACGCCGACGTGCCCGGTTTTTGGGCGGCGTCTTACATCCACTTCTGGGCGCTACATCACAACGAGTTAGACCGAATGCGCTTTCAAGCCAAGCTTTATGAGGCTTTGGCCAGCGGCACGCCAACCGTCATCGCCGTGGACGGCCTGATGAGCCAAGTGTTAGACCCCAACGCGGCCGGCGTCACCGTGCCCCCCGCCGATGTTGACGCGCTCGTGCGCGCCCTAGAGCGCCTGCTCGATGACCCCGATTATCACGCGCGCATCAGCCAAAATGCGCGCCGCTATGCCGAAGCGCACTTTGACCCCAACAACACCATAGACGCCTACGAAGCGCTTCTGCTAGAGGTCGCCAAAGACGGCTGAGGCGCGCTTTTCAGCCACCTTTGAACTGTGGCGAGCGCTTTTCCACAAAGGCGCGGATGCCTTCTGCGCCGTCTGCCGTGCCCGACATGGCGGCGATGCCGTGGGTTTCGTCTTCCATTTGCGTTTCTAGGGATTGGGAGAAAGAAGCGTAGAGCAGGCGTTTCGTGACGCCATAGGCCAAAGTCGGGCCGGCCGCCAATTCGGCCGCTAGCGCCCGCGCTTCTGCGACGACCGTTTCATCGGGCAGAACCCGCGTGACGAGTCCCCAATCATAGGCTTCTTGGGCGGAGAAAGTCCGATTGGTCAGGGCAAGTTCCATCGTGCGCCGCAACCCGATGATGCGCGGCAAGAAAAAGGTGGTCGAGCCATCGGGCGAGAGGCCGATGCGCGTATAGCCCATCGTGAAGTGCGCATTCTGGGCGCAATAGACGATGTCGGCCGCCACGAGGAGGCTTAACCCGCCGCCGCCCGCGTTCCCGTTCACCGCCGCGATGACCGGCGCGCTCATACGGGTTAGCCGCGAAATCGCCCCGTGGAGGTAGAACGTCACCGCTTTGATGTAACGCGGCAAATGGTCTTGGGCGCTGAAGGCTTTTAAGTCACCGCCAGCGCAAAACACCTTGCCCGTGCCGCTGATGAGCACCGCGCGCACTTTGGGGTTATCTTCGCATTGGGTGACGGCCTGATGAAACTCTTGCATCGTCTCTAAGTCCATGGCGTTAGCCGCTTGGGGGCGGTTGATGGTGATGCTCCCCACCCCGTCGGCGATGTCAAACGAAATGTTATAAAATGTCGTCATAGGGGGGTCCTTTCGCTTTTGGTCGCCCGCAAAGGATACCCCATAGTCACCCTAATCATCAACAAGGATGATACGATGAGCGCCTTTCAACTTCGGCCTGCCACCGCGGATGATAGAGACTTCGCCTATGCGTTGCATCGCCAAACGTTCCGCGCTTATGTCGAGCAAACATGGGGATATTGGGATGAGCAGGAACAGCAAAACCAATTTGAGGCGAAATTCAACACGGCTATTAGTCGCGTTGTAGAGCTTGATGGCGCGCCCATTGGCTGGTTAGTGGTTAAACACTACGAAACGCACGTCTTTCTAGATTATATTGCGCTGTTGCCAGACTACCAGCGGCGCGGTTTTGGCGAACAGTTGGTGCGTCAGGTCATCGCAGAAGCGGGCGATAAACCAGTAGAGTTGCGCGTTTTGAAAGTGAACCCCGCCCGCAGGCTATACGAGCGCTTGGGGTTTGTGGTGGTGGCCGATTTGGATTATAAGTACCTTCTGCGCCGTCCCGTTCCCTGATGAGATGCCCCGCAGACAAGTTGTCAGCTAGGGGAATTCGCCATACAATTAAGCTTAAAAGAAAATTAAAAGCCTATACTATCCCTAAGAAAGAGGAGCTTATGGCGAGCAATCCCAACCAAGGCTTTAAGGTGCCGGGGCAAATACCCGGTGCGCCGGAGTACGTGACCATCGGCGAATTGCTGACCAAAGCGCGAAGCATCTTGATGCAAAGTCTAGATATTTTTTTAAAGCGGCCCAACGCTCTAGAAAAAGCCACTACTGATACTACGTGGTGGGATTATGGGATAACGGTAGCCACGGGCGCGGTCATTTCGGGCGTCCTCTTCACGCTGGCGGCTATATTCATCGTCTTGCGCCTATCTGCTTTGGGCCTCGCGCTGGATTTGCTTACGCCTGTGCTCGTGCTCATCGTGTCGCCTATCGTTACTTTCGTCGCCTTTCATGCGGGGTGCTACGCCTCGCATTGGTACGCGGTCACCCAGCAAAATAGCCAAGCGCCGCTCTTACAACATTGCCAGACGATTGCTCTGCCGTGGCTCGCCGGTTCTGTGCTCGCTTCGTTGATTGGCGCGCTCAGCCTCATCTTGTTTGGGGGGTTTTTCACGTTTGACATCCTTTCCCCGTCGGGTTTTGGGTTTATTACCTCGTTGCCCATACTGGCGCTTTTAGCGGTCATTGCCGCGGCGGCCATCAGCATCTATACGTTGGTGCTCATCTTTGGCGCGCTCAAGCAGTTACACCGTTTGGAAGGCCTGCCATTGTGGTTGACCTTTTTATTGTTCATCGTGGTGGAAAATATCGTCACCAATCTGTTATCGCGCATTTTCTCGCTGTAAAACGCTTTTGGATGATTGCCAATAACGCCCAATCGCCTTTACCGATGCTGGTAAGGGCGATATTTTTGGAATACTCTAGTGGGAATACTCTAGTAATGAACGTATCGCGCAAGGATAATGAAAATGACTGATTACCATCTCGATACCCTCGCCATCCACGCCGGCCAAGACCCCGACCCGACGACCGGCGCCATCATGACACCTATCTACCAAACGTCTACGTTTGTGCAAAGCGCCCCGGCGGAACACAAAGGCTATGAATATAGCCGTAGCGGCAACCCCACGCGCCAAGCGTTGGAAGATTTAATCGCGGCTATCGAAGGCGGGCGGCATGGATTGGCTTTTGCCAGCGGTTTAGCCGCCATTGATACTGTCATGCGCCTGTTCAACCCCGGCGACCATATCATCGTCGGCAACGATGTTTACGGTGGCACGTATCGCCTATTCATGAAAGTGTATGCGCGCTATGGACTGACCTTTAGTTGGGTGGATATGAACGATATAGAGGCGGTGCGCGCCGCTTTCCGCCCAGAAACACGCTTGCTATGGCTAGAAACCCCCACTAACCCTCTGCTAGCCATCGCCGACATCGCCCATTTGGCCAAGCTAGCCCCGGAAAAAGTGCTCGTAGGGGTGGATAACACCTTCGCCAGCCCGGCCATCCAACAGCCGCTTCTGTTGGGCGCGGACATCGTGATGCACAGTAGCACCAAATATTTAGGGGGGCATAGCGACGTCGTGGGGGGCGTTTTGGCCATGAACGATAGCGCCCTGTATGAACAACTCAAATTTTTGCAAAATGCCGCCGGCGCCGTCCCCGGCCCTATGGATTGCTTCCTCGTCATGCGCGGCATTAAGACCTTGGGCATCCGCATGGAGCGCCACAGCGCCAACGCCCTGCAAATCGCGCGGATGTTGGAAGACCACCCCTCTATCAAACAAGTGCTATATCCGGGCTTAGAAAGCCATCCACAATACGCCCTCGCCCAACGCCAGATGAAGCTACCCGGCGGCATGATTAGCATCATCCTAGAGGATGCCCAAATGGCCAAGCGCATGGTGACCCGCACGAAACTTTTTGCACTGGCGGAAAGCCTCGGCGGTGTAGAAAGCCTCATCGAGCATCCCTACAGCATGACGCACGCCAGCACCGCCGATAGCGACATCGCGGTTAGCCCCGCCCTCGTGCGGCTGAGCGTCGGGATTGAACATGTGGACGACCTCATCGCGGACTTACGACAAGCGTTGTCTTAATCCCTCTTCGGCGCATCGGGATGGGGTAAATGAATATCGCCATCCCAATAGCCGATAAAAGCGATGAGCGTAAGATGGTTGCCGCGCGCATACAGACGAAGGCGCACGATGCGGTGCGCCCATATCAGCGCGACGAAAAGACCAAAGACCAGCCAACGGTAACGCACAAGCTCAGCGATTCGCTAAAAAGTCGAGCATATCAATTTTGGTGATGATACCCAACACCCGTTTATCGGCGCTGGATGGCACATTTTCGGTGACGAGCGCGATAGGGTGTGTGCTGAAGATGCTCATCACCGTTTCGATAGGCGTTTCGGGCGCGAGCGTGGGGATGTTGGTATTGATGACGTTGGCGTCTTCTAAGACGACGTCGGCCGGGTTGGTGTGCGAATGGCTGAGCAAAAAGTTCAGCAAGTTGACTTCGGTCACCAAGCCTAGCAACTGGTCGCGTTCGCCGATGACGGGCAATTGTGAATAATCGTGCTGCTTCATCTTGGCGATGACCGCGCCCACCGGCTCATCACAACGCGCCATGACCAATTCGTGACGGGTTTTGCGGGCGAGCACGGTACTGACCGTGGCTTCTGACCATTCGCTTTCGAGAAAGCGGTTTTCCCGCATCCAATTATCGTCAAAGACTTTGCTCAGGTAGCGAGAGCCGTTATCGGGCAGGAGCACGACGACCATTTTATCAGGGCCGAGGTCGCGTTCTGCCGCGTAACGCAGAGCGCCCGCGATGGCCGCCCCGCACGATACCCCGCCGAAGATACCTTCCTCCCGCACCAATCGCCGCGTCATCAACATAGCTTCTTTATCATTGACGCGCACCATATCATCAATCACGCTGAAATCATAATTGGAGGGGATAAAATCTTCGCCGATGCCCTCGATTTTGTAGGTGTGGGCTTCAGTCATCTTGCCGGTGTAAAAATAGTCGTACAAAATCGAACCGACCGGGTCTACGCCGACGATTTGCACTTTGGGGTTCACCGATTTGAGATAACGCGCCACGCCGGTGATAGTGCCGCCCGTGCCCATGCCGCAGACGAACACGTCTATTTGCCCGGCCGTCTGCCGCCAAATTTCCGGGCCGGTAGCGACTTCGTGCGACCACGGATTGACCGGGTTGTGGTATTGATTGGCGAGGATGCTATTGGGCGTCTCTTCTACCAAGCGCCGCGCGACGCTATAGTAACTGCGCGGGTCGTCCGGTTCAACATTTGTCGGGGTGACGACCACTTTTGCGCCATAAGCCCGCAAGACACGTATCTTCTCCTCCGACATTTTATCGGGCATCACGAAGATGCACTTGTACCCTTTGAGGATGGCGGCGATGGCTAACCCCACCCCGGTATTGCCTGAGGTGGCTTCGACGATGGTCCCGCCGGGTTTGAGTTGCCCTTTTTGCTCGGCATCTTCAATGATGGTGATGCCAATGCGGTCTTTGACCGAGCCGCCGGGGTTGAAATATTCGACCTTCGCCACTATTTGGCATCGCACACCGCGCCCCAGACGATTCAAGCGCACGAGGGGCGTATTGCCCATAGCGCCGAGGATGTTATCGTAGATTTGAGGCGTGCTCATCATCTCCGCGGCGGTTGTTTTATCTGTCGTAACCATGATAGATATACCTTACTATTGATATTTTTCTCAGTGTAAAGGCATGTGGGGTTCGTCGCAAGCGCTTAGGCGCTTTTTTTGTATAACTTAACCGAGATAGGCAAAACAGCCCGCGCGCCACGCGGGAACGCAGGCTGTTTGAGCACCCCGATTTCAACTCAGGCGGACATGGGCTGGGAGGAGATGTTCAAGAAGCGCTTTTCGATTTCTACCGCGAACAATACCACCACCCCTAGAGCGATGCATAAGAACAATTCGTCGGCGCGGAGCGGGAACGTCTCGAAGGCGGTTTGTAAAAAAGGCACATAAATGACCGCCATCTGCAGTAAAAAGGTGAGCAAAATGGCCCACATCAGCAACCAATTATCGGAAAAGCCGATGCGGAAGAACGAGGTGCGGTCGCCAACATGAATCGCCATGACGTGGAACATCTGCACAAAGGCCAGCACAGTGAAGGCAATCGTGCGCGGGATGCGCTCCGCCGCGCCGAGGATGCCCTCATCAGATTCTTCATTAAAGCCCACTTCATCGCTTTGTTCGCCCAAGATGGCGTCTAGGCGCTGTTCATCGCTCCGCGTATCCCAATCTGTTGGGATGAGCGGCTCTAGTGTGCCCGCTTCGGTGGTGACGATGGGGTCGCCCATCAACGCCACCAATTCGGCACGGCTGAACGTTTCTAATCCCAACGTTCGGCTGAAGGGGTCCATACCGTGTTCGCTATACGCCCAAATATAGCCCGCTAGTGTTAGAATGGTCATCAACGTGCCCACCCATAAGATATGCCGCCCGGTGCCGCCGGCGAAGATGCTTTCGTTGATAGGGCGCGGTTTGCGCTTCATGACGTCCGGTTCCGGCTTGCCGAAGCCTAGCGTGATAGCGGGCAAGCCGTCGGTCACAAGGTTAATCCATAAGATTTGGATGGCCAGAAGGGGTATTTTTAAGCCCATCAACAACGCGATGAACATCACGAAAATCTCGCCAATGTTGGAGCTGAGCAGATATTTGATGAATTTACGGATATTGTCGTAGATGGTGCGACCCTCTTCCACCGCGGCCACGATAGAAGCGAAGTTATCATCGGTCAGCACCATTTCCGCCGCGCCTTTGCTAACATCCGTGCCGGTGATACCCATCGCCACGCCGATGTCAGCTTGCTTTAACGCGGGGGCGTCGTTCACACCGTCGCCGGTCATGGCCACAATTTGGCCCTCTTGTTGCAGAATTTTGACGATTTTAAGCTTATGCGCTGGGGAGACGCGGGCGAAACAAGACGTTTGTTGGAGCGCATGGCGGATTTGCTCATCGTTCATTGTATCGAGCGTCGTGCCGCTAATGGCGCGTTGCGCTTCTGCGATGATGCCGAGGTCGCGGGCGATAGCTTCGGCGGTGAGGGCGTGGTCACCGGTTATCATAATGGGGCGGATGCCCGCTTCGCGAGCCACTTTCACGGCTTCGCGCGCTTCCGGTCGCGCCGGGTCTAGGATGCCGACGAGGCCCAATAAGATGAGTTCACGTTCGATGTTTTCGTCTAACGGGTTCGGCGGCTTATCTAAGGAGCGATAGGCGATGCCCAGAACGCGCAGGCCTTGGGCCGCCATGTTATCTATTTCTGCTAACCAGCGTTCGCGCCGCTCCTCGCTGATGGCCACGGGGCCCGTGGGCAAATGCTCGTGCGTGGCCCATTTCACCAATTGGTCCGGCGCGCCTTTGGTGATGGAAATATAGTTGCCGCTGAACAGGTCCGATTCCACGATTTGATGTACGGTGGTCATGGCTTTGCGTTCGCTACTGAAAGGTAGCTCGGCCACGCGGGGGAATTGTTGCTCTAACCAGTCGCGCGTCCAGCCCACTTTTTGCGCCGCCACGATGAGCGCGCCTTCTGTGGTATCGCCGACCACGTGCATTTGCTCATCGCCATTGCCTTGTTCCAAATAAGCGTTAGTGGATAGGGCCATGGCTTTGATGAAGCGCCCGACGGCGTCGTCCGCTTTGGGGTCTAGGGGGGTGCCATCGTCATGAAAAAAGTCGCCTTTGGGGGTATAGCCGATGCCGCCGACTTTGACGTTATCGTGCCCCGGCAGGGCAATATAGGTAGCGGTCATCTCGTTTTTGGTCAAGGTGCCGGTTTTATCGGAGCAAATGACGGTGACCGACCCCAACGTTTCTACGGCGGGCAAGCGGCGGATGAGGGCATTACGCCGCACCATGCGGGCCGCCCCCAACGAAAGGCCGATAGTCACCAGAGCGGGCAAGCCTTCCGGCACAGCGGCAACGGCGAGGCTGACGGAGGTCAAGAACATCTCGTTAGCGGGGATGCCGCGCAACAGCCCAGTGATGAAGACAATGACCACGATGACGCCAGCGCCACCCGCCAAAATGCGCCCCAATTGGTTCAAGCGGCGCTGTAGCGGGGTTATCCCTTCTTCGACTTGCAAAAGCATAGAGGCGATATTGCCAATTTGCGTCTTAAGCCCCGTCTCGGTGACGACGAATTCGCCGCGACCATAATTGACGGCCGTCCCCATGAAGACCGTATTCGCGCGGTCGCCCAAAGCGACATTCCCGCTAGCGCTGATGACCGCGTTACTTTTGGGCACAGGCACAGATTCGCCCGTGAGCGCGGCTTCTTCGATTTGCAGGTTCACGCTTTCGATGATACGCCCATCGGCAGAAACGCGGTCGCCTTCTTCTAACAGGACAATATCGCCCGGCACCAACTCCTCGGCGCTGATTTGGGTGACGTGCCCATCGCGGCGCACGCGCACGAGCGGTACTTGCATTGCGCTGAGCGCGGCGAGCGCCTGTTCCGCCCGATATTCCTGATAAATGCCCAAAGCCGCATTGAGCACCACAATAATCATGATGATGATGACATCTTTAGGGTCGCCGACAAAGTAGGAGATGATGGCGGCGGCGATGAGGATGAGCACCATCAAATCGCTAAATTGGTTGATGATGAGTTGTAATATATTTGTGCCCTCGCCAGCAGGCAGTACATTTTTGCCATGTTGGCTTTGGCGGCGCGCCACTTCATCCGACGTGAGGCCTATTTTAGGATCTACGCCCAATTCTGCGAGGACATCGGCTACATCCATGCGGAAATAGTCAGCCATACGGTTACTCCACCTGTTATACCGCAGTGAATAAAAACAACGCTTTCATCAGATGTTTTGCGATACTCAAAAAGTTATCTTTCCCCTGTTGCTGATACAAATTGTACAACGTTCACCAATCCAGACAACTGAAAAGCGCTTTTTCCTGATGCATCCATACACCACACAGCGCAAAGGTCTATGGTGCGCCTGTAAAGCCGCGGACAAAAGAGGTTTTAAGGCGCTTCTGGCAAGATTAATTCAATTTCGTAATCGGCGAAGACCTCATGAAAAAAGAGCATGTTGGTGACTTGCACCGCGGGTTCGCCCACGCTGATGAAATAGGTGCGCCCCGCCGCGAAAGTGCCCAGCAGACCCCGCGATAAACGGTCCCCGCCCAAATGCCCTACAGCCAGCAAAGCGTTCTTCTCCACATCTATGATATTGACGCGGATATGGGGCCAATAGTCGCCGTCGCGCTTGGTATAGCGGATGTCGAAATCGCTAGCGGCGTGGTAGACGAAGAAATCGAAGTCGCTATCGTTAAAAACGCTATCGCGAATCGGGCGGTTGGGTTGTAACTGCGGCGGCAGGCGCAATTCTAGGCGATATTCGCCGCGGCTCGCGCCGCTCATCCCCCCACTACGCCCCGCGTCTACCGTATATTGGCCATCCGTCGGCAAGACGACCGCCAAATACGCGCCACGATTGAAGACCGCAAAATCGGTCTCGGATTCGTGGGTTGTCGCAATCACTGCGCCGTCGGGGTCGCGGATGGTGATTTGCGGCTCATCAAACCCGTTGAAGGGTTGCGCCTCGCGCAGGGTAGCGACGATGGCATCGCCATTTTTACCCTGAAACCGATAGGTATGCGTATCGCTTTCATCCGTGATGATACCCGTCACCACTTGGTTATAGGCGATTTCGGGTACGCTCTCTTGCGCCGCCAACGGTAGAGACAAGGATAAAGCCAAGACCAGCACGGCCGCTAATTTCATAGAAAGCCTCTCCCAAAAAGCCCATAGGCGCTCATCTTAATCATAACGCAAATCCTGTGAGATATAATCGCTAGAAGCCGCCCGCGCGGTATAATCAAGCTCTTAAAACATGTCAGCAGAGGCCGCTCATGTCTTCTACTAACCGCTCATCGCCCATCGGCAAACGTGTTTCGCTGTTTGTGACGTGCATCATTGATATGATTTACCCCCAAATTGGCTTATCAGTCGTAGACATCCTCGAACATGTCGGGGTCAAGGTAGATTTTCCGTACGGGCAGACGTGTTGTGGTCAACCGGCCTTCAACGCGGGGTATCGCGGGGATGCGCGGGTTGTAGCCCAGCAGTTCTTGCGGACCTTCGCCGAATCAGAAGTCATCGTCACGCCGTCGGGGTCGTGTTGCGCTATGGTGCGCCACGAATACCCTAAACTGTTCGCCGATGAGCCGCGATGGCGACAACTCGCCGAACAAATCGCGGGGCGCACGTGGGAATTTACAGAATTCCTCACCAATGGCTTGGGCTTGCACGATTTGGGGCTGAACTTGCCTGAGCCGAAGACGTTTGCCTTCCATGATGCTTGCCACGGGTTGCGTTTGTTAGGATTAGGCAAAAGCGCGCGCCAATTGGTGGCCGCCATGGGCAACGCCCGCGTAGTAGAACTAGAAGATAGCGACGTGTGTTGCGGCTTTGGTGGCTTGTTCAGCGTCAAAATGCCGCAAATCAGCAACCACATGCTGAAGGCGAAAGTCGCGGCGATTATCGCTTGCCCGGCCGACGACATCCTCACTGGCGATGCCAGTTGCCTAACGCAAATGAACGGCGGTCTGGGGCGCGCCGCCACCCCCAAGCGCGTGCGCCATGTCGCCGAAGCGCTGGCCGAAGGATTGAAAGGAAAACGCGCATGAAAGTAAATGCTAATCAGTTCATCTCCATGGCGGAAATCGCCTTAGCGGATGCGGACTTGCAAGCTACCGTGCCCGTCAACACCCGCAAGGCCTATGATAAGCGCCGCGCCGCCATGTACGCCCACGGTTGGGATTATGGGGAGCGCTTGCGCCAACAAGCCGCCGAAGCCAAACGGCGCGCCCTGCGCCATCTGCCCGAATTGCTAGAACGCGCCGAAGCCAACATGACCGCTAACGGCATCCATGTCTTATGGGCGCAGACCGCCGCAGAAGCCAACCAACACATCGCAGACATCGCCCAGCGGCATGGCGCGCGCAGGGTCGCCAAAAGCAAGAGTATGGCCACAGAAGAAACAGCCCTCAACACTGCGCTAGAGGCCATCGGCCTAGACGTCGTGGAGACCGACCTTGGCGAATACATCATCCAACTCAACGATGAGCGCCCTAGCCATATCATCGCCCCTATCATCCACAAGACCAAAGCGTCTATACGCGATATTTTGGTAGAAAAATTGGGCATGCCCCCCACGGATGATAGCCAAGCGATGGTGGCTTTCGCGCGTAAAATTTTGCGCACCGCTTTTCTGGGCGCAGATATGGGCATATCTGGCGGTAACTTCATCATCGCGGAGACGGGCAGTATCGCCCTAGTGACCAATGAGGGCAATGGCCGTATGGTGACCAATTTGCCGAAGGTTCATGTCGCCTTGGTCGGCATCGAAAAAGTGGTGGCCACCCTACAAGATTACGCCTTGCTCACCCAAGTGCTGGCCCGTAGCGGGACCGGCCAACACCTGAGCGTATATACACACCTCATCAACGGGCCGCGCCGCCCCCAAGACCCCGACGGCCCCGACCACGTTTACGTTGTCCTACTGGATAACGGCCGTAGCCGCATCTACGAGACCGATTATGCCGAAGTATTGGCCTGTTTGCGCTGTGGCGCTTGCCAAAACGCTTGCCCGGTCTACCGCGCCACCGGCGGGCACGCTTACGGTTGGGTGTACGGCGGGCCGGTGGGCGCGGTGGTCACGCCGCTACTCGTGGGCATCGAAAATGCGCTCCCTTTGCCCCACGCCAGCAGTTTATGCGGCAGTTGCAAGGCTGTATGCCCGGTAGATATAGACCTGCCGCGCTTGCTACTGGATTTGCGCCACGAACAAACACAGCGCGGGCTAGACGAGCGCAAAATCAGGCTTGGTATACGGGCGTGGCGTTTCATCAACCGCGCGCCGCGCCGTTTTGCCCTAGGCGGGCGGGCGGCACGTTTGGCGCTACGCATCGGCGCTGACCGCTGGGCGCCAAACCCGCTGAAAGAATGGAAACGCTACCGCGATTTCCCGAATTTCGCCCCTAAGCCCTTTCGGCAACTGTGGGCGGAACGCCAACAAGCGCGCGCGGAGGAGCTAAAATGAGTAGCCGTGATGCCATCCTACGCCGCTTAAGGGCGGCGCGAACGCCCTTTGAAGACCTGCCCCCCATACCAGACCCGCTACCTGTGACGCGCCTAGAAGATACGAGCGCGTCCGGGCTGAAGACCCACTTCATCGCGGAGGCCGAACGCCTGCATTGTCACGTCCACTCGACGCGCGACGAAGCGGCCGCGCGCGACATCATCGCCGAGCTTATCGGGCCGGGGCAGAAGCTTTTGCGTTGGGATTGGGATAAAATCCCGCTGGACGGGCTGGAAGGAACACTACAAGCGAACCATTGTATCACTGCCGAATGGCGCGATAGCGACGCCCGTTACGGGCTAACGGGCGTGGACGCGGCGCTAGCCGCCACGGGCACGCTGGTTGTGATGAGCGGGCAGGGCAAACCGCGCCAAGCTTCTTTATTGCCGCCTATCCATATCGCCCTTGTGCGCGAGCGGCAAATTGTGCCCGACCTAGAAACGTGGTTGGCAAGCCAGCGCGCCACCAGCCTAGACGCTTTCCGCACTGCCGCAAAAGTCGAACTGATTAGCGGCCCCAGCAAAACAGCCGACATCGCCCAAGAATTGGTTTTAGGGGCGCATGGGCCGCTAGAGGTGCATATTGTCTTGGTGGCGGATGCGCTTTGACCGCGACCGCTCCATGAGTGGATGAATAAAGGTATTATCGCAGAGAAACGAACGCACCACGAAAGGGAGAAACCGTGTTCCACGCTCAAGCTGTGACGAATAAAGGGGGCGACTTAGCGCCCTTCGCCTATGAACCTGCCGAGCTAGGGCCCTTTGATTGCGAGCTTCGCATCAGTCATTGCGGCATCTGCCATAGCGATGTGCACCTGATAGATGATGATTGGGGCATGAGCCGCTATCCATTGGTGCCAGGTCACGAAATTGTCGGCGAAGTGACCGCGTTAGGCCCCCTAGCCGACCCGACCTTGTTAGGGCAGAGGGTGGGGGTCGGCTGGCAGAGGGGCGCTTGTTTGCAATGCGATTGGTGTATACGCGGCGAAGAAAATTTGTGCCGCGCCGCGGTCGCCACATGTGTAGGGCATTATGGCGGCTTCGCTACGTCTATCCGCCTCGATAGCCGTTTTGTGCATCGTATCCCCGATGCGTTGCCTTCAGAAGCGGCCGCCCCGCTTTTGTGCGCTGGCATCACCGTTTATGCGCCTTTGCGCCGCCACGGCATAGACGCCAGCAAACGGGTTGGCGTGGTCGGCATCGGCGGGTTGGGGCATTTGGCGGTGCAGTACGCCGCCCGCATGGGGTGCGAAGTTATCGCCTTCACATCCACGCCAGCCAAAGCGGAAGAAGCGCGCCAACTGGGCGCCGCCCGCGTGGTGGATAGCCGCGATACCAACGGCATGAAAGCGTTGCGCTACGCTTTGGATTTCATCATCTCCACCGTCACGGCCAACCTCGATTGGACAGCGTACCTGAGGACGTTGGGGGCTAATGGCACGCTCTGCTTTGTGGGCACGCCCTCAGACCCGCTGAATATCCGCGTAGGGCATTTGATGGATGTGCAACGCTCGGTAACGGCTAGCTCTATCGGCGGGCGAGCGCTGATGCGCGAGATGCTGGCATTCTCCGCGCGACACAACATACGCGCATGGACAGAAACCCTGCCCCTGACAGAAGCGCAAACGGCCGTGGCGCGTTTGCGCGGTAACGATGTGCGTTATCGCTTCGTCCTGACGACTTAATCGGGGCCAATGCCCCCTTTAGGTGACGAAATCGCGCTTTTGGTGCGCCTGCCAACTGCCATCAGCGAGGATGTCGCGGATGGTATCTAGGGCGGCGATAACCTCGTCATCGCTATTATAAAAGTGCGGGGCCACC
Organism: Anaerolineaceae bacterium; assembly: GCA_037441665.1. Classification (GTDB taxonomy): domain Bacteria; phylum Chloroflexota; class Anaerolineae; order Aggregatilineales; family Phototrophicaceae; genus JBBIRQ01. Next base: position 50,679 of record JBBIRQ010000013.1, on the reverse strand, counting down.
CGTATACCCGCACCCTCGCGATAATCTATGACGATATTACGGCGGAGCAACTCGCGAGAGACCTCGTAAGCGTGGTTCGGGCGCAAAGTGACTGTGCCGGCGCGCTGGTCAGGGTCGCGCGGGGAGATAACCTCAAAGCCGTATTCATCCGCGCGTTGGATGATGAGCGCAGTTTGGCGGCGCGATTTTTCGCGGATAGTCGCCACGCCCACCTCTGCGATGACCGCTATCCCCGGTTGGATGGCGTATAACGAGGCGATGCCTGGCGTCCCGTTGGCCAGCCGATAACTATCTTCGCGCAACTGGAAAGCGCTTATATCAAAGGCGAAGGGTTGCTGGTGGGCGAACCAACCGGTGATTTTCGGCTCTAGGGTAGTCAGCAGGTCGGGGCGCACATACAAAAAGACCCCGCCCGGCCCGCCGCACATCCATTTCAACGTCCCGCCAATGTAAAAATCTACCTCCATCGCGGCGACATCTACCGGGATGATACCCACGCTATGGTAACCATTGAGCAAGACTTGCGCGCCCACTTGGTGGGCTTTGGCGATAATCGCTTCTACGGGCATGATATATGCGCTACGGAACAACACATGGCTGAGCGAGACAAGGCGCGTGCGTTCGTCAATCGCCGCCAACAAATCATCGGTCTGATAGGTGATGCCATCGCGACTCGCGATGACGCGCAAGCGGATATGGGGCGGCAAGAGGCGCTGAATGCTATACAGGTCGGAGGGGAAATCTTGGTCGCTGACGATGACTGTATCGCGGCCGTCGTCATCCCAATTGAGGGCGCTGATGAGAATAGCGTTGGCGATGCTGGCGTTTTCGTGGACGAGCACGCTCCCCTGTGGCGCGCCCATCAACGGGGCGATTTGGTCGCCGACGGCGCGCTTCAAATCCCACCAGCCGGCGCCCCACGCCCGCACCCCCAAACGAGCCCACGTATCGGCGAATTCTTTCAACTTATCATAGACACCGCGCGGCATCGCCCCTAACGAGTTGCTGATGAGATAATTACAGGTGGCGAGGATGGGGAATTGGTCGCGCCATGCCAACAAAGGGTCTGTATGGGACATTAGGCACTTGCTTTCTGCTTGAGCGAATAGGGCTGATTGTACCACCCACACCCCAGCGCGCCATAGAAAACCGTATGCGCGCCGCCCTTAACCAGACGCTCACCCAACGAGCGGTTGACCTGCGCGCCAACGGCATATACCATACCCCATCACGGCGCTTTATGCGCTGTTAAAACAGCATGAACGAGGTTATAACCATGCAACCACACAACGAACCCCCAATAGACCCCTTAGCAGATACTAACCCATCGCTTGCGGTGCGCCCTGTTCCTTTGCTCTCTCCTGATGGCGACGCCTTGCCGCGCTGGCGACGGCTGGCGGGCTGGCTAAGTCTATTTGGGGCGGTTGCCTTCACCCTGGCGACGATTGCTTTATTGCTATTGCCGACGCCCGACCCCACGCCGTCGGAGCCGTTCATCGCCGAAGATGGCGCGGTAACGCCCTTCGAGGAGATGGTGAATGTGCCCACCCTAGAAGCCAGCCCAGAACCGCCCACCTCTCAGCCGCTAGTGAGCACTGGGGAAGCGTGGCCGCTCATCCCCAGCGACCGCGCCGCCGCCCTCTTGCTCACCCCAGTACAACCGCTCGGCGATTTGGCGCTAACCGGCTTGCGTTATGAACCGTTTACGCAGGCGTCATCTTCTGGTCGCACGAGCATCATTGAATATCGCGCCGTGCCAGGCGACACGATAGATAGCATCGCTCAGCGCTTCGGTCTGCAACGAGAGACAATAGCATGGTGCAATGACCGCCGTATCGTGCAAGTGTTGCGCCCCAATGATGTTTTGGTCATCCCCCCGGTGGACGGCGCTTGCCAATTGGCCATCGGGAGCGCCACCATCGCCCAAATTGCCGAACGCCTGAAAGTGAGCGACCCCTACGCTGTGATAGACTCGCCCTATAACGAAGCCTTATCTGATTATGAACCGGACCAAATTTTGCCAAGCGGTACGTTTGTCTTCGTCCCCGGCGGCCAAGGCGAACTCATCACATGGCGGCCGCCGGTAGAACAACAAGTAGACGCGAATGGTAATGTGGTCACGCTGGCCTTCGCCCCCGGACAAGCGGGCAGTTGCGGCGCGGTAGCCCCCGGCGGCGGCTCGTTCTGGACCAATCCGCTCCCCAATGGAACTTTTGTGCGCGGCTATTATGCGGGCCATACGGGTATAGATATTGCCGCGTCAGAAGGCACGCCCATACGCGCGGCCAATAGCGGCCCTGTATTATATTCCGGCTGGAATACATGGGGATACGGTAATACGGTCGTGTTGGCGCACGGGCCCTTCTCCACGCTTTACGGCCACATGAGTAGCACGGCGGTACGTTGCGGCGAATTCGTCAGCGCGGGGCAGGTCATCGGTTATGTGGGTAGCACCGGCAATTCTTCGGGGCCGCATCTGCACTTCGAGATTCGTTATAACAACGAACCCCAAAATCCCTCAGGCACGCCCGGCATCGGTTGGTGAGCCGTTTTAGCGAGGGGATGCCCCCGCCATCCCCTCGCTGTTTGGCGCATCGGCGATGGGCGCGGCCCGTTTATAGAGCAATATTCCAAAAACGCACAAATGTGCTTGACTTTTGACCTCAAGCTTCATATATTACTTTTTATTACAGAATCATTACAGAGAATGGTTAACAATGGTAACGCGAATTCTGTACATCGAAGACGAGCCTGTTAATATACAAATCGTGAAGCGCATGTTCCGCGGGATGAATTACCTCATCTTGGAGGCGGAACACGCCGCGCAAGGTTTGGCCATCGCCCAGACCGAAAAACCCGACCTCATTTTAATGGATATTCAACTGCCGGACATCAGCGGTTTAGACGCTACTCGCATCCTCAAAGCGGATACGCGCACCCGTCACATCCCCATCATCGGGTTGACGGCGGATACCTTTTCGCGTATTGATTGCTTAGAGGCCGGTTGCGATGCCTATTTGAACAAGCCCATCAGCCGCGGCTTGCTCTTGCGGACTATCCAACAATTATTGCGCGCCACACAAAGCGACTCAGCCGAGATATTACTAGACTAGGGTAAGGGCATCCTTACAAACTTTTACCAACTTCACGCACTACAAACGGATTTCTAACAAAAAACGCGCGAAAAATTCATAAATTGGGGGCATCGTGCAATGTCCCCGTAGGGCTAGCGTGGCTTAATGCAAACAGTGTAAGCGCATCTTGTTAGAGGGATAGGGATTATGGTTCGTTCGACGCGCACACAAGGGGGCCAAGGGGCTATTTGGAAGACCTTTTCGCACAAGCCGCAAGGCCAGTGTTTGGAATGCCAATCAAAAGAAGCGCTTCGTTATGTGGGGTTCGCGCCCAATTACGCCACAGGTTTTTATGCGCGCGTCTATCATTGCGAAGAGTGCGGCGCGTGGTTGGATGCTATGTGGCCTAAACTCCTCGGCAAACCCGCGGACTTGCAAAGCGCCCACGTCTAGTAGGAATAGCGCAAGGTTCACCCTATTGATGAACACGATGGGGATAGCCTATCGGCAATCCCCTTTGATGTCATCCTTCCGTCGAGATGGGCAGTTAACAAGACGGGTCATGATACCCGTCTAAACTTTGTGCGTCGGGCAAAAATCCGTCATCAGTCCATAACATGCTATGGCTTAGCGGCTTGCGCGATGCGTAGGATTAAAATAACCCCATCTAATAAGCGCCGGCCAGCGCATCGGCGGTATCGCCCTCGCGGTTCAAGCGTTGGGAGAGCAACAGCGCCGCTAAAGCCAACAAGACCAATAGCACGCCGGTCATCACCGCCGCGTCTAAATCGCGCTCAAGGATATTGTAAATCAGCAAGGGCATGGTCTGCGTGCGCCCTTGCAAGCTCCCAGCGAACAGGATAGTTGCCCCAAATTCGCCCAAGGCGCGCGCCCAACATAAAACAATGCCCGCGCCCAAGGCGCGCCCCGATAAAGGCACCGTCACGCCAAAAAATAGCGCTAGGCTACCCGCGCCATCAATGCGCGCCGCATCTTCAATCTCTTTGGGCACGCTTTGGAAACCGACTTGCGCCGCCCGCACATAAAAAGGCGCGGCCACAAAAGCCTGAGCGACGACCACGGCCATCATCGAGAAAGGTAAGACGATGTCGAATTGCTCTAATAGCGGGCCGAAGACGCCCCGCCGCCCTAACGTGAGGAGCAAAGCCAACCCGGCTACAGCAGGGGGCAACACGATAGGCAATTCGACCAACACATTGACCAAGCCACGCCCCCGAAACGGCCACCGCGCGAGGATATAAGCCAATGGCGTGCCAAATATCAACGTGAAGACTACGGTTAACGTCGTCGTGACCAAGCTTAAATAAATCGCGCTGGGGACAACATCGCTTTGTAGCGATTGCCAAGCGCCCGTTTGCAAAGCGCGCAGGGCCAATACCGCGATAGGCACGCTCAAAAAGAGTATGCCTATCGCGCCGACAAAAGCGAATAAAACCCGTTTAATCATAGTCGCCCGCCATCTTTTCCGCGCGCTTCGGTGGGGGGGGCATCTCGCAAGCTGATATTGACCAGCCCACGCACATAGCGCCCATCGTGGTTATCGGCGGGCACGACGAGACGCAATCCGCCTAATTCATCGGCAATCGGTTTTCCATTTTCGGCATACGCAATCAAAATAGATGGATTGCCTGAATGGGGGTCTATCTCTCCCCAAGAGATGACCGCCTGATAGCCATCTGAGCCGGTCGCCACGATGAACATGCTCAATCGGTCGTTGCGAACGTCGGCGTTGAAATGCGGTTGCGCCGCCTCAATAACCTCCCAAAGCAAGGCCCCGGTAAAGCGAGTATGAACCATTTGGCGGCCATCATGGTAGCGCGCTTCGACCGTGTGCGCGGCAAAATCCGCTTGGAGCGTTTGCGCCGATAAGGTCAGCGGGTTGAGCACCTGCCCATCTACGAGGAGCGCGCCATCTGCGGGGAGGCGGACCGTATACGGCAGTGACGGAATGCGTACGGATATAAACCCCCACTCAGTCAAGAGGTCTTGCCCGACGTCGGAGAGGACGAAGTTCACAAAACGTTCAGCGAGCTCAGGGTTGGGCGTATCGTCCGTTAGGGCGATGGGATAGGTGGCGATAGCGTTCAGCGCATGCGGTATGGGTACGGTCAGCACCGCATCACTGATGCTAGGCGTGACATCGGAAGCATATACAATACCTGCGTCGGCTTCGCCCAAGGCGATTTTGGCCGCAACTTGGCGCGTGTTCGGCTCTTCGGAGACGATATTAGCCACGACCGCGCTTCGATAAGCGTCTCCATAATCGGGATGTTGGGCTAAACGCTCTAGCATGGCATCGGTGTACTGTCGCACGGGGATTTCTGGCGCGGCGAGGACGATTTTAACCCCCGACTCGGCGAGGTCGCGCAGGGATTGAATATCGGCGGGGTTATCCGATGGCACAATTAACACCAAACGGTTTTTGGCGAACGTCCGAATCGGTTCTGCGATGCGCCCGCCCTCAAAGGCTATCATCATCTGCTCTGGGTTGGCGCTGGCGAAAATATCGGCAGGCGCGCCCTGAAGCAATTGGGTAGCCAGCGTAGAAGAACCGCCAAAGTTAAAAAGCACCTCTACATCGGGGTTTTCGGCCTCAAAAGCATCAGAAATAGCTTCAAAGGCATCCGTCAAGGAAGCGGCGGCGAAGACCACTAAGGTTTGCCTTTGGGCAGAAACCACCCCAAGGCTCAGCAACACCGCTAAGATACCTAGCCATCTCCTGTACATGGCATGTCCTCATTTATCTGTGGGCCATTCGCACCGTTCGAGCCACGCTAGCACCGCGTCTAATTGGGCAATCACAAATTCTTGAGCGAGATAACTCGTCCCCAAAGGCTTGTTCCGCAAGCCGGCCAATAGTTGCGCGCGTGCGGATTCGCAAGCGGCGCGTTGGCGTTGCACGATGGGGGAGGTGGGAATCTTCAAATGGCGGGCGATGTATAAGCGGCTCAAAAATTCCACCCGAACGCGCCGTATGCTCGCGGAAGGGTGTGGGTCGTGCAACCAAGCGAATAAGCGCGCTTCTCCTTTTGGCGTCAAGTTATATTCGGTGCGATTCGGCGCCATGGCCGATTCAACCATACGGCCCGTGATGAACCCCTGTTGCTCTAGCCGTTTGAGTACCATATAAATTTGGCTCGTGCTCATCTTCCAGACATCGCCCAAAGCTTCGGAACGACGAAAACGTTCGACCAATTCGTAGCCATGGCAATGTTGAATGGCGATGAGGCCGAGTATCGTTTCATCAGGGGTTAGCGCGCTCATACGCTCTATTCTATCGTGGAATAGGGGGTCTGTCTACCCGATGAGCGGAGGGCTATACCCCTCGGCCGGCGAAGGGAACAGGACAGCGGATACATGGGGCAACAGGAATTTTGCGCGACTCTCTAGCGCTTCATCTAAAGCGTGTTGGCGCTTCATCGCTCATCTAATCGCATCGAGGATGATTTTTTGGATTGACGGCCTGCGTATCGGCCATTATACTGCTGGTAATCTTGAGGTTTGGGCCCTGTACGGCAGAGCCTCCGAACCGTGTCAGGACCGGAAGGTAGCAGCACTAAGGAGTCGCCTCTGGGTGTTGCAGGCCAACCCGAACCTCAGGACCCCCTATCGCCCCTTCGACCCTTTTCAACTCAGCCCCGGCCACCAACTCGGCCATTCGTTGCGTCCGGCGTTGGCTGTCAGGCGTTGGAGCGCGCCATCTGCCAGCCGCAACAGGTAAATATCGCTGACCAGCCGCGAGGCGCTGATGGCGTGATTGCGACAAAAAGCGATTTTAGCGCCATCCGGCGACCAGAGCGGGGCGAATTCGTCGTCGGGATGGTCGGTGAGTTGGCGACGCTGGCCCGTTTGGGTATCTACGATGAAGATTTCGCTACGGGCGTGGCCATCGTTTTCCCGCACCAAGCCCACATAAGCCACCCAGTGCCCATTCGGCGACCACGAGGCGCTTTGCCCCCCTTTGACATCTTGCGCTAAGAGCGTTCGCCCCCCATCGCGCATATCATAAGCGACGAGATTCCACCGCCCGCGCGTCTCGCTGGGGACAACGACGGCTAATTGTCCGCCGTCCGCCGACCATGCCGCTAAAAAGCTTTGCCCTTCCGCGCTGGCCAATGCCTGACTGACCCCTTCCACCTCGCTAATCATCACTTTGGTTTGACCGTTCTTCTCCATGTAATAGGCGATGCGCGCCCCATCCGGCGACCAGATAGGGGCGTAGTTGATAGTCCCTCGGGCGGTTATATCGCGGGTGTGCCCGTCGGATAGCCTTTGCAGGCGGATAGCGTTATCTTGGGTATAGACGATGGCGCGCCCATCCGGCGACCATGACGGCAGGGTCGCCTTGAAGATGCGTTCGCTGTGGCGGGTGGTCACTTCCATGATGTAGACGGCCGGGACGAATAAACGCCCTGTCTCCAAATCGCTGACGAACAGCAAACGCCGCCCATCCGGCGACCAGAGCGGGTTATATTCGTCCGTGACAGAGCGGGTGAGGTTGGTGAGCAGGCCTAAACGCACATCGAGGATATAAATATCGCGGTTGCCGTCGCGGTCGCTGTTGAAGGCCAGCACATCCCCCCCTAGCACCGCCCCTACGCCAGTAGACAACAGGATGCCCAACGCCAGAGCGCTGATGAGAATGACGGACCACCGACCAACGTACAGATGTAGCATAGGCGCCATGCCTCCTTTTTAGAAGTGTACCGCGATGCTAAAGCCCGCCGCAACGCTAGGGTAAGAAGTGGCGCGCGTCGATCGTCCGTTCTATAACAGCAAACCCGCGCAACACTAACGGAAATTTTACGTAAAAAAGAGTATGATAAGCGCTACTGCTATCTTCTAGCGCTAAGAAGCTTGAATGATGATACGCATCGCCAACCGATTTGAATATGAACCCGACGCGCGCCGCTCTAAAGATGCTTTTCTGGGTCAGGGTGGCATGGGCGCTGTCTACAAAGGGATAGATACCCAGACAGGCGCGCCCGTCGCTATCAAATTGCTCAAGTCCGACGTCATCGCCAATAATCCCGAAATCGTGGATCGCTTCCGTTTGGAGGGCGAAGCCCTACGCCAGCTCAACCATCCCAATATCGTCAAGATGTTAGACGCGGTAGAAGAAGACGATATGCATTATCTGGTCATGGAATATGTGGGTGGGGGGTCTCTGCGCGATTTATTGGATAAACACCCGCGGCTCTCTATCCAGCGCATTTTATATATCGCGCTCGATTTGGCCGATGCGCTGACGCGCGCCCACCGCCTGAAGATTTTACATCGCGACATCAAGCCGGCGAATGTGCTTCTGGCGGAAGATGGCACCCCCCGCCTGACCGATTTTGGCATGGCGCGCTTCGGCGACCGCCCGCACGTCACCCAAGAGGGCGCTATCGTCGGCACGCTGGCTTACCTCAGCCCAGAAGCCTTTCAGGGCGACGATTTGGACGAACGCCACGATATTTGGGCTTTCGGCGTCTTGCTCTACGAGATGCTCGCCGGCGAAAGGCCTTTCGGATACGAACAGATGGGCCCGCTCATTAACGCTATCCTCACCCAGCCCGTGCCAGACCTCGAAGTAGCGCGCCCAGATGCTCCTATCGCGCTGATAGACCTCATCTACCGTATGCTGAAAAAAGACCGTCGCCAACGCATCCCTAGTGTGCGTTTGGTGGGCGCGGAGCTAGAAGCGCTCATCCGCGGCGATAACGCCATCATGCAATACGTCGTCTCGCCCGATACGACCGGGCGCTTCGATACTCCCACACCGACACCCATCATGAACGAAGCCCTGCCGCCACATAAATTGCCCTCTCAGGCGACGGCCTTTGTGGGGCGGGAGCAAGAATTAGCTGAGTTGCAGGCTCTGCTAGATAACCCCGCGATACGCTTAATCACCCTGTTGGGGTTGGGCGGCATGGGCAAAACGCGCCTCGCTATCGCCTTGGCGGATAAACAACAAGGGTTGTACCGCGACGGTATTTTCTTCGTGCCCTTAGCCCAGTTAGAACGCTCCGACCTCGTGATGACGGCCATCGCGGATGCGCTCGATTTCACCTTCGGCGGTGCGAGCGATAGCAAAAGCCAGCTCTTGCAGTATCTGCGCGAGAAAGCATTATTGCTCATCCTCGATAACTTCGAGCATCTCACGGATGCGGCGGGGCTGGTGGGCGAACTGTTGGCGGCCGCGCCGCGTTTGCGCGTCATCGTCACCTCGCGCGAGCGCTTACGGCTGAGCAACGAACAGCTTTACGAAGTGTTGCCAATGCCTTTACCCTCGCTCAAAGAAAAGCCCGAATCTTTAGCGACCTATTCTGTGGCGCAACTGTTCGTGCAGTCGGCCCGCCGCGTGCAACCCGATTTCGAGCTGACCGCGGACTGCGCCCCCCAAGTCGCCCGCATCCTCCATTTGGTGCAAGGGCTACCATTGGGCGTAGAGCTGGCCGCCGGCTGGTTGGAGATGATGCCCATCGAAGAAATCGCCTCCGAAATCGAGCGAAGCCTCGACTTTTTGGAAACCGACCTGCGCGATGTGCCCGAACGCCACCGTAGCTTGCGGGCCGTCTTTGAGTATTCGTGGAACTTAATGGCTGAGGAGGAACGGGCCGTCTTCGCCAAGATTAGCGTCTTCCGCGGCGGTTTCGAGCGCGAAGCCGCCCAAAAAGTGGCCGGCGCGACGCTCCGTAATTTGACCAGTTTGGTCAATAAATCGCTGTTGCGGCGCTCCCCAGAAGGGCGTTACGAAGTAGATAAGATGCTCTCCCAATACGCCGCCGAGCGCTTGGCCCAAGCTAAAGATGTTGACGACGTCTACCAAGCGCACGCCATGTATTATGGCGAATTCCTCCAGCGCCTACAACCCGCCCTAGATACCAAACACGAGCGCGACGCCCTAAATAGCATCGAAACCGAGCTAGACAATCTGCGCGCCGCTTGGGAATGGGCCAAGTCTAAACGCTATTGGGCGGCGCACGATAACGTCATGCACGCCGTCTTGCTCTACTACGCCGCCCGCGGCCTCTCGCGCGAAGGGATGATGCTCCTGCGTGAACTGGCGGATGCTATGGCCGCGGCCGGACAACACGATAACCGCATCTATTGGCGGGCGCGCATCCGCGAATCGTGGCTTCTCAGCCGTATGGGCGAGCAACAATTGGTGCACGACCAGAGCGCGATGGCCTATCGCTATTTCACAGAAGTAGAGCCAAACCCCCTAGAGGCCTGTTTTGCGCTCAACAATATGAGCTATGCCATGATGCGGATGGGGCATTACGACGAGTCCATCGCTTATGCCCAACAAGCGGCGCAACTGGCCCAAACGCTCAAACAAGCGCATCCGTCGGCATTTTTTATGTCTATGGGCAATCTCGGCTATGCGGAATATCTGAAAGGGAATTATAGGCGGGCAAAGCGTATCTACGAAGATTTGCTGGGCGATGCGGCGCTAGACGATTATTCCCCCACCAGCCACGCCTACGGCATGAATAATTTGGGCGAAATCGTGCGCGAACTAGGAGATATGGACGCCGCGCGCGACCTTTTCCAAAAAGCTTACGACATCTTCAAGTCTTACCAAAACCGCCGCGGCATCGCTTTCACGCTCAACAATCTAGCCGGTGTGCTCACCTTTAGCGGCGATTTGCACGCGGCCAAACAAATGTATCAAGAGGCGCTAGAACTCCACCGCGATATTGGCGACCTCATCGGCATTGGCCATTCGCTCAGCGGTTTGGGCAATCTCAGCGGTATGCTGGGCGATGAACAAGAGGCGCTAGCTTATTTCCAACAAAGCCTCGCGGTACGGCGCGAAGTCGGCGACTGGCGCGGCATCGCCGATAGCACCTTCGACCTCGCCGGGGTGGCCGCGATACAAGGGCGACGCGCCGACGCCGAACGCTACGCCTACGAAAGCCTAGAGATACGCCGCAAAATTGGCGACCAGCAAGGGATAGTGGACGTCTTATCCCAAATGGCTAGCTATATGTTGCGCTTCGGCGACCTCGATACCGCCCGCGCATGGCTGAACGAAGCGCTCTCCATCTCCGAAAGCACGGGATACGGCTGGGGACTGGGGCAATCGTATATGGGGTTGGGCGACCTAAACCTAGCGGAAGGGCGCATCGAGAAAGCGGAACAGTATTATCTGCGCGCTTTGCAACTAGGGCAGGAAGCCAACGTCATTTTCTTGCTATTAATCGCCCTGTACGGCATCGCCCGCGTGTTGATGGCCCGCGGCGATTTGGTCGGCGCGTTGGCTTTGGTCACGCTCATCTTGCAATATCCACGCACCATGCTTTACATCCGCGAGGAGGTGGTCATCGGCACTTTAGATGAATTAACCCACCTGCTGAGCGAAGCGGAAGCCGCCCAAGCGATGGCGCATGGTAAAAGTCTCCAATTAGAGGCGGTCGTGGCTGGCTATTTGGCGAAGTCCACGCGATAGATGCGCGCGCCATTCTAGCACTTTGTCCAAAGCGCCCTTCGTGAGATAAAAGGGACAAGAACCCTTCTCATCGCATGAAATAATCGTAAAATAGCGCTCTAGGGCTATATTCCCCATTTTAGCCCCCCATTTTCTCGCATAAATGGCTAAAAAATCCGCTTTGCGCTTGTTGGTTTTTTATAAAAAGGGGTTTTATAGCCCATCGCCCTCCCTTTTAAGCCCATTTTCCCCATCTATCATTTGTGCAATTTGCCGAGCCAGAGAGACCCAATCGCCAAGCGCCACCGCCCTTATGGGTGTAGATGGCACACTTTTGTAGAGAACCGACAAATGATTGTCCATTCCTGCTAATTCCCGCCCTACAAAGTTCATGATTTATCCCGATTATTCAAAAAAGAGCGCCGCGGTACACTGCGAATGTCTATAATCCTTTTGGATGGAGGAACAGATGAAACGGAAATTAGGCATGCGGTTATTGGCGGTGTTGCTCGCGGCCTTGCTGGTATCGGCGCTGGCCGTGACGGTCTACGGGCAAGATAGCGAAGGGGCGGCAGAGGAAAGCGCCGCTGAAGAAACGGTAGCCGAAGAAGTCGTCATGGCTACGATGGCGGATGTCGAAGCGGTGCAAACCAACCTTGACCTAACATGGGTGTTGATTGCCGGCTTTTTGGTCTTCTTCATGCAAGCGGGCTTCGCCATGCTAGAGGGCGGTTTTATCCAATCTACCGGCGTCATCAATTCGATGGTGGAAAACTTCACCGATGCCGCGCTGACAGGCATCTTTTTCTTCCTCGTGGGCTATGGGATTGCCTTTGGCGCTTCTAACGGCGGGTTATTCGGCACATCGCTTTTTGCCCTCGATGGCGCGACCGGCGCCAACCCAGAAGATGGCGCGCTGTTCGTCAGCTTCTTCTTCCAATTCGCTTTCGCGGGCGCGGCGGGCACGATTGCCACCGGCGCCATGGCGGAGCGCACTTCTTATTGGGGCAAAATTATCTATACCATCATCGTTGCCGTAATCATTTACCCCGTTATCGTCCATTGGATTTGGAATGCCGACGGTCTGCTAGCTTCGCGCGGTTTCCACGACTTCGCCGGTAGCACGGTCGTACATCAAACGGGCGGCATCATCGCCTTGATAGGCGCTATCATCGTTGGCGCGCGCAAAGGGCGCGTCTGGGGTAGCCCGCCCGCGCCGCAAAACCTGATGATGGCCACGCTGGGAACGTTTATCTTGTGGTTCGGCTGGTATGGCTTCAATGTGGGTTCCACCTTGGGCGCTAGCAACCCCATTGCGCTCGGTTTGGTCGCGGTGAATACCACGCTCGCCGCCTGCGCGGGCGCTTGTAGCGCTATGGTGGTGATGTATGCCCGCACCGGTAAATGGGATTTGGGCTTCACCCTCAACGGCTCTTTAGCCGGCTTGGTGGCCATCACAGCGAGCTGTGCCTTCGTCGCCCCGACCTCTAGCATCATCATCGGCTTGTTGGCGGGCGTGTTGGTGGTTTTCATCGCTCAACTCATCGAGAGCCTGAAGATTGATGATGCGGTGGGCGCGTTTGCGGTGCATGGGGCGTGCGGCGCTTTCGGCACATTGACCGTCGGCCTATTCGGTCTAGGTCACCTGACCTTCAACGGCGAAGTTGGCTTGTTGGTTGGCGGTGGCGCGGAATTCTTCCTCTCTCAGCTGGTCGGCGTTTTGTTAGTGAGCGTCTATGTGGCGATTACCAGCACGATTATGTTCGTCGCCGTCAAAGCGCTGGGTCTGCTTCGCATACCGGCGGAAGCCGACGAGGTGGGCATTGACAAGCACGAACACGGCGCCACCCTTTACCCCGATTTGCCGATGGGCGCGGCGGCCGCCGGCGATTAAGCCACATCGCTTAGCTGAGTGTAGCGCTTGTTAACGAGGGGCCGCTAAGCCCCTCGTTTTCGTTTTTGTGGCGGGGGCGCGCCCCAATTTACTAATTATTTACAGATATGCCTTATTTCTATAACAAACTCTCCTTAAGCTGTTGAGCGAAACTAATACCAACAGGAGAAAAAAAGATGCATTTGCCCGATGACCACAACGACGATAAACCGATAGGCCGCATTCTCAGTCGGCGCGAAGCGCTGAAATTGTTGGGCGGTTCTGGTGCGGTCTTGCTGGCCGGCTTGGGTCTGCCGCGCTTGGTGCGCGGGCAAACCTTACCCACCCCCACGACCACCGCTACCCCTTTGCCGGCTTGTGTTGCTCGGCCAGAACTCACAGAAGGACCCTACTTTGTGGATACACAGCTCAACCGTGCCGATATACGGGTAGACCCCAGCGACGACAGCATCAAAGAAGGGTTGCCGTTACTATTAACGTTCCGCGTCTCGGATGTCAGCGGCGGACAATGCGCCCCATTGCGTGGCGCGCAGGTGGACGTATGGCATTGCGACGCGGAGGGCGTCTATTCGGGCGTGCAAGACCCCAATTTTGATACCAGCGAGGCGTTATGGTTGCGTGGTTATCAAATCACGGATGATTTTGGCATCACGCAATTCTTAACCATCGTCCCCGGCTGGTATAGCGGACGGGCAGTGCATATCCACTTTAAGATTCGTACCACAGCAGGTTATGAATTCACATCTCAACTTTTCTTCGACCCCGACATCATCGCAGATATTTACAACCAAGCACCCTACGCCGCCAAAGGACTGCCAGATACCCCCAACGATGATGATAATATCTACCAACAGAGCGATGGCGTCCTGACCCTAGAACTTCTGCCGATGACAGAAGAAGAGCTGGAAAAGTGGGAAGTGACAGAAGGGTACAGCGCCACCTTTGATGTTGGGCTAGACTTGAGCGATGCCAGCGTCGGCGCTAGCGATAGCAATAGCAACAGTGGCCCGCAAGGACCCCTCCCCAGGCGTCGCTAAAGCGCGCGAGGATGTGCGCCAGCGCACTATATAGGTGCGCTTTTTGTTGGGTAAAACGGCGCGGGTCGGTTATAATGGCGGCTAAGCTGTTCACTTGGAAGATAAGGCCATCCCCATGATAACCCGTATCCGCGCTCTCCTCTTGTTGTTGCTCGGCCTCTGCCTCAGCTTTACAGTCGGCGCTATAGACGAAAATCCGCCCACAGCATCCCCCACCCAAGACATCACCAGCGGCGTGAAAAGTATTATCGGCACTTATGCCTATAGCAGTCCTACTTTGCCCAGTTTTGGCACGCAACCTATCGTCTTTTTGGGCGATATTTCTAACGTGTTTGTGGAAGGCGCTTTTGACTTCAGCACCGAATACCTGAACCTATCCTCGCCGCAAATCATGGCGGATTTAACATCCGACATCCAAGATGGCCCGCTGACCTATACCCTGCGCTTGCCCATAGACCCCGGCGGCGTTTTAACCGATGTGGACAATAACGGACGTCAAGATGTGGGCGTCGGCGTCTACACGATGAACTTCACCTTCAACGGCATTGGCGACGTCTTCATTGACGATCGCGAGTTCATCTACTATAGCTCGGTGACCTCTAGCCGCGATTTCGAGACGTTGTACCAAATCAACGGGGGGCGCGTCCTCGTTTATGCGCCGATTAGCGGTCAGGGCTTCCCTACAGGTTATGGCCCTGATGGCCGCCTTTTTACGGCGGATGACCCTATCGGGCCGATTGGCGTAGGCTATACGGTGGTGGACATCACCCGCGAGCCATTCCAGCAAGACCGTTCCTCGCAAGCCCGCATGGACATTGTGGAGAGCGCTGGCTCAGAATTCACCGACTTTTCCAACCTAAGCTATGTCGAAGCCTTCGATGCGATGGTGGAGATGATGCGGAAAGAATACGCATTCACAGAGCTAAAAGGGGTGGATTGGGACGCGCTGGTGGCGGAATATCGCCCGCGCTTCCAAGCGGCGCAAGCGGACGGCGACCCCATGGCTTATGCCTTGGCTTTCCGCGATTTCACATGGGAAATCCCGGATGGTCATATCAGTAGCGGCACAAGCGCTATGCTGGGCGAACTGTTCACCACCCAGACGGATGGCGGCTTAGGCTTTGCCATGCGCGAACTAGACGACGGCCGCATCATCATCAACTACATTGTAACGGGCGCGCCGGCCGACCGCGCCGGCATCCAATTAGGGGCGGAAGTCATCGCCTTTAATGGCGTGCCCATCGCCGAAGTCGTCAGCGCCGCCCAGCCGTGGTCAGCGCCCTTCAGCACCGAGCATTTCAAGCGTCTGCAACAATTGCGTTATGCCACCCGTTTTGAAGTGGGCACAACCGTAGCGGTCACCTATCGCAATCCCGACGGAGCAGAAGCGACGGTCAGCTTGCGGGCGGTCAACGAGCGCGAGAGCTTCGCTTTTTCCTCGTTCAACCGCGGCCTCACTGGCTTTGAACTGCCGCTAGACTATCGCGTGTTGGATAGCGGCTTTGGCTACGTCAAGATTTATAGCTTTAGCGATGATAATTTGCTGACCTTGGCGCTATGGGAACGGGCGATACGGACCTTTAACGCGGCGGAAATAAGCGGCATCATCTTGGATATGCGCCAAAATGGCGGCGGCTCTCCCGATATTGGTAATGTGATGTTGGGGTCTTTTGTGGAACGCGATACTTACGTAGGCACATCGGCCTACTATTTTCCCGATCTCGACCGCTTCGAGTTCAACCCGCTGTACAACCAGGTGATTCAACCCTCGCCAGAGGCGACCCGTTATCGCGGAGAAATCGCCGTGCTGGTGGGGCCCAATTGCGCCAGCATGTGCGAGTTTTTCACCTATGCGCTCACGTTGGACGATAGGGCGGCGGTCATCGGGCATTACCCCACAGCGGGGTTAGGCGGGGGCGTCAAACGTTTTGGCATGCCAGAAGGGCTATTGGCTCAATTCACGGTGGGGCGTGGCGTAGGGGCGGATAACCAAATCCACATCGAAGGCAAAGGGGTTGCGCCCACTATCCGCGTGCCCGTCACTGAAGAAACGCTCTTGTACGAAGGCGATGTCTTGTTGGAGACGGCCGAATCTCATTTGCGCCGCCAAACCCAATAGCAGAACGACGTGGGGCGCATGCTCAGATGCGCCCCTCATCAACCAACATCAGCCAGAACCGACGCGGATTTCTATATCTTCTTTGGGGATGATGCCATCGCGCGTACCACGGCGGATAGCTAGCTTGACTTCGCCGATGCGCCGCGTCACTTGGATTTCGCGCGGGCAGGCCGGCGTACAGTTATAAATCGTGCGGCAACGCCAAACGCCGTTGGGTTCGCTGAGGATGTCGAGGCGCTCTTTATACGCTTGGTCGCGGGTATCGAAGATGAAGCGGTGCGCCTGCACAATGGCCGCCGGCCCGACATATTTGCCATTCGCCCAAAAACTAGGGCAGGAGGTGGTACAACAAGCGCATAAAATGCACTTGGTGGTATCATCGAACTTCTCGCGGTCGTCTTGGGATTGCAGGCGTTCGCGGCCGTCGGGCGGCGTCGGCGTATCGTTGACGAAATAGGGCATCACTTGGCGGTAATGGTCGAAGAACGGTTCCATATCCACCACTAAATCTTTGATGACGGGCAACCCAAGGATGGGTTCAATTTGGATTTTAGCACCCACATCGCGGATGAGCACCTTACAAGCCAGCGCGTTCACCCCGTTAATCCGCATCGCGTCTGAACCACAAACGCCGTGCGCGCAAGAGCGGCGTAGCGTCAGCGTGCCGTCTTGTTCCCATTTGATGCGATGGAGCATCTCTAGCACGCGGTCCGTTTCCTCGACGTTATCGAGCGTGAACTCTTGCCAATAGGGCTTTCTTTTCTTGGGGTCTTCCGATTCGGGGTTTTGCCGTCGGATACGAAAGGTTACTTTCATCGCGTCATCCTCTATCTATGAACAAGGCCTTTGTGGGCGCGATTAATAGACGCGCTCTTTAAGACGGAACTTTTGTTTTTCTTCGGGCACGCCTTGGGCTTTTTCTTCTTCCCATAGCGATAAGTCTACTTTTTTATCGGTATTCAGGCTAAAGGTCATCTCTTTGCCCTCGCCATAGCCGCAGACGAGCGTATGCACCAACCAATTTTGGTCATCGCGCTTGGGGTAATCTTCGCGGCTATGGGCCCCGCGGCTCTCTTTGCGGTTGACAGCGCTCAAGGCGGTGACTTCGGCGAGGTCGAGCAAGCAACCGAGTTCCCACGCCTCCAGCAAATCGGTATTGAAGACCGCGCCCTTGTCGTCAATGGTCAGGTCGGTATAAAAACGCTCGCGCAGTTCGCGCAGGGTTTGGATAGCTTCGTTGATGAGGCCTTCTTCGCGGAAGACGCCCACTTTTTCCATCATGACATCTTGCATCTTTTGGCGCAATTCGCCGGGGCGGGTCTTGCCTTTGCTTTGGCGGATGCGGTCGAGTTCGCTGTTGACAAGGCCGGTGGGGTTATCCGGTAGGGGGACATAATCGGCTTGGCGCACATATTCGGCGATTTTCATGCCGCCACGCCGCCCAAAGACGACGAGGTCTACTAGCGAATTCGTGCCTAAACGGTTGGCGCCATGGCAACTGACGCACGCGACTTCGCCCGCCGCATACAGGCCGGGGAAGACCGTCCAATTGGCATCTACGACGACTTCCGCATCTACATTCGTCGGGATGCCCCCCATGGCGTAGTGGGCAGTCGGTTGAATAGGCATTGGCTCTTTGACCGGGTCTACGCCGAGGTAGGTTCGGCAGAAGTCGAGGATGTCGGGCAATTTCTTCTCGACATAGTGGGCATCAATGCGTTCACTGCGCCCCTCTTCTGCGAAGAAGCGATTGACCGTCTCCGGCCGTACATCCAAATGCACGTAATTTTTCCCTTTGATGCCGCGGCCCTCGCGCACTTCTAGATAGATGGCGCGGCTGACGACATCGCGGCTGGCGAGGTCTTTGGCGCTGGGGGCGTAACGCTCCATAAAGCGCTCCCCGCGCCCATTGATGAGCACGCCGCCTTCGCCGCGCACGCCTTCGGTGATGAGAATGCCCATGCGATAAATGCCCGTGGGGTGGAATTGGAAGAATTCCATATCCTGTAGCGGGATACCGCGCCGCATGACCACCGCCGCCCCATCCCCCGTTAGGCTGTGGGCATTGCTCGTGACCGACCAACAGCGCCCCCAACCGCCAGTAGCGAACAGCACCGCCTTACCATGGAAGACGTGCAGTTCGCCCGTGCCCATCTCGATAGCGACCACGCCGCAGGCCACGCCGTTATTGACGATGAGGTCTACTACTTGGAACTCGTCGAAGAAGCGCACATTGTGTTTGATGCATTGCTGATAGAGCGTCTGTAAAATCATATGGCCGGTGCGGTCGGCGCTATGGCAGGCGCGGCGCACCAATTTTTCGCCGAAGTTGGCGGTGTGCCCGCCGAAGCGCCGTTGGCTAATGCGCCCTTCAGACGTGCGGTCGAAGGGCAAGCCCATATGTTCCAGCTCGATGACTGCTTCGATAGCGTTTTCGGCCAGCACTTTGGCCGCGTTCTGGTCGGTGAGATAATCGCCCCCCTTGACCGTATCAAAAGCGTGATAGATGGGCTTATCTTCATCGAGGTTGCCTAGCGCCGCGCCAATGCCCCCTTGGGCGGTGCCGGTGTGGCTACGTGTGGGATATAATTTACTGACGACCGCGACATCCGCGCCGCCTTTACTGGCGTAGAGCGCCGCCATCAAGCCTGCGCCCCCGGCGCCGACGATGATGGCTTCGTGCTTGTGAATGTACATGTGATTTTAACTCCTCTGTATAACGATAAACCTAACGTCGCATTGCGCTCTCTAGCATCTCTACTGCGGTCGCGGGCACTCCGCTGATGAGCGCCGCCCCGCCGACAACCAACAGAACCACCGCGCCGATGACGCATAGATAACCCACCGCGCGGCGCAGTAGCGGCATGCTCATCGTGTAGTCGCTGAGCACATAACGCAGTCCATTGAAGCCATGTACCGTGACGAGCGCCAACAGCGCCACATCGAATAAACGCCAAATATAAACGCCGCTGAGGGCGAAGCTCCAGCGTTCGGCGACGAATTCGACAGCTGTACCGCTATCATTGATGCCGTTGAGCAATAGCGGGCCGGCTTCGTTGGGCGGCACGCCGACGATAGCCGCTCCGGCTACCGTCAGGTCAAACACGCCTTGTACCACATGCATAGCCGCCAGATGTCCAAAAACCAAGGGGACGATGACCAAGCCGCTCACGCGCATGAAAGACCACCAGAAGCGTTCTAGACGGCTAGGCATCTCTTTGTCTTCCGCCTTGCCAGCGACCAAGCCATACAAGCCGCTGAGCAAGACGGCCGCGATAGCGGCTACACCCATACCGATAGCGAAGGGGATTTGCTCGCGGAGCACTTCGGTTAGCGGCAAGATTTCGACATCGGGGGCGCTATAATGCTTGATAACGTGGCTGAACATCAATAAAAATACGGGCACGAGCACGACGACGGTTGCGCCGAGGACGGCCAACGCCGCGCGCTCTTGATATTTCCACCACTGCGGCTTAAAGTCGAAAATGGCGATGCGTAACCCATTAAAAGCATGATAAACCACACAAGCCACCAAAGCGAATTCTCCCACCGTGAAGAGCGGAGATTGATAAATCGCGATGGCCTTCTCATATAATTCAGGGTAGAATACCGCCCATGAGGTATCTATGACGTGGAGGGTGAGGAACAGCACCACGCCGAGGCCAGTAATGCGATGGAGTACCCAACTCCATTGCCCAATAGCGCCGCGATAACGTAGCGTTTCTCGGATAGTGAGGACAAGGGAAGCCAAAGCTGTGTACCTTTCTATAAAATCCAATAAGCATCATTTTATGGTGTAGCGCATTACTCCCTTAGATTATAACATGCTCAAGTAGCGGCGCAATCTTTATATTATTTAGAAAGTGATGAATATCACAAGCCAGAGCGTGACCTTGACAGCATGGCAAGCCATCTGTACAATGCTGGCCCATACGGGCCTGTAGCTCAGTTGGGAGAGCGCGTCAATCGCACTGACGAGGTCAGGAGTTCGAGTCTCCTCAGGTCCACCTTTAGAGCGTTTAGCTAAACAAAAGCCAGCTTATAAGCTGGCTTTTAAGTTTCATGATGCTTGTAAAAATAACTAGCTCAATACTATAAAGCTTTTATTAGAAATCTTGCCATCAGCTCAAAATTTGTTTTATCATACAAACGATACTGTATATCAAAAAAAGGGATGTAGATGAAACAAAAATGGGCTGTCTTGGTAGTGACTATTGGGTTTTTGTTGCTAGCGCTACCAACAATGGCACAGCAAAGTGTCAGTATTGCACAAGCGGAAGCAATCATCACACAAACCTATCCCGGCGTGGTGATTAATTCCATCCAACGAACACAACAAAATAACGTGCTAGTGTGGGAAGCTCGTCTTTCAGACGGCATGACCATTTATGTAGATGCTCAAACCGGTGAGATTATTGGGCGTGTACAAGCGCCTGTCGCGCCCGTCAGCAACTCGTCAAGTGCCCAAGTGACTCGTCCTTCGGTGGTCACAGTAGGCTTGCCCGCTGTTGATTTTACACAAGCTTTGAGCATAGCCGAAGCCCAATATCCAGGCGCATTGCTCATCAAAGCCGAGTTAGAGCCGCAAGAAGATACACGAGGCACCGGCCCCTTGACATGGGACATGAAGATGAACAATGGCATGGCTGTATATGTGGATGCCACAACTGGAGCGATTGTGGAGTTAGAGCCGTGGGGTGGTCGTCGCGGTCCTAACGGAACGCCCGTGGGCAATATTTCAATCAGCTTAGCGGAAGCGCTCAGCATCGCTCAAGGATATTATCCTGAACGTAATTTTAACGAAATTGAGTTAGCATATGGCGGTCGTCGCGAAGGCTATGCCCTCGTGTGGAAGGTCAAATTTGGTCGCGGTCAAGAAGTTGCCATTGACGCAACCAATGGTACGGTTGTGCGCGTCCGCTAATATCCATCGTTAAACTGACGCGCCACAGTCGCTACTGATTTCTTTGGCGTAAGGGGCGATGTTCCGTGCGCGACCCGTGACGCAATTGCCACGTGATGTTGGGAGCACTGGGCAAATAGCCCCTTACCGCTTTCTGCGCGCCCCATAGGGCTTTCCTTGATATACTTTTATAGATTGAAACGCCAGAAAATGAATTTGAGCATGCCGCAACGCGCAACCTTGCAATTGCACCGGGGAAAACGCCCTCATCAAACCTTCGCAGGTAGTACTTACAAGTCTGAGCGTGAATTTTGGGACTTTGTCGTCAATGGCATCTCTCTGTTTCAACTGTGCAAAGATGAAGGGCTTGATATTATTTCCTGTATATGGTTGCCAAACATCTACAAACCTGCCATAAAACGGTTGCTCCTACAAGCACCCGCTGATTTACCTGATGGGAGGGTTTCACTTTATGTTTGTGCTGAATGCGGTGATGTCGGTTGTGGCGCTGTCTCGGTGCGGATTACGAGGCACGATGACATCATCACATGGAGCGATTATGTCTATCAGAACAACTACGATGAAGGGATGACGCGGCAACTCGCTAGCTTTGCTGTGATTAATCCCGTATCCTTTGCCATCAACGAGTATTATGATTTGCTTCTGCCGCTCATTGCAGAGGCAACAGAATGACCCCTGCCGCCAAACCCATTTTGCTCAGAGTCCACCTCTAGGTCAACAGCCAGCACGCCCGAACCGCCCACGTCGCCCGTCTTGCAGACGCGCATCGCCGTAAATAGCCTTCGCTATCCATAGGGGCGGGCGCAACGAAAACCAAAGTTACTATGCCTGATGACAAAATAGTTCCAATTACGTTTCGATGTACGCAACCAAGCTCTATCAACGACGCCCCACGAGCCGCCACGCACCACGTGTTCAACATCTGTCCTTGAACCTGTATTCGCTTCGCGTCCATCCGTTGCGTCATAAGGATAAGGTTTGTAAAGCGAACTAGTCCATTCCGACACATTACCGCTCATATCCAGCGCCCCCACCCAAGAACGCCCAGCAGGAATACTGCCGACATTCACCGTCCCTAAGCTGGTGCGATTCCAGATAGCGTTACTTGGGTTCCATGTATTGCCCCACGGATAAACCCAATTCTCGGGTCCGCGGACGGCGTATTCCCATTCCCTTTCGGTTGGCAAGCGTGCTCCACGCAATTCACAGAAAGCGAGCGCTTCAAACCATGTGATATTTTCTACCGGGCGATTATCACCGGAAAAAACGGGTGAGAGGGCCTGTATGCCACCTAAACGTTGGAACTGCGCCTGCGTCACTTCGTACTTATCAATCCAGAATGGCGCATCGAAGCATTGTTTGTGGACAGGTCGTTCAGGCCCATTTTCCGTACTACCCATATCAAAGCATCCGACAGGCACAAGCACCATCATTACACCGTTGAAGTCGCGTTCAATCGGTGTCCAATCTCTATTTTTTGCGACAGGCGTGAATGCTACTTGCAGTGGGTCGGGGGTACTAGTCGCTGTGGCCGTTGGTGTATGGCTAGCCGTTGGCGAGGGTGTTACGGTCGGTGTATTCGTTGCGGTCGGCGTATTCGTCGCGGTTGGTGTGGGAGTAGCTGAAAGCGCTAACAGAGTCGCAAATGCGACGGTTTCTGTGGCGGCGAATTGCGCGGCGGTGGCGGTCGCGTTGCTATCAGAAATGAATTGTTCGGTCAGGGTCAGTTCAAAGGCGGCTTGTGTGCCTGCGGCTTGTGTCAGTTCGGCTTGGGTCGTCTGTAACTGCTGGAAACCGCTTAGCGTTGGCGTAAGGGCATTGGTGGGTGTTTCCGTGATATTCTGTGCGACAGCGGTTATGGGTTCGGATATAAATTCAGGGCTGATGCTTTCATTTCGTTGCCTGAAGACGAAGAAAGCGCCCAGTACAATGACTGCTAAGACTACTAACAATAATAAAGCCACCCCCCACGATAAACGGCTTTTTCTGATACGGGGTTGAATGAGTTCAGCTAGTTGCCGCACCGACCCATCGATCAAGATATTCTTCTGGTCGAGAATATGCACGCCATCAAACCCAAGCAGATAATCAACGGCGGCGGGCATATTCGGCAGAGGGCGGTAGCTCTCTTGGAAAACCGGGATGCAGAATTTCTGTAAGTCGTAAGCCTGCTGTATTTCCTTTAACACCCACTCACTTGTGAGCGTATGCTTACCGTCGCGTTCCCCCAATAAACAAATAAAGACAGGCGCATCGGCAATCGCCTTCATCAACCGTTCAGGAAATCGTACTCTTGTAGAATCTAGTCGCGTTGTATCGACATAAGCAACGATGCCATAGCTTTTCAGCATGTTTTGCAGAAGCATCGCTAAGGGCGCGCTAGGTGTGCGGCTGTAAGAAATAAAACAGTCATCCATAAATTTTGCTTTAATTGATGAACATGAACCTTTTATAATTATGACATATATTTCAGCTTATTGCTATTAATTTCGTCTTCGGCTTCTTGCTCACCCGCCGCATGTGGCGCTCGTTATGAGAGACATGAACAGGGTTATACGAGACGCATCACAGATTGCGATTAACCGGCCGAGAATGGCGCCAATGCTTACCATTTTTGACAGCAAATCTTTTGGCGCGTTGATGTTCTACGGGTTCTTTCAACGGTACAGGGTGCCCTGTGTCCGACGAGCGCGATAAAGTGTTATTCCCCCTTTGCTTCTGTCGTGATGAAGACAGCAAAGGGGGTTATCTGAGCATTTCAACGACTTTATCGAAGTTAGCTTACTGCGCGGCGCGATTTATGAGGCTGTTGACGAAGCTGGATCTGATGAGCTGACGCACGAAGGCATCGCCGAAAAAGTCTTTGAGGCGCTGAATCTGCCGTTAGAACTTTACCTTACCAATCTGTTGGTGCACTTTCAGGCAGTGGAGAACAGCCAGCACGCCCTGCAAGAGGTACTTGGTTATCGTATTTATCGCTATCTGGGACGCCACACAAGCGCTCTGGACATTATGCGGATTATGGCTCGAAATCCAAGATTCTGGGTGACAGTCATCATCAAATCTATGGCTCTGTGCATCGCTGTTATCATCAGTTGGGTTCACTATAGCGTTTCCACCCCGCGCACTCCACCCATTTTATGTTGACGATGACGAATAACATAGCTTGCCCAGCGCAAAGGATGGGTCGGTGTAGGCGTGGGTGGCTCAGGAATCGAGTTACGTTGATTCAAGTCTACAGCGTGCCTTCTCAGCAGTTCAAGCCTGAGGCTTTCTTCACCCCTTGCCATCGCCCAGTGATGATTCATGGCAAAGATGGGTTTTAGCACAAATGATAGACGCCTGAGCAAAGGTTTTTCTGCGCTTATCTTCCAATCATAAGCAATGTTCACCCACTCGCCATCTTGTTGAAACGTCCAAATACCACGTCCAACAAAATCACCTCTTGCTTGCAGGGTAAAACGGTGGGGTTTGTTGGATTCAGTGATGGAAAACTCCCAGCGTAACGTATAGGGTAGCCAACCTTTGGTATACAGCTCAACCTTCTTGCCTATACCATCCTTATCGCCCGGTTCAAGCTGTGTCACCTTGAGATAGACGGAAGGCCACCAGCGCGGTAAGTCTTCAGCATCACTGAGAATATCAATCACTTCTTGCGCGGATGCCCGCATACGCCAATAGGTGATGAAATGATACTTGTTGCTTGTCATAAAATCCCTCAAACATTCGCATAGCTGGGCATTTACAAACCGTCATGCCCCAATATTCCTAGTCCGTTGCTTGCAGGGCGGGTTTAGGATTCCAGCGTCAATAGAAAAGCGATTAGATCGGCGACATCCTGTGCTGACAGGTGAGCCGCATAGTTGGGGTACATGATGTTACGATAACCGGGCACGAGATAGGCGCCGGGTTCAAGAATGCTGGCACGCAGATAGTCCTCAGCGTTCATCGCGGGAATGCGCCCTGTGGCACGGTTGGCGATGCCAGCCAGATTCGGCCCAAGGCTAAACCCACCGTCCGCAACCGTCTGATGACAGGACGAGCAAGGGGGCGCCCCATTGATGCCCTCGCGGAATAACTGCATACCACGTTCCGGATTCACGGTGGCCGTTTCCTGACTTGATGCGACAGCCAACAGCGCCGAGACACTCATCTGAGCTGTACACCCTACCCCCAAAAACCCCACTATTATGCAGACTACAACGTTTCGCATCTGGCATCTCCCGTACCTGTTGGGATGAACACGCTCAATGTTCATCCCAACCTGATGATGACTCACAACCTTAGCGGGCTAATCTGACAACGCCACCGGTCATGCCCGGAGCAAAGGCAATAGTGCCAAAACTGACGTACAAGGCGCCATCGGGGCCTTTTGCGAGGGCAAAGGGTGTCACCAATCCTTCAGCCACGGGTGTAACGCCACTAGCATTGACCATCACCACACTGCCCGGTCCGGGGCCCTGTTCCGTGAACAGGAATAGTTGAACAGCGTATAACGTCTCACCATCCAGCAGTATATCGGTCACCGCGGTTAAGCCGCTGAAGGTCTCAACCAGTTTGCCGTTTGACCAGTGCTCAATTTTGCCTGCGCCCGGCGCAACCCCCGCGCCCAAGAAGCCGATGTAGAAATCGCCATTTTCGGCAATCTCTATCGAGGTCGGGACGGGGTTATCCGGCCAAGCCGTGATGACAGACAGCCCTTCTGCTTCAGTCCAGCGCAACAGCGCATTGGCGCCCGCGTCCGTAATCACCATCGTACCATCTGCCAGCCACGCAATATCCGTGACATTGCTCTCAATCTCGTTGCCATCGGGGTTATTGAGCGCCTCAAACTGACTAGGATTGATGATCCGTCGGGGAAATCCGGTCAACAAATCCATCTCAACAATGGTGTTGCCAAATGGCGAGAACGGGCCGCTGATGCTATTCAGCACCCACAGCACATCTTCATGCGGAATGGCGCGATAAACGCCGAGTGTTTCGCTGGCTCCAAGCGCGCTTGGAATCCCCCGCATCACAGGCGTGACCTTACCTTCTGGCGAAACCGAAATCACTTGCCCCGATAGACCAATACGGAAGGTTTGCTCTCCTCGGGGTCCGAGTGCCACGATTTCCTGTTCGCCACCTGTGCCGGCGACTGCCACAAAGAGATTGCCTTCAGCATCAAAGGCGATTCCGCGGGGCGCTGGCAAATCACCGATGACCAGTTCTCCCGGTAGCGGCGGCATATCCTGTGCCAGCGTTGGCGCCGCAAGCAGAATAGCGCAGAGAAGTAGCACGATGGTTTGAATATAAAAAAACGCTTTCATATCTCTTTCCTTTCATAAAATCGAGTGAGAAATGGTGGTTCAATGTGAACGTAACCGACGAAAATCACGAAGCGTCTTGCTGGCGATGAGTCCCATCAGCGATGGATTCAAACGGTACAATCTCCATAACAACCGCCCATACGCTGGAAAGACCACCATGCCGCGATTGCGCTCAACACCTCGCAAAATCTGTTCAGCCGCGTGATCAGCATTCATCAGTTTGAACGGGAGGCGCTTCCAGACGGCGGATCCATCAACGTTGACCGACGGCGAAGCGGTATAAATCGCCGATTGAATGAAGCCCGGACAGACCACACTGACCTTAATACCAGCTATAGCCGCTTCAAGCCGTAGCGATTGAGACAGCGCTACAATGGCGCTTTTGGTCATCGCATAGGGGGTCATAGTCGGGTAGCCAACTAGCCCTGCCAAGGATGCCATATTGACGATATGCCCATGTTTTTGGCGTAGCATAAGTTGATAAGCCGTATGGACACAATGCACCGTCCCCATGATGTTGACATCCACCAACCGCCGCCAGTGTTCTAGGCTGAGATCGCGCACCTCGCCCAATAGCCCCACGCCCGCGATATTGAAGGCAAAGTCAACCCTGCCATATGCCTGATAAATCATCTCAAAAAGCGCCTGGACCTGCTCTGCTACGGCAATATCAACAGCACATGAATCAGCTTTACCCCCGGCCTGCTGAATAGCATTTCGGGTGGCTTCTGCGCCCGACAGATGGACATCTGCTACGATGACTTGCGCGCCCCGCCTACCTAACGCCAAAGACACCGCTTTACCAATCCCCGATGCCGCGCCTGTGACTACACAAACCTTGTTGGAATAATGGGTCATATCGCGCCCTTTGTGGCTTTGTTCGTTGGCGTGGATGATGCCGAGCGTGAAAACTCGCCACGGTCTGAATGATGCCTTTTAAGTTGACCTATCAAAATTAGGAATAGCACCCGCCCCCCCTGTAAAACACTCATTGAAGATGTTTGCTTCTTGTCGGTTACGTCTGCTCAGGCAGATCCAACCCGCCCGTGGTAACGGCCATTACTGAACACTCTACGAGAAGCGACCCCTATTCCTCAAGCAGTTTTTTGCGGTGAAGTTGCGGTGAAGTTGTGGTAAAATGAAGGGGCTGAAACCCTTTGATGCGCCAAAAAACCATGCCAAGAGATGCCTTCCGAGCTAAAATTAAGCAATATTTACGCGCCGCTGGCCTGACACAGAAACAGCTTGCGCGTGAATTGGGATTAAACGCGACTGTACTCAGCCATAAACTTAATGAAACCGATCAAATGCGGTTGAACCATCCTGAAATTAAAGGTATTGTTCGGCTGTTAGCGCAGTGGCAGGCAATCACCACACGGGACGAAGCCGAAGACTTGTTGCGCCTAGCGGAGCTAAGACCGACCATCTTTACAGATGAAGAGTGGGCTGTTTATCCATTAAGCGCGCTGGAAGCGATAACCACTCATTCGTTTGGGCAGTCAACTTCCAGCGGTACGATTCCTTCATTACCACAACACAATCCGCCCGCACCCATGACCCAACTTTTTGGGCGGGACGCGATGATAAATGACCTGTGTAGCCTGTTGATGAGTTCTGATGTGCGCTTGCTCACGCTGACGGGTATGGGAGGTATTGGCAAAACGCGGCTGGCAATTGAAGTCGCACGAAAGCTAGTGGGGGCTTTTCAACACGGGGTAATCTATGTCCCACTGGGTGACATCAGCGAACCCGTGTTGGTCATGGAGCACCTCGCGCGTTTTTTCGATGTCGAACTGTCGGGAAAAACGACAGCGCTTCAGACGTTGATTGAGCATTTGTCTTCCCATCAACTGCTGTTGGTGCTAGACAATTTTGAACACCTGCTCGAAGCGGCATCTCAACTAGGAAAACTGTTGTCGGCTACGCCGCTACTCAAAATCTTAGTGACCAGCCGAGTGGTTCTCAACCTGTATGGCGAACACCAATTCTCAGTCCCACCGCTGGAAACGCCACCACAACCCCAAGAAGCCATCTCACCACAGCAACTCGCTCAGCAACCCGCTGTGGCACTATTTGTAGCGCGCGCTCGCGCTACACAGCGTGAATTCAAGCTAACCGAAGACAACGCGCCGACGATTGCCGCGATTTGTTCCCGCCTAGAAGGGCTACCACTGGCGCTAGAATTCGCCGCGGCGCGCCTAAGACTGCTCTCGCCCGAAGCGTTGCTGGCGCGTCTCGATCAACGGCTGACGCTGTTATCCACACAGGGGCGCGATGTCAATGCGCGCCAGCACAGTCTGCGCGCCATCATTGATTGGAGCTATAACCTTCTGGAAGCATCCGAACAGCGTTTATTTCGCTGTATCAGCCTATTTCCCAGCGGGTGTACGCCAGAAGCCGCTGAAGCGCTTGCTGAGATGAACCCATCCACCATCCTTGAGCAGATAGCGTCACTGCTGGACAAAAGCCTCATCCTTCAGCGTATGGGTAAAGATGGGCAACTGCGCTTCACCATGCTGGAAATATTGCGCGAGTACGCCTTCGAGCGTTTTGCGGATGGCGCTACGCTAGATCATTTTCGTCAGGCGCAATGCCGCTACTATCTCACCATCCTTGAGCAGATGTATCCACAATTTGACGGCGAAAAACAGGTTGAAGTGCTCGATTATCTGGAATCCGAACACGATACGTTGCGCGTATTGTTGAAATGGAGTCGTGCCAAACACCCCATGCTGATGCAACGTTTGTGTGTGTTTATCTGGAAATTTTGGCATATGCGGGGGCATATCCGCGAGGCACGCTACTGGCTCGACCAAGCATTATCACCGAAGCCGAGTAACCAACCATCCAAAACCGATTATGCCAACTATGGGGAACTCCTCTATGCCGATGGGATATTCGCTTATCTCTCCGGTGATTATGAAACGGCCTACCAACGACTCAATGACGCGCTGAACATTCAACAACAACTTGAAGATGAAATGGGTATGGCATCTACGCTGGTCATCTTAGGCAATCTTGCATGGGATAGCAGTCAACTGGATATAGCCGTGCAACATTACCAGCAGGCGTTAAAATTGGCAATCGCCAACAAAAGTAGACGGATTCAAGCGCGCGCTCTGAATAATCTCGGCGGACTCTACTGGCAACGAGACGACCTAACACAGGCGACTGAGTATTTACAGGCGGCGCTTGATTTGTGGCGGCAACTTGGCAATCAAGCAGGATTAGCACAAACCCTCTCGAATCTAGCAAATGTTGTGCTCAACCGTAGGGAATACGAACAAGCCGAAAAACTTCTTCACGAGAGCCTTACCCTTCATCGTATATTGGACAATCGGCAGGGCATCGCCTCCACCCTCAGCAATATTGGTGTGGTGCTACTGCACAAGGCGGATTATGCAGGCGCAGAAGCTTATTTCCGTCAAACGTTGGCGATCCAACGGGAAGTCAGCTATGCGTGGGGGATTGGTAGCGCCCTATGTAATCTGGGTAGCGCCCTGTTTTTTCAGGAGCGGTATAGCGAAGCGGCTGAACACCTCGGCCAAGCGCTGGCGATTCTGCGTCCACTCAACGATACGAATAAGATTGGTCTGGTATTGGAATACCAAGGTGTGGTCAGCTTAAGACAGGGGGATGTTGCTACGGCGCTCAACAAACATCGGGAAGCATTAAAGCTGGCGATGGACAGCAACGATGAGTACGCTATGGCATCGAGTCTCGCTTGCATTGCGGCGGTGCTAACCGCGCAGGGACAGCCGTTACCGGCCGCCCGCTTGTGGGGAGCGGCTTACGCTGTATGGTCGCGTAGCGAAAGTCTGCTGTTGCCTTCTGATGAAAATCGTTTTAAGCCCGAACTACAAGCGGCGCGCGCGCAAACCAGCCCGACAGAATTTGAAGTGGCTTGGCAGGCAGGCGCAGGGTTAACCTTGCCATTCGCTATTGACGAAGCATTACGTGCCTAGTTAAATCCCTCTACGATACTGTCTCATCGGTCAAGCAGACGCATCACAGATTGCGATGAGTGATGAAATCGCCGCGTGATGCTTCTTTTCAAGGGGCAAGTAACCCAACCTATGATAACTTTGCCGTTTGTACGCGCGCCTTCGCTATCCATAGGGGCGGGCGCAACGAAAACCAAACAAAATAGTTCCAATTACGTTTCGATGTACGCAACCAAGCTATATCAACGACGCCCCTCTTGAGAGTAAAGTTTTGGGGCGATGCTCAAACGCGAACAGTTTCGACACCGAAACTGAAGCTCGTGCCCTGTGATCAGCTTCCATAACACAAGCGCTGTCACTCCGCCATAAGCCACTTCATCGTGACTTTAGAAGGATTTCTACGAGACAAATTCAGTGTGTGAAATTAGTGCTACACCAGACCACACAATATAATATTATTAAAAATAAACCGCAAACACCAAGTGGACTTTCCAAAGGCTATGCTCTGTATAGATTGTTAATGGACGCAAAAGCGCGCCCCTCTGATGATAGACTATTCTCTTGAAGAAAAACACATAATGAAAGAAATTGATTATGCTACCAGAAAAACTCCGTCAAAAGATTAAAAATACTCAAAAAAAGAAACTTGGAGACGGAACACTACTACCTTACGGTGAGCTTCAGAAAAACTATCGTACCTTCCAAGCTCGCTTCGGCATCGAGCGTCTACAGTCTATCGATGGCGAAGAACTTCTCAATACGATTGTAGTGACCCCCAAAAGCTGGACACAAAAGTGCCTGCGCTTATTCTAACACGGGTTCTGGCTGGCGAGCCAACCAGTCTGCTTCGTATTCAGCCGGGGTGAGATAACCCAGCGCCGAGTGAATGCGTTTCTGGGTATAGACTTCATCCAGAAAGCACCCGATAGAGCGGTAAGCGTCGTGGAAATCTGCGTATTCCGACAAATCCACCTCCTCCTCTTTGATCGTCCGCATAGCCGTTGTCCTCTGGCTTGCCCACCGCGGCCATGCTGATCTGCACACCATGCTCGCGTAGCAGGTCGGTGTAGTCACCGCAGGCATACTGCACGCCCTGATCATTGTGATGAATTTCCGGTACGCGATCCGCCAGCGCTCGCCGCAAGGCGGTCAAGGTGAGTTCCCGATCCAGCGAACGGCTCAGATGCCAACCGCGCACCGCCCGCGTGTGGACATCCATAATCACCGCCAGATAGACGAAATCGCGTTCCAGGCGGATGTAGGTGATGTCGGCCACCCATACCTGATCCGCACCACTGATTTCCAGCCCGCCAACCCGATTGGGATAGCGCGGAAAGTCGTGCTGGCTGTCAGTGGTGCGCGTTTTGCGCCGTTTGACGGGGCGTTGCAACCCCATTTCCACCATCATGCGCTGGATGCGCTTGTGATTGATCGTCCAGCCCGCCCGCCTTAGCAGGGCGGTCAGACGGCGATAGCCATAGGTTGGATACTGACCTGCTAGGTCGAGCAGTGCCGCTCGCAGGGCGGGATCATCGCTCTCACGCGCACGGTAATAGAAACTGCTGCGTGGCAAATCCAGCACGTCACAGATGGTTTTCACCGGGTAATCCGCCTGCATGGTCATGGCTGCTGCCCGTTTCTGCGCCGCATCCCATCCAGCAAGCTGGAGGCTTTTTTTGCGATTTCCAGCTCCATCGTCAGCCGCCCGACCATCCGCTCCAGTTCCGCGATGCGCGCCTGCTCCTCGTTGTCTGCGCTACCCTTTTCGAAGACCTGCGGTGCGGCAGCCAGGAACTGTTGCTTCCAGTTGCCAATCACCTGCGAGGTAAGCTGGTACTCGCGGCACAACTCGGCCATACTCTTCTCGCCTGACAGCAGTTGCAGCACAATCTGACTCTTGAACTCTGCGGTAAACTTGCGTCTCTTGCTCATCTGGCTATATATGCGCTAAGCCAAAGTCAGAATAGAACAGCTGTCATTTTATATCCCTCAACAGAAGACCATTCAGAACAAGTCATTGAAGTCCGAGATCCGCTTTATAGCACGTGTAACGCCCTTATCATCCTGCGGAGTGTTAATTTGCTTAAAATGACTCAGCTTCTACGTGAACGTGATAAGTCTCAAACAGAACTTGAAAAACTTGCTAGTCCACTCATTTCTAGCGATCCGAAGAAGCATAACTGAAATTTCTCTTTCAAACTCAGTAATTTTTCCAAACTAAAACTGTAGAATTTCAACGGTCAGACATCCTCACCTTGATACGCTGGTTATGTCATTTTCACCAACGCAACCACCCGCCACACGTGGCTATCCGTAATTGTTGCGGCGTTTCCACCTCCATCTATTTGCCTGTGTCTCTAGCACGAGGGAGTTCTCTAACTCAATCCGCTCGCTTGCAACGATTTCTTCCGTCCACACGTTGCTGAGTGTTTTCAGCGCGACAAATCAGGGGCATTGTGCCTATACGCTCTTACTCTGTAAAGGCTATGAGTCAAAAAATAATGAAGTGTGTTAGAATAATACTGTTCCCAATTAAACAACATTTTGTTCAGCCTTATTTTCAACAGACATCAAATTTTGTGAGGAAATAGAATGGATGTTTTTGGACTGCGGGAGCAACTCATCCGCGATTATTCGAACTATGCCAGCAGTTTTCTTCAAATCCGTGATAAACGTCTATATGAAGAGATTCATCGGAGCTTAAATGAAGGAGTCTTCTGGCCGGACCCACTTATACAACTCAATCCCAGCTTTGAAATCGGTGGCACAGTGAATGAGCTGGTGGCTGAAGGCATTCTGCATGAAGAATGCCAGCGCATCTTTCTCAGAGACAAGCGAAAAGGTGGGTATCCCCTGCGCTTGCATCGTCATCAGCGCGAAGCCATTGAGATTGCCCGGCGGGGACACAATTACATCCTAACCACTGGCACAGGGTCAGGCAAAAGCTTAGCTTATATCGTGCCCATTGTGGATCACGTCCTACGGCGGGGGAGTGGCAAGGGTATTCAAGCGATTATCATCTATCCCATGAATGCGCTAGCAAACAGCCAAGCAGGTGAACTGGAGAAATTCCTCAACGAAGGCTATGCACAGGGACAATCGCCGGTGACTTTTGCTCGTTATACCGGGCAGGAGAATGAAGAAGAACGCCAGCGCATCATAACCCATCCGCCAGACATCCTATTGACCAATTATGTCATGTTGGAACTCATCATGACTCGTCCACGTGAGCGCACTTTGATTGAACGAGCGAAGGGACTGCGTTTTCTCGTGCTAGATGAACTGCATACCTATCGCGGACGTCAAGGGGCGGACGTGGCACTGCTGGTACGTCGTGTGCGTGACCGGCTAGAGACGACGGAGCAGAAGTTATTGTTCGTCGGCACGTCGGCGACACTCGCGAGCGAAGGCAGTTACGATGAGCAACGAGCGCAGGTTGCCGAAGTCGGTACACAGATTTTCGGGGCGACCGTTCTACCAGAACACGTCATTGGTGAGACGTTGAGACGTACCACACCCGACAGTATCGACACAGCCACGCTCAGATCAGCGGTGGCTCAGGGCGACAAACTCACAGCGCCGACGGATTACGCGGGATTTGTGGCACACCCGTTATCCTCATGGATTGAAAGCACATTTGGCTTGCAGGAGAAAGATGGTCGCCTAGCACGACAGGAACCGCGTAGCATCCAGACCGCCGCCGAAGCACTCAGCGAGGAAACCGACACTGACGTAGCAACGTGCGAAACCGTCATTAAAAACTGGCTCATGGCGGGTTATCGGTGTGAACCCAATCCTGACACGGGTTTTGCCCCTTTTGCTTTCCGACTACACCAATTCATTAGTCCCGGTGATACCGTTTACAGTACCATTGAATTAGAAGATAAACGCTATATTACGTTGCAAGGACAGCGTTTTGTGCCCGGCAACCGCGACAAAGTGTTATTCCCGCTGTGTTTCTGTCGTGAGTGCGGGCAGGAATACTACACAGTTCGCATTACGACCAACACTAATGGCGAACGGCGGCGGGTGATACCGCGTGATTTCAGTGACCGCCTGCCAGATGAAGACGGCGAAGCGGGGTATCTGTATATCGGTTCGCATAAACCATGGCCGCACGAACTTAAAGACCGCATCGATAGCGAATATCTACCCGATGACTGGCTAGAAGAGCGCAACGGTGTGCGCCGCATCCGCTCGTACCGATGTGAAAAGCTACCCCGTCATTTGCGTATCCTCCCATCTGGTGAAGAAGATGTGGACGGCCAAGAATGTGTTTACATTCCGTGGCCATTTACGTTCTGCCTGAACTGCGGTGTGTCGTATGGGCCGCGTCAGGGAGATTTTGGCAAGCTGGCGACGCTCAGTTCAGAAGGGCGTAGTAGTGCCACTACCATCCTGAGTTTGTCGGCGATTCGTTCCCTGAAAGTGAGTGATTTGCCCCAGCACGCCCAGAAACTGCTGAGCTTCACCGATAATCGGCAGGATGCTTCTTTGCAAGCTGGGCATTTTAACGACTTTATCGAGGTTAGCTTATTGCGCGGCGCAATTTACCGGGCGGTTGCCGAAGCCGGGTCTGCCGGGCTAACGCACGAGGTCATTGCCGAAAAAGTCTTCGAGTCGCTGAATCTGCCGCTGGAACTTTACGCCAGTGATCCAGCAGTGCGCTTCCAAGCATTACAGGAAACCCAGCGAGCACTGCGACAAGTGCTGGGCTATCGTATTTACCGCGATCTGCGGCGGGGCTGGCGCATCGCGCTACCGAACCTAGAGCAGTGTGGTCTACTGGAAATTGGTTATGCCGATCTGGACGCGGTGTGTGCAACCGAAGACGTGTGGGCAGATAAACATCCGGCACTGGTGACAGCTTCCCCACAAACCCGCGCGACCATCGCCAAAACCCTGTTGGATTACATGCGGCGTGAACTGGCAATCAAGGTAGATTACCTAGACAGTAGCTATCAGGAGCGTATCCAGCAGTTGAGCAGTCAGCGCCTGATCGAACCGTGGGCGATTGATGAAGATGAGAAGATGGAATATGCCTCAATACTGATTCCACGCGCATCTTCTGGCAATGATGGAGGCGGTAATTATACCTATGTCTCGGCGCGAGGTGGCTTTGGC
This sequence comes from Anaerolineaceae bacterium, assembly GCA_037441665.1. Taxonomy (GTDB): domain Bacteria; phylum Chloroflexota; class Anaerolineae; order Aggregatilineales; family Phototrophicaceae; genus JBBIRQ01. The sequence continues at coordinate 14,814 of JBBIRQ010000013.1, read as the reverse complement.
ATCTATCTGCGTCGTCCGAGTACTCTGGGCATAAATGACAAGATCAGCTTAGACGATACGGAAGCTATCATCCGCGGGCTACTAGAAGGGCTACGGGCCGCCGGGCTGGTAGAGATTACACGCCAGCCAAAAGATGATCATGACACGCCGGGTTATCAATTGGTGGCATCGGCCATGCGCTGGTACGCTGGTACAGGAGAACGTGCCTTTCATGATCCCATTCGCGTACCCAACGAATCGCGGGAAGGTGGGCGACCCAATGCCTTCTTTGTGGAGTTTTACCGCGATGTCGCCGGGTCGCTGGCTGGGTTGGAAGCGCACGAACACACTGCTCAGGTGCCTTACGATGAGCGTGAAAAGCGCGAACAGCAGTTCCGCAAAGGGGAACTGCCTATTCTGTATTGCTCACCGACGATGGAACTGGGTGTTGATATTAGCGAATTGAACGTGGTCAACATGCGGAATGTACCACCCACCCCGGCCAATTATGCCCAGCGCAGTGGGCGAGCGGGACGAAGTGGACAACCTGCACTGGTTTTTACGTATTGTTCGGGGGGCAATTCCCATGACCAGTATTTCTTCAAACGCCCATATCTTATGGTAGCGGGGGCAGTTGTGCCACCCCGCCTTGACCTGAGCAACAAAGATTTATTACGGGCCCATATTCATGCTATCTGGCTGGCGGAAACTGGCATAGACCTCAGGGATACCCTCAAGGAAATTCTCGATATGAACGGTGAGCCGCCCTCATTGGAACTACTGCCGCAGATTCGTCAGCAGGCAGAATCTAGCCCTGCGCGGTTAGTGGCACATCAGCGGGCAGAACGCATTCTCAGAACTATCTCGGATATAGAGGCTTCGGAGTTAAATGAACTGTTAGAAGTTACCATGCAGAATGTCGTGCGCGCTTTTGATGATGCCTGTGAGCGCTGGCGCAGTTTGTATTGGTCCGCGCTCAAGCAGGTGAAAGCACAAGAGGACATCCGCCGCGATCCAACGCGCCAGCAGGGTGACAAACGTCAGGCGGAAAGACTACGGCATGAGGCATTATCACAAATTGACCTACTGACCGAAGTAGGTAGTCTCGCACAATCAGACTTTTACAGTTACCGTTATTTCGCCACTGAAGGCTTTTTGCCCGGCTACAGTTTCCCGCGCCTGCCCTTATCAGCTTTTATCCCCGCCCGTCGCGCCATGCAGAAGGACAGTTTCCTATCGCGTCCACGATTTCTAGCCATTTCGGAGTTTGGACCTAGAGCGGTTATCTATCACGAAGGCTCACGCTATCTGATCAATCAGGTCATCATGCCAGTGACGGATGATGAGGAGGGCCCGTTAACCTCGCAAATTAAGCAGTGTGACAACTGCGGTTATGTGCATCCTGTGAGATCTGGCGTGGATTACGATCTGTGCCAGTACTGCCAGATGCCGCTTGACCCACCCCTGAAATCCCTGCTACGCCTACAAAATGTGGTAACCAAGCGGTATGATCGCATCAAGTCCGATGAAGAAGAACGCTTGCGTCTGGGTTATGACATTCGCACTGGTGTGCGCTTCAATGAACGAAATGGGGAGCTAGATATTCGTACAGCATTGGTGAGTCATGAAAGTCATGACATCGCCCACCTGACCTATGCCCAAACCGCGACATTGTGGCGCATCAACTTGGGCTGGGCACGGCGCAGTAATAAACAACAGTTTGGCTTCATCCTAGACATCGAGCGTGGTTATTGGGAGCGCAACGAACAGAATGAAGATGATTCGGGCGACCCCATGTCAGAGCGCAAACAACGAGTCATACCGTATGTAGAAGATAACCGCAACTGCCTGCTGTTTGAGCCGTCCATCGCACTACAAATCGAGACTATGGCTTCGTTACAAGCCGCGCTCAAACGTGCTATCGAAACCGTGTTTCAACTTGAAGATAACGAACTGGCGGCAGAATCTTTGCCAAATGCGAAAAAGCGCCAACTTCTATTGTTCTACGAAGCGGCAGAGGGTGGCGCGGGTGTCCTACGGCGGCTTGTGGATGATCCGGTAGCACTATCACAGGTCGCTCGCAAGGCGTTACGCATTTGCCACTTTGACCCCGAAACGGGCAAGGATTTACAACGCGCACTACGTGCCCGCGAGGACTGCGAAGCCGCCTGCTACGACTGTCTGCTGAGCTACAGCAACCAGCGCGAACATCCTATTCTGGATCGTCAGACAATCCGCGATATATTGATGATGCTCGTGAATGCCAAAGTCAGCATCAGCCCTGTAGGTGAAAGCCGCGATAGTCACCTGCAAATGCTTTTCAGCCTATGCGAGTCGGATTTGGAACGCGAGTGGCTACAAAACCTGCATCAGCGCGGTCTGCGCCTTCCAGATGCGGCACAGCTTTATATTAAAGAATGCAATACACGACCTGATTTCGTTTATAAAACGGGTGGTGTGTATGCCGCAATCTACATTGATGGTTCGCATCATGACTACCCACAGCGTCAGGAGCGGGATAGCCAGCAAGCTGATTGTATGGAAGAGTATGGTTATCGCGTGATCCGCTTCGGTTACCGCGACGACTGGACGACCATTATTGAGCAAAATAAACACATTTTTGGAGGTAATTCATGAGTTTCACAGTTGGGTCACTCGTGCGAGTGCGCGGACGTGAGTGGGTGGTACTGCCCGAATCAACCAACGAGTTAGTGCGAGTGCGTCCCTTAGGTGGCGCAGATGCCGAAATTACAAGCATTTATACATTGCTGGAGAGCATCGAACCAGCGCAGTTCGCCCCGCCCGACCCAGCACAAATCGGTGATTATCGTTCGGCACGCTTGCTCAGGGCGGCGGTACAGCTGGGCTTTCGTTCTAGCGCGGGACCGTTTCGCTCCTTCGCCCGCATTAATGTTGAACCACGCCCGTATCAGCTTGTACCGCTACTAATGGCGTTGAAACAAGATCCTGTTCGCTTGCTGATTGCTGATGATGTCGGTATTGGCAAGACGATAGAAGCGCTACTCGTAGCGCGTGAACTGCTAGATCGCGGCGAGATTAATCGGCTAGCGGTGCTGTGTCCACCTCAGTTAGCCGAGCAGTGGCATACAGAACTGCGTGAGAAGTTCTATATCGAAGCTGAGCTAGTGTTATCCAGCACAGCGACGCGCTTGGAGCGTCATCTGCGAATGGGCGAATCGCTGTTCGAGCGGCATCCCTTTGTGGTGGTCTCGACAGACTTCATCAAGTCCGAACGGCGGCGCGACGAGTTCCTGCGTACTGCGCCCGATTTCATCATCGTGGACGAGGCGCATACTGTCGCCCACACCACCGACAAGCGCGGTGGCAAACATCATCGCTATGAGCTGGTCGCAGAACTGGCAGAGAAGGCAGAACGTCATCTGGTACTGGTCACAGCAACACCCCACAGTGGTAAGGAAGAAGCATTTCGCTCTTTGCTAGCTCTGCTCAATCCCGATTTTAAAAGCCTGCCCGATGATCTGACCGGCCCGGAAAACGAGCCGTTACGTCGTGAACTCGCTCGGTACTTTGTCCAGCGGCGACGTGGCGACATCCGCGCTTATATGGATGAGAACACGCCCTTCCCGGAGCGCGATACTACTGAAGAGACGTACAAGCTGACGGATGCCTACAAGCGGCTGTTTGAACGTGTGCTGAACTATGCTCGTGAGACCGTCCTGCAACCCGGCGAAGTCTATTGTCAGCGGGTGCGCTGGTGGTCGGCGCTGGCGTTGTTACGTTCGCTGGCATCCAGCCCTGCCGCAGCCGCCGCGACACTGCGTAGCCGTGCCGCCACCATCGAAGCTGATGATGAAGCGGATGTGGACGACATCGGGCGGCGTACCGTACTGGACCTCATGACCGATGAATCTGCTGAAGGCATCGATGTCATCCCCGGCAGTGATACCAGCGAACTGGAAGACGATACGGATAGGCATCGTCGTCGTTTGCTGGATATGGCGCGGGAGGCAGAGGCTCTTCAAGGTAAAAATGATGCTAAACTGCAAAATCTTATCACCATAGTGAAAAATCTGCTACACGAGGGTTACAACCCGATTGTGTTCTGCCGCTTTATTCCAACGGTCGAATACGTGACTGATGCCCTGCGTGCAGTAGCTATCGGTGCGGAGGTTGTTGGCGTGACCGGCACGTTACCACCAGCAGAACGTGAAGAGCGGATAACTCAATTGAGCCAAGCAGGGAAGCGTGTGCTAGTCTGCACGGATTGCCTGAGCGAGGGTATTAATCTACAGCAGGCATTCGACGCAGTGGTGCATTATGATCTATCGTGGAACCCGACACGCCATGAACAGCGTGAAGGTCGTGTGGACCGATATGGACAACCAAAGGACCGCATAAAGGTGGTGACTTATTATGGTATTAACAATCAGATTGACGGTATTGTACTAAATGTTTTACTACGAAAGCACAAAACAATTCGTAACACGCTTGGTATCTCTGTGCCTATTCCGGGCAATAGCGAGGATGTGGTCAAAGCCATCTTTGAGGGATTGCTCCTACATGAGAATGCTGGTTTCAGCCAGACAATCCTGCCCGGATTCGATAAATATATGCGCCCACGCCGGTTGGAGCTTGACTTGCAATGGGAAGCGGCGGCAGAGCGTGAAAAACGTTCGCGTACTATGTTCGCGCAACAGGCGATTCGTGTAGATGAAGTTATCAAAGAACTGAGAGCCGCCCGAGAAGCCGTCGGTTCCAGTTTGGATGTCGAAGCATTTATCAAAGATGCCATCATCATGCACGGAGGTGTAATCTCTCCGCTTCCACCCCTGCCAGCGCAATATTCGGAGCAGAGGGAAGGGATCAAGGCTGATCTGACAGAAACCCCACGTGGACTGCGCGATATGCTCGGCAAAACGCAATTCACTGCACGCTTTGCATTGCCTGTGAAAGATGGTGAACTCTATCTGACGCGCTTGCATCCATTGGTCGAATCTTTAGCAAATTACGTTATGAACACAGCTCTGGATGTCGTTGAAAGTGAAGATAATCAGCCGCGCGCTCGCCGTGCCGGAGCAATCCGCACAACGGCTGTTGAGCGACGAACGACCCTACTGTTGGTGCGTTTCCGCTATCATCTGATTACGCGGACTGACCAAGAAGAACGCCAGTTGCTGGCAGAGGACAGCCTGACCCTTGCCTTTGAGGGCACACCCGATAACGCCATCTGGCTTGGTCCGGAGGCAACCGAAGCTTTGTTGAAGGCTGAACCCGACGAAAATATCCACCCGCAACAAGCGGCGGAATTTGTAGGTCGTGTCGTGGATGCCTTCGACCATCTCGCGCCAAAATTGAACCAGATTGCACAGGAACGTGGCGACCATCTGCTAGCGGCACATATCCGCGTGCGCGAGGCGGCCTATCGGCGCGGCGAACGTCGTCCACAGCATCACGTGGAAGCGCAACTGCCGCCGGATGTATTGGGTATTTATGTATTCCTTCCTGCGATGGGGAGAAAATAGAGCATGGCTACACGTAACAACATTTTCACGACAATTCGCACGGAAGGCGCACTGCTACCTGCCGATTTGCTTCAGCGCATCAGCGAGGGCGCGAACCTCGATGGGCTGACACCAGAGAGCTATCATCGCCCCGGTGAGAAACTGAACGAAGCGATTAACCGTTCATGGAATGCGCTACAAGGTGTATGGGCGAGTTTCCGCGCCGCGCAGGAACGCCTACCGGAAAGTGACCTTGGCACAACTATCACCCGCGAACGTTGGCTACTGCCCCTATTCCGTGAACTGAATTATGGGCGTTTGCAGACCGCCACAGCGATTGAGATTGACGGGCGCAGTTATCCCATTTCCCACCGCTGGGGGCATGTACCAGTGCATCTGGTCAGTTACAAACTAGAGCTAGACAAACGCACACGCGGCGTTTCAGGGGCATCTTCTGCCAGCCCGCACAGCTTATTGCAAGTGTTCCTCAATCGTAGCGAGAATCATTTATGGGGTTTCGTCAGCAACGGCTATAAACTGCGGATTCTGCGCGATAACATCAGTCTGACGCGCCAAGCCTATGTCGAATTCGACCTTGAAGCGATGATGGAAGGCGAGGTCTACAGCGATTTTGTACTGCTGTGGCTACTATGCCATCAATCCCGCGTCGAGGGCGAACGTCCCTCCGACTGCTGGCTGGAAAAGTGGATGAACGTCGCGCGAGATCAGGGGGCCCGCGCGTTTGACCAACTACGTGACGGCGTGGAGCAGGCGATTGAGGCGCTCGGATTGGGCTTTCTCGAATATCATGCCAACGCCGCTCTGCGTGACAAACTCACCAGCGGCGAACTGAACGCCCAAGATTACTACCGCCAGCTTTTGCGGATGGTCTATCGACTGCTGTTCCTGTTCGTAGCCGAAGACCGCGAACTGCTACTCAATCCCGACGCGCCGCAGGATGCCCGCGAGCGTTACGTGCAGTTCTATTCCACCCAGCGACTGCGGCGCATGGCGGAGACCTTCAAAGGCACGCGCCATCCCGATTTGTTCGAGAGTTTGCGGCTGGTGATGCGTTTACTCTCTGGTGAGAACAATGGTGCAGGGGCGGGACTCGGTCTCGTGCCGCTCGGTTCGTTCCTGTTCAGTGACCGCGCCGTGACCGACATCATCAACTGTAAAATCAGCAACCAGCACCTGCTGACCGCCATCCGCGCCCTCTCGCTCACTTACGACCAGCGCGCCCAAGTGTATCGCGCAGTGGATTACAAGAACCTTGGTTCGGATGAACTGGGTAGCGTTTTCGAGAGTCTGCTGGAACTACACCCGCAGATCAACGTCCCGGCGCGACGTTTTGCGCTGGCTACTGCCGCAGGCCACGAGCGCAAAACCACTGGTAGCTACTACACGCCGGAATCGCTCGTCCATACCCTGCTGGATTCCGCACTCAATCCGGTGCTAGAAGAAGCTACTAGGAAGGGTGAAGAAGCCATCCTTAATCTGAAAGTCTGTGACCCTGCCTGCGGGAGCGGCCACTTCCTGATTGCCGCCGCGAACCGTATGGCGAAGGCGCTGGCCTTCCTCCGTAGCGGCGAAGAAGAACCCACACCGAGCGTAATTCAGGAAGCCAAGCGCGACATCATCAGCCATTGTATCTACGGCGTGGACATCAACCTGATGGCCGTTGAGCTGTGCAAGGTCAACCTGTGGATGGAGGCACTGGAACCGGGCAAGCCGCTCAGCTTCCTCGACCATCGTATTCAGGTGGGCAACAGCCTGCTGGGGACGACGCCGAAGCTGATGGCGGACGGCATCCCCGACGATGCTTTCAGTCCCATCGAGGGCGACGATTCCAAAGTCGCCGCTACGATAAAAAAGCGCAACCGTGAAGAGCGCAAACAACGCAAACACAGAATACGCCAGCTTGGGCTGTTTGATGCCGCCCCTGTCGCCAATTACAGCTACCTGACCTCTGCCATGCACGCGCTGGATGACACACCCGACGACACGCTGGACGCGGTGTGGCGCAAGGAAGCGCAGTACGCGGCGCTAGCGAGTGATCCCGAATACGTGAAGGCGCGACTGCTGGCGGATGCCTGGTGTGCGGCGTTCGTGTGGGAGAAAAAACAAAACGGGCTACCGATGCCCATGACCGACCTGCTCTACCGCCGCTTGGAGGAAAACCCGCTAGCCGACGACCTGCAAACCACGCGCGCATACGTCGTCGAACTCAAGGAGCGTTACCAGTTCTTCCATTGGCATGTCGCCTTCCCGGACGTGTTCAGCGTGCCGAACAACCTGAAGCACGCCCAAAACGAGCTAACCGGCTGGGACGGTGGCTTTGATTGTGTACTCGGCAATCCGCCGTGGGAACGCATTAAAATTCAGGAAAAAGAATGGTTTGCGGAGCGTGCGCCGGAAATTGCCAGCGCGCCCAATGCCGCCGCGCGCAAACGCCTGATCGAGGCCCTCAAACAGTCCGATCCCGTCCTGTATGCCAATTTTCTGGCCGACCAGCGCCAGGCGGAGGGCGAATCGCATTTTGTGCGCGTCTCGCAACGCTTCCCCCTGTGCGGGCGCGGTGACGTGAACACCTACACCATCTTTGCCGAGACCGCGCGCCATATCATCAGCGGCACTGGGCGTGCGGGCCTGATCGTCCCCAGCGGCATCGCCACCGACGACACCACCAAATTGTTCTTCCAAGACCTCATTCGGACGGGTAGCTTGGCCAGCCTGTACGATTTTGAGAATCGCGAGAAGATTTTTCCTGCTGTGGACAGCCGCATGAAGTTTGCCCTGATGACGCTGACAGGGCCTGAAACCACCACAGACCAAGCCGACTTCGCCTTCTTCCTGCAGCGCGTGGACGACCTGAGCGACCCCGAACGGCGCTTCCGCCTCTCCGCCCAACAGATCGCCCTGCTCAACCCCAACACCGGCACTGTCGCCACCTTCCGCACGAAGCGCGACGCCCACATCACCCAAGCCGTCTATCGGCGCGTGCCTGTCCTGATCCGCGAAGAGCCACTGGACAATCCCTGGGGTATCTCGTTTTTGCGTATGTTCGATATGTCCAACGACTCGCACTTGTTCCGTACCCGCGCGGAGCTGGAAGCGGACGGCTATCGGCTCGAAGGCAACCACTTCGTCCGCGGGGGTGAGCGCTATCTGCCCCTGTACGAAGCCAAGCTGATGCACCAATTCACCCATCGCTGGGCCACCTACACCCCAGACGGCGAGACCCGCGACATGACCCCCGACGAACTGCGCAACCCCCACACCCTGCCCCTGCCGCGCTATTGGGTGGATGCGCGCGAAGTCGTGGCGCGCTTGGGATCGTGGGACAAGGGCTGGTTGCTGGGCTTTCGCGGCATCACCAACACAACTAACGAGCGTGCAGGGATTTTTAGTATTTTGCCGATGGCTGGTGTTGGGAATAGCATGCCAATACTGCAAACTCACAAACTCAACGCCTATCTCATAACCACCAACGCAAGTACGTTCGTCTTTGATTTTGTTACACGTCAAAAGATTGGTGGAACGAACTTCAACTTCTTCATTGTTCAGCAACTGCCCGTGATTCCGCCGCACACGTACACGGAGGCGCTGCTGGACTTCATCGTGCCGCGCGTGCTGGAACTCACCTATACCGCCTGGGATTTGCAGCCCTTCGCGCGCGATCTGGGCTACGGTGGCGCGCCCTTCGTCTGGGACGACGAACGGCGCTTCCTGCTGCGCTGCGAGCTGGACGCGCTCTACTTCCACCTGTACCAAGTGGCGCGCGACGACGTGGACTACATCCTGGAGACCTTCCCCATCGTCAAGCGCAATGACGAGGCGGCGCACGGCGAATACCGCACCAAGCGCGTCATCCTCGAGATGTACGACCAAATGGCGCAACTGCCCATCATGCATGTTCCCACCCCGAAGGATAAGTCCGCAACTTATGCCGTGCCGGATGTCAGTCAGTGGACGACATGGCTGGAGCCGGGGCCGGCTGATCCATCCGTGGCGCATGGGCGTTCAACATCATGACGGCAAGTTGGGTCGTATACATTGATGAATCCGGTGACGAAGGCTTCCGGTTCGGCAAAGGTAGCTCGGATTGGTTTATCGTGTCCGCTGTTGTCACCCAGAAAGCAACCGATCTTGAGACGGTGAAACTGGTGGATCACGTGCGTGAGCAGGTCTTAAATCGCAAAGATCACGAACCGTTACACTTCCGCAAACTCAAACACGAACACCGTATCCCGTTTCTGGATGTGCTATCACAGGCAGATTTGAAGGCGCTCGTCGTGCTGATTCACAAGCCATCGATCAAAAATGTGGAAATATTCCAGCAAAAGAACCGCATGTACTTCTATGCCGCACGGCTACTACTTGAGCGCGTGTCGTGGTACTGTCGTGATCACGTGACGACTAAAACGCCCGGTGACGACACAGCAGAAATCATCTTCTCTAACCGGGGTGGAATGAAATATGAAGAATTCCGGCAGTACATGAATCGCTTGCGGCACCGGACTGAATCCGACGATGTGCAGATTAATTGGAACGTCATTAAAAGCGATCAAATCACAGCATCTGCTACAAAACGTATGGGTCTGCAATTGGCGGATGCAGTTGCCAGCGGTTTTTTCTTCGGGGTTCAGCCCAATCAATATGGGTTTGTTGAGGATCGCTATGTGCGGATGCTATATCCGTTGATGTACAAGCGCTTTGGGCGTTATGCTGGTTATGGCTTGAAGTTCTGGCCCAGAGAAACGGAAACATTATTCAAAACGCAAAGCCACTTAGCGTGGCTTTGTGATGTGTACGAATTCGATTTTTAGTCTGCTATATACAGGCCCCAGGTGCTAGGAACCCACTCTCAAAGGAGCTGCCGTCTATCCGACGACCTAGCAAAAATCCTGCGCTTGCCTGTATACCTATTATATGTCAATCAGTTGACAAAATCAATCAGATTTTCCTGAGCGAATCAGTTAGACTGAATAATGCTACACGGAAGCGTTATTCAAAACACAAAGCCACTTCATACGCGATGATGGGCGTCCCGACAAGCCTGAGCATATCCTTGACTGTGTAACCATCCAATCCGGGCATTTCCAAATCACGGAATACAACCTCTATTCGTCAAATCGCAAGGCATCACTTACAATGAGGATGAAGCGAATAGAAAGGTTGAGTCGCTTATGGCCCGCCGGCCCTTGCTCTACGGCTTCTCTTTGCTGGTCGTTGTGTGCGTCGCCAACTGTACCTTACCCCAGAGCGCTCCCGACAGCTTTACAACACCTATCCCGGTGACGCTGACGTTCACGCGCACACCGTTTGCATCGCCCACACGTCAACCCACGGCCAGCGATACGCCGCAACCCGCGCCGACGAACACAGCGCGACCCACGCGCACGCCGCAACCCGCGCCCACAGCGACAGCCACGTCGGCATCATCGCCCCTGCGCGCTTTCCCTTTTCGGGTGGCGTGGCAACCCTACGAACCCGATTGCCCGCAAGCGCTCTTGGCGCAATTACCGACCTTTGCCGAGGCGGATTTTTCCTTCGATGCGCGCGGCGCTTTGGTGGTGACGCATGCCCAAGGGACATTGACAGCAGATAACTATGGCGACTTTTTCGCGCTGGACATCAACACCGAGACCGCCTTCATCACCCTAGAGTTTGAAATTGCCGCCTCTGGCCCTATCGGTTTTTGGCGCGTAACGGATGGCGAAAGAGAATGCTATGGGGCAATCCAAATAGAACAGTCTTGATTTTGAGGATTTTTCGGCATAATAAAGGGTATCTGGCCGTAATGAGCGATTGAGAAATGCTATGCAACAAGCATCATCTTTAAGGCCTTATCGGTCGTTGGCTCTGCTCCTGCTCATCGTTTTCATCCTCACGGGTTGGATGGCCGCGGCTATCAGCAAAGGCCAAGACCTCAGCACCACCATCACGATTTTCACCACCCGCTTTTTGGGTATCTTCATCGAAGCCGCCCCATTTTTACTGCTTGGCTCGCTGACTTCGGGTCTAATAGAAGTGTTCATCAGTCGTGATGACATCGTGCGCTGGATGCCGCGTAACCCCCTAGCCGCCACGCTCGGCGGCACGTTTATGGGGATGGTCTTTCCCGTGTGCGAATGCGGCGTTGTGCCGGTGGCGCGGCGCTTGTTCACTAAGGGATTGCCGATGTCGGTAGGCGTCGCTTTTTTGCTGGCCGCGCCGGTGATGAACCCTATCGTCTTCGTCAGTACTTACATCGCCTTTGGCTTTGGTCCTGTGCTCGTCGGGCGTTTTGTGCTGACGGCGCTCATCGCGCTAGCGGTGGGGCTTATTTTCGCGTTCGCCGCCCGCCCGCAAGAGGTGTTGCTACCGACTTCCTTAGCGCCCATTGTCGGCGGAGATGGCACCAACACGGACCCAAGGCGGGAGCGCAAATCGCTGATGGGCGGCATTTTGGAATCGCTCCGCTTCGCCAACGATGAATTTTTTGAGATGGGGCGCTATCTCATCATCGGGTGTTTGTTGGCCGCCACCATGCAGACGTTCGTCTCTCAGGAATTGTTATTGTCGCTAGGGAGCGGACCGCTTATCTCGGTCGTCGTTTTGCAAGTGTTGGCTTTTGTGCTCAGCGTTTGTTCCACCGTAGACGCCTTCCTCGCGCTGGCCTTCACCAACACGTTCACCACCGGTTCTATCGTATCGTTTTTGACCTTTGGCCCCATGGTAGATGTCAAAAGTACCCTGATGTTTTTGGGTGTTTTCCGTCGCAAGACCGTTTTATATCTCATCGTCTTGCCCTTCTTGATGAGCTTGTTGGCTGGCGTTTGGCTAAACGTCGTGATGCAGTTAGGATGAAATATCATGACACACATTGACCATGAACACACACACGCGCCCCCTTCCGAAGCTATCCGCTGGGTCAAAGCGGGGCTATTGTTGGGGATGGGCCTCTATTTTCTTATCACTATCCTCACGGGCAACCTGACCAATTACATCAACGAGCGCTTCGCGTGGTTGTCGTACGTGGCTGTCTTCATCTTCTTTTTGTTGGGGATAGTGGCCGTTTGGGATAATTTACGCGCCACCAACTCGGCACATCATCACCACGATGACCATCACGACCACGAACACGGGCGTTTATCCGCTTCGGCGGCTTTTATCGTAGCCATCCCCCTGTTGTTGGGTACGCTCGTCCCTTCGCGCCCTTTGGGAGCTAGCGCTATCGAAGGTAACTTGCTCACCGCGTCGGTCGGCTTGGGCGACCCCGTGGCCTTCACCCGTAGCCCGCTAGAGCGTAACATCCTCGATTGGTTGCGCGAATTCAACCGCGCCGCCTTGCCGAGCGCCTTCGATGGCCAACCTGTGGATGTGGTCGGGTTTGTCTACCGCGAGCCGAGCTTTGGGGCAGACCGTTTTATGGTGGCTCGTTTCACCATCAGTTGTTGTGTCGCCGATGCCTTCGCGCTGGGCATACCTGTAGAAGCGGCGGGCGCGGACGCTATCGCCGATGGCGCATGGGTGCGGATACAGGGCGTTTTGCAAGCGGGCGATTTCAACAACCAAACTCTGCCCATCATCCGCGCTACCAGCGTGGAGGAAGTCGAACAACCCGAACACCCTTATCTTTACTCTTAAATGGCGCGCTTTAGCCGTCTAGATAAATGGGTCGCCTTGTTCAGCGGGTTATCATTAGCCGCTGTGGCGGCTCTCATCTATTGGGATAATGCCCAGCGCCCGCCCGCGCAAATCGCCTATCTTTACCCCGCTTTGGCCCCCACCCAAGATATTTGGCTCGCCCCCTTCGATAGCCCATCCGCCGCGCGCCGTCTCACCCAAAGCGCGCGGGGCATCTACGACTTTGACGTGCATCCCGATGGCCACAGCATCGTCTATGCGGAGCGCAACAACGCCACCACCACCGACCTCAAACGGGTGCATATCGCCACCGGGGCGACGCAAACCCTGCTCGATTGTGCCGCGCAAGCCGCCGATTGCAAAAATCCCGCTATTCATCCTCAAGGGCGTTTGCTGGCTTATGAGCGGTCTGAGCAGGGGGCCAACAATCGCTATGGCGCCGTCCGCATCTGGCTACTGGATTTGGATACCTTAGAAACGCGCCCGCTCTTTGCCGATTCGCAAATTATCGGACATTCGCCGGCGTGGTCGGCGGACGGCCGCAAAATCGCCTTTTTAACCACAGATGCTTTGCGGCCAGGCATCATCATCTACGATTTGAACCCGCCGCAATCAGCGCCCGCGATGAAGCTTGTGAGCACCGAATACAACACGATGGGGGCTTTATCGCCCCGCGGCGACAAGCTGGCTTACTTCGATATAGCCAATGGCGCGCCCCAAATTTCCATCTTGGATTTACAGACCAATCAAGTATCGCCCATCGCCCAGACAGCGCTTCAAGATACGGCCCTCAGTTGGCATCCCCAAACCGACCAACTCGCCATCGCGCGCCAGATGAGCGCAGGGACGGGACATCGGCTATATCGCCTAGACGCCCTTTCCGGCGCTCTAACGCCTTTGTTCCTAGATGACGGTTACACCATTCTTGAAATCGCTTGGGATACCCACGGTGAACATTTAATCGTTGGGGGATACCCTTCTGGCGAAGGGCGCTTTCGCCCGCAAATATGGGTATGGTCAACCACCACCAATGAGCTAGCGCTCATCGCTGACGAGGCTTTCTTGGCTAAATGGGTCATAGCCAAAGGCGATTAAGGGGCGCTGTACCCACGCTTACCCGCGCGATACACAACCACAACCACCCCAACGCCAACACCCGCCAAACCCAATAAAGCCCAACCCCGCCACCACGGCGTTTCTCCCGTTTGGGGCAGAGACCCCACGCTCAGCACGCGGGCCGAAGCCCGCGCGGGGACAGGGCTAACCATCTCCGCCACGTTGACGATGCTATAAGGAGGAGTGACGGTGTCACGGACGCGGGTAGTCACGATTAAGGTTTGCGATTGGCCGGGGCCTAAGCTACTGAGTTCATAGGTGATGGTCGTCCCATTGACGCTAACAACGCCATCTATCGCCTGTGTGCGGATGATGACGATTTGTTGCGGCAGGGTATCGGTGATGACGACATTGGGCACAGGGGTCGTGCCGGGATTGGTCACTGTGATGAACCATGTCACAATTTCGCCGGGCAACGAGAATGGCGGTTCTACGCGCTTGGTCAAAAATGGGTCTACAAACTCGATGATGCGTTCGCTCCCGCCGCCTGCTGTATTACGAGATGTACCGTCGCCGCCGCCGATTGTGCCCGTCGTTGTGCCGCCGGTCGTCGTGCCGCCCGTCGTTGTGCCACCGGTCGTTGTGCCGCCGGTCGTTGTGCCGC